>WTFU01000094.1 GCA_011523945.1 Mariniblastus sp. | reverse complement strand
GCCCTATCAACTCAATATCACAATCAAACGAGGGAAGTTGCTGATTCAAAAACCCGGCTTTCTCAAGGATGTTGGCACACTGCATAACTTCATCCGTTACTCACTCGATTTTTTTGATCAATTAATGCTAGTGTCAGCTGTAGGGCTAGCTTTCCTGAACGAAAACAATGCAACCGTCCTGGAATCGATTACGTGTCCAATCTGCAGCGGCGCGATTAACGAGCAAATGGTGTTGTGTGAGAGATGTAAAACTCCGCACTGTCGAGATTGCTGGGAGTACAATCGCCAATGCGCAACCTTTGCCTGCCAAGGAACTTCGTATTTCGCGACCCCCGAGATCTGAGCGAATCTGCGGTATTAAAACACTTCTTGTCTGACCGATCCATCAACAGGAACAAATAGGTTTCCCATCGACAACTCACCAACCAAGACCAAAACTGCTAACATCGCACAACCTAAGATCGCTGCTCTTCATTTCATGTCAACCAAAAGAGCAACCACACTCAAACAAGCACCAACTCTGCATTGTGCCGTAATCCTCTGGCACCTCATTACTTGAGTACCCCCCATGGGCAGAGATATCGCATCCGCCAATGAAAATCACCCCATTTCACCTCACGTACTTCAATCAATTCGCGAATGCACCACAAGTTCGCGAAAGCAGAACTCAATCTGAATGGTCTCGGCGCCGCACAAACTAAATGGGCGGTACTGTTGATAAAGAAGGCGAAAAAAACACGCCGCATATCAGAACATTAAACATTGCCGCGGACGCTGTTGTCGACCTCACTCCAGTAGTCCTCCAAGTGCTGCAGCAATGGGTCAATCGTCTTTTTCTGAATTTGATGCGGTGGCGACCAAGAGAACCACTCAAACCCTTCATGCTCAGTCGGATTAATTTCTACCGGCACCAACAGTTTCGCAAGGTAGATAATCAATTTCTTCTTTTTGACCACCTCACCACTTTCATCATATTTCACGATATACTTGTTCTTAAACTTAAAGTGCTCATCCATCAAAACATGTTCGGCCCGAATCCCAGTTTCCTCTTCGAGTTCACGATAAGCGCATTCAAGGTTAGATTCTCCTTCGTCCACATGCCCCTTAGGCAGATCCCAGCGGTCTGCATGTCGCATTAAAAGGAAGGATGGGCTAGGATCATCTCGATAAATTAAAAATCCGCAAGATTTTACTTTAGCCACGGTAAGATCCTTTTAATATCCAACCCATAAAACAAATGACCCTAAAAGTCATTTTGGAATTCAATGAAAATATATACCAAAACCGGTGATCACGGCGAAACCGGCTTACTCGGTGGAGTGCGTGTTTCCAAATCTCATTCGGCAATTAAAGTCTGTGGTTCAATAGACGAAGTCAACTCTTTTATTGGTTTATCACGTGTTGAAAATCAGTCGGTATCGCTCAACGCACTTCTGACACGAATCCAGCATGACTTATTTGACCTCGGTAGTCGAGTCGCCGCCTGTTTGAGCAGTTCAGACCGCATTCCAGACTTCCCGCCGGAAAGAGTGGCTGAATTAGAGAGAGCAATCGATCAATACGATGAGGAGCTCACTCCGCTCAAAGCGTTTATCCTCCCCGGGGGCGGGCGCACCGGAGGTACGTTACATCTTGCCAGATCCGTTTGCCGTCGCGCCGAACGACAGCTGGTAGAGCTAATAAACTCGGAAACAACAACTGATTTATCACTTGAGCTTATCTATCTTAACCGCCTCGGCGACTTACTTTTTGTATTAGCGAGATACACAAACCAGCTCGACCGATGCCCGGAAACGGAATGGAATGTAGGTCGGCAAGACAAATCCTGACAAAAAATTTACACCCTAAATCTACAATCCTGCATTCGTTGGCTAAGATTCCATCCTTGCCGGCGTCGCAATGGCTGATTTCCCATGGATAAATCGGTAGTCTGAAGATTTCGGACTCCCGAATTCAGTAGAAAAAACAATCTTGTCAGCAGGATTAGAATTTAGCGACAATGCGTTACAATTGAGGAGACTCCAGTGTGGTCACCGACACGTAGTCGGTCACGAGTCCTTTGCGTCCTCCGATCAAGGTTGGATGTGCCGCAAACCAAATAATACGGTGGTCAAGGATACATTTAATGAAAAAGATAGAAGCCATTATTCGTCACTTTAAGCTCGATGACATCAAAACAGCACTCACCGAGTGTGGTGTAGAGGGGATGACGATTACTGAAGTTAAAGGCTATGGTCGCCAGAAAGGCCACACTGAAATGTACCGTGGCAACGAATACGCCATCGACTTCGTCCCCAAAGTTAAAGTCGAGGTAGTTGTCTCTGAAGAGAGGCTTCGGAGTGTGATTGACACCATTATCGGAAAAGCACAAACCGGCCAAATGGGTGACGGTAAAATTTTTGTCTCCGATCTATCCGAAGTCATTCGAATTCGAACTGGCGAAACCGGCGCGGACGCGGTTTAAAACTTGCCCCGCCAAATAAATAGGACGGAATAAGCAACAGGGCTTCGCGACCGACCACACGCGTTGCCCTCTGTCCAGCGCCGCCTGTTTATTAACTATCGAGGTAACCGACCCCAGACTGTAATCATCGATGAATTAACCATCCTACGGGATGGAAAGAGCTAATCCCACCATGACCAATGGAATCGGCATTCGCCCTAACGTTCTCGAATCCCGCGAACGGTGGAAATCGAGCCTTGTCGAGATTCGAAAGTTACATGACGAAGGCGCTTCCGGCAAGGAAACTTGCCACCTTATCTCCGACCTGCTCGACTCGATCTTAATCAAGATTTACGAAAAAGCACTTTCGGAAATTTCGCCGGGCCTGATTTCTCGAATCAGTCTGGTTCTCCTGGGCGGTTGCGGCCGAAGAGACGTTGCACCATTTTCCGACGTCGACCTCATGGTGCTTTATCAAGGAAGTTTAACTGACGACATCGTTGAGTTTTCTCGCCGAATCTCCCAAGACATAACCGATTCTGGCTTTCAATTGGGTTACAGCCTACGTACTCCCCGCGACGCTTGTAGTATGTCGCTCAAAGATGCCTATATCTTTTCCTCTCTAACGGAAGCTCGCTTACTGGCAGGCAATGAAGAACTGTTCCGTTACTTTACCGGCCGATTTAAACGGATCACCAATCGAAAAACGTTTAACATTATCAAAGCGATTATTGCGGCGCGGGAAAAAGAACGCGTCGAGTTTGGTGAGACTGTCTACCTTCTTCGTCCCAATGTTAAAAAATCCCGCGGTGGACTGAGAGACATTCACCTCATCCGCTGGCTCGGTTATGTCCAATTTGGCGAAACAGATATTGACCGCCTACTCGCGAAGGGCGCTTTATCAACGGCAGACTCGACACAACTCAACAATTCCAGCGAATTTCTTCTCAGAGTGCGCAATGAAATGCACTTTCATGCGAATCGCGCCAATGATGGGCTTGGGCGTAACGAACAAGTACGCCTGGCTGAGCGATTCGGCTTCTCGGGAGATGACGCGTTGCTTTCTGTCGAAGAATTCATGCGTCAATACTTTCGTTACACCAGCCGAATTCACTATGTCTGCGAACATTTTGTTGCCAAAAGTACGAGCCGCAAAAAAGCCCAGGCAGTAACGATGCTAGAGCCTTTGGTGACGCGGCAGATTGACGATCATTTCCGTATGGGCGCCACCCAAATCGGCGTCACTAAACCCCACCTTGAGTCGGTCAAGAAAAACCTCGAGCAAGTACTGAGGTTAATGCAACTGGCTTGTCTTCATGACAAAGCCATTGAACACGATACGTGGATCGCAATTCGACACGAAATGCTGAAAAACCCTGACATTAAATTTACTCGCGAAAGCGCCCGCCGATTCATGGCACTGCTTTCAAATACCCACGGGCTCGCTTCTCAATTGCGGCGTCTCCATGAAATGAAAGTTCTCTGGAAAATCATTCCGGAATTTGAACATGCCCGCGGTTTATTACAATTCAACGAATATCACAAATTCACCGTCGATGAACACTCACTGCAGGCGCTGGAAAATTTGACCAAATTTGCAGATATTCAGAATACTGTAGGCGCTACCTATCGCAATATTCGAGACAAAAACATTCTGCACCTAGCAATCCTCCTGCATGATCTGGGCAAAGGTTTTCACGAAGATCACAGTGAGGTTGGCAGGCGAATTGCGGCTTCCACTGGCGAGCGTTTTGACTTAACCGAAGACGAAACGGAGACGATCAAATTTCTCGTCCATAACCATCTCGTCATGTCACATCTGGCACTTCATCGGGACATTAATGACGATGAAATGGTCGCCGAATTTGCTTCCATGTTGGCTCCGTCCAGATGCTCTCAATGCTCTATGTTCTTACCTGTGCTGATATCTCTGCCGTGGGCCCTGGGGTTTTAAACCCCTGGAAGCAAGGGTTACTGACGGGCTTGTACAAACGTGCGAAGAGCGTCTTGTCGGGCGAAAACGAAAATCTTGAGAAAGAGCGATTCGATGGCGTCTACAATTTAGTCGCCGAACAAGCTGATTCAGAAGACGAGAAAAATTGGCTTAGAAATAAAGTTGAAACGCTCCCGTGCAGCTACTGTGAATCTCACTCTCCCGAGACAATCGCAGCTCGGCTAAATGAAATTCGCCGCGTCAATCCTCGCGAAGCGATCTGCGAAATTAGCCGCCTCGAAAAATCTAAACTCTATGAAATTTGCATTGGCAAGGTTTCGAGCCGAAGGACTGGAATCTTTTACAAGATAACAGGAATGCTCAGCAGTCTAGGTTTGCAGATTCGAGCGGCTGACATCAAACCCATGGGCGATTCCTTAGTCTTCTACTGGATTCAATTTGAGGACAAGCAATTCTCTAAACCCAATCCAGCCCGTTATGCCGACATTAAACGACGGGCTCTCGATTTGGTATTAGAAGTCGATGAAGACCCACCAAAATTTCCCGCAAAATGGCAAAAGGAAGAAAGCCCCGCACTCAAGCTTTCGCGGCCCGAGATTCGTGTAAAAATTGACAATGAAACCGTTAGCTCGGCTACCATTATCGATGTTTTTGCTTACGACAAGTCAGGTTTACTGTATAAGTTAACCAAGAAGTTACATCGACTCGGACTTGATGTGACCTACGCGAGAATCTCGACTTACGCCCATCAAGTTATTGATGTCTTTTATGTGACCGATGAACAGGGAAACAAGATTCGCAATCGAAATCAACTCCAACTCATCAAAAATGAACTGCTCCAGGCGACGCGAAATTTCCTCGAACCCCCTGATTCGTCTGACACGTAGAACAACTATGATTTAGTCCCACTTTTCAATTCCGCCTTTCTAAAATTTAAAAATTCATTGACTTTAAAATCACCTTGTACAAATGAATATTTCCGTTTCTCACGGAAACACCAGATCATCTTGGCTGCTGGGTTGATCGTTCTGACCAGCCTCGTTGGTTGCCGCGAGGAATCGGCAAAATGGAACTTTGCAAAAGCCATGAACCTTGCTGAGGGAGGACACTCCGACGAAGCCATGAAAATCATGGAAAGTGCGTTTCGGGAAGCACCTGAAAACAGGCAAATTAAACTAGCCTATGCAAACTTACTAGCCGAAAATGATCAGGGGGAATTAGGAATCACGCTTTGCGATGAAATCCTTGAACTGACTCCTGAAGACGCGATGGCTCATCAAATTCGCTCTACCTGCCTCCAGTACCTCGGGGAATTTGATTTAGCACTGGAAAATTACAAGCTCCAACTCTCAGGCAAAATATCCCGCACCCCCATTGAATTAAACAACCTCGCATACTTTCGAGCTCTGGCCCAAAAAGAATTGTCGCGTGCGAACCAAGACATCAAAAAGGCCATTGAATCCGAAGAACTAGAATACTGGGGCTGTAACTACATTGTTCCGCTGGACGTGCGAACGGCCGTCGCTATGGGCCTGCTGTCGCGCACACTAAACCAGCGCGATCGGGCATTAGCAGAGCTCGATCGAAAAATTAAAAATTACGAAGGAAAATTGGAAACCCAAGTTTCGTTTATTCAAGGAATCGTTACCGAATTGATGCAGGAAAACCCTCCGGTAGAAACCGCGGATTCAAAAACGAGCTTCGCATTTGGTGAAAAACTTGAAAAAGGAATATCTAACGCGAGAGCGTTGAAACAAATCGATAAAAATAGCTTAGGGGTAATGCTCGCTACACGCGCTTTGATTAATGAAGACCTTGGAGCGAACGAACTCGCTGATCGCGATCGACAAAGATTACAAGAACTGGGGCTAAGTTTCACAACTGTCGCGAACAGCCTTCCAAACTCGGAGGCATGCCTGACACAGCTACAAAAAGCCAGCATGTATCTCGACACACGTGGTTTCGTATCGGGTCGGCGAAAATGGCAATCCAAGAATCTTTCCGCGACGGACCAAGGATCCGAGCCGGTCACCATCAGCGAATTCCAAGTCTTAAATCCCAACTTAAATGCACCAAGCAGCTATGAAAATGCACTGGAAGATCTAGATTGTGCAATTCTGGCTTCCGAATTCATGGAGCTTGCGCTCAATAGTTCACTCTATAACACCCCGGATTTTTCCGCACAACAAATCGCTCGACGGAAGAAGATGGCGAGGCGAATGACTGCCGTTTTGATCTACCACCGAATGGAAATCCACCGGCGTGCCGGCAAAAAAAAGGCGGCCGCTCAAGACAGAACGACAATCGAGAATCTTGGATTTGAAGCGAATGGAAGCCTTTTCTAACCGCTGGCTCCTCGCTTTTTTGGCAATCTCTTGAATTCCTAAAGGGCTTCAGGCTACGCTTCGGTGACTGAAAAAGACCTCATTTACGACGTCTTGATAGAATTGCCGCTCAATAAGTACCAGCCAGTAATAAGCAACGCAAGTGATAGGGTTGCCCATCCGGTTCCGGTTAGATTTTGCGTTATTCCACCCATTTCCTTTGAAACTTGCTGGGCAAGGTCGCCAATTGAGTCTGTAAAAGAATTCATAGTCTCTCCATTTCAATCCGGAATCTTTTGAAAAAGCAATCCAGTTACTGTCTTTAGTCTAGGTTTTCAGACTGACGCGGGGGATTGACCTTAGAAACCAATGGAGCAAGTTTTAGGTGCCTCCCCACCTTCAAACCGATTGTAGGGATATTTCAGGTGGAAAATGCCGGCTCTGCGAGGGAGTGAATAGCAAAACAAACAGACTTTTTCCGCCTTGGAAACCTAAGCAATCTTCTTTCAATCTGCCAATGCCGTTTCCAAGCAAAAAAAACACAGAGATTCGTAAAAACTATCGCAGGAAACCCAGCATTTCCTACAGTTCCAAATGGATTTCACCGAAATTTACATTACGACTTGCAAACGACGTGGATTCAGGATAATTTTCTATTTCACAAGTGCTCGCAAGAGTGTTTCAGGCGCTGTAGCTCAATTGGTTAGAGTCCCGGACTGTCGATCCGGAGGTTGCGGGTTCGAGTCCCGTCAGCGTCGCTAAACTGCCTTGGTAAATTTTGCCGAGGCTTTTTTTATGCGCCAAGGGAGAACCCTCCCCGTCGGAATCGGAGCCTCACCGAGGAAGCAGCTTCCACCCAGCGATACAATCTTGCTCATGTATTTAATCTAATAACCTGCCGATCTCATTTTGCATGATGGACGCAGCCACTGGCGTGCCTTACAATCCGGCGTCGCCTTCGTTACAGGCTGCAATCAAATCCCAGGAGGCTGGATGCGATTGCGTCTGTGAGAGATGTCTTAGACATCCCCCCGATTGCATAATCAGCGACTGACGATCACGGCCGAACTTTCGCTTGCTTGTTCGTATGAACTGGAATTTCCTCCAGTTCCAATGAACACTCTGCGAAACCGAAACAACTTTCCAGTTTGTCAGGAAATCGGCATGGCAAACGCCCGAACTCGTTTAACGAAAAGGCGGCAAGATGACGAATGGAACTCGGACCTTTGAATACGCGATTCGAAAATCGAAATCGTGCCCCGTCTGCGGAGAATCATCTTACTCCAAGGATGGGATTCACCCTCAATGCGCTGTCCAATTAGCCGATGAGTCTCGCAAAGAGCAGTTGCACGCGGCACGAAAAGCAAGCCAAGCTGGCGAGCCTAAACAGAAATCTTGGAATAAGCAGTGCCCGCAATGCAAAGCACAATTGCACGTAAGAAGAAAAGAGTGTGACTGTGGGCACGTTTTCCGCCAAACGAAGAGTCCATCGAAAGGGTAAAGCGTGCCACCGATTTTGACCATTTTGTTTTGGGCTGGAACCGCCATCGGCGGCTTATTTGTGCTCATCACTTTCTTTGCGTTTTTAAATTTTGGAGCCCTTTGGTTTCGAGCACTCACTTCCGGTGCACCGGTAAAAATGGTCCAACTCATTGCGATGAATTTTCGCCGCGTTGATGCGTCGAGGGTTGTTAATGCAAAAATCATGGCGCATCAGGCAGGTATTCAGTCAAATGACAAGTCGGGAATTGAGACCCAAAATCTCGAAGGTCATTATCTCGCTGTGGGCGACATTGACAGGGTCACACAAGCTATTATCGCGGCTAAAAGTGCAAATATTGATCTCGATTTAGACCGCGCCGCAGCCATTGACTTGGCGGGGCGCGATGTGCTCGAAGCTGTCAAA
>WTFU01000009.1 GCA_011523945.1 Mariniblastus sp. | reverse complement strand
GCCGGTTCCGATGAAGAACAACAGCATGTGTCGTGTGTTGGTTGGTCTTACGGCGGCCAGTTTGCTGATTTCAACAACGATGGAGAGTTAGATATTTATGTAGCGAGCGGGTTTTACACGCCGCCCAAAGAAGTAGCTAACGATAAGGATTTGTGAAGCTGCCTGTGGCGCACGGCCGTGCGTTTCGCTCCAGATGTAGACGATGAGTTCTCAAACTTGGAACAGTGGGGACCGGAAGAGGGTATGGAAATGATGACTTTTCCATTAGCCGACGACCCAAAGCCCGGCGCAGTTTTCCGAAGTAATGCGCTGAGTGGAGGTGAACGAAACCGCCTTTTCATGAGGCAAGATGGAAATTACAAAGATTTGTCACTGGTCTCCGGTGTTGATTTTCGTGAGGATGGCCGAGGATTTGCCCTGTTAGATTATGACCGTGATGGATGGTTGGATTTGGGAATTACAAGTCCGAATTTCCCGCGGTTTCGAATTGCCAAAAATAAAATGGGTGAACAAGTGAGCCGTAACAATTCGTTTGTTGAGGTCACTTTGGTGGGGGGGCAAGATACTGCAACTCCATCAGAAGAGTGGAGTCCACGAGATCCATTTGGGGCACGGTTACTAGTGACGTGCGGTGACGAAAAACGGATGTTTCAATTAAATTGCGGTGAAGGTGTGTCGACTCAAAACTCAAAACGAATCCACATCGGGATGGGGACTCGAGATAAAATTGATCGGGTCGATGTTTATTGGCCCAGTGGAAAACACACAACTTATGCTGATATTGCCAGCGGAAGTCGAGTTTTACTGACAGAAGCGGGCACTCTCGAAAATCAGTAATCTCGTTTGAAGAGGTCTCAACGTACGTCTTTCACTGTGCAATCTGATGCATGGTCACCTCCGTCGCGGCGGTCAAGATATGCCATCTGCCGTTCGTTCGCGGCTTAGTTTAGGGACTGCTTTTCAGTTCAAATTTTCCGTTTACTAGTTCTTCTTTTTTCTTAAAAAGGGAACTGGCCTCAATTCGACCTCTTTGACTGACTGTAGGTAGTTAAGAACTTTTTTAGATTTCTCCTGACCAACTTGAGCATGAAAGTGGAGGCTGAATCCATGTGGCCCTTTGGCGTCAATCAGAGCGGGTTGAAGTTCCAACATGGAACGGACTGGTTCGAGCATTCCAAGCATGGTAAAGCAAAAGATATCCGGCCGTCCGCCCTGCTCTAGCAGATATTCGACGATGTCGCGCCGTCCCATATGAGACGCACCGCCAAGTGCGGTTTCCCAGTCGCCTCCACCCCAGTCGAGAGTCGCGTTTAGCAACCCCGGTTCACGGGTAAGTAATTTTTTTACCATCGGTAGATCCGAGTGGGCGTAAATTACAAAGTCCTGAGCCATCGTGCGATTTACCTGTGCCTTCTTCCAGCTGGGTTTGAAGCTCGGGGCATCATAGTCGCGTTGAAAGTCTGCCTCGCGCGGTCCATTTTTGTCAGAAGGTGCCGCACCGGCATCCTGGCGGGCGAACGCCTGCGGCGCGTAGGTAGTGATTAAGCCAAGGGAGGCTGCCGCTGTGAATTTTCGCCGACTGAAATTGGTCCCTGCCATAAGATTCCTGCTATTCCAAGTGGTGTTTTATCTAAACAGTAGAAGGGTCTGGGTGGACCCACGGCTCTCGATAGTCCCGGCTCAATAACTGATTCGCCTCGTCGTCATTAAGGATACGCGAAGTCTTTGGGTCCCAATGAAGTGTTCTCCCAAGCTTCATGGCAACATTTGCGAGGATGCAACTTGTCGCGGAGATATGACCTTCCTCAATGTCCGCGACTGGACGCTCCCGAGAGGTCACGCAATCAAGGAAGTTCTTCATGTGGCCGCGGACTGCCGGAGCGACATGTCTTTCGAGATCCTTTTCAATTTTATCTTCCGGATACTGTTCCAATTCGTAGACCGCATCCTGTGAGATGGTTTTCTCCCGCTTATTGACCGGCTTATATTCCCATTTATGCACGCTTAGTCTTAGCGTTCCTTTAGAGCCGTATAGCGTTGCCCCCCAGGGGTATTCTGGATCCGCTGCATGACCATAACTTCGGTGTTGCCATTGCACGCGAAGGTCTTCGAAATCGAACGCGGCGGATTGCGTATCAGTCGTGTTGGCTTTGCTGTCGGTTTCAACGAATATGCCGCCGGTCGAAGCAATACGGGAGGGCCAGCCAAGAGCTAACATCCAGCGAACGGTGTCTAGCATATGCACACACATGTCACCAACAATCCCGTTGCTGTATTCCATGAATGCCCGCCATCGGCGCGGATGAACGAGGTCGTTATAGGGACGCATTGGTGCGGGACCGGTCCACAGGTCGTAGTTCAAGTGAGGAGGGGCGGGAAGGTCAGGTGGATTCGTTTTCGCTCTCATGTGATAGTAACAATAGACTTCTGCCAGCCCAATGTCACCCAGAAGACCAGAATCTACAATTTGTTTTTTGGCTTCGATTAGGTGAGGCGTACTCCGTCTTTGCATTCCCACCTGAACCACTCGGTTGTACTTTCTGGCAGCAGCGAGCATTGACTCGCATTCAAGAACATCGATACCGATCGGCTTCTGTACATAAACGTCGAGTCCGTTTTGGCAGGCAGCGATCATGGGCAGCGCGTGCCAATGATCCGGAGTCGCAATTAGAGCGATATCTGCGTCCACTTCGGCGAGCATTTTCCGATAATCCGCGAAGGTTTGTGGGCGGTTACCCGAGGCTTGCCTCGCAGCAACTCGGTCTGCCGCTTCTTCGAGCATCTTTGCGTCGACATCACACAACGAGACGACTTCGACATCCTCTACTTGAAGCATCCGGAAAAGATCAATCTTTCCATACCATCCGCAACCAATTAAGCAGACACGCCTTTTTTGCCTTGGGGTGGTCTGAGATTTAGGAAACGCCTGGGTTCCTGAGAGCGCGACGGCAGCGGAGCCGGTTTGAATAAATTTTCTTCGATCCATTCAGATTTTCCACAGTTAAGGAAGGGAAATGCCAAAACGTTAATCTATCAACTATCTTGCGATGCTGGAAATTCTGCGTCATTTTTTTTTGAACGAAACGACGTCCAGCGACCGTCGATCAACCGTTGATTGGGCAGAAACCGGGATTTGTAATTCATGTGAGGTGAGTCAGCGATGTAGTAGCCAAGGTAAAGATGATTGATTGACCTGCGCTGACAAAGTTCAATTTGTTTGAGAATTGAATAGGTTCCCAAGCCATCTGATTGAAAATCCGTGTCAAAAAAAGTGTAGACAGCGGACAGCGAGGTCTTGCCGAGATCGCAGACTGAAACGCAAACCAGCCGATCTTCCAACCAGTAAGTGATTTCAAATGAGTCAAAACAACTACGCACGAATCCCCAAGTATACTCTTCGGCGTCGATGTCCAAATCATTTTTGGCTAGACCCCGCAATTTGCGATGTTTGTTAAAAAGATGGAGTCTTGAATCGTCGCAACGAAGTGGCCCAAATCGTTGTGTGAACTTTTTGTCCCCCCGATTTAATTGACGCCGCTGATTTTTGCTGAATTTGTATTCATAAGAATCGATTCGAATCGGTTCACAGGCGCGACAGCTCGCACATTGAGTTTGATAGATAAATTCTCCGGTACGGCGATTGCCCTCGTAAAGCAATTGATCAATCCCTTCCGGAGTCAATTTTTTTAGTGGCATGCGCAGAGGCATGCGGGCAGATTCACCGTCTAAGTAAGGACAGTTCTCAACTTCGTCGAGAATTACAATGCCATTATCTTTCATTGAATTACGGTCACAGTTACCAGAACGTCGTAGGTCGGGGGAGTCTTGAGGCTACCCTGGGCTTTCCCCAGTTAAGCGCCAACCACATTATCGAGTAAGGGAAATCGAAGTGCAATCGTGTTGTGTTGAGTCAGGACGTTATCGCGGTAGGTTAGATCTCTGTTAGCGGGATGGGGGAACGGAATGTTGGATAAATTTAGGTTTAATCTGTCGCAAAAATTACTATATTTTGAAACTTGGCGTCGTCGGTAATTATACTATTTAGGTCCCTGATAACGGGGGATTTTGGTATTCGAATATAGAGTAGCGGAGTCATTGGAAATGAATTATCGACTCATCGTGCTTGTTCTTGCTACCAGTTTGTTACCTACTACCCTGACCTTTGGGCAGAGTTGGAAGGCAGAGATTGGTTTCAATGACCTGCTTTCTGAAAAAGGTGGTAGCCTTGAAGACGGCGCGGGGTTGAACGTTATGCAAGCCGAAGCGCCTGATGGCTCGGGAAATTATATGCCCGATATCGCTATTTCCGAGTTCGCTGGAAAGACGTTTACCGAGGGTTCGGGGGCTTTCGGTGCGAACAGTCACGGTACCGCGGTGGCCCGTAATTTTTACGGAAATTCATCGAGTATGACTGGTGGAATCAGTAATATCACAGGCTACGATGCTAATGATTACATATTTAATTGGCTTAATGCCCTCAGTGGAAACGATCTAAATTCGACGCCGGCCTTTGATGTTGGAAATCATAGTTACGTGGGTAACGGTCTGACGACGGCACAAGCTGAAGATATTCTTGAGCGTTTTGATTTTGTTATCAATCGCGACAATACAGTAATGGTAGTCGGTGCCAACAACGGATCGACGAGTGCAACGCCACAAGTTTTAACGCCCAGCTACAACGCGATTGCTGTGGGCCGGTCCGATGGGCTTCATTCCCAAAGCTTAACTTCTGTATATGGTGCGCCAAGATTTGCAACTTCTATCGTAGTGCCGTCCGCCGGTGCCACTAGTTTTTCAACGCCAGTGGTGGG
Source organism: Mariniblastus sp. (assembly GCA_011523945.1). GTDB lineage: Bacteria > Planctomycetota > Planctomycetia > Pirellulales > Pirellulaceae > Mariniblastus. Next base: position 3,892 of record WTFU01000009.1, on the reverse strand, counting down.
TAGCGCAGCGGCGCTGCTAAAACATGCTGGTTCAGGAACTGATTTTGTCCAAAACGAAGTTATTCGTGCGACACTATTTGCAGGAGCCACGAAAGATGAGTTTGCATCTTGGGATCGAACATCGACACGGCCAATGGACGAGGTGTTTGGTTTTGGTGAGTTGAATATCTTCAACAGTTATCACATTTTTGAGGGGGGGCAATTCGAAGGGTCGACCACTGATCCGACTTCGAACATAAATAACTTGGGATGGGACTATGGTAATTTTGATGGAAGCAAAGATCTCTTCTATGACTTTTCAATCGGCTCCGGCGGCAATGCAAGTTTGTCGGCTGTCTTAAGTTGGAATATGGACATCGTTGACGTCAATTCCGGTATTGCCTTTGACGCTGAAAGAAATCTTGCGGATCTGAATCTTGAGCTGTTTGATTCATCGGGGACGTTTCTGGGAACGCTTCTCGATGCAAGCAATGGATCTGCTTACAACAACGAACATATCTTTTTTGAGGGCCTCGATGCAGGCGATTACACCTTTCGGATTTCGGGTAACTCTGCAACGGATTTTGGATTTTCGTGGAACATCCAGAGTGTCCCGGAGCCGTCGAGTGCCGCACTGCTTGGCTTGGGGGCACTGGCCATCATGAGTCGTCGTCGGCGACGTTAGAACGCTCCCGCGATTGAAAAGCATTGGTCCGCGAATCTACCCGGGAAAATCATCAAATTCGCTGTAGCGCTCTGGAGCGCGATTTGAAAATCGAGTGAAATCTCGCTCCCAGTGAAGCTCGACATCGCCAGTTGGGCCGTTTCGTTGTTTTTCAATAATGATTAATGCTTCGTTTTGATTCACTTCCTCTTCCGGTTGCCCTTTCTGGAAGTAGCTTTCGCGGTGAACAAACATAACCACATCAGCGTCCTGCTCAATCGCTCCCGATTCACGAAGGTGGCTGAGTTTAGGCCGATGGTCGCGAGAATCTTCCGCCTGTCGATTCAGTTGGGACAGGCACAGGATTGGTGTCTTCAATTCACGGGCCAGTCCTTTGAGGCGCCTCGCAATTTTTGCCACTTGTTCCTGTCTTGCATCATTCGAATTATCGGGTTGAATCAACTGCAGGTAATCGATGACAACAAGTCCCAATCCATTTTCTTTACGTTTGATGCGCCGTGCTGCACCGGCAATTTCCGACACATTTCGAGTTGGTGAGTCGTCGATGAAAAGTGGGACTGAATTCAATTCGCCGACCGCCTTGACCACCTTCTTTCGATTGTCTGCACTGAGCGTCCCGCCACGAAGTTGGTGACCGTTCACCTTTGCGACGGAGCAGAGCATCCGCTCAATTAATTCGATGGAGGCCATTTCCAAACTAATGAACAAGACGGGCTTTCGTGATTTCAACACGACGTTTTCGGCGATGTTCATCGCGAAGGCAGTCTTTCCCATACTCGGGCGTGCCGCCAAGATCACCAACTCAGATGCATGCAGGCCACCCGTCATTTTGTCGAGATCAGTGAACCCAGTTTCCACGGTGCCTTCCTGGCCTTTGCCGGCCATCCTGGCTTCCATCCGATCCACAGCGTCTGAAAGTATTTCGTCGATGGGAGTTAGGTTGTTGGACTGGCGGCTTTCGCGAATTGCGAATACTTTTTGTTCCGCGTCGTTGAGAAGAATGTCCGGATCACCTTCGGGGAGGTACGCCTCGTTCAACAAGTCGGAGCACGTGTTAATCAACTGTCGCGAGGTCGCTTTACTCCGCACGATGTTGGCGTAATAGGTGACGTGTGCTGCGTTAGGCACCGAGGTGAAGATCTCGGCTAGTCGTCCAGCGCCGCCAATCGACTCAATTTCGCCGCAGGCGACCAGTCGCTCACGAAGCAGCAATGGATCGATTTTCTTTCCGCCATTATGCATCTCCATAATGTGGGAAAACAGAATTCGGTGGGCTTCGTCATAAAAATCTACGTCACGAAGAATATTCACAATTTCGTCGCATGTTTCGGGCATCAGCATGATGCTTCCGAGCACCCCAACCTCAGCCTCGAGGTTATAGGGTGGTTGCCGAGTCAAGAGATCCGTGCTCGGTTCGTGTTTCACAAATTTACGACGTTTGTTGCCTGTCGAGGTGTCGAATTTATCTGCCATTCCATTGTTCCTTGTGATCGACCGATGACCCAACTACATCTTAAGTGCGTCGCAGGCGATAACAACCACTTCTGGGTATTTTTAGGTTGAGGGAGTCACGTAAAAAAAGATGAGTCAAAAAGTACCGACTGACGGATGATTCAAAAGACTTTTTGAACCAAAGGAAAAGCCTCGGTAGGTAAAAAAATACCTACCGAGGCTTGGGTGAATTTTGGAAAACTTGTCGATAACTCGGGGTTCCGGCAAGTTGCCCGAGTTAGGCTGATTCGTCGACTGTTGGGACGACCCAAACTTTGAGTTCAGTTTCGATTTCCTGATGGAGATGTACTTTGACGGTGTAAAGGCCGAGTTCTTTCAAAACACCCTCCAGACGAATCTGGTCGTTGGTCAACGTAATTTCATTCTGCTTCAAAGCAGCAACGATTTCAGCGGCACCAACACTACCGTAGAGATGACCTTCCTCGTTTGCATTGGCTTCGATGGTAACGCTCTGTTTACCAATGTGCTTAGCGAGATCCTTCAGGTCTTTTAGTCGAGAAGCTTCGATTTCCTGTAATTTGACCTTGTGCTTTTCGACCATTCGCTTGTGATGGTCACTGGCAATGGTAGCAAGCCCTTGTGGCAGGAGATAATTGTTCGCGAAGCCAGCTTTAACTTCGACGACTTCTCCCTGTTTTCCAAGGTGGTCAACCGATTGAATCAAGAGTAATTCAACTCCACCGCCTTCTCCGCGAGGGAGGCGTGAATACTGTGGTTTGTTCCGTCTGATTTTTTTTGATTTAGATGATGGCATCGAAGTGTCTCTTTTTACTGTCTCGGTTTATTTGTTTTTAAATCCGTTTGAAAGTCTAAACGACTGTTTTCTGGAATTAAAATGTCGATTTAAAAATTAAAATGGTACTTCGTCGTCAGGTGGTGCACTTTGTTGAGGTGCGGCGGGTGCAGGTTGAGATGCCGGTTCGTTGGAGGTGTGTGGGCCAGAAGGCCGTCCAGCTGATCCTCCGCTGTTGCGACTACTCAGCATCTGCATTTTTTCGCCTACGATTTTTACTTTTGTGCGAGTTTTACCTTCCTGCTCCCAACGATCTTGTTTCAACTTTCCTTCAATTAAAACTGAGGAACCTTTGGAGAGGTATTCCCCTGCCACCTCAGCGGTGCGTCCCCACAGTGTTACATCGAAAAAATTTACTTCATCAACCCATTGGTCGTTTCTTTTGACCCGGTCGTTAACGGCGAGAGCGATGTCGGTAACGGCGGTCCCTGAGGGGGTGTACCTTAGTTCGACGTCTCGAGTTAAGTTTCCAACGATTACGACGCGATTGTAACTAGCCATGGTAATCTCCAAAATTTTGAGAGCCATCCACTGACGGGGGTCAGCTTCAATTTTTTCGGCGGCTTTGCAATCCGTTGAATCCGCTAAACAAAAATTATTAGTTGTATTTTCGGGGCCAGGAGTGACACCTTTGGTCAACCTCGCCAGAAAATCAATCGGTTTTCAAATTTACTCCGCTGCAACCGTCTCGGCTTTTGCGTCGGTGCTCGCTTCTGCGGGCGCCTCTACCGCCGGTGCTTCACCTTTTGCTACCGCAACCATTGGCTCAACCAATCTCGGGTCAAGTTTGATGGCCAAGTGCCGCAAAATTGAGTCATTTAATTGGCAGGCGCGATTGAATTTGACGAGTTGTGAACTGTCAATTCGGAAATAGCTTAGCCAATAAGCACCTTTTCGGTGCCCTTTAATTGGATAGGCTAATT
>WTFU01000157.1 GCA_011523945.1 Mariniblastus sp. | reverse complement strand
GGATCAATTTTAGATCCGGGATTGGCTGGGCAGCGAGCAAATTACCCAGCCCAACAACATTTCCATTTGGCTTTGCTTGTTCCTCATTGATCAAATCAACAATTAGTTTTGTTTTCGGCTGTTTGGTTATTTTCGAAAGTGAATGGACCGCATTTTGGAGCATGCCCATTTTAGATTCGACGTGCGCAAGAATGGCGCGATGAACGTCTTCGCTGGGGTCCAGTCGAACTAAATCGTCAGGTTTTCCCGTTGCCAATATATATGCTCTTGCGCCTGGCGAGAGGGACTTTTCAGTTACGAGCATTTGACGAATCAATTCATCAATGTTGAGTTGGGATTTTGCGTACCTGAGTACGGTGTCGAGTTCTGGATCTAACGCCTTGGTATTGGCTGCGAAAACTGCTTCAGCGCCAACGAGTCCACCAAGATCAACAGCGGCTTTTACTGCTTCGGCCCGGACCAGTGCGGAGGGATCTTGCGCGGCTTCCATAAGGACAGTTTCCCAGCCTTCTACCATTCCATTCCAATGCCCGAGTGTGCGAATTGAGGCAGCGCGAACTCTTCCTTCCTCAGCTTCAAAAACGCGTTCCAACAGCGTTAGGTTCGGTACACGCTGTTCTTCTAATACCCATAAGCATTCCAAGAGTGCCTGGGCCTCGTCCCGTTCGGGCGAGCTGTTTTTTGGGTCTAACTGTTTCGCGAACTGCAGAACCTTCATTTCAACTTCCGCTCTATCGCGTCCAGTCAGTTCAAGACGCGCCCGATACCGAGTCGATGTCTCTTTTGAAAAGAAATTTTGACAGACTTCGGAGATTGGCCTTCCTTTCATTTTTGGGGCGTCGACTAGCGGTCGGCCTTCGTAGGTCACTCGGTAAACGCGGCCATGAGAATGATCGCGATTTGGGTCTCGCATATTATGCTGCATATGGCCAATCAGCGCGTTGTGCCAATCGGCAATGTACAATGCTCCGTCTCCACCGACTTCCATATCACTCGGACGAAAATTCGGGTCGGTCGAAGAGACGATAGGTTCGATTTCTACCGCTGTGATATCAGCACCGTTGTAACTAATTTTATGCTGTGCCACACCGAGGAAACCAATTGCATTACTGATCAAAAAATTTCCATCGAGTTCTTTAGGAAAGTGACTGCTCGATAGTATTCCATTGGACGGGACCGGTCGAACTCGTTTTTTGAACCATTGCTTATTGCCAATGCCTTTTCCAATGTTTACATAACTTCCCGTACCGCCGGTTCCGTCGTTTGCAAATTGGTATCCCCACTGATCGAAAACATCGCCGTGTGGGTTTGGGCCGATTGGGAAATGAAATTCGAATTCGAATGTTCGTGGATTGAATCGGTGCACACCCGAAGCGCCTGAGCGAAAGGTTTTCGTGGGTGTCTCAAAGTTGGCGACGTTAAATATACCCCGCGAGAAGTAAAGCCATCCATCGGCACCAACAATGAGAGCGTTGGCGGAGTGATGCGTGTCCGCACTTGAGATGCCCTGCAACATGCGGATTTTGAGATCAGCTTTGTCGTCACCGTTGGTATCTTTGAGAAACCAGATTTCAGGTGGTGCAGCAACTAACATGCCCCCTCCCCAAAATTCAAAACCGGTTACAGAATTTAAGCCATCGGCGAAGACAATACTCTCGTCAGCGACACCGTCCTGATCGCTGTCAGGCAGGATCAGAATGCAATCTTTTCTTGGCTGGCTTGGGTTCCAGTGAGGGTAGGATTCCCAGCACGCTACGTATAACCGACTGTCAGCGTCAAATGACATTTGAACGGGGTTAATTAGACGTGGAAACATTTCTTCCGAAGCAAACAGATTGACCTTCATGTTTGGATGAACTGTCATTTTGTCAATCGCTTCCTTGCCGCCTAGGTAGGGCCAAGCGCCATTTTCCAGAGGTCCAACCTTGTTGGGGCGAACCGTTAAATCTTTAGGGAGATTGTCATCCTTAATCGGCTCCGGATTCCCTCGAATAATGGAAGCAATGTGACGATCTCGATTGCTCGTCATGACATCGAACATTTCCATCTCTCGCATCATGACATCTGCATTGGATTGATTAAACCAGGCCAGTTTAGAGCGTCCGCCGAAGACGTTGTAACCGTCGACTACACGATAGCGATTAAACCAGTGGTAATTTTTGTCGACGACGGCGGCATGAAGTTCTGCTACAGCCTCGTCCTTTGGAACCGGTTTTGAAGGCGAAAGGATCGGGGTCAATTTTTTGGCAAGGGCTTGGTTGCCGTGATCGGTTAAGTGAATTCCGTTCATGGTCAACGGCGTGTCGCTATTCTTGTATAGCTCTTTGCTGATTGAAAAAAGATCGTAGAACGGGACATTCTTGTTCTCACAAACTCGCTTCATTGCATTGGTGTAGAGTTCTAAATTCTGATTATTAGAAACCCCGTTTGGGAGATGGGGGCTTTTTAGGTCTTCATGGGCAATGGGAGAGAAGAAAGCTAGTCGTGGAACAGTATTGCCGTCGTATTTTTGGCCGAGCATTTGGTCGATGGACGAAGCGAGATCCGTTTCGAATTGGGATAGTCCATCTTCCCCACGAAGTGCTTCGTTATAACCAAAAAAGCAAAAAACTACGGTTGCATTGCATTTGGAAAGCCATTGATCTGGCGTGCCGAAATTCGCCGAGCGCGGACGAATTTTGATTTCGTCGGCCGCAAAACCTAGGTTGCGGAACGTAAGTGTTTTTCCCGAATTGGCATGAGTCAAATAGGTCTCGAGCCAGGGGTAGTGCTGCATCCGGTCAGCGAGTGTATTTCCAATAAAGCATATGTTGTCGCCAGATTTGAACTCAAATTCTGACTGAGCCTCCGCGGTTGAAGCGGGGATGGCTAACAATAAAGTACAGAAAGCCAGGAAAGCAGAGCCTCGGGCAACGCATAATAAGGTAAAGGGTTTCATCAGAATTACCTAATAAGAATCGGATGGTCTTCGATCAAATAATTTTAACAAGTTAGACTCGGATTGCACTCTTCCCGCGATGAGTAAAATGGCAAAGTCCCAAAATATCATTTTGCACTTATCCCTCAAAAATTGAGTGGTTATGGCCGAAAGTGCTTCACGCGGCCTGGTAAGCGTACCAGCTAGAGAAATCGAGAGGATTGTCTGTCCGAAGAGGCCCGTGGATGAATCAGCACTACCTATCGATTGTCCTCAGTCGGAATTTGAATCAATAAAGCCACTCAACCAGAGATTACTGGATCGTTAATAGCGATGAATTCGTAAAGCCGACCACTCAATTTCTTGACCGGCATTATAGGAATGAAGGTAGGCTAGTCGAGAAGAAACCCCGTTATCGAGCAGACGCGACTTTGAGTTCTGCAAGATAGTCTTTTAGCTCTTTCATCGGTCGCGAAATGGCAACGCGACCGGATCGAACGAATTCGAGAATGCCATAAGGCTCGAGTTCCTCAAACAATTGGGTGGTCGCTTCTCGACGCCCTGTTTTTTGAATGACGGTAAAGTGCTCTTCAACTGAAAGAATGCGTGCATGATGTCGGTCGACCACCTCAAGGGCGGGACTACCGTCGGTCATTGCTTCGGCTCGAATTTTATAGAGCGCAATTTCACGGTAAATTATTTCGTCATTGGAATACCAAAACGCTTTTTGAATGTCGACTTGTTTCTCCAGGGCATGGACTAATTTATCGGCATCTTCCGGGGTTATCTCGACCACGATCGTGTAGCGGTGAATGCCGGGAACTTCGCTTTGAGAAGCCGTTAGACTTTCGATATTTATTTTGCGCCTAGTGAAACTGGTCGTAACGCGATGGAGCAATCCAGCTTTGTTCTCGCTAAAAACGGCAATCGTAATTTGTTGGGGCATAATTCAGTCTATGGATTTTAAATTGATGGTCGGTGTGAAAGAGGGTGTTTGGGGGGGCTTGCTGCTATTCAAGTCGGATCTCAGAAACACCAGCACCCGAAGGAACCATTGGGAATACATTATTCTCTTTTCCGACCATGACTTCTAAAAAGTATGCTCCATCATGATTGAGCATTTCTTGGAGCGCTTGATCCAGATCAGCCCGTTCATCGATTCGTTTGGCTTCGATTTTGTAAGCTTCGGCAATTTTTTGAAAGTCAGGGTTTACCATTTCAGTTGCCGAATAACGCTTGTCAAAAAACAGTTGCTGCCATTGCCGCACCATTCCAAGAAATTCGTTATTCAGCAATAAAATCTTTACGTGAACGTCAGTTTGCAAAATGACTCCGAGTTCTTCGATCGTCATCTGAATACCACCGTCTCCTACGACAGCGATGACTTGCCGTTCAGGTGCACCAAGTTTAGCTCCGATTGCTGCGGGAAGTCCGAACCCCATGGTGCCTAGTCCACCTGAGGTTATGTTACTTTTAGATTGATTAAATTCTGCGTAGCGACAGGCAACCATTTGGTGCTGCCCGACGTCTGTAACAATGATTGCTTCGCCTTTGGTGTGTTGATTGAGGTTCTTGATGACTTCACCCATCGTCATCATTCCGTCGATAGGACTGCATTCGTTCTGAATTACTTTCTCAAATTCCATGGAGTCGCATTCCTTGAATTTTTGGTGCCACGCATCATGGGAGTTTTCGTTTACAAGGGGCGTGAGCAAATTCAGGACTTCTTTAGCATCCCCAACTAGAGCGACATCCGTTTTGACGTTTTTGTCAATTTCAGCACGGTCGATTTCGATATGGATGACTTTGGCCTGCTTGGCAAATTTATCGAGATTGCCGGTAACGCGATCGTCAAAACGCATGCCGATGGCAATCATCACATCACATTCATTGATCATGACATTTGGGCCGTAGTTACCATGCATTCCAAGCATGCCAACGTTTAGTGGATGGTCGGTGTCCATGGCAGAGAGTCCCATGATCGTCCAGGCTGCGGGAATGCCAGCTTTTTCGACAAAGGTCTTTAGCTCCGCTTCCGCTTCCGACAGGATTACACCTTGTCCAAAAAGAATATAGGGTCGTTCGGCTGAATTGATTAAATCCGCTGCTTCCTGGAGCTCGTCGCCGCCAATATTTGGGCGGGAAACGTATGTTTTTACGACTTCGCATGGTTCGTAATGAAAATCAAGTTCACCAAATTGTGCGTTCTTAGTGATATCGATAACAACCGGACCGGGACGACCCGACTTGGCAACGTAAAACGCCTTTGCAAAGACCTCAGGAATTTCAGAAGCATCGGTGATCTGAAAGCTCCATTTTGTTACGGGAATTGTAATTCCCATCACGTCGGTTTCCTGAAACGCATCGGAACCAAGTAGGTGTTTGGGAACCTGTCCAGTGATACAAACCATCGGTGTCGAGTCGATCATCGCATCCGCAATGCCGGTAATTAGGTTTGTTGCACCCGGTCCAGAGGTCGCAATGCAGGCCCCCACTCGTCCAGATGAGCGCGCGTAACCCTGTGCGGCGTGAGTGGCTCCCTGCTCGTGGCGGACAAGAACATGGTGGATTTGATCGCTGTATTTATAGAGTTCGTCGTAAACGGGCATAATTGCCCCGCCGGGATAACCAAAGATTAAGTCGACACCTTCTTCGAGAAGACAGCGTACAACTGCCTCCGAGCCGGTGATTCGATTAGAGGGAGAAGAAGTTTCGGATGTATCCGGCTTTGTGGTGGTAGACATAGTGCGTAGTTGATCAATAGTGAAATGGGCTCAGCAAAAAATCCATTATATGAATTTTCCTTCGATCTTCGCATAACAATATCCATCAGAACAGTAACCGTTAATTCCTAGAGCTTAGGGTGACTCAAAACAGGTTAGGGGATACGTGTTGCCATTAAGATAAGCTTGGGGCATTCAGTCTGGCAAAGATAGGAGGGAGACCTTGATAGAAGTCGTGCGCGTAGTTGTATGGTTAAAATAAAAATCAAAAAAAGTTTTGTTATTTCAGCCCACTTTGAACTATTTTCAGCCGGTAATTTTAATTCCCAACCGGATTACGGATACAAAAAAAGCCTGGCATAGGCCAGGCTTGTGTCGCTTTGAATTATTGCGCCCGTCGGTTGTAGACGGCGAAAGATTGATGCTAGCAGGTTCTTTTTCGCCTCTTCGCAGCAAGCCCAATCATTCCTAGGAAGAGGAGGGAGACCGATCCCGGTTCGGGGACCGCCGTCGTAAAATTAACGAGTTTGACGTTTTCTGCCCAAGCAACACCGGGGCTATTTCCAGTTTGTTTGTACTTTACCGAAGCGCGAATAAGTGTCGCATTTTCAGGAATGGTGGTTGCTACGGTTTCAAAAAATAGATACTCGTCTTTCTTTGATTCGGCGGTCAGGAATGCGGACTGCACGGTTCCGCTAAGAAATGGACCGAGAACGAATGCGACTTCAAAAAATGCTTCGTTCCCGCCAGACAACGCGTTTGAAGATTGATGGGCAAGAAGTCCTTGTAATGAGATTTCATCTCCGACTGAAAAATCAGTGCCGTCGATCGCAATCTCTTGATAGGCTTCGGAAAAACTCGTCGTTGCTCCGCCTAAAAAGTTTCCAGTGATTCGTAGCGTCTCGTTCAATTCAATTGCCGCATCAATTCCAGGGGCTGCAGCGTCTTGGTTGGCATTGTTGGGGGCCGTTCCATATAGCCAACCAGCTTGGGTGCCATTTAACTCAAAATCACCATCAACCAGAACGTCCGCCTGGGTAACTGATGCGAAAGAAAAGGATAGATAAAAGCAAAAGATAATTGAGGCAAGATCTTTAATCATGGCGGGATTCCCAAAGAGTAGGGTAGTTGCGTTCGCGTGTGAAAGTTTGCGGTTCCTTCCCCAGCCGGATTATTATGAAAACAGGCTCACTTGGTGTCAATTTTTTTGATCGTAAAAAAGCCAATTATAATAAGAATTCTTTGGATTAGATTTTAAAGCTTAAGTCCCAAAGAATTGGACGAGCCGTTCTGAAAATCACATCTTTTGCTGGGCCTTTTTCATGGTTTTTGACTTGACCTTTGGTTCACGCGTCAATTTTACCAAGCAGATTCCTGCTCTTTGTTTGCGGGTCCAATTTTTCCTTTGACCCCGTCTAATAATTTTTGGGGATCGTGAGTGACTCCTGATTTGATCACGAGGAATATATTTCGCGTGTTTCGAATATTGGCCAGAGGGTCTCCTTTGATGATTACCAAGTCTCCATACTTACTTTTTTCGATCGATCCATGGTCTTTGTCTATTTTGAGCGCTCTTGCTCCGTTAATGGTTGCGATTTTCAGTGCCTCGTTTGGCGGAATTCCAGAGCGAACCATAACATCCATTTCTCGGTGGATTCCAAAACCGGGTAGGTGGTTTCCATTGCTCACGTGATCTGTGCCGAGCGTTATTTGTCCACCGGCAGCGTGAAATGGTGCAATGGTCGTTTGTTTGACCCGATAGATTCGTTGGTAAATTTCCATCCCTTTGGCAGGTTTGGAATTCTTGACTAACTCCTGCATGTGAGGAGTGAACAGTTCATTTTCCGGATACCAATATTCATATTCCTCATGCGTCTCAGGAGATGTCTCGCCGAGGTAGCCGTATGCAGTAAGCGTTGCGTCAAAGTAAACACCATTCTTGATGAAATGATTGACGATACTCTCGTAAGCGGCGGTTCCGGGTTGGAAATTTTGTAAGGATTGATAGGCAGACCGGGTACTTGGCAGGGCATCGCCGCCAAGGAAATGTTCGATTCGATCAATGCCCATATCGATGGCGTCTTTTGGGTTGACGCTATTTCGATAGCCCGAATCAAGGTGTCCGGTAACGGTCAGGTTGTGTTTGTGCGCCTGATCGATAAGCGTTCTCAACGAGTCGGGATCAATTGCTTTTGCTTTAAATCCTCCAACGCCTCGGGCGGTCCAGAAATCAACTTCATCTCTGATCTCCTGTTCCGTTTTTTTCCCACGCCATTCAGGTCTCGCTCGACCAAAATAAGGACCGCTGTTAATTAACCGTGGACCAATTTGTTCACCTGTTTCAATTCGCTTTCGAAGTTCCATCATTCCAATTGGGTCAAATTCCCCGCATGAAAATGTGACTGTGGCGCCATTGGCGAGGTAAACAATCGGCATATAGTCGAATTCCTCTCGCCGCTTTTTGATCAGGCGAACGTTATAGTGAGCGTGGCAGTCGATAAAGCCCGGCAAAATATAGTCGCCCTTTTCTAAGCGTATTATTTCCTTCGATCGATAATTCTCAGGTGGTTCACCCACACCAGCGAATCGACCCTCCGCTATCGCAATGGAGGCATTGGGTTCGAAGTCACAAGATTCGACATTAAAAACATGGCCGCCAACGATGAGTACATCCGCGTTTTTTTGCGCGTTTAACAAGCTACAGAATTGCAACGCTATTAATAAACTAGACCAAAAAGCAAGTTTGAATTGCATTTTTTCTCCAAATCAACGGTCACTAAATTCTGTTCTGAAAGCACGCAACTTGGTTTTCCCGCCAGCAACTATTGTAATCGTCTTGCGTAAATACGTTTAGCGTTATTCTAACTGTATCAAACAGGCATGCCTGGTGGGTTGGTCGTGACTTGCGTTAAAAAGCACGCCTTTGGTATTTCTTAAAAGTTTTAGTGTCATTATTTATGCCGAAAAGTTATCTTAGAAGCCACGATTTAATTTTCACAGAGAGGTTTTCATGTTGATCAGATTTAGTTTGTTGTTGTTATTCGTTATTTGCGTTACGAAATATTCCACCGCTCAAGACACGGATAGCCAACAGTTTTCTAGTTTGTTTGATGGGAAAACTACGGCGGGATGGCACAATCCCTTCGACTGGGGCGATGTTTCGGTCATCGACGGTGAGATACAT
>WTFU01000122.1 GCA_011523945.1 Mariniblastus sp. | reverse complement strand
GTCTAATAAATTGGCAGCGGGTTTGTCTTGTTCTACGCGAGTTCCATTCATTGGTTTATTTGGACGAAAGTCAAACGAACTAATATCACGAAGCTCGCTCAAAACAGGGACGCGATTGTTTTCAGAAAAACCATAGGGAGGCAGCTTGGGATTTTCCCAATACCAACTACCGCTGATGCCGGACAAGTTGTTGAAAACCTTCGTGTTAACGTTCTGTTTCACCAGTTCCTTCGTTTTCTGCGGCAGGCGATTCCGCGGAACCAAGATGTCGATTTTCGAGTTGTTAAAACAGGTGTTGTTATAGATGTCGTGGCCGTCCCCTTTGGTAACGATTCCCTTTTCCCGACAATTCCAAACGACATTGTGGTGGATTTTGAGCCCCCGCGCTCCATCATCTCCGCGTATTCCGTTTCCCCCCCAATGGAAAGCCTGGTGATCATGGACCCAGTTGTAACGGATCTCTGTACCGGATGAACTTGCCCCTGACGTTTGGATAATGGCTCCATCACTTTGGCGCAATCCGCAATGGTGTAAATGACAGAACTCAACGAGCGACGGCCCATGATTAGCGAGACGCAGACCTTCGGATCCGCCACTATGATCGAGTGTCACATAGCGGACGGTTACCGGAGCAGCGGCTAATAAATCAATGCCGAATCCATAATCTAAGCCGTGCCAATCAATATCTTGAAACAAACAGTTCTCAATTAAATTTCGTTTGCCACCCACCGTCAAACCGGGGCCTTCGCTGTATTTGCAAACGACATTGCGAATCACATTGTCATGGCCAAACACTTCTGTCAATACATCAACACTTGTCTCTCCAAACCATTTTCGAGCATTAAAACCGCTTTTAAGTTCATCTGAAAGGGGTTTGTTGGGGCCAAATGGGTTGGAGATCGCCGATCCGAACTCAATTTGTATATTTTCTAATTGGCAGTGATTTACGTTTTTCATGCGGATTGTCGTCCCACGAAATTGAATTCCGGAAACCGTCAGATAGGCACAATCCTGACAGAGAATTCCCGTTGGATTACCTTTGCTCTCAATCATGAATTGACGTGGTTGGCGACCTTCTGGTGGGAAGAGTGTGAGTGACTGCGACTCGGCATCGTAAAACCACTCCCCCGGTGCATCCAATGCCGCCGCACCATAGATGCAGTATCGATCAATCTCTGCGGGATGGCTTGCTTCAACGAGTCTACTATTTGGATCGGTTTTATAATTGAACCGATCTCGTCCCTTTTGGTGTTTGGTAATGACACGGCGAAACGTTTGCCACGAACCAATATTTAAAATTGCGACGCAGCCCGTAAAGTCGATATTCGAGGACGCTAAGTTGGAATCCACGAGGGTGCCATAGTTGGAATCTGCCTCGGACTTGGGCCATTTGCTGTTTTCCCAACGTTCGTTCCAACTCATGTTGGGCCAACGAGCTGGTGTCATCAATACTTGATTTACAAAGAGTTGTCGAACCGGTTGGGATACCTTTGCTCGGTAGACACCCCGCCGGATTTCTTTCCATTCCAATTTCAACTCGGTTAAGCCACAAAACACGACGTCCTTCCCGCCTAAAATCCGTATGGGTTTTTCGGGAGTCCCTTTTTTATGAATCACGATGGATTGAAAGTATTGGCCTGGAGTGAGTTGGATTGTCTGTCCGGGGAGAAGGTTATCCACCGCCTTTTGAAGGTCATCTTCTGGTCCCAGCGAAATAATACGGTCATTCAAAGCGAAAGATGTTGAATGCGCACCAAATATAACCATAAGAAGTAGCAAGTTGTTCTTTAAAAAACGGCAAATAAACATATCGCTTTAGGAACCTTTTTATTGAAAGGACACGCACGGACGTGCAATGGTCTTGTCGTGATTAGGGATTTGTCTGGAAAACCATCTTGTTTCAAGTGGCGTTGAATTGGTTTAAGTAGGCAAGGGCTGGAGGTTTATATCTGCCCTGTGTTGCGTTGATGGTTTGGGTGGCCGATCTTGCGTCAAATGTCGCATGAGTTATGCCTGATCTAAAATTGCGGCCGACTAGTTTCAAACGATAGATTCCATTTTATAGGACGTGAATTTACTTTTAATCTTCAGAAATTAGCTGGCTTTATTATCCAGAAATCGTTGAATCAATTCGCGGTTGATCCATTAGTGATTGACAAATTTTGACGTGCCGGTTGTTCCCAGTTAAAAAAGAGAGTGAGCTGCAGCTCCTGTTAGCCTCTTAAACGCTAATGTTCAAATTTGTAATACATTATATTCATTAGCTAGATTGGTTTGGCGCAGAGCTCAGGTCCCAATAACATAGAGAGTCCGGATGCAACTGAAGCGTTCTTTTTGCTTAAGTTCAAGAATTTTATACCTATAACGTTATTCTCCCAGATGGAGCTAATCAATGCCAAGAATTAATCGTCGAACTTTTGTCGGACAATCGTTAGCTGCTGCAGGTGTAATGACCTTCGGAACAGGTGCCGTCCGCCCCATAGCTTCCAATGATAAAATAGGAGTCGCTGTCGTTGGTGCTGGCGGTCGCGGTGGTAGCCATATCAATGCCTGGCTTAAGGATTCTCGCACTGAAATTCTTTATGTGGTTGATGTTGATGAGAATGCAGGTAATCGCCGCTGCGATATGATTGCGGACGAACAGGGAATTCGACCGACGTTCGTTACCGATATGCGGCGGACCTTTGATGACAAAGCTGTAGATGCTGTAAGTACAGCCACCCCCAATCATTGGCATGCTCTTTGCGGCGTTTGGGCGATGCAGGCTGGAAAAGACACGTACATTGAAAAACCGATTTGTCATAATATCGCCGAAGGTAGTGCGCTGGTTGCTGCTTCAAAAAAATATCAGCGGGTCTGTCAGACCGGAACACAGTGCCGTAGTAATCCCGCTATTGAAGAAGCGGTAAAATTCATGGCCGACGGTGGAATCGGTGAAGTGAAATTTGCGAGAGGGCTGTGTTATAAGCGGCGAAAATCAATTGGCAGTCTCGGGGATTATCCGATTCCAGGAGAGGTTGACTTTAACTTGTGGAGCGGGCCGGCTGAATTTAGCAGCCCGAGAAATACGAGGCAGCGATTCCATTACGATTGGCATTGGCAACGGCGCTACGGCAATGGCGATTCAGGAAATCAAGGCCCTCACCAGACGGATATTGCTCGCTGGGGGCTTGGCATCAATGAGCATCCGAGAAGTGTGGTCAGTTATGGAGGGCGGCTTGGTTATCAGGCCGAGCGCAAAGATCCGAAATATGTAGACGCTGGTGATACCGCGAACACTCAAGTTTCCATTTACGATTACGGAGACAAGTGCATTGTTTTCGAGACACGGGGTCTTGAGGTGAAACCGTCCGCCGATGATGAATTAAATCGGCTCTTCAACAGTTCCAAGGGTAACAAGATTGGAGTCGTATTTTACGGATCAGATGGATACTTGGTGCAAAAATCTTATACGAACTGTGAGGCTTTTGATAAGGACTTTAATTCGATTAAGACATTTAAAGGGTCAGGGAACCACTTCGGGAATTTCCTCGATGTTTGTGAGAGTCGCAAAATGGAAGACCTTAATGCAAACGCCTGGGAGGGTCATCTTTCTGCGGGACTTAGTCACTTAGGAAATATTTCTTATTACCTTGGAGAGAATAATAAAGTTTCGGTGGCTCAAGCCAAAGAATTCTTGGGCAATATTAAGAGCCTTGACGACAATGGTGAAACGCTTCGGCGAACCATCCGTCATCTCGAAGACAATAATGTGGATCTTAAAGAATATCCTCTTTCCATGGGGCCAAATTTAAAGTTTGATGCTGGAAAAGAAATTTTTCCAGACTCTGCTCAAGCGACTGAGATGGTGACACGTAGCTATCGCGAAGGATTCGTTTGTCCTCGTGCGGCTGACGTTTAATTTTGGAATTGATTCGGTTGCAGAATTATCAAAATCTCGTCAAGCAAGCACTGAAGCATCGTCATCGAAAGGAGAAGTGAATATCGACTGTTTAGCTGAGCGGTGCATAAGTGTCAGCTTGCAATCCATCTCCTACGTGTGGCCGAAGCGCGGGAACGCTATAGGTTCTGCCGTAAGTTAAGGGGTAATTTCAACTGGTAAAGCGGTTGAGAAAAGGGTAGCAATTTTCGAATCAGGGGACGTTGGGACCGGGAGATGAAAGTGTTAAGGGCTGTTCGTTACAATTTTTTTGTCTGGTTAATGATCGTCCTTTGTTCTCCATCATGGGCCGATGAGAAGCTGCCTAAATTAGGAAGCGTCCACCCTGCTGACTCCTCCTATCACTTGGTCTGGCAGGAGGAGTTCAGCGGTAATAAACTTGATCGATCGAAATGGGTACCGGAGGATGATTCGGTTCTTGGCCAGTACGGGCATGGAAACGGAGAGGCCCAGGTCTACTTGGATTCAGAGGGTGAGACGTTTTATGTCCGAGATGGCAAGCTGACCATTGTTGCCACGTATGCGCCAAACGAAAAATATCCTCTTCGTCAGGGACCGAGAGGTGCGTATCTCCGCGACATCGATCATCAATCTTTCAGGTCGGCCAAAATCAAAACAGAGGGTCTGGCATCGTTTACTTACGGACTCATTGAGGCGCGAATTAAGAACCCAACGAATCGACCAGGGAGAAAAACTGCGATTCCGGTGTGGCCTGCATTCTGGATGCTGCCCGAAGCGAAAACTGCCCCCTATGGCGGTTTCTGGGATAAACTCGCTGCCGAGAAAGATCGAAAGTGGGCCTACAGTAGTTGGCCTTACAGTGGCGAAATTGACATTATGGAAATGTCAGGACGCGCCACTCGGCTTTATCACGCTGGCGCCGTGTATCACAAAAGTCCAAAGAATTGGACTTCCGGCCATATTGGTTGGTACTCTCACTACCGCCGTTTTGATGGTGTGCTTGATCCGAAACGCTGGATACGGGATCAGGTACTCGATGGATCGTTGCAGCCTAAGCCAGGTGAGGGTTCCTATTCGCAGGAATACCACATTTATGGTTGTAAATGGACCAAGGACCGGATCGTTTTCATGCTGGATCACAAAGAGTGGGGACCTGGTTTAGACCTGACTGACGAGGCAAAGTTTGGTAATCGGAAAATCTACAATGATTATCCGTTCTATCTCATCTTAAACCAGGCCATCGGTGGTAACTATTTTGGTGTCTGGGGGCCGAATGACCCAGGTCCAGATAAGGTAGCGAAGAATGAGCTATATGATTTCGATCTATTTCCACAGTCGATGGATATCGATTGGGTTCGCGTCTACCAACAGAAACGATGAATGGATTATGCTCGATTGAAGATAGATGTTCGAAAGAGCATTCTCGACTGGCGGAGTTCAATTTAAATTTTGGGCTTGAGCGAAGATCGCTTCTTCAATTACCATTTGCAGTCTTATCATTCACTGGGACGTGTTTCCGGCGACCGACTTTTCGAAATGCTTATTTTAGGCGACTCTGTTCGAGCGTTGCTAAGTTAATAATTCGATGTTCAAAAATCTCCTCGGAATCAATCCGCAGTTGGAGCCCGATGGCTCTTATCGCCCCTCAAAACTTGCCCTGCGGATCGCTACTTCATCGGTTTCAAATTACAAAGCATCGTCGTACGATGCGTATCAGGGAGAACGTTCAAAAATCATCGCCGTGTTTACCGAGCAAAAAAACATGCTGATGAAAAATGGACGAAAATTTTCCACCGGCAATCATCCTGTCGAGGCACTATTGCCGATGCTGCACCTAAAAAATGCAGGATTTGAGTTTGAAATTGCGACACCCAGCGGCAAGCCTGTTGTTTTTGAGATGTGGGCGATGCCATCCAAAGATGCTGATGTTTTAGGCATTTACAATGATTTGAAACCACGATTTGATCAGCCCAATTCGTTGCATCATGTTATTGACTCTCTCGACGAGGAATCCAGTTCGTACGCTGCTTTGTTTATTCCCGGCGGGCATGGCGCGATGTTAGGACTTCCAGACGACAAAAACCTTGCCACACTCTTGCGGTGGGCGCATCATCACGACCTGTTCACCATCAGTCTCTGCCATGGCCCCGGTGCCTTTCTTGCCACTACTTTGGATAGCCGGGAATTCCTTTACGCTGGATATGAAATGGCTGTATTTCCGGATGCGGTTGATAAAAAAACACCGTGGGTTGGATACCTGCCGGGACAAATGCCGTGGGAGCTAGGCGCGCGGCTCGAAGAACTTGGTGCAAAGATTGTCAACTCTAAAGCGGATGACACCTGTTGCGTGGATCGGAAATTGATTACAGGCGCCAGTCCTAATGCTGCTGATAAGCTTGGCAATCTATCGGTCACGACTCTTTTGGAACATTTGACGCTACCGCAGGATTAGCCGAGTTGCCCTAAATTGAAGACTGAAAAAAATAATCACTTTAGGCGTGTTTAATAGTGAGGTGAACGAACTGTTGAGGGGATTTCTTATTTGCAATTGATTTGCATATAATGAGTGTGTGAAGGTTCTTGTTGGTCGATATTGGTTCAGTTTGTCTCTTTTATGCTGGAGAGTGTTTTAGAAATGCCTTGGAAAATCGGAGAACGAATTCCGACCAATCTAATTGTTGGGTTTCTCGGTTCCGGAAAAACGACCGCAATTCGCAATTTACTTGAACAGCGGCCGGTTAACGAACATTGGTCGATCTTTGTTAATGAATTTGGTACGGTTTCGATTGATCAAGCTCTGATTGAGTCCAGCCGTAATGAAGTGGCGGTAGAGGAACTAGGTGGTGGATGTGCTTGTTGCACGATGTCTTTTGCTTTTAAGCCACTGCTGGCGCAATTCATTCGTCGCACCAAACCTGATCGGTTGATTTTGGAGCCGTCAGGGATCAGCCACCCCGCAAACGTGGTGGATATTTTACGAAGCGATGATTTCTCCAATGTCATCGATTTGCGAAATATTATTTGTATGATCGACCCAAACGCGGTTGATGATTCTCGATGGAACAACTCGGAAACTTTTCATGATCAGGTACAGCTGGCTGATATTGTTGTCTTGAATTGGACTGATTTAAGGACTCAGGAACAGATAGATCGATGTCTGCGATGGATTGCAGGCTTTAATCCACCGAAGCAGCTCGTGGTGGAAACTAAATTTGGTGTTATAGACTCCCAGCTATTAAATACAGAATGCAGGACGACGCGCTTTCCTCTTTTTTCAGAAGCTCACCCGAATCCGAGGTTGGATGAAATTCAACTCGCAAGCGAAAAATTTGAAGCAGAATCAGGTGCATCTGCAAAAGATAGTGCTGGCCAAGAGGCTTCGGAGAGTAGTCGTCTAAACTCTACTGTTAGGTTAGATCAAAAACCTGAACCGAGACGCCCGCTGCGTTTTCCGAATCAAGGGGCCGACCTTCGCGGGTGTGGCTGGATTTTTCATGTTGACGACGTTTTCAATAAAAATAGTTTGTTTGATTTATTGGAGGTCATCAGGGATGTAGTTCGATTGAAAGGTGTCTTTCGTTGTGAGTCGGGCTGGTGGACAATCAATCGCACCAAGCACGAAACCGGTTTTTTGAAATCGACCTATCGGCGAGACAGCCGTTTGGAAATTATTTTCGAGAGCGATCTACTAAACTGGGATTATCTCGAAGAAAGCTTAGTTCAGTGTATAACGAATTAACGAGTTTATTTTTTAGTACCGGTTTTTCGTTCTCAAATCAGCCAAGGAAAAACAAGGCAGACCGACAAATTTATTCGGTCTGCGTAAATGTTTGGAACTCGTTAACCCATTTGCGGCGACGCTAAATTTGTTGGAGTCGCTGCGAGGCTCGAGTGGAGTTATTGAATTCCTCCCAAGGCAATAATTCGGGTTGGTTGACCCTGAACCAAAAGTGTTTTTGATATCTTCCAGTCGTTCATGTCAAGAATTTGGATCGTCCCATCGCCTGGGTTTGTGATGACAGCATTGTTTGAATCTTTGATAAAGTCGATTCCATGATGACCAGAGTGGCCTTCTACTTTGCTGTTTCCAATTTCAATGGTTTTCAGCAAATTGAGATCGTCAAATTTTCGGTCTCGATTTTGATCCAATTCGAAAACCAGCAACTGATCTTGTAAATCTTTGCTTTCTGCGAAAGCTATGGCATAGGGTTTTCCATTTACCGTCACCGCGCGAAGGGTGCTAAGGCGTTGGCTGGGCTCGAGGTCTCCACAAACATATCGACTAACTTTCGGTGAGGGAGTAGTGCCATCAATTACACAAAGAGCTGGCGGGCAGTTTTTGCAGTTGGCGATGCAAATCAAATGGTTCGCAAATGACTCAAAGGAGCCAGTGCGGTAGCCTTGATTTTCTTGATCGCCTAGAGGCAGATAGTTTAGTTTTACTGATTCGCTTGTTTTTTCAAAATCGAAGTCACAGTCAACCCAATAGATGCCCTCGCTTGGAGCAAAAAAGGCGCGGTTACCACAGGCGGTTGCACCGTGAATACCGCCTTTTGGTAATTTGAAGCTGTATTTTGGCTTGCCATCAGTTACTCGCAGGTTAACAACGTCAATCCGGCCTGCGTTATCTCCCGAGCGATCGATCCAAGATGCGTAGGCGATCTGGTCTTTTAATGCGGCAATTGTAATATGTCCTCCTCCGCCCTCGAAAAATGTGTCGGTGGTACGACCCGCTTCAGATTGAACCATAGAAAACCCGTTGCTTTTATCCTGCGCAATGTAAACCCGCTGGCCATATCGATAAACATGAGCGGGGTTCCCTTGATTCGCATCGATTTTTTCAGATAGTAACTTCGGTGATTGTTGGTAATGCCAATGGGAGTGGTCACCGTGTGACTCTTCTTCGACACCTGTATCGATTACCAACCAGCCGCTGCTGTCTTTGCCATCTTGATTGTCTCGTACGCCTACAATTAAATTTGTCCCTGAGAGTGCCATTTGAACTAAGGAGTTTCGTTCGAGATTGATCTGAGACAGCCCTTCAATGGACAAGGATTCAGTTGCAAATCCGTCCAGTTTAGTTCGTAG
>WTFU01000079.1 GCA_011523945.1 Mariniblastus sp. | reverse complement strand
CGGGCCACACGAAATACACCGCACCAATCTCGTTCCTGCACAAACTCGTCGGGCTGCCTAAGAGCGCAAACGCTGTCAGCGCATAAAAAAAGCGTCTGTAAACTCGCGCACGCTATTCGTTATTTTTTTTCAGATCAAGATTACTCTTCGTCTTCCTTCTTGACCTTCT
Source organism: Mariniblastus sp. (assembly GCA_011523945.1). Taxonomy (GTDB): domain Bacteria; phylum Planctomycetota; class Planctomycetia; order Pirellulales; family Pirellulaceae; genus Mariniblastus. Next base: position 8,847 of record WTFU01000079.1, on the reverse strand, counting down.
TTTTCTTCTTCATTGAGAGTTTAGCAACTCGAACCTTAGGCATTCCATAAACCTTATCACCCTCACTCCAGCGATCATCTGCGATTAGCTTCTGGAGTCGCTCTGGGCGAGTTAGAACGTTTCGAGTCTTTGCCGAACCGGCTTTAATCTTCAAACTTTTGTCGATGGTCATCAGTACTACTTCTATGAACAATTGAGCCGGCAATTAGCCGAGCAGGGCTTTTTGATTGAAAAACTTAAGCTGAGCGTAGCCGCGAATTATAGTTGACAAGGAGCGGACCTTCAAGGGCTAATAACACGGTATTTTACGTGTTTGAAAGCCTCGATGTATACGATTATCGGTTCGACACGGGTAATTCTTGCTCGAATATTGCCGCATCCACCAATCGCCCCCGATTTGCCCTGCCTTTTCAGGCTTGATCTGTCGAATCTGCCAATATTGCGATAACTTATTAGCAGACGAACCCAGTTCTAGGGACGAAATGATGAAAATTGGAGTATTTTGCAGCGGCGGGGATGCCCCCGGCATGAATGCCTGCGTCCGTTCTGTGGTAAGAACCGCCGCAGATCATGGCCACGAGGTCGTTGGAATCATGCGGGGCTACCATGGGATGATCCACGAAGAGTTATTTATCGATTCTGATGGCCAGCAACATTTAACCCCTTATCGCGTGACAACCTGGGCAGCTCATGGGGGAGCCCATCTCCGCAGCAGCCGTAGCGAAGAGTTTCGAACCGAAGCCGGGCAGCAAGCGGCCGCAGCCATCCTGAGAAAGCATCAAATTGATGCCATTATTCCGATTGGCGGCGATGGTACATTTAATGGCGCTACCGCTCTAAGTAAACACTGGGATGGCCAGATTGTTGGATGTCCCGGGACAATCGACAATGACCTGATGGGCACCGACTATACCATCGGCTTTTCTACCGCGGTACAAACGGCCGTCGAGGCAGTCGACAAAATTCGCGACACCGCATCCAGCCACGACCGAATGTTTCTCGTTGAAGTCATGGGGCGCCACAGCGGATACATCGCCCTCTACACTGCTCTGGCAGCAGGTGCAGATGTCGTTGCGATTCCGGAAACTGATACCAATTTTACAGAGATCATCTCGCACCTTAACCGGCTAAAGGAACAGGGGCGTATGATGGCCATCATGGTGGTCGCCGAGGGAGATGAAAAAGGCGGAGCTGAACTGATTAACACTCAACTTAAACAGCATAACTGCCCATTCCAAACCCGTACGATCGTGCTTGGGCATCTACAACGTGGCGGAAGTCCGACACCAGAAGATCGCAGACGAGCAACCCAAATGGGCAATGGAGCGGTCAAAGCTCTTCTTGCCGGTGAGACCGGCGTGATGATTGGCACTCGCGACGACCGCTGTGTCTCCGTTCCATTCGAGGAAACCTATGCATCCCATCGACCGGTCTCACTCGAGCTACTAACTGTACTCAATGAAATCGCCTCATAGTGATTTAGATTTATTCAGCCGAACGATCAAGACGGCTTTTTCCTCGGCCGAGGAACCTTTGAGCTTTTCCGCCGTCGCCCTTTGCGGCCCTTAGGTTTCCCTTCATCGACCGACGATAAAGGCTGGCCTACCGCTTCTTGAAGCTGACTGATTCGATCTCGCAGTATTCCCGCTCGCTCAAATTCAAGGTCTTCGGCAGCCTGCAGCATCTCCGTCTGCAATTCGTTGATATACTCTTCGGTGATGTAAACGGTATCTTCCGTCTTGGTCACTGCGTCAGTCGCGTCCCGCCGATTCTTTAGATCCGCCCCAATCCCAGACGAAATTTCTTTAAAAATCGTCTTGGGTGTAATGCCATGTTCTTTGTTGTAAGCTTCTTGTATCGCTCGCCTTCTCGCAGTCTCGTGGATCGCATTCTTCATTGCCTCGGTCACTTTGTCGCCATACAAGATCACCTTGGCATTCGCATTTCGAGCCGAGCGACCAATTGTTTGTACAAGCGAAGTTTCACTTCTCAAAAACCCTTGCTTATCCGCGTCCAAAATGGCGACCAGACTTACCTCCGGCAAATCAAGGCCCTCTCTCAACAAGTTAACACCAACGAGACACTGAAACCGACCAAGTCGTAAATCTCGTAACAATTCGACACGTTCAAATGCATCTAACTCACTGTGGAGCCATTTGCTGGAAATGCCGTTTTCGCAAAAATACGACGACAGATCTTCCGCCAAACGCTTGGTAAGCGCAGTCACCAGCACACGATCCCCCAGGTCACGCCGCTCTTTTACTTGTTCTAACAAATGAGCGACCTGACCACTCGCAGGTACAACCTCAACAATGGGATCCAACAACCCAGTTGGCCTAATGATTTGCTCGACGACTTCTCCACCTGTTTTTTCGAGCTCGTAATCTGAAGGTGTTGCCGAAACGTACACGACTTGATTCAGCCTATTCTCCCATTCTTCAAATTTCAGAGGCCGGTTATCCATGGCGCTAGGTAACCGAAAACCATGGGCCACCAGCGTTTCCTTGCGACTGCGGTCGCCGGCATACATTGCCCGAACTTGCGAACAGGTCACATGAGATTCATCAACGAACAACAAAAAGTCATCCGGAAAGAAATTGTAAAGCGTTTCCGGCTCCTCGCCCGCCGCACGTCCCGCTAAATGGCGGCTGTAGTTTTCGATTCCTGGACAATGGCCAACATGCTCCATCATCTCAATATCAAATCGAGTCCGCGCATTTAATCGCTGGGCTTCAAGGAGCTTTCCCTCCTTCTGAAACAAATCCAACTGCTCTTTAAGCTCCATTCGAATCAACTTTACCGCATCAGAAATTCTTGATTCAGAAGTAACAAAATGTTTCGCTGGATAGATATAAATATCTGATTCAGAGGTTATCGACTCCCCTGTAAGAGGATTGATAACGGAAATTTGCTCAATGTCATCGCCCCAAAATTCAATCCGATAAGCGAACTCCTCGTAGGATGGCCATATTTCGACACTGTCTCCACGAACACGAAAAGTCGAACGTTCAAACGAAATATCGTTTCTCTTGTATTGAATATCTACGAACTTCGCGAGCATCTTGTCTCGATCAATCGCATCACCAACCTTCAGTGCAACCATCATGGTTCGATAATCTTCGGGAGATCCCAGACCATAAATACTGGAAACGCTTGCGATTATGATGACGTCTTTTCGACTCACCAACGAACTGGTTGTGGCCAATCTCAGACGGTCAATATCCTCATTAATCGATGCGTCTTTTTCGATATAAATATCCCGCTGAGGAATGTAAGCTTCCGGCTGATAATAGTCGTAATAGCTAACAAAATAATGAACAGCATTGTGCGGAAAAAAGTCTTTAAACTCGGAGTAGAGCTGAGCCGCCAGAGTTTTGTTATGGGAAATGACAAGGGTCGGCTTTTGAATTTGCTGTATCACGTTCGCCATCGTGAACGTCTTTCCCGACCCCGTAACCCCCATCAACATCTGATGTTTCTTATCGGCTTTGAGTTGTTCAACCAGCGTCTTAATTGCTTGGGGTTGATCACCACCAGGTTCAAAGGGCGAAGTTAGTTTAAACATAATAAACGACGAATTCCCACAATGTTTAAATTTATATCTTATTGCCAAATCTCGACACGACTAGGCTTCCTCTGGAAACGAACGAATTTCCACGGCACCAATCGCCACAAATGAGAGAATCTCGGCAATGATGATCATTACGTGCCCTTAATCACGGATCATTCAAAGGAGAAAGATAGGGACGAATCGCTTCCAGTTTTTTCTCCCCAATCCCGGGAACGCTCAGTAAATCAGCAGGGCGGTTAAAACGTCCTAGTTCGCCACGGCGAACTAGAATCGCCTGCCCCAGCTTTGAACCGACTCCGGGAAGCAATGACAATTCGCCCACAGTTGCAGCGTTCAAATCAACCTGAAAAGAGAATTCTTCCCCCGCGACATCGTCAATATCGACGAGGCCATGATTTACATTCCATTGAAAAACGAAATAAGCGGATGCTGCCACCAGAGCAAACAATAACAACGCTGCCACTAAACCCTGATGTTCCCGGCGCAAAACAAGTCGCAAATGCTCCAGCACCCCCTCCTTTTCAGGCTTGCTGACCTCCGCAGATTGCTTGCTATTTCCCATGGGTCACCTAGTAAAAAGTAACCACGAAGCGAAGGGAGATCCGTTTAATTATAAACTGTCGTTCTACTATTTAGACGACCACTCTTTGAGAGTGATTACACCATCTCCGTTTTTATCTTTTTCGTAGAATTCTTTGACAGTCTTATCATCCCACTTCGTCGAATACTCATGCATCTGAACCTGGCGGTCTTCGTTCTTGTCAAACTTCTCAAAATCACGCGATGAGCCAAAACTACTTCTCGAGGAAGAGGAGGAACGACTTGACGAACTTCCCCACCGTGAAGACCGCGAACTGCTGCTACTAGAGGATTTAGGATCATCACTGGTGCTAGACGACTTGGAAGCAGGCTTATTGGCACCGCTCAGACTATCGTACAGTTCCGATTTCGTGACAAATCCATCTTTGTTTTGATCAGCTCCAACGGGCGGACGACGCATTTTTTTAATTTCACCACTGTCAAGCTTTCCATCCTTGTTTTCATCGTACTGACCAATCAAGCTCGCCGCATACTTCTCATACTTCTCTCGTGAACTTGAACTCGATGAGGATGACGAGGAGGTCGTTGGCTTTCTCGAAGAGCTTGAATCTCTAGAAGAGCTGCTGGTGCTTCGCGACGACGAGGGCCGCCATGACGAAGAGCTTGACCTAGAGCTCGAACTTCTCGAAGAATCTCTTGAACTCGATCCTCGTGAACTAGAAGAATTACGGTAGGCAGCTTCACGGGATGCATAACGGTTAGCAAGCTCGCTTCGCGAAAGCCGCCCGTCTTTATTGGTGTCGCTTTCCTGCGGAGTCGGACTACCCCACCTCGCTCTGCTAATCTCTTCTTTATCGAGACTACCATCTTTATTTCGATCGTAACGGCCTAGCGTTGACTCAACTTGGCGATTGACACTGTCGCTATAAGTTACTTTTTTCGTGGCGCTTCCCTTGGCCTCACTGGATGTCGCTCCAAACCTCGCCACCCCCGTTCCCGATTCTTCCCGATCGACACCAAACCCCGGAACCTTCCGATCTCGGTTCATCTTCCGATCGGTCTTCTCTTTTTCCGCTTTGTCCTTACTTAGCTTTGACAGGATTTTACTGATAGAGACCGATTTTTCAGGATTGAATCCATTTTTGGTGAGGTAACTTTTCGTGTTGCTGGACATCTCACTAGGTTCAAGTTTGCCATTCGAGTTGACGTCCTTGCGTTTCAAATATTCCTCTAATTTGAAATCCTGTGCCGCCGTGAACTGGGAGCAAAGCACCATAACAATCGGGACGATGATCAACCGACCAACACCGCAAGTTGTCTTCAAATCTTGAAATATCATCTGTCTGACTCCGTTTGGCTAACAACCAATAAACTGGGCCCTAAATCACCGATCCTCTAAATCTCGCGAACGGCGACCTCCGCACATTGGACCGAATTCGATACCTATTTAACACCGAATAAACCAAAAAGTTACTGTAAATCGAGCATATTTGACTCTACTCGGTGAATTGCCTTCAAGCCGCATCTGACTCTAGTTTTGAGACTGATTTCCCCGACTTTGCAAGCATTCCAACGTTATTGAGGGTTGGTAGCCCTATGCCGTCGACCACTCCACAACAAAACACTGGAAAACGCTAATTTTTACGTGGCAGAATGATGCCAATTTGACGCTTTCGCATTACACGCCGATAATGCATCAGAATTAGCGAGCCCTAACTATTCCGGTGTGGCTAACCACGAGACAACAACTTTGGTTTTTCTCGAATAATCGGATAGAACCACCTAAAAACACTTCAACACCCCCAACGACCACAAATGATCAATCTTTGCCCGCAATGCAGCAGTAAAATCACCGATTTTGCCGTCAATTGCGACAACTGTGATTGGAGCTTGATTTCTGAACAGAATCCTTCTGATTTTCGCATCAAAGTTGACGCTGATGATAAATTAGGAAATTTCGAATCAGATGAGGCCATCGAAGAGACGATCCAGATTGTCCAGAAATCCAGACGAAAAATAGCGGCCTCTAAACAAAAGTCCAGTCAACCGAGTCAGGCGTCTCCGCCATTGAACGGCGGTTCCCCTAGGTCTCAGGAGGACGATGATTCCCAAATAAATGAAGCAACCCAGCGTGCGCTTGAATTTATCGAACTTGGGGATCTCGAAGCTTCCTTGACCTACCTCAATCGTGCAATCATTGATTTGCCTGTTGAGAATAATGGCGAATGCTATTCACTCCGAGGTTACGCTCACCTTAAAAATCTCGACTTTCAAAATGCCGAGGCAGACTGTACTCATGCAATTGATTTAGGCTGGGAGGAGCCACAAACTTACGCATGGCGTGCAGCCGCTCGTGGGGAACAAAACAAGTGGCCGGCAGCCTTTGATGACCTCAGTCATGCTGATCAAATTGCCGCCGATGACGACGAGCAATATCAATCTTTGATTTCAGCTTACTCAAAAAATGCAAGCGCTTATTATCGGACAAAAATTCAAGAAGGACACGATTCTGCGGAGCTCTTTTTTGATCGTGGGTGGGTGTATTTCAAAGCGGGGCAATTTGAAAAAGCCAAAAGGGATTTCCACTTAGCGATAAAAAAACAACCGGGACACCCTAATGCTTCCATGGGGCTCGCAGAACTAAAGTATATCTTTCTGGAGGAATACGATGTTCGGGAGTTTTGCGACGCGGCCCTTAAAGGAAGTCAAGAATGCCAGGCCTATGGATTAAAAATCCGCGCAATGCTTAATTTCCGAGAAAACAAACTTGATGCTGCAAGAAACGACATCCGAACACTGATGTCATTAGCCGGAGAAGATCCGCAAACAAACCTTACCGTGTGTAAGCTACTCCGTTCGATTGGTGAGTTTGAATTGGCAATCAAAATACTCACCACATTAATTCAGAACAAACCCAAAGGCAGCAACCTATACCGCGAGCGAGGTGAATGCCTGGCAGCCATTGATTGCAATGCACTCGCTTTAAGGGACTTCAAAAAACACTTACAGCAGTGTCGGGCAGATTTCCCGGTTCTCGTCAAATCAGCCGAACTGGCCATTCAAGAAAATCGACTTGACCTTGCCCAGCGACGCTTGAAGCGCGCTTTAAAACTTGACCTCAATCGCGACGACGAAGTTTATTTGATTCGGAGTCGTGCCTACCTTGGTGCTGATGATTATTCAAAGGCACTTCAAGACTGCGAGGCATCAGTCCGCAACAACAAAACAAACCCTGAAGGATATTCGCTACTGGCTAGCATCCACGAAGCCCAGTCCAGTCCAGAGAATGCTGTCTCTGCACTCACTCAAGCGATCACTCTCGAGAAGGATGATTTAAAAAAATCGAAACTCCTCCGACACCGGGCTCAGCTGTTCGAGTCACTGCAGAAACAAAAATCCGCATTAGAAGATTGGGAACATTCGGTATCTCTAAATCCGTCCAACGCACATTCGTGGTTGCAAATCGCGAAACTTCACCAACCTCGCGATGCTTGGGAATCAGTCAACGAAGCCTTGATGAGAGCGTTAACGGCTCAAAATCCTCCACCTCGTCACATCGCTCAAGCAGTTTCCCAGATCGCCGAAAAAAGCTGTCAATTTTTTGAGAACAAATTTCAGAAGGAAACGCAAGTTAATCCAGATCTCTTATTGCAGCGGGCATTATCTTACCAACTGAGAGGGCTGTCCGAGAAAGCGCTTGCCGACTGCAATCTCATTCTCGAATCAGATACCAATAACGTTGCTGCGAAACATTGCCGTGCACAAGCTTTCATTCAACAAAAAAAATACGAAGCCGCATTGAACGATTTAACAGTGGCGTTGAAGGCGAAAGACATTACACCCCCAACCCAATCCCGGCTCCGATTTGATCGTGCGTCTGCTCACAACCTACTCGGCAATAAAGAAGAGGCGAAGTCTGACTTACTGAAAGCGATTCGACTAAATCCACTGGTTTCACGAAACTACGTCTTATTAGGCGAGCTTCACCAGCAAACAGGCGAATTTGACAAATCGCTCAGGGCATTTGATAAATCGCTGACAATCGATCCAGCCAACCTGAATGTTCTTCGAAAAAGTGGCGTCTGCAATACACAGCTTCAAAACCACCACACGGCTATTGGTCATTTTTCCCGCGCGATCAATTTAGCTCCGACTAAGGTCGAACTGGTCATTCAAAGAGGGCAAGCCTATCTAAAAATTGATCAACCACAACTCGCCCTCGAGAATTTTGAATTCGCTCTTCATCAAAATGATCAACTCTCCAAAGCCTATTCAGGAAGGGCTTCGGCATTGGCGATGCAAGGCAAAATTGAAAAATCATTAATCAGTTTGACAAAGGCAATTCATCGATTTTCACGTCCGCGAGATCTCGCAGAGATTATTTTCGCCCGTGGTAAAGTTTTTTACCAAATGGGTCGTAACTCGCCAGCTGTCTCCGATTTCACTTTTGTCCTGGAGTTGATGCGATCTGACCCTAATTACGCTGCAGCAATCCGTTACGCCCGCGCGATCGCTAATGTCCACAACGAAAAATGGGACAAGGCACAAAGAGATTTTCGCAAACTTTCGAAACTCCGTCCGAGCGATAAAGAAATTCAAAACGCGCTCGTGTGGTTGGCCGATCGCGATCAAAAAAGACCAAACTTCCTGAATGCTCCGAAACCGTTTCTACGCCCGACGCGTCCTTCTATCACCGGACCGCGATGCCGGCTTTCTGACGGCGCGAACCAATGGAA
>WTFU01000190.1:44030-60773 GCA_011523945.1 Mariniblastus sp. | reverse complement strand
TCTCAATGCAATTCAATAAACCGATTTAATTTCCTCGATTACCGCAGAACCAGGAAGCAGCACATTGCTGCGCAGGGCGTTTATTTAATTAAACGACCCAAGGCCAAAAAAAAACGCCGCGTGAAGGCGGCGTTGTCTCGATCGAATTGTTCAAGGGTCGAGTTTAACGAGGCTTGATTTCTCGATTCGGCCGGCTAAAGCCAATCGCTTCTAATGACTTAAAGACTTCTTCGAGCGTCTTTTCACCGAAATTTGAAATACTCAATAACTCAGCGCGACTCGTATTGAGTAGGTCGCGTACATTGAAGATGCCTTTCTCTTCGAGGCAGTTGGTGGTTCTTACCGTCAGCCCAATTTCAGCAGTACTGAGGTCTAATTTTTCAAGTAACTTTTTTCTGTTCTCTTCGGTCTCACTGACCCTAATTCGTGTCTTTGCCATCGGGGTTCCCTCCCAAAAATATGTGTTTTCCAGCCAACTGCGGTCGCCTCAGATTCGCGGTTACAAATCCAACTCAATAGACCGCGTTCGCATTTATTTCGCGTAAGGTACCGTCGCGCCAGTTGCCTTCGCTTCCACAGAATATAACATATCAAGCTCAGAGCAGAATCATGGCAAACCTAAAATCTGCCAAAACCCAAAACTGCTAGCACCAGCCACCGAAGGATCACGCGGCATGCCCTCTTTATCACCCGATGATATTTTATCACCTCTCAATGCGCAACAGAGGTTGGCGGTGCAGCAAATTGAAGGCCCTCTGCTCATCCTTGCCGGTCCTGGCAGTGGAAAAACGCGCGTCATCACTCATCGTATCGCTTACATGATCGGCCAGGGAATCCCTTCGGAAAGCATTGTCGCGTTGACCTTTACCAACAAAGCGGCAGATGAAATGCGGAATCGACTCCAGCAATTAGCTCCTAGCAATCGAACCTGGACCGGAACCTTTCACCGCTTTTGCTCTCGATTGCTTCGCCAGCACGCCGAACTAATTGGACTCCAACAGAATTTCACCATCTACGATTCCAGTGATTCCAAGAAAGTGATGAAGCAGGCGATCGAAAATGTCAAAGTCGATCTGAAACATTACTCCGCTGATAAACTCGCCAGCCATGTCAGTAATGTCAAAAACAACGGGATCACGGCGGAACATTTTATTCCGCGCCCCGGACATGCACTCGATACAATTATTGGCAAAGTCTATCCCGAATACCAAAAACTTTTAAAGGTAGCCAACGGGGTCGATTTCGACGACTTGCTCCTCCACGCGGTCGACTTACTGAAACTCTCTCCGGAATTGAGAGAAACGCTGGACCGAGCGTTTGCGTACATGATGGTCGATGAGTATCAAGATACCAATCTCACCCAATACCAGTTAATCAGAATGTTAAACCATTCGTTAAACAATCTGGCGGTCACGGGCGATCCCGATCAATCAATTTATGGTTGGCGGGGCGCAAACATCAATAATATTTTAGAGTTCGAGAAAGACTATCCCGGCGTTAAGATCGTTCGCCTTGAACAAAACTACCGAAGCACACCAACGATTCTTCGCGTTGCGGATCAATTAATTGCCAATAATGTACGACGCAAAAAGAAAGAACTACGTACTGAGAATCCGGAGGGGGAAGCGGTTCGATTAGTTACATTCCCCTCGCCCCGCGACGAATCAATGGATATCGCGGACACAATTCAACTCGGAATCGAATCGGGAAAACATCGCGCGAAAGACTACGCCGTCCTTTATCGTGCCAACTGGTTATCTCGGTCAGTCGAACACGCTCTCCGCTCAGCCGGTCTGCCCTACCAGATCATTAATGGCCACGAGTTCTACCAAAGAAAAGAGATCAAGGACATCCTCGGTTATTTACACCTGCTTAATAACCCTCGAGACAATGTTGCCTTCGAAAGAGTCGTGAACACACCTCCCAGAAAAATTGGTAAAGTAACCTTGGGCAGGCTGCGGCGATGGGCACAGGATAACAACAGTTCGATGTTGGACGCCGCACGCAACTGCGACCAGATAGACACTATCTCTAAGGCCCCTACTTCAAAACTGACCCAGTTTGTTGCCATGTTTGATCGACTCTCATATATGCCAACCGACGAAATCGAACCCGTCATTCGAGCCGTTTTGGACGAAACCGATTACCGTAATTGGCTCACGCTTGATGGAAGCGAGGAAGGATACGAGCGAGCTAGCAATGTCGACGAACTCGTTGTTGCCTGCGAAGAGTTTGATCGGGATCGTCCGACCGATGGTGGTCTCGAAGCCTATTTGGAGCAGGCGGCATTGGTTTCTGACACCGACGTCTGGGAGGCCAAGTCCGACCGAGTAACTTTGATGACGCTCCACGCTGCTAAAGGACTGGAGTTCCCCAATGTCTACATTGTCGGACTCGAAGATGGCATCTTACCTCACGAGCGCAGTTCAACTGACGATGACCAAATTGAAGAGGAACGCCGCCTACTATTTGTGGGTATCACCCGGGCTGAAAAATATCTCCAAATCAGTCGCTGTGTCAATCGGTTTCGCCGAGGTAGTTTTTGGCCCGCCATCGCGAGCCGATTCTTGATGGAATTACCGCGCGAAGAAATGCATGTCTTTGAACCGGCGGGAACCAACTATGACGAAGACTCGGTTGCTGATTCTATTAGCCAAATTGATCCGTGGATGCATGACGGTCTTCCAGCTATTGACATCAATGACCATTCTGAGCCAGAAAACGATAGCGAATTTGATGAGGGTGAATCAAGAACTGTTACGTCACCGCCGCCCCATCAAAATACGCGTACTAATGCTCTTTCCGGAATTTCTTTGAAAATTCAAACAGGTGCTCAGTTGGCCGAGAAACAGGCTGCAATGCCACCGCAAATCCGTCTACACCCAGATCGGTTCGAAACCGGCATGAAGGTTCAGCATCCTGAATACGGAGTTGGCAGCATTGTTCAACTGACGGGTCAAGGACAAAAACGCACGGCGACGATTCATTTTGAAAATCTCGGCAATAAACGATTCCGATTATCGTTCACTAACCTAAGTATTTTGGACTGAAATTATTGGCGGTTTCAATCGAGGCATCGACTGCTGAAATTCCTGACTTGCTTAATGACACGACGGCCTAACACCGCAGTACTGGCACTGGCACTGCCTGTCGCTGTGTAACATTTTGGTTGCAGCCGTCCTCGCGATTACGGGGATCGGCTGCTTCTACCCTCCCCAAACCGCTTTCGATCGGCCGACCCCCGAATAGCGAAACTTATCCGAGCCAATTAAGAGACTTCGTCAGCATCGTCAATATCAAATTGTTCCGCCCGCTCAACTACCTTCCCGGTTTCTTTGCAGGTCCGGTTTTCAACCGGACCATTCCAAAAGTCATCCATAATTTTATGGAGATCTTCATCAATATGCTGAAGACGAAATTCAGCCTGATAAACAAGATGCTCATCATCAGGACAGTACCACCTCAACTGATCTTGCGTCCCCTCAGGGCGGGGAAACTCAACGATTAATCCCAACGTACCGGCTGGCCGCTGAGGGCGATGAGGAACGTGTCGCGGGAGCAAGAACATCTCGCCTTCTCGAATAACAACATCATGGGGAGGCGTACCATCTAGCGGCCGAACGCGAACCGCAATATCCCCTTTCAGCTGGTAGAACAATTCTTCCGTTGGATTAACGTGATAGTCATTACGGGTGTTTGGCCCTTTGCTAACGAAAACAATCACATCGTCGGCCTCTTTAAAAAACTGCTTATTCATCACAGGTTTTTTAAAAACATGATCGTTATCGGCAATCCACTTCATCAGATTAAATGGCTTTTGCATGAGCAAAACTCTTTAAAAGGGTAAAAATTTGCCTTAGCGAAAACAGATAGACGCCAAGCGAATATACAAATCAAGTATCAAAAAAATAAAAAGAGGAATCCTTTGAGTCTAATAAATCCGGATAAATTTTCCAGTTGCCATCCGCAGGTTTCACATCGTGAAAAATCACTCTACCTCGGCCCACTGCTCCGACTCTCACACAATCCTGGCAATCTGTTTCAAGGAAACATCGAAAGATTGCGACCAGCCGTGCTCTGTGGTCAGATCTCACCAGAACTCATTCAGCTATGATTTCGGTTAGGTGCCCATTGAGCAACCAAAAAGGAAATAAGGGCTCCGGCTAATTCAACCGCTAACAGGATGTAGATGATTCGCTTAGGCTGACCATCGATCGCCAACGACAACAATCGAGCAAGTGAATAGCCGGAAAAAACGAGCCCCACACAAATTAGACCAGGCCTAACCAGGGTCCGTTGCCGGGCACACCAAACCAGAAAAACACCTAAACCAAAAATACAACCACCATAATCAGCACGGATATCCGCAAAAGCGGTCGGGGATTCAAATTTCACTTCGACTCCAGCCAAGATCTCGGTTGGCCAAATCATCAGAGCGATACCGAGCCCCACGAACACTAACGAAGCGATCCACAACGCGACCACCGCCAGTTTTTCTTTTCCACTTAGTTCGGCTTCCATCATATACCCTAACTTTTTGATACTACTTTATCCGATAACCTAACGCGATTGAGCAATTATCCCAAGCTCTATCCCTCTGGGAACCACACTACTTTCGCTAGGCCCGTTCTAGTACTGAGTCGCTCGGCCAAGGACAATTCAAATCTACTCGCACCGAAACAGAGATGTGGCCATTGCTCCGATCCGCGGCCTATGACAAGATAAACTGCTGTACCTGCGACTATTTAACGAAAGAGAACAAGATGATCCTTGGAGCGCATATGTCGATTGCGGGCGGTTATTACAAGGCCGTCAATGCCGCAAACAAAGCCGGCTGTGATTGTGTCCAGGTGTTTACTAAAAATAACAATCAATGGCGAGCAAAGCCGATCACCGACGAGGATGCCAAGCGGTTTAGGGACGCGATGCAGGAACACTCAATCACTGCTTCGCTCTCGCACGCCTCTTATTTGATCAATTTAGCAAGCCCGAAAGAAGACCTCAGAACTAAAAGCATCGAAGCAATGGTTGTCGAACTGGAGCGTGCCCAGCAACTGGGAATCCCGCACGTCGTGTTTCATCCCGGTTCCTTTACCACCAGCAGTGAGCAGGAGGGCCTTGATGCCATTGTTGACTCGCTTAATACAATCCTTCAGCAGACCGATGGACTCACCAGCAGCCCGTTACTGGAGAACACGGCAGGCCAAGGTAGCAACCTCGGTTGGAAATTTGAACATTTGGCCTACATTATCGACTCGGCGTCCGAATCGGAGCGACTGGGGGTTTGTATTGACACCTGCCACACTTTTGCGGCAGGTCACCCGTTAGGGTCTCCGGAGGACTACGCTGCGACCATCGAAGCAATGGATAAGACTTTTGGATTAGCAAAAATCAGAGCATTCCACCTCAACGATAGTAAAAAAGAGTTCGGTTCAAAAAAGGACCGCCACGAACATATCGGGGAAGGTGAAATGGGAATCGAACCTTTTGCTAATTTAATCAACGATCCACGCTTCGAAACAATCCCGATGTACCTGGAGACGGAAAAGGGAGAACGCGATGGAGTCGACATGGACGTCATGAATCTAACGACTTTAAGAAACCTTAAGTCGTAGACTCAGACCGACATTCTAACGGCGAACCTGGATATCGTGGTGAGTATGTGTCTTGATGTACCAGTTTTTCCACTGCTCTGCATTGAAGCCAAAATCTTGATCAGAGACTTTCTTTAGTGCGTCGACGACGTCTTTATTATTAAATGATTTCATCACAGGCTTTTGATCACCACCCATGTTAAGCCCGTTTACACTTCCATCGCTTCCTACTCCAGCGTTAATCCGACCAGCCTGTCCACCTGGTTTTACCATATGCGACGTCACCAGGGCTGCTGCCAAAGCCAAAGTCGCCGATTCGTTACCAAGTTCTCCGATACCGAAAGCAGCACGATTGACATAGGCATTTGATTTAGACGAAAGGTACGTCGCGAGAACCCCTACCGCAGCACCGGCGTCGTAATGCTCTTGACCGAGCAAAGCCAACGCAGATTCGCGTGTTCCTACAACTTCTTCCTCGACGGCAAACACACAAAGCGCGTTGAGTGCAACGCGGGTTGGCACTCGCCCAATTGCCTTGACATATTCGGCCCGAATCCCGGGATTTGGCTCTTCTCGGGCAGCTTCAAAAACAATGACCACGCCGAGCGGATCACAAATCTTATACAATTCTTCACGCAGAATCGTAGGATTCAAACGGCCCTTCGCGAGTTCTTTCTTCCATATACGAAAGTCCGTTTTTCGCTGCCCCTTGATGGCCTCAACCTCTTCGTATCCTTTATCGATTTCACGTTGAAGAACGGGTGACCATCCCGTTCCTCGTTTTTCATATCCAAGTGTCTTTTGGTAAAGCTTTTCAGGGACCCATCGATTTTGCTCCTTAATGAAATCAAAACCGAGTTTTCGTTTGGCGGCCGTATCATCCGGGTCTAGTTCGACGATACGCTCAAGATGGAATTGACGCTGCTCCTGAAACCGAATCCGTCCTTGTGGTTGATCCCCACACCACTCATACAATTCCCAGTGCGAAGCGGGGTCGTCTTTGATAGTCTCGATGTATTCATTGTAGTTGCGATCAATTTCATCAACCCTGCGGATTTTGCCTTGATAAACCATCTTGGCAACATCAATCTTGATGACTCCCCCATCTGCGGGCTTAAAAACGACAATTTTCCTTCCGTCTTCAACACCTTCCGACACAACGGTTCCGTAGAGTTTTGCTTTGGATCGAAGGACAATCGTGTCGCGAATCTTCAAAGACCCACGATCAAAATCCTGCTCTTGCGAGAACAGCGTACCCGAAGTCCACGCAGACATGAGGACCAGCAGAACAATTAACCGAGCCGGTTGATTTTTGAGCTTCATAATTGTTGACTTCATATTTGTTCGCGAAGTGGCGATCTGTCTGGTTAATTTTACGAATAAACTCGGCAGAGTCCAATTCATTTCGATCCGTTAACCCATCAATCGTCTCAGTTTATGGCGGGTTGTGACCAACCGGCACAATTTGAAATCCTGACTCAACTTTCGTATTATCGTCGCATCAGGAACCGGAAAACCACGGACGTTACATAATTCATTGAAAAATATAGGGAAAAGTGGGGCGATCGACGAAAACGACCCGATTTAAAAAACCAACTCGGATCCAATCATTTATTTTCTCAATCTAATTTTCGAATCCTCCTCGACCGTTGGAAACGCTATGGCAAAAATTTCGATGTCACAGATGGCTAAACTTTTCCACCGTCTCGCAACGACGTATACGGCGGGCATCGATCTCCGAGCAGCTTACGCCCTTGAAGAAAAAACCGGTAATTCGAAATACCGGTCCAATGCCCAGACAATCAAACGACAACTAGGAGAGGGCAAGTCGCTTGCAGAGGCCATGGACAATCTTGACGGCTATTTCCCTAGTCTAGCGGTCTCCGTCGTAAAAGCAGGCGAGCGCGGCGGGAGACTGGAAGAGTCGTTCGCAAGATTAAGCCAACATTACTCGGCGCTCGTGGCATTCCGAAACAAATTCCTTGCTTCCATCGCATGGCCCCTGTTTGAACTTACCTTTGCGATACTCATTGTCGGTTTATTTATCTACCTGTGCGACGGCCTCTATAGCGCGATGGGCATGGAGGTGATCGACTGGTTCGGGATGGGAAGCACTCTAAAAAACGTCGCCGCATATTTCGTCCTGGTCTTTTTATTCTTTTCCGTCGCAGCTTTAGTTTGCGTAGGCTCGGTTCGCGGTTGGTTTGGAACCATACCCCTGCGGATTGCGATGCGGATTCCACTTATCGGAAAGACAATTCAGTGCCTTGCGCTCTCTCGATTTGCATGGACATTATCAGTCGCCGAAAACGCGGGAATGAACGCGATCGAGACAGCCCAACTCGCACTCCGCTCAACCGAAAATTTTTATTACACCTCCCTCGAACCTGTCGTTTGCCATAATCTTCAACAAGGTCACCAGTTCTACCAAACGTTTAATGCTACCGATTCGTTTCCGGAAGAACTGATCACTTTTATCAAGAACGGTGAAATTTCGGGAGAGTTGGCAGAGTCAATGAATCGCGCTTCCACAGAATTGCAAGCTAAAGCTGAAATCAATCTTAAGGCAATTAGTGTGATCGGTTTCGTGATGACCATGATGCTCGTTGGAGCACTGGTTCTCGCAATCCTTATTTTTGCGATGCAGGCTTATCTGAACATTCTCAATAACGCAGGAAACATCTAATTCAACCGACTTCGCTCATTAATTTTTTCATTAATTGAAGTAATAATCGAAATTAAGTATTATCCCAGACTCTGCAGTTCGCTGCTTTTCCAATCCCAAGTTTCCAAAACAAATTGAGTCTTACTGATGCACTCATTTTCGGACTGCCAACTTGAACTGAATTCTCGATGTGACCTCTCGAAGATTCCTACCAAAATTCCAGATGGAGAATTTACTAAAAAGTCTGCCTATCGAAGAATTGAGGAAAATGCTGAGGTTATGACCGACCTCGCAAAGCGTCTCTACGCCGAAAACCGGCGTTCGATATTATTGGTGCTCCAGGGAATGGATACGGCGGGTAAAGATGGCACAATTCGCGCAGTTATGCGTGGCATGAATCCCACCAGCTGCCAGGTCAGTTCCTTTAAGAAACCAAGCGAGGAAGAACTCGATCATGATTTCTTATGGAGAATTCACCAGCGCGTACCTCGGCGCGGGAATATTGGGATCTTCAATCGCTCTCATTACGAAGACATCCTGGTCGTGAGGGTTCATAATCTTGTGCCCGAATCCGTTTGGAGCAAGCGCTACGACACCATCAACGCGTTTGAAAAACTTCTTCATGACAGTGGAACCACGGTGGTGAAATGCTTTTTACATATCAGCAAAGAAACCCAACGGGAACGGCTTCAAGCTCGCGTAGATGATCCCGCTAAACATTGGAAATTTAATTTAGGCGATCTTGAAGAGCGAAAGCTTTGGGGCGATTACCAACTCGCGTACCAAGCCGCCTTAGAAAAATGCAATACCGTCCACGCACCCTGGCACATCATTCCCTCCGACAAAAAATGGGCTAGAAATCTAATCGTCAGTGAGGTACTCCGCGCCACGATGGAGGGACTGAATCCGCAATTCCCTTCCCCTGAATCCGATTACTCTGGAATCTCGATCAGTTAAATGGTACTTAAACGCGCACTTGCCGAAGGAATCGGTACATTTCTTCTCGTTTTCGCTGGAACCGGCGCAATCCTTTTGTTGGAAGGGATAGAGCTAAGCTGGTTAACTGACGTAGGAATCGGCCTAGCTTTCGGAGTTACCGTCGCGCTGGTCATCCTTGCGATTGGAAATTATTCAGGAGCCCACATCAATCCCGCGGTAACCCTTGGACTTTGGTTCGAAAAACAAATTTCCTTTTCCCATGTTTTTCCTTACATTCTGGGCCAGTGCCTAGGAGCGATCGCTGCAAGTTTTACGCTGGCTTTGTTCGTTCGCGATCACCCAACGTACGGCGGAACCGTGTCACGTTTAGAGATATGGCAAATTTTTGCAATTGAATTTTGCATTACGGCTATCTTGATGTTCGTCATTCTTCGGGTGACAAAACTCAGCGGAATCCTGATCCCCGCACTGGCAATTGGGGGAACGGTTGCCATCCACGCATCCGCCATCGGCCCGTTCACCGGTGCCTCGATGAATCCGGCGAGAACCCTTGGCCCGGCATTAGTAAGCGGTCAGTTCGATCAGCTTGGGATTTATGTTGGTGCAACGATTCTTGGAAGTATATTTGCCGGGTTGCTGAACCGAACACTTTTCAAATCTAAAACGGAAAACTCTGCGTAACCACCAAGCTAATAATCCGGTTCATGTAACTATCTCAAAACCGACCTAATTGAGACGCAGCCGTTCGTCTCAATTGTCCTTAGCACCCTCAGAAATATCGAGCTCTTCTGAGTTGTATAGGTCCAACCATTTGTCCAATTCTGGATGCTCTTGATGCGCTGTAACTTTCGCTTGAAAAGCATCCGCAAACGCCAGCAACCGTTCATCGTCGTTTAGGTGGCCGCTGAGAACAACTGGCGTGGGCGTACGTACCGAATTTCGCTCACGATAACCGATGGGCATGACAACCGATGGATGCCCGGTGAAATTTGTTTGGACTAGATCATTTAGGTTGATGATAAAATCAACACCTGAAATCGCCTGATTAAATTCCGAAATCAAAAGTGATCTGGCGCGTTGAACCCGCACATAATCTACAGCCGAAACATATTGTGCTGCCCGAAAGTTCTGCTCCCAACGATTAAACCCTTCCATGTCATTCTCGCGGATCATGGCGTCAAAAACGGTTGAGGCTTCCACGTCAATTATCGAGAACATGGCCGAAAATGGAAGCGAACGAGGCAAACTCAATTCGACTAATTCGCAACCCATCGACTTTAAAATTTGTAGATCCTTGCGATCACTATCAGGCGTGTTCCGGCGCTTTGCATATCCAATTTTTATTTTTTTAAGCGACTGTTTTGAAGGCCATTGAAAGGCATAACTTCCGGCTGTATTGTCCCTGTCGTCACGGCCATGAATTGCATTAAAAATAAAAGCGCAATCTTCCATCGATCGGGCGATTGGCCCAATTTTATCAAGTGACCAACACAGTGGCATGCAACGATCCCTGCTAACGCGTCCAAAGGTCGGTCGCAACGCCGATGCGCCACAGCGAACCGAGGGAGAAATAATGCTGCCAAGCGTTTCAGAACCCAAAGCAAACCCGACTAAACCAGCCACGACCGCACTAGCCGACCCGGCAGAAGAACCACTTGAACCAATCCTGGGGTTCCACGGAGACCGGGTCATTCCCCCAAACCATTTATCTCCCATCGCAATCGCACCGAGTGACAATTTCGCCACTAACACAGCCCCCGCTTCCTCCAGCCGCGTTGCCACGGTCGCTGTCCCTTCCAATTCGCGGTCTTTAAATTGAGGCAAGCCCCAGGTCGTTGGATAACCTTCCACCGCAATTAAGTCTTTCGCTCCCCAGGGAATCCCATGCAATGGCCCTCGATACCAGCCTTTGGAAATCTCAGAATCCGCTCTGGCGGCTTGCTGTAAAGCCACCTCCTCAGTGAGCGTGACTACGCTTCGCAGCATGTCGCCATATTTTTTTAGACGACGAAGATAAATCTTCGTTAGTTCCAGACTGGAAATCTTCTGAGTCCTAATCAGCCATGCCAATTGATGAACGGGAAGAAACGCAATCTGCTCCTCCGATTTTGGCAATTCAATCACAACCGATTGTCGAGTTTGGCTCGTTCGATCCAGTTCAGCCAGCTCGATCGTGGAAACCGTCGGCGCGAATTGAATCGCCATCGGCGTGTTGTAAGTCAATTTGACCTGCCTCAGTTGTTCCATCGCCTCACCGGTCCGCGAAACACTATTTAAAATCTCATTTCGCTCATCGTCGGTTAACTCGACACCCGTGATCCACTCCGCCTGCCGAATTGATTCGATACTTATTTCATTCGAGGAAACCATTGCACCGGCAACCGACCGCTGAAAAAGCGCGGTTCCGATTCCGGTACTCGCAATCGATGCCAACAATGCTCGGCGATTAAGCATAATTATTTCGTCCTAGAGGAAACAATGACGTTCAGTCTCAATCCGATCGTATCCGCAGGCCAAACACCGCCGCAACACAATCCAGACTTGCAGGTAATTAATACAAAAATTCAGTTCAAAACTTCGATTAACTCAGTCAGACAATGCACAAAGGGAATTTCCTTTGACGCTGCCTCTTCCGGTGTGTGAGAATAGCCAATCACTTGCATTCCAGCCGCAAGACCTGCGTCAATCCCAGCTTGGCTATCTTCAATCACGACGCAACGCGAAGCGTCAACCTTAAGCTTGTCCGCCGCGTATAAAAAAAGATCTGGCTCAGGTTTCCAGACATTAATATCATAAGCACTGAACGTCGTTTCCGAGGTGAAAAACTGGCTTAAACCGGTTGTTGTCAGGTTAATCTCAATTTTGGCTTGCGGAGCGTTGGAGGCCACACAGAACTGGCGTTCAAGGGAGCGCAGTAATTCATGAGCACCACTTATTGCGGTTAATTCTTCACGTAACGCTGACGCCTGCCTCGCACGAAACTCCTCAGAAAACGTAACTGGCAATTTAGAATTCATCCACGACTCAAGCACTGCCATGATCGCCGGCATATCCCGACCGACGAAAAGGGGTAACGCGTCTTCATAGCTCAACTCTAAACCGAATTCTTTAACAAAGTCGATTAACACCTTTACCGTAATTGGTTCGCTATCAACCAGGGTGCCATCGCAATCAAAAATAATTGTATCGAATTCGCGTTCTAACATTTTTCACTGCCATTTACGGATCTGAAAATTCCTCGGCTAGGCTGGAGCATCTCAAGCATACAATCACAAGGCAAAAAAAAAAGCCTCCTGCCTCAATTCCGTTCAACGAAAAGAAGCATGGAAGCTGAGTTGGTTTGACTCACCCTCAGAGCAATTCGAAATTACTCAGGCTTTGTCCACTTTGGTTTAATCATCATCATCATCCGATACTCGGTCTCTAATGGCTTGAGGGGCTCTAAACCTTCGCCTTTGGGAACTGGCTTGGACTTTTCTTTGCGGGTGAAGACCGGATCAATAAATACCGTCTGTCCATCGTCCACGAGTGTCGAGAAATGGACCTGTTTCAATTTCTGTTCGGGCACCTGTACCGTGACCGCTGAAGACGCTTCTTCCGACCCCGCCAGAGGCCCTTCCTGCTTTGAATCCGAATAGCCAAACGTCTCAACCGAAGCAATATCCGACAAGGCAAGATCAGCATTCAATCGGATTTTTCCTTCGTCACCACTTAACCGAAACTTGAAAAGATTACCTTGCTCAACAATTTGAACAATCGGTTGATGAGCTACTGAGAATTTCCCTTCGACGCGATTGACACCTACGACAAACGGACGTGACTCAGCTACTGAAATCGCTGACGCCACCCCGGGCATCACAACAACGCTGGGGCCTTTGACTATTTCACAATCCGTTTTCGTCGAAAAATCTTCGAGCAGGCGCTCAACGCCTTGGTCATTTAATCGCCCCATAAACGTTGGGTATACCTTCGTCTTCGTTTCCGTTGACATCACAAACGTTCCCGCTGGCACACCCGCTTGTTGACGCGCTTCCATCTCATCACGATACGTAGCCGAAGTAGCAAACGCCGTCGCCTGTGGTATTCGATTACTAAACGCCAGGAATGAGCCTGGAATCAGGAATGGCTTGTACTCTTCCGACTTGTTAACCGGTAATTTAAGAAAATGAGTTTCGATCGTCAGACGGCGTTTCCCATTTTCGATAAACATCAGGTTCATTGGAAGCGCATCGAAGAATAGCTGGCTTGCCGTGATTCGATAAACATCGTCGCCGACAATCGAATAGGCTGCCTCTGCTCCCACGACCCGCTTCGCCGAAGGATCAAGAATCGGCGACATCTTGAGAGTTGCGACCGTCGTTGCAAACGCTTCGTCGAGACTACAGCCTTTAAACTTTGCATACTTTTGTAGCGTCCGCTTAAGATTGACTTCTCGCGTAACCAGAAACAGCGAATTGGGATGAGAAGTGGCATGGGCTGAAGGGGTGCCGGTTAAAACACCTCCCGAATTGGACAGTGTTTGCATTTGGCTCATTTGTTCGACCAGTGGCCCCGAAAATGAAAACTGCGATAACGGGGACGGTTCTACGGTCTTGGGCTTGGCTGGGGCCTGATCATATTGGCTCGGTTGAAGCTGTGCCACGCACGCTACATTTCCCACGACAAAGACACTCACCAGTGCGCCAAGAAGCGCTAAAGTGAATCCAATTCCACACCTTGCTTCCCTTCTCATCACAATTCTCCATTGAAAGATTTGAATCCCGATTCGAAAGTTCTAATCCATCGGTTCAAAATCCACCAAGACCAATATTTATGAGGAAAACGCCGTTTTTTTGGATTTTCCAGCTCAAATTTCGCCGACGCGATGCCATCGACGCCCCTCTCGCGATTGATTTGCAGCGATTGGCAGTTGGAGCATCAAATTTTCAAAGCGCTCTGTGGTATTTGCTGGGCTTAAATTTTGGTCTTCCGCTCCCAAAGGCCTAATTTTTGATTCGTTTTGCTTTGCCAACTCCTCCGAACCGCAGTATTTAGCATTTCTGGAAATGCCGATACTGCCGTGTTGTTAAGGATTTGCCATGTCAGCGACCAAATAACGGTGGAAACCGGACATTCTGAGCCAATTTTGGGGTGTTTTATGCTTGCGGCGACGGGAAATGCCGAGAATAGGACTAACGTGAAAAGATGTCGGGAAAAACCGAGTAAAACTGTTCAAAAGCCCTTACGATTTCGAGTGGTATCGTTTAATATTTCGCCTGCTAGACGTCGCAAGAACGCCAGCTCAAATTGATATTCTGTTCCGGCAGTGGTTAACCTCATGCCGGATTTTTCTTTATAGCCCTGCAATTTATGTTCGACTCACTTCAAGACGGCCTCAAAGGTGCATTCAAGTCGCTTCGCGGTAAAGGCAAGCTGACCGAATCCAACATGCGCGAAGGTCTTAAGCTGGTCGAGACTTCCCTGCTCGAAGCGGACGTCAGCATCGATGTGACCCGCTCATTCATGGGGAGCGTCACCGAGAAAGCCCTTGGTGAAAAGGTACTGCTGGCACTTGATCCCTCCGAGCAGTTGGTCAAAGTCGTTTACGATGAACTGACTGACTTGCTTGGCCCGGTCGATGACGATCTTCGTCTCGATCAAGAAGTCAACATCATCATGATGTGCGGTCTTCAGGGTTCTGGAAAGACAACCACGTGCGGTAAGCTCGCCAAACTATTGCAACGAGACGCCAAGATAACACCGCTGCTGTGCGCGGCAGATCTCCAGCGTCCAGCGGCGATTGACCAGCTTCACGTGCTCGGCGACAGCTTAGGCGTTCCAGTCTACAGCAATAAAGAAGAAAGTGACCCGGTCAAGGTCTGCCAGGAAGCGGTTGCTCAGGCGAAGGCCAACAAAAACCAAGTGGTTATTCTCGATACCGCGGGACGCCTCGCAATCGACGAAGTCCTGATGGAACAGCTCAAGACGATCGATCGAAAGGTTCAACCTCATCATGTCTTCCTCGTCGTAGACGGAATGACCGGGCAGGATGCGGTTAAAAGTGCCGGCGCCTTCCACGAAGCATTAGAGCTGAACGGCGTTGTGATGACCAAACTCGATGGCGACGCACGTGGTGGTGCTTTGCTTTCGGTGAAACACGTGACAGGCGTTCCGATTCGTTTCCTCGGTACCGGTGAACACCTCGATGATCTTGAGATTTTCCGTCCCGAAGGAATGGCCAGCCGAATCCTCGGAATGGGCGACATGGTTGCTCTGGCCCAACAAGCTCAAAATTTGGTAGACGAAGAAGAGCAAAAACGAATGCAGGAGGCCCTGGAGAAAGGGCAATTCACACTCGATGACTTCCGAAACCACATGCAGAAAATGGCCAAACCGGGCCTGATGCAAAAGATGATGGGACTCCTTCCCGGAATGCCCAACATGCGTGAAATCAACGACATGATGAGTCAAGGCGATACGTCGAAGCAGATCCGGCAGATGGTCGGAATTATCGATAGTATGACGCCTCGCGAACGGAAAAACCCAAAAATTATCGATCCAAATCGCCGTCAGCGTATTGCGGCCGGTGCGGGCGTCCAAGCCAAGCAAGTCAGCGAATTAATCAAACAATACGACACCATGAAGCCGATGCTTACCGGAATGGCCGGTATGAACGCAGGCGACCGAATGCAACAGATGCAAGACCTTCAGTCGCAGATGATGGATCCGTCGCGGGGTATGCCAAAAACCAAAAAAAGCACCGGAAAACGGCTATCGCCGAAAGAAAAGAAGAAACAAGCCAAAGAGCGGGAAAAACGCCTTCGTCAGATGAGACGTGAAAAAAGGAACAAAAAGTCCTAGTTTTTAATTTTGGCATGTTCAAACCTAGCGTTCAGCGAGTAGATTTGGCGTTTGGCAACGCGGTACTCGCGGTTCCGGAGATACCCGAACTCGCAATCTATTTGCGAATTCAAAGATTTTAAGACCGGCTAGTCAGCGTGACTGGCCAGCAAAACCTGAACGGTTCATCTTCCCAGCGAAGAGGCCTTAGGCACTGCTAAACAGCGGACGGTACTCACCTTTGAAACCGTTCGGTCGATTGGCGACCGCTTGGGGTCAGGACTAACGTTTAATCACTTGATTTAGTAAAGAGGAAAAAGTGGCAGTAAAAATTCGATTGAAAAAGATGGGACGGACACACCGACCGTTCTTCCGCGTTTGTGCAATGGATCAACGAGCACCACGCGATGGTCGTGTCATTGAACAGCTGGGAACTTACGATCCCATGGTTCCAGATACCGACGCTCGAGCTATCCTCAACGGAGAGCGAATCAATTATTGGTTAAGCGTTGGTGCCCAACCAACTCCCAAGGTTGCGACCCTGATCAAGAAATACGGCGCTGACGGCAGTCACCTCGAAGCACAGGCTGAGGCAATTTCTAAATTGTCCGGTCGCCGCGCAACGGCGATTGAGTCGGCACGTGCAGCAGCCGCCAAAGTTGAACTTCCTAAACCCGAACCGGAACCAACCGAAGCACCTGCCGAGGAAGCAGCCGAAGCACCTGC
>WTFU01000190.1:0-43930 GCA_011523945.1 Mariniblastus sp. | reverse complement strand
CCGAAGCACCTGCCGAGGAAGCAGCCGAAGCACCTGCTGAGGGCGCAGCCGAAGCAGCCGCTCCCGAAGAAGCATCCGCTGAAACAACGACAGAAACCGCGGCCGAACCTACCGAAGGTGCAGCCGAAGAAAAGGCTGAGTAAATACTCATGCGTTTTGACATACTCACCCTGTTTCCGGAGATGTTTCCCGGCTACACAGGCCAGAGTATTTTGAATAAATCGATTGAACGCGGACTGGTTGAGGTTCACGTTCATAACATGCGAGACTGGGCAAAAGGTCGTCACCACAAGATTGATGATACGCCCTACGGTGGAGGTCCGGGAATGATCCTAATGGTCGAGCCCGTCGTCAACTGTGTTCGCGATGTTCAGGCGATGGGTGACCAACCGGGAACCGTAATCGTCACAACGCCTCAGGGCCAACGGCTAAACCAGCCATTGGTCGAGGAGTTGGCACTCAACCAACGAATGATTTTGCTTTGCGGAAGATACGAAGGTTTTGATCAACGTGTGATCGACATTCTTCAACCGCTGGAAATATCGATCGGGGATTATATCCTCAACGGCGGCGAGGTCGCTTCGATGGTTCTGGTAGACAGTCTCGTCCGCATGGTTCCGGGAGTTCTGGGAGATGAACGAAGCAGTTGGGATGACTCGTTTTCACGGGGGAATCGCATGCTCGAGTATCCCCAATACACCCGGCCTCGAGACTTCGAGGGACATTGTGTTCCCGACGTCTTACTAGGCGGGAATCATGGTGAAGTTGAGCGTTGGAGAAATGAACAAAGTTTAGAAAACACGAAGAAAAAACGAAGTGACCTTTTGGATTCGTAGATCCAAAAGTTAAATTTTTAGATAGAATAAAACGGTACATCACAGCGACGCGTCCCGCTGGGACGCGAATTAACTGAGGGTAATAACATGACTCACAAAATTATGGAACTTGTCGAAAAGGACAGTCTCAAAGCGGAAACCCCAGAATTTGAGATTGGCGATACGGTCGACGTTCATTGTAAAATTCTGGAAGGCCAAAAGTCGCGGACTCAGGTTTTCAGCGGAACGGTAATCGCTCGCAGCGGAAGCGGCGCTCGGGAAATGTTTACCGTGCGACGGATCGTCGCCGGTCAGGGAGTGGAAAGAAAATTCCCAATTCACTCGCCTAAAGTTGAGAAAATTGAAGTTAAACGATCTTCTTTCGTAAAGCGTGCAAAACTTTACTACCTTCGTGATCGCGTCGGTAAGGCTGTTCGGTTGAAAGAACGACGCAAGTAGAAGATTGAAAGAATAATCGATCCCATTCAAAAGGCTAAGTGATCATTCACTTGGCCTTTTTTCGTTAATTGATGACCAATTGGTCTCTTCCCTCGCCGACGTAGCCAAATAATTCAAAACTCCCAACGGCCTTTTGAAGCAAGAAGGTGCCAAGAAACTATTCCGACCCTCTCGAATAATTAACGTCCACATATTAGAATTCGACCGAAGGGGCAGCACGACAGCTTGGCACCTTTCAACTGACCGGTGTGCCGTATTCAAGACTTATCCCACCATTTCAACGGAATTGAAATTCAGTGTCTAATTTCTGCCCACTCGAACACTCACGGACCATCAGCGAACGACTTTACACGGCTGTTCTCGCCGCTCAGGCCGCAGGCGAAATCATCCGCGACGGATCTGAGAAACTTAATGTCGTCGAGCAAAAAGGCGTTGGAGATTTAGTCTCTGAAGTTGATCGCGAGGCCGATCGAGTCGCCTGCGACATCCTGCGGGCGGCGTCAGATTTGCCAATATTGTCCGAAGAGCTTAATGCCGACCAATCAACGACCAACGATATGTGGATTGTTGATCCACTTGACGGATCAAGTGCCTATTTGATGTCTGCCGGACCTCATTTTCCCGCCGCTTTAATTGCCCTTCGCGAGAAAGGTTCAACCCGGCTCGGCGTGGTCTATTTCCCACTTACTGATCAGTGGTTTTATGCTGAAAAAAATTGCGGGGCTTGGCACAATGGAGAGCGTTTGCGTTGCGATACTGGTGATTCGCTTTCCGAAGTTTGGGTGGAGATGAACCAATATGGAGACGCGAATTTGGAAACCGATTATTTCCGTAATCTCAAAGAGCGCCTTCGCTCCAAGAACGGGGCACGAATGGTCACGTCGACGGTCCCGCATTCCGGGGTCGCCATGCGGATTGCGGTAGGTGATTCCCTACTTGCGGCCGCGATTCACGACAACAATCCTGCCTGCACGAAACAAGCCGCATGGGATATCGCAGCACCTCAAATCATTATGGAAGAAGCGGGCGGAGTGTTTCTGAATCCAGACGGTACACCTTCCAACCCTTTCGATTCAAGACCAATCATTGTTTCACGATCGCTGGAACTCGCCCAGGAGATCATTGGCCTAGGCCGCGAATTATCCATGGAAATTACAGCCGATTAGCCGATGCCAAGGGTTCCGGAACAAACGGCAGGCGCAGTCTCTCTATCATAACCAGCCACGCCAAGCCTACTCTGCCAGCGGCAGCAACTCGATATTGCGAAACCATACCCGCTGGGCTTCGGCTTGAAGTGCAATGTGGCCAAACGAAAGCTTGCGGTCTGCCCCGAGGGCTAAAATATCCTGCGCTTCTTCACTCTCTTCGTCGAGTACCGGAAAGCGGTACCGCAGCACTTCCCTTCCTTCAACTCGATAAATAATCAAATCATGTCCATGAACCTCCATCTCAACGGCTACCCATTGATCAGCAGGCAAGGTCGGCCCCGACGATTTAACAATGTGCTGCTTGGTAAGTTGACCCTCGTAATTTAAGTGCGTGCCAGGCGTACATACGTTTCCAGTCTGACGCTTCCCCTTGCCAAGGCTGGCTAAAAACTGCATCTCCAAACTTGCCGGGAACCCCTGGTCGAGACGCATACTCTGTGGCGATTGGGAATGAAGCATCACTCCACTATTAAGATCGACATAATTAGGTGCATCAGGAAGCATCCGACCCACGAATCGATACTGCAACCGCAACTTGTAATGCGAATAGGCCAAGTTTGA
This sequence comes from Mariniblastus sp., assembly GCA_011523945.1. Lineage (GTDB taxonomy): Bacteria > Planctomycetota > Planctomycetia > Pirellulales > Pirellulaceae > Mariniblastus. The sequence continues at coordinate 40,887 of WTFU01000190.1, read as the reverse complement.
ATACAAATGTCCGAATTGTTTATTAAACGGACCGTAGTCGTCGTACTCACACTTCAGGATGCCATCTTCCACACGAAAGGTATTCGCAAAGTTCTCCCCGACCGGATGTCCAGCAATTTTCACTGTCCAACCCTCTAAGTCCTCTCCGTTAAACAGTGGTATCCAGTTAGATTCACCTGCTTTGTTCTCGCTGGCATTGTCCTGAAACGTCTCATCTGCATAAGACCCTGAACAAGTGGCCATTCCCGAACCGCTCACCATCAACAGCACGATTGTAAAAAAAAGTTTGATGGAAACATGCGGTTTAAAGAAGCAATTCATATTCAACCATTTACCAACTGAGGAACACAAAATTAAACAAGGGGACCCAACAACCACCGCTTCAACCCAACACTTTAGGCGAGTATTTCGGTAATCGCATGATGCTTTTCAACGCCGGTCAATCGCATATCTAATCCGTTCACCTTGACCGATAGCTTCTCATGATCGACACCTAGGCATCGCAGAATCGTTGCTTGGATGTCATGCACATGCGATTTACCCTCAACGATATTGAAACCCAGTTCGTCGGTTTTGCCCATGCTGAACCCACGCTTCATCCCGCCGCCGGCAAACCACATCGTAAATGCCTGCGGATGATGGTCACGCCCCCCCGATCGATTCAAGGCAGCACTCGCCTCCACCATGGGGGTACGACCAAACTCGCCCCCCCATATCACCAGCGTATCATCAAGCATACCACGCTGCTTCAAATCCATAATAAGCGCCGCCGATGCCTGATCTGTCGCCCGACATTGTTTACTTAGACCGCCCTTCACATTACTGTGATGATCCCAACCATTATGATAAACCTGAATAAAACGGACGCCACGTTCCGCAAGTCTCCTTGCCAGTAGACAATTATTTGCAAAAGATCTCGCTCCCGGTTTAGCACCATAGAGATTTAGCGTTGCTTCCGTTTCTTGACTCGTATCCATTAATTCCGGCGCACGCGCCTGCATTCGATAAGCCATCTCGTAGGCGTTTATTCTCGTTTCTATTTCCGGGTCATTTACCAAATTGAGTTGCTCGCGATTCAGCGTCTTAATTAGATCAATTGATTCACGTTGAGCGCGGTTATCGAACCCCACTGGATTAGTCACGTTGAGAATTGGATCCCCGGAACTTCGAAACGGGACACCTTGGTGAGACCCAGGTAGGAATCCAGAACTCCACAACGAGGCCCCTCCACTCAAACCGCCGCCACTTTGCAGAACAACAAAAGAAGGCAAATCTTTCGCCTCACACCCGAGTCCATAGCTGAGCCAAGAACCCATACTTGGGCGACCTGGAATACCGTTACCCGTGTTAAACAACAGTTGTGCAGGCGCATGATTAAACTGATCCGTTGTGCATGATTTGAGTATTGAAACCTCATCGACGATTTTTGAGAACCAAGGCAACAACTCCGAAACCTCCACGCCTGAGGCACCCTGTTTCTGAAATTTGAATTGCGGACCCAAAATCGCCGCATCTGGCTGAATGAACGCGTATCTTTGACCATCAATGACCGAAGGCGGAACTGGCTGGCCCTCAAGTTCGGCAAGTCGTGGTTTATAGTCAAACAAATCTAGCTGACTCGGCGCACCTGCCATGAACAGGTAGATTACCCGCTTGGCACGCGGTGGAAAATTTGGCTGTTCCGCAACTCCACCAATGGAATCTGTTGAACCTAATAAATCCTTACTTTGCAACGCGCCCAATCCACCTGCCATTAACGAAGCAAGCGCAATTTTCCCTACCCCGACTCCACAGTCTTTAAAAAAATGCCGACGTGTCTTTAGATTCAATCGATCCACAACTATTAATTCGCTTTCTTAGTTTCTGTCGTTAAGTGTTAAGCTAAACGTGGACGTGTGACAGGTTATCGTATTTCAACGAACCAAACAAATTACGGTCATGAGAAACTGTCATCGTCTTTCTTCTGGAATTTACTTGGAAGCAATGTAATTTTGTTCTTTTTAAGATCGTTTCGAAGTTTTTGCTTATAAGAATTTTTTGGTTACCACGAATTCCTGAAACAAAACTGATCATGCAACAGTCAATAGGTGGAGCCGTCTGTGGTTAGATTTACGCCAATCCGCGCCGACTGAAAATACAATTTTGAAGAGAAATCTTAATTATCCTGCCTTTTTCGTCCTCTAAGACGACGGACGTTATCATCGCATGAACTCTCGAACCGCCGCCTTCGATGCTATTTCCTCAGTAATTCCAGTCATTCTGTAACAAAACAAACAAAGTTCACTAACTTCAAAGAAACTACAATCCAGACAAATCGGTTCACGCGATTTAATTGAAACCGCAATTGGAATTGGCTAAAATTGCCGATGAAAGGTCTTAGCCCTCGCAGCTGTGAGCGGTTTTATCTACGCCGATAAATGATCACAAACACCAAGGAGAAACTAGGTGACCAAACGTAAATCAACAGACGCGACCCAAAAGCCAGCGTCAAAGCAGTCAAACTCCGAATCTACGCGTCGGGAGTTTCTCAACAACGGTTCAAAGATCGCCGTGGCCAGTGCCGCCATGGGGTCCATCATTGCACCCAAATTATCAATCGCTCGATCGGCTCATGCCTTTGGTACCGATACAATTCGTATAGGACTTGTTGGTTGTGGCGGACGTGGAACCGGTGCTTCCATTCAGGCCATGAACACTACCAGTGGTAATGTTGAGTTGGTTGCCATGGGCGACGCTTTCCAAAACCGCCTCGACGGGTCGTTAAAGACTTGCCAGAACAATCACAAAGATAAAGTTCGCGTTCCTAAGGAACGACAATTTGTTGGCTTTGACGCCTACAAAAACGTACTCGCTTCGGACGTTGATTTGGTGATCCTCGCCACTCCTCCTGGCTTTCGCCCACTTCACTTAGAAGCAGCGATCAACGCAGGTAAAAATGTCTTCATGGAAAAACCAGTCGCCGTGGACGCGCCAGGTGTCCGCCGCGTTCTCCGGGCAGGTAAACTTGCCGAGCAAAAAGGTCTCGCCATCGCTGTTGGTCTCCAACGACGACACGAGCGTGCGTACCGCGAAACCATTTCTGAACTACAGAATGGAATCATCGGCGACCTCATTCACACACGCGTCTACTGGGACGGGGGTGGCGTTTGGACGCGACCGCGCACCGAAGGCGAGACTGAGTTGCAATATCAGATGAAAAACTGGTACTACTTCAACTGGCTTTGCGGTGACCACATTGTTGAGCAACACATTCACAATTTGGATGTGGCAAACTGGCTAATGGACGATTATCCAGTAACTGCACAGGGGATGGGTGGACGTGAAGTTCGTACTGGTAAAGACACCGGCCAGATCTTTGATCACCACGCCGTTGAGTTTACCTACGCAAACGGACACCGCTTGCTCAGCCATTGTCGCCATATTCGTGAATGCTGGAACTCAGTTTCCGAGCACACACACGGTGCGAAGGGTTACGCTGATATCAGCGGCGGCCGAATCTTTGACAACACCGGAAAAGAAATCTTCAAGTGTAAGGAAGGTAAGGGCCAACGCGGTGGTCACCAGCAAGAGCACCACGACCTATTCGCCGATCTGCGCGACGGAAAAATTCCAAATGAAGCCGAATATGGTGCAAAGAGTACCATGACTTCGATTTTCGGTCGCCTCGCCACTTATTCCGGTAAAGAGCTGAACTGGGATGACGCGATTAATTCCGATATTTCGCTATGTAATGTTGACGCGTTAACCGGGATGAATGATGAAGCCCCTGTTCAGCCGAATGCGGATGGAAGTTATCCATGCCCACGGCCCGGAGCCGGAGCTAAGGATGTCATCGACTGGGAAGTTGGCAATAAAAAGAAGAAAAAAAATAAGAAGTAGTCTTTTTACCAACAACAAGGCAAACAAAAGGCGTCCTCTCTAGGACGCCTTTTTTATTTTTACCCGAAGACCAAAACCGATTAAAGCGATATTCGTCGCTTTGGATCATCCTAAATTTAACCACTTGCACCGCGACTCCATGAGGACTCTGTTGCTGTTGGATTACAGGTTCGCTGACTGCACACGCCACGATTCGTGCGCATCGGAATCTCGAGACCTATTTCCCAACTCTTAAGTTTCTGCTCGCATGCGGCCGAATATCAGCCTCAACCGTTTCAGCTCTCGCAAAAATGTATTACACTTTTTGGGGGATAGTACGAAAGTGACATCACTTGGGCAAAGATGAACTCAGGAAACGAATCTACCGTAACAATGGGCTAGGTAGACAATATTGTAAGAACATACGCTTGAGGGCATTCATAGCGCCGCTCCGATTGAGCAGGCTATCCAATTCCGCTCTTTCAACTAAAACCCGTTTTCGCAATCGAGTTTGAGGCAAATCATGAAACTGAAAGTATTTTCGTTCACTCAATTGTGTTTGAGCATTGCGATTCTGATCTCCAGCAGCGCTGTCATTTTCGGCCAGACAACAAATTCTCAGGATTCAAACAGTATGAATTCCATTTTACTAAAACCGTGGATTGGACCGTATGGAGGTGTTCCCCCTTGGCGACAAGTCAACCGCGACGAATTTCTTAACGCATTTGATATCGCTATTGAAATGTCAAATCAGGAAATCGAAGCAATCGCGAATAACCCCGATCCTCCTACGTTTGAAAACACAATTGTAGCACTTGAGAAATCTGGAAAGACGCTTAATCGACTGCAAACAATTTTTGACGTACACACCTCGAATCTTGCGACGGGCCCGATTCCAGATATCGAAAAAGCGGTCGCTCCCAAGATGTCTAAATTTAGCGACTCGATCATTCAAAATGCGAAATTGTTTGCGCGGATCGAAGCCATCTATCAGGGCGACGAGATGAATTCGCTCAACAGTTCCCAGAAAAGGCTGGTCAAAGATCGATACGACAGTTTCGTACGCCAAGGTGCCAAGCTAAATGATAAAGATAAGGCTATTCTTTCGCAAAAGAACGCAGCGCTTGCTGGATTATTTGCGGAATTCAGTCAGAAGGTTCTATCTGATGAAGAAGGCTATATCACCTGGATTGATGACGCTGATCAGCTTACCGGCCTCCCAGAAAGTACCGTGGCCGCCATGGCAAGTGCCGCAAGTAAACTGGGGGATGCTAACAATCCACAAGGGAAATGGTGCGTGACCAATACACGGTCATCCATGGAACCATTTCTGACCTATGCCGACGATCGTGCTCTGCGTGAAACAGTTTGGCGGAACTATTACAACCGTGGAGACAACGGAGGTGACAATGACACCAACGCCATCATTACGGCCATTCTAAAACTCCGTGCCGAAAGAGCGTTGCTACTGGGCTACAAGACCCATGCCCACTGGCGTCTCGAGCCGCAAATGGCTGGTACGCCGGAAGCAGCGATGGACCTCATGCTCAAAGTCTGGCCTAAAGCTGTCGCCCGCGTCAAAGAAGAAGTTGCCGATATGCAAAAAATTGCGGATGCAGAGAATGCCGGAATTACCATCGAGCCATGGGACTATCGTTATTACGCTGAAAAAGTCCGCAAAGACCGTTACGACCTGGACTTCAACGAAGTCAAACCATACCTTCAGATGGAGAAGCTTCGCGAAGGGATGATGTGGGCGGCAAAACAGCTTTACGGATTCGATTTCAAGCAAGTGAATGACGTCCCTGTATTTGAAAACGATGTAACCGTGTGGGAAGTCACTCGCAATGGGAAGCATGTTGGACTTTGGGTATTTGATCCTTTCGCACGACGCGGCAAACGAAGCGGCGCCTGGATGAATGCGTATCGTATCCAGGAGAACATGGATTCTCCAATTACCCCGATTGTTTCCAACAATTCAAATTTCATCAAAGGGGAACCTGGAAAACCTGTACTAATTTCGTGGGATGACGCTGTGACTTTGTTTCACGAATTTGGGCATGCTCTGCATGGACTATGCAGCAATGCAGAGTATCCATCTCAGGCCGGCACTTCCGTCGCACGAGATTATGTCGAATTCCCTTCGCAACTAAACGAGCACTGGCTGTCGACTCCTGAAGTATTATCCAAATTTGCAGTTCACTACGAGACAGGTGAGCCAATGCCGCAAGCGTTACTGGAAAAAATTGAAAACGCCGCGACGTTTAATCAGGGATTCAGCACCGTGGAGTACCTCGCCAGCGCTTTAATTGATATGAAATTGCATCTCGCCGGCAACGTTCCGATCGATGCAGATAAATTTGAACGAGAGACGCTTGCTGAACTTGGCATGCCCAGCGAAATTGTGATGCGCCACCGAACTCCCCAATTTGGCCATGTCTTTTCAAGTGACGGTTATTCAGCTGGCTACTACAGCTACCTTTGGTCAGATGCACTTACCGCCGATGCGGCTCAGGTTTTTGAAGACGCAGGTACTTACTACGATCCCGCTATTGCCAAGAGTCTTTATGACAACATCATGTCTGTCGGCGACACCATCGACCCGGCAGAAGGATTCCGTAAATTCCGGGGGCGGGATGTTGATACAAAAGCTCTCCTTCGAAAACGAGGGTTTCCTGTAGATTAATCGAGGAAACGTTAACCGCCCTCTAGATTTAAATAGAAAACGCCACAGTTAAATCCAACTGTGGCGTTTTTTGCGTCAAATAGATTTTCGATGAGGCTTTCAATTAGAAGACTCAAGTCGATCCAGTTCTTCTTTTGCAGACTTGTAATTCCCCTGAAATAATAACTTAGAAACGTCTGCAAGTTTGGCCGCGCGTGATTGCTGACCAGTTTCCGCCTTCTGCAGCTTGTACAACCGAATGGGTAGTTCGAGTGCAGAGCGAGAGATTTCAAGCTTCGCCGAATCCTTGGCGAAAATCTGATTTTGAATCAGCTTCAGAAATTGGTACCCAAATTCGCGCGTCGGCTCGATCATTGTCCCCTCACCATAATCATTCCACGTCGCAATCTGAATGATCTCAGATTTAGAATCCCATGCCCGTCGAATTGTCGTTTTGAAGGTCTCCTTACCTTGAGACGCAATTGAGCCGAAACTTGGACGCCCTTCCCCCTCTTGATAGTAATCGTGAAACTGTGGAAAGACCGTCCCTATTGCCGGCCGAGCGTCGAGCTCGGGTTGATAAAGCCTATCAAGATATTCATTCCATTGTTTTGGCAAAATCTCTTTCCCACCCGTGACCGGCGGCCAACCAAATGCCCCATCCGCGCCTGAATTGGCAGCTAAGTGAGGAAGTGCGTAAAGCAAAGGGGATGGCTTTACATCCTCACAAATTTCTTTCAGTTGTCTACCGGAGAAATATTGCGGGCCAAAGACCAACAAGACGGGACGGCCGTCTAACCTTACATAGTTTGCATCCGAGAAACAGTTGTTGGCAAGATAACGGATCACATCACTTGCATGCGTAATCCCATCGTCGCCTTTCACCTTTCCAGCTTTAATTAAATGGCCGACTGTCTGGTCTTCATAACAAATTGCATATTTCAGTCCGGCCTTTTTGATCGATTTAATTATCGCCAACGTATTTTGATGATTAACACCGTAATCCCAATGTTCCTCGATACCGTACCAGTCAATAATTACACCATCGATACCAGCAATTTTCATGAGCAACACATGACAATCTAACGCATCAGGATCCGAGGAATCATACGGATCCATCAAAGGATAGTAATGACTTGCAATCTCACGTTTTCCATCGATAACCTTATCGGGGTTTCGATTTTTTAACTTCCAGTGCCAACCCCAATCTCCACTGACCTGCTTCGAGTTAAACCAAGGCATGTAATGAGTGAGAACAAGCGGCTTTTCTTGAGCCCACACGACCGCAGGCAACGCACCAATGCCGGCCAAAATCAACCAAATAAGTCGCAAGGAAAACATTATCAGTAATCACCACGGAGAAAAAAAAACGGCCAAGTAAGATATACGATCGAACCAATCCAATACACGGTTTAACGAAAAGCTGCTATTGATAACCCAAAGAACCTGCGACTGTAGAGGTCAATCATTACTATCAAGATGGCCGATTTCGAGTCTTGTACATTAGCCGCACGTTTGTGTAATCAAGATACCCAATTTCCGTTGAGACTGTCAAAATATTGACCGCTTCCGCATATTATGTTGCAAACCGGATTAAATATGCTGAAAATATAAGACGTAATCTTTTATGAGCGCTGACATTTTCTTTCCGCTAATTTTACAAGAGACAAAATGGGCTTTGTAAACAAAACAGCGATCTGCTGGTTTAGCTTGGTTTTGATGACCAATTTTCAAACATTCTGCAATGGCCAGACGTCTGAAGCCGAAAAGCTGGAGAGAATTAGTTTTGCAGAACAGGTCAGACCTTTGCTGGCTGCCAATTGTTTTGGTTGCCACCAAGGGGCGATTGACCGCGGCAACTACGTCATGACGGACTTCAATAGCATGCTCGCTGGCGGCGAATCCGGCGATCCAGCAATCGTGCCAGGCAAGCCGGAGGAAAGTCGCCTGATCGAAGTCACGACTAGCCACGACGGCGCGGCCGAGATGCCGCCCAACGCCGCCCCTCTCAGCAACAAAGAATTAGAGATTATTGCACAGTGGATTTCAGAAGGTGCGCATAACGACTATTCAAAAACAACGGCAAACTACTCGAATGAAAATCCACCGATCTACTCCCGACTGCCTATGGTAACGACGCTGGATTTTTCGCCGGACGGAACACAAATCGCAGTAAGTGGATTCCATGAAGTTCTGCTGTTAAAAGTTGATGACAAATGGGAGAATACGAAATCAAACCAGCCCGTCCTTGGTGAGATCTCAAAACGATTAATTGGTCTCTCATCCCGAATCGATGGAGTCAAATATTCACCTGACGGAAAATATCTTGCCGTCTGCGGCGGCAACCCGGGGGAATTTGGTGAAATACAGGTCTGGAATGTTAGGACTGGAGAGTTAACACTTTCGAAAACTGTTTCCTTCGACACCCTGTATGGTGTGAATTGGTCTCCGGATGGTTCGACCATTTCCTTCGGTTGCACCGACACGACCCTTCGAACTATAAACGCCATTACGGGCGAACAGCAACTGTTTCAGGGTGCACATGATGACTGGGTGCGCGACACCGTCTTCTCCAAAGACGGTACCAGACTCGTGTCCGTCGGAAGAGATATGAGCTGTAAACTGACAGATGTTGCGACTCAAAGATTCATTGACAACATCACCTCAATTACACCGGGAGTCTTAAAAGGGGGCATTGCTGCAATCGACCGCCATCCCACCCGCGACGAAGTCGTGATTGGCGGAGCGGATGGAGTCCCGAAGGTTTACCGGATGGATCGATTGACTAAACGAGTCATTGGTGACGATGCAAATCTTATTCGAGAATTGCCTAAAATGCCTGGACGAGTTCAATCAGTTGCTGTTTCGAACGATGGCAAACGCATTGCCGCGGCAAGTAGCCTCGACGGTCAGGGGTTTATCCACCTTTATTCCTACGAATTTGACACTTCGCAGCCTGATAACATCAAGGCTATTGTGAGCAAAGTTGTAACCCAACAGTCTAAAGAAGAAAAATCGACGTTGCGGGATTTTGTCACGAAAGACGTAAAACAAATTTTTGATTCAGAGGTCAACACGGGCGGCCTGTACTCCATCGCATTTCACCCCACGGGGCGTTTCCTCGCCGTCGGTGGGACTGACGGCGTGATTCGAATCCTGAATTCGGAAACGGGCGAAACAAACCAGTTAATTGAAACGGTAAAAACGGCGCCAAACCAATCTTCGCAACAACGGGTCAACTGGCAATTCGCACCTATCAAGCCTGTGACGCCCAACGCGAAATTAGCCAAACTGAGCTCCGCTCCCACCGAGCTTGTTGTTTCGCCAGGTAAGATCTCGTTTAATTCTCCGATCGATTACGCACAACTTGTAGTTCAGGCAAAGTATCCAGACGGAAATCTCGTTGATGTGACCCATTCATGCAGCATTTCGTCAGAAAACTCATCGGCCAGCGTGAACCAAACTCTTGTGGAGGCTGGTACCGAAGGCACGGGCGTTCTAAGTGTCAAATTCCATGGATTACAAAAATCACTGGCAATTGAGACTAAATTTGACCCGCCTAATTTCGAACCTAACTTCGTTCAGCACGTGAACCCTGTTTTAACGAAGCTGGGCTGTAACGCAGGAACATGCCACGGCAGCCAGGGAGGAAAAAAGGGGTTTAAACTCTCTCTTCGTGGATACGATCCCATTTACGACATTCGTGCCTTCACTGACGATATGGCGTCGCGAAGAACAAATCTCTCCGCCTCCGCTGAAAGCATGATGCTGCTCAAACCTACTGGCCAAATACCACACGAAGGAGGAAAACTTTTTGATAAGAATAGCCGTTACTACTCGCTGATCCATCAATGGATTAAGGGCGGCGCGAAACTCGATCAGAGCGTTGCGAAGGTCGAATCGATTGAAGTTTTCCCGAAAAACCCAATTATGATTGATTCTGGGTGGAAACAACAAATGCGTGTAACGGCGACTTACTCAGACGGCACCAAAAAGGATGTGACCAAGGAAGCTGTAATCGAAATTGGCGATATCGAAATTGCAGCAATCGACGGATCCGTTGTAACCGCACTGCGCCGCGGCGAATCGGCGGCCCTCGCACGATTCGAAGGTGCATTCACTGCCACGATGATTACGGTGATGGGAAACCGAGAAAATTTCGTTTGGAACAAACCTGAATCTTGGAGTGAAATTGACCGTTTCGTCGCAAACAAATGGGAGCGGTTGAAGATCGCGCCCTCAGACCTTTGTAGCGATGCTGAATTCATCAGAAGGGTTTATCTTGACCTGACGGGCTTGCCACCCAACGAAGAACAAGTCAATAAGTTCCTTAACGATCCACAGGAAATCCAGGCCAAGCGAAATAAGTTGATTGACGAATTAGTCGGGAATGACCAATTTGTTGAACATTGGGCAAACAAACGGGCTGATCTTTTACAGGTTAATCGAAAATATCTTGGAGCGCCCGGTGCCAGCGGCCTTCGCAACTGGATTCGCGAGCAGGTAAAATCAAATCGACCCTATAACGAATTTTCGTATGATCTTTTGACTGCCTCGGGCTCAAATAAAGATAATCCTGCCGCATCCTATTATAAAATTCATCGAACTCCCGAAGAGGCGATGGAAAACACCACACATCTCTTCCTGGCAACGAGATTCAATTGCAACAAATGCCACGACCACCCATTTGAAAAATGGACACAAGATCAGTATTACGAAACGGCCGCCTATTTTGCGCAAATCGATCGAGCGACAGACCCTCAATCGGAAGGGAAAAAAATCGGTGGAACCGCCGTTGAGGGCGCAAAACCACTCTATGAAATCATTTCTGATAAATCTGAGGGTGAAATCGAACACGAACGCACCGGAGAAATCGCTAGTCCGCTCTTCCCATTTGAAGTGGATGTGACCATTCCAGAAACAGCGAATCGACGCGAGCAACTCGCCTCATGGATTACCTCGGCCCAAAACCCCTATTTCGCGACTAGCTATGTCAATCGTTTGTGGGGTTACTTGACGGGTGTTGGATTGATTGAACCGATTGACGACATACGCGCCGGAAATCCACCCAGCAATCCAGAACTTATCGAATATCTGAGATCCCAATTTATTGAGAGCGGGTTCGACACTCAACATATTATTAAGTTGATTTGCAAATCAAGAACCTATCAACTGTCCGTGAGTACAAATGAGTTTAACGCTGACGATCAACGGAATTACTCGCATGCCATCGCTCGACGTTTACCCGCGGAAGTTCTCTTCGATTCCATCCACGAAGTCACTGGAAGTAAGTTAAATATCCCCGGTGTGAAACCGGGTACTCGAGCAGCAGCGTTACCAGATAGTGGCGTTCGCCTTCCCAGTGGTTTTCTAGCAACGCTTGGTCGTCCGCCGCGAGAAAGTGCGTGTGAATGCGAGCGTGTCAACGAACTTCAACTCGGAAGTGTTCTCGCGCTGGTCAGCGGCCCCGATGTTTCCCGAGCCGTAGGCGATCCGAAAAGCCAAATTGCCCAGCTCGTCGCCGGTGAACCAGATAACGCCAAACTAATTGATCGACTCTTCATGCGAATTCTGAACCGACACGCTTCACCGCAGGAAATCGAGTTACTACAAACCGCTTTCATTGAAATCGAATCGGATCATGGTGCGCTCATCGCCGCAAGGGACAAACGAAAAATCGAAGCGGAAACCGCGAGGCCTGCTCTTGAAAAATTACGACTTGAGAACATTGAGACAACTCGAAATCAACTAACTCAACTTACAGCAGAACTGGCGCCGAACCTGTTAAAACAGGAAGCGGATCGTCTCGTAAATATTGAAAAGATCAAAAAAGAAATCAACGAGTATCGAAGTGCCAACGCCAATTTTTCAAATTGGCTAGAAAAACAACGCAACGAAATTAGTTGGCTTCCGATTGAACCGAACAAACTTGAATCAACGCTAGGGAATACATTCGATATTAGGGCAGACAAGAGCATCCTGTTAAAACCCAAAACTGGAAAAGATGTTTATACTATTTTCACAGACGATGCGTTAAACGGTACCACTGCAATTCGACTTGAAATCCTGAGCGATCCTTCTCTGCCCGCAAACGGCCCCGGACTTGCTGTCAATGGAAATCTCGTTCTTACCGAATTTGAAATTGAGTTTTCCCCCCCTACACAACCAGACAAATGGGAAAAGGTCAAAATTTCATCGGGCGCGGCGAACATTAGCCAGGCAGGATTCTCAGTCGCCCAAGTCATCGATGGCAATTCGACCAACCGTGGTGGCTGGGCGCTCGCGAACGCAATCGGAAAAACTAGTTGGGCCACATTCCAACTCGAAAAGCCGCTCGAGCTACCCAAAGATTCAAAAGTTCGTTTTAAAATATTTCAGAACTTTGATGACACTCATCAAGTCGGCGCATTCCGGCTTTCAGCCTCACAATACAAAGAACCAGTCAACCTAAGTCTGCCAGAATATCTAGTTGCTGAGCTCAAGGATTCAGAAAATGAGTTATCGAAAGCACAATCGGACCTTCTGAAAGGTTTGTTCGAGAAAGATGATCCGACTCTCAACAATTTAAGGGCTAACCTTGCGAATGCCGAAAAGGTCATAGCGGTACCTGACGCCATCCAAAAATTACGAGAGAAACTTGCTCGATTCGAGCTTCCGCTTCCGGCAGACGCAAAACTTCAACGACTTGAGGCCGATGTTATTACAAGTCAAAAGCAATTAGAAAATCGGCGTTTAACGGCGACCCAGGATTTGACCTGGGCATTAATAAATAGTCCATCATTCTTGTTCAATCGGTAGCCAGCCTTAATCCTTGCACGGAGAATACAATGTTTCGCATCGTCGGTAACGCCGCAAAAGATCTCTGCGATCCTCAACTCAAGGTCACACGTCGCGACATCATGCGAGTTGGCGGAAGCGCCGTTCTTGGCCTTTCACTAGGCAACATGCTCAAGCTACAGTCTGCGAATGCCTCAATCGCGCCAACGTGCGTCCAAGGTGCAGGTTGGAATAAAGCAAAAAGTATAATCATGGTTTACTTACAGGGCGGACCGAGCCATATCGACCTCTGGGATCCAAAAGAAAATGTGCCCGATAATGTTAAAAGTGTCTTTAAACCAATCTCGACCAAAATCCCCGGCATTAAGTTCACCGAAAATTTGCCGCGTCTGTCCCAACTCAACGACCGTTTTACGATGATGCGGGCCATGAGCTACACACCGGTGGGCCTATTTAATCACACCGCTGCTATCTATCAGATGATGACGGGTTACACCACAGACAAGGTTAGTCCTTCCGGCCAATTGGAACCGCCATCACCGAAGGATTTCCCAAATTTTGGTTCTCATTTAGTAAAAATGAAACCCGTTGAAGTCCCAATGTTGCCCTTTGTAATGCTTCCTCGCCCACTCCAGGAAAGTAATGTGGTAGGTAAAGGCGGGGCTGCTGGATTTCTCGGAAAAGCATTCGACCCCTATACGCTTTATCCGACAGGCGGCGATCTCGACATGAAAAAGATGAGCCGGATAAAAATTGACGATCTTCAATTACCATCCGACGTGTTTTCAACCCGCCTAAAGCGTCGGGCAAAACTCCGTGACTTAGTCAATGGTCAGATGCCAAAAATTGACAAAGCGGTTGAGTCATTCAAGCTCGACCAACATTATCAAAAGGCACTCGACTTAGTTGTTTCTGGCCGGGCGCGGGATGCGTTTCAATTGAGTGAAGAATCGGAAAGCATGCGTGAGAGCTACGGCAGGAATACTTTTGGCGACAGTCTTTTATTAGCCCGCAGGCTGGTCGAAGCCGGGACACGGGTAGTTGAAGTCATTTGGCCAAAGGTTGCAAACAGCGACAACCATAGCTGGGATCAACACGTGGATCTCAGCAAACGAATGAAAAATCAATCCGCTCCAATGTTTGATACCGGAGTAAGTGGCCTAATCGAAGATCTCGATCAACGTGGCATGCTCGAAGAAACAATGGTCGTTGTGGTCGGCGAATTCGGACGTAGCCCCCAACGGGGTGTTAGTACGTCTGGCAATAACAATTCTAATGACGGTCGAGACCATTGGCCTTATTGCTACACCGGGTTAATTGCCGGAGCCGGTACAAAGAGGGGCTACGTCCACGGCAAATCAGACGAAACCGCATCGGCTCCTCTAGAGGATCCTATTCATCCGGGTGAACTGCTCGCCTCGATCTATCACGCATTCGGGATCAATCCTGAAACAATGGTAATGAATCACCTAAATCAACCGAGAGAGCTTGTAAAGGCGCACCCGGTTCACGCCCTGTTTAGCTAATCCGAAACACGAAAACCAGCGCCCATCTTAAGAGTTTAACCCGCTATGCTACCGACGCAGATTCTGCATATCTGCGTTCAAGCCCAAAACAGATCACAGCTAGTGATTGAAGGGTAATGATTGTTGGATTGGACCTAAAGCCTTCGGCTTCAGAAATGCGACTTGGTAAAAGCGAAACTAAATCCACGCTAATCGCTGACAGTCACACCAATCATTAACTGTCCGATGAGTTCTCTTGCTCCGCCTTGCGGTGCTCAAGTTCGATTCGACGATTTCGCAGGACGCGTTCGAAAGATTTTTTCATTTTGTCGCCACTAAATGTATACGAGTGATTATTAAACTCAACGCGATTTTCATGAAGAATTGTAAAAGGGCGATTAACAAGACGAACATTCATTTCGATATGCGAATCTTCAGGATGATAGCGTCCGATTTCGCCTTCTTTAACCGAGCCTCTCCACTCAATCACTTCAACACTTGCGTTAGCGCCCGAAGAATCCAAAGTGAATTGTGGTTCGCCATCTAGATCTGTTGAATCGAGCCTTGCTGTTAGTTCAATCCGCTTGGTTTTATCTTTAAAGTCATTTTTGTAGGTGAACATAGTGGTCACATCAAAACAGAACGCCCCCATACGCCGACTTGCAAAAAAATAACGTATGTTGCGCCAATTCTGTTTCGCAAAAGCGTCGAATTCCTCTTGAGTGCCTAACGTAATAAAAGTTCGATTCGCTCCAGCATCATGATTGGCGCGTCTGAAACGCAAAAGTCCATTTTTTAACTGCAGATAAATAGAATTCGCGGTTCCCAAAACGGTCTCCATCGACTCCATCCAAACCGGAGTAACGTCACCATTGGCGACTGCCGACCGGAGTTCAATCGGGGCCTGACCGGGGTCCAGTCTTATTTGGTCTTTTTGACTCTCTTTCATACTGGATTTTATCCGAGCAAAGGCCCAGGAATTATCTTCCTCAGGAAAATCAATCCTTCCCGATTCAAAAGCGTATCCAATTAGTTTCATGACATCTCAGATCTAATATGCATATTGAGCCACCGACAGAACTCACCACCTCTAGTTCCATTGTACCACAATAATTGCCAGGCAATTCCAAAAGTAAAGTTGCCACACCAAGAACACTTGGGCAACAAACTGCGTTCTTCCGAACTTTGCCTACTATTTACCGCTCCCACAATAAAAATTACACATCACAACAAAAACCCAAAGCAGCGAGCGTCTTCGCGAGAAGAACTCATGTATCCCCGTTCTAAACAGGCTAATTCACTGCAAACTGGCGCTCATCCTAGTTATCATCCGCGACTGCGCCGCGGTTCCCTTCAGCTAAACTCAACGGGCTCCGGCAAGACACGTTCAATCTCATTGACACGATAGCCAAACCCGGATTCACCAAGCGTTGAAAGATCAAGGACACCCTCGCGCCGTTGATAAATCCCCGGATGAACGCTTTGTTCGGGAAGGGAGGCCTCGGGGTAAAACTGCATTCCATTTGACTCCACCCCCATGATAGTTCCAGCATGAGCCGCAAGCCTCACATGGGGAATTTGTGCGAGCATAGGGTTAGTAAGATCCTGCACCATGAGAGGCATCCCGTTCTCTTTCGCCCAGCATAGACTCAACAAGGCACCCGTCTGTGTCTTGCAAGTTTTGAGCGCCACGCCAGACCATCCCAAAGATTTTCCCAGTCTTACGTAACGCCAGTCATGAGCACTTTCATCGAGAAACAACGGTTTCCGGTGAGATACAGAAGTCACATCTATCCGATGAGTTTCAAGATCATACGGAAAGGGTTGTTCAACGTACAATAAACGACGATAAACCTCGCCGTGTTCAGTCGCCAATCGGTCAAGGATTTCATTCACGTACTGAGGATCGTTCACCGTACAATTAAAATCCGCGGTAAGTGAGTGCACATCTTGCTTGAGTGAAATCTCCCCGATTCTCACCAATCGCTCGTAATCCCAATCAGAATCATTGCCACGAAGTTTGATTTTGAGACACTGAAGGCCATCGCGAGCAATCCAGTCAACGAGATCGACTGGATATCCGTCTGTGGGCTCAACGCCCGTTCTATCTGACTCCACCAGAGGATCCAGACCGCCGACAAGATGCCAAACCGGAAGTTTTTTTGGAGAATCAGCAATTAAGTAATCGTTCGGGTAGCGGCCTTTAAACCCAATAGTCGAATCTTCGTATTCTGATTCGCCCTCAAAAAACCACTCTAAATCTCGATTCATAAATTCAGAATCATAGGTTTTATAAATGTCTATCTCATGTAAGTTTCCGTAAGCGTCGTGAATCGCCTGATCAAACACGCTGGTCGCCACTAAGGCTGCGAGGTGGGGTAAATCAACCAGTTGGAGTTCCGCATTAAATTTTTGACGAATATGCGGCAGTTGTTGCTCAATGAACTCGTGACCAATTTCCAGCGGATGGCCTGAATATTCAAAATCCAATACTGCTTTCGCGAGGTATTTGCAGAATTGCACCAGAGCATCGTCCCTAACCTTATAGGCTGTCTGGCTTGGCCAAACCCACTGAACTGAAAGCGGCGTTTCTCCCCAGCCAACACCAAGATTCCCCAAACGGTCTTCCACCGTAATCCTGGCTCGAGCACAAGTAACATGATCTAGCGTCTCATTTCCAAACTTCAGCGGCACCCGTGTTTGGACGGGTAGAAAATAAAGGCTAACGTCTTTGATTGAAATATCTGTAATTTTTGATTGCATAGTGCTTGGTGGATTGACGCAAATATCGAAGGATGCCGCTTCTAAATAACTTTGAAAACCTCAACCAACTGGCTATTTAACATATCTTGAGAGAATAATCCCTCCAATAAAGAGGACTCCGCCCAGACAAATACTGCTGCAATCAAAATGTGGCAGACTTACAAATTCGGGAAGCCCTAAATAATGTCCCGACATGACTATCATCAACCCCGGGAGTACAAAGGCAGTCACTCTCCACCCAACAAAAACCGAAGAAGCAATCATCAACAACCCAGCGACTAGAGGATTAAAGCTATTTATCCAAAATCCAACCAAAGGAATCGCAAGAGAGGTCGTTTCGCCACCAAGCTGATTCCCAACTTCTAAAGGTTGTTGAACCATACTCACATCTGAATTGATCAGCGAACGAGTAGAGCTTTCAAATAAGTTATTTTGATTGGCCCAAATTAAACAAGTGACGACCAAACAGGAGCCAAATAAGGCTCGAAAAAATGAGCCAAAAAATCCGTCCAACCACGGTGTCATTCTCCCAAGCAACGTATAACTGCGTCGATGCCGGCCACTTCTTGCCTCCCGCATCATATTGTTGATTCTGTCAAGCTGTTGCTGCCTGCGGATTGCCAGATTTTTCGAGTCGTCACGTTTGCCCCACACGTTCGCCCCATGACCAACACCTTTGTCGACCATTGCATTGGCCATTTGAAATGCTTGCTTTCTTGCCTCTCCTGAAGTGATTCCTTTTTCAAGCAAACCCGCTTGCTCCACTCGCTGGAGTAGCACTTGATCTTGAGCAACCTCACTCGCCTCTATTTTGCGTTGAAATGCATCGATCATCACGTCAACCCAAGGGCGAAACTTTGGCTTATGACGCCCCATGACGGTATTACTCAACTCATTCCGCACTTTCCGCTTGGCTTCATAATCAAATAGCTGTTCGAATATTTCTTCCCAGTGATTCCCAGAATACTTGGCCACGAACATCTGTAGCGTTGATTCATCCATACCCATCACACGCATCCGTTTCATCAATCGCTCGCATTTCGCGATCAATGGTTTCCGGTGTTTTTTAATAGGTTTATCAATAAACACGTAGATCGCGGCACCGACAATTACTCCAATCGTCGCCGTCGCTAACCAATGGAAAAACACCCCTGCCATGAGTGCCGCAATCACCCACAGAAAAATGGCAAAATTCCACTTAAGCACCGCCATCCCCCGCTTTCGATAGGACAGCTCACGCCAAAGTTGATATAGAACCGTATTGTCATTGACGCCTTGAATGATGAGATAGCTAATGAACCCAACCAACGGAAAAATCATCACGCCTGAGGCCCATTTCCAGCTGATGAAGACAAGGTTAAAGGCAACAAAAAGTGAAACGCCAATGATTGCTAAAGGAGCTACCGTCCGAACGCGGGTGAGTGGGAAAAAGTTGTAAGCATCCGCACAGGTCTCCATTAATCTTGCATCTTCCTCCGCCGGCGTAAATTGGGCGGCTGAACTGATCCCAAGATAGTTTTCCAGTTCAGCAATTAACTCGCCCATATTCTGATAGCGATCTTCCGGCAATTTCGCCATCATTTTGGCGATAATTTTGGAAAGTACCTCAGGCACCCGATCGACGATCAGACTTGGAGGCACCAACGGTGCCGATGTATGCTTCGCCACCACCTCAATCACGGTTCTTCCGTCAAATGGCCGTTGTCCAGTTAGCAATACATAGAACGTACACCCCAGCGAGTAGACGTCAGCCCGCAAGTCGACGCTCATTGAACTGGTCGCCTGCTCGGGCGCCATGTAATAGGGTGTTCCAATCGTACTTCCGAATTGCGTTAACTCCTTGGAGGATGAAAGGGCACTAATATCTCCGTCATCAAGCTCCGACTCGTCTCGTTCAGGAACTTTCACCAATCCAAGATCTGCAACTTTTACCAGACCTTCCTGATTAACCAACAGGTTGGCCGGTTTAATGTCTCGATGCACCATTCCAGCATTGTGGGCACACTCTAGCCCTCGAGCCGCCTGCAAAATGTAATTCGCCGCCTGCTCAGGATCCAACTTTTTATTATTCTTGATTAAATCCTGGAGCGATTGCCCTTCGACCAACTCCATGCTGAAGTAACAATTACCGTGATCATTTCCCATGTCGTAAATTTGTACAACATTCGGATGAATCAACTGAGCCGCGGCAAATGCCTCCCTTGTGAAACGCACCATCATCGATTCATTCTTCAAAAGATGCGATTTAACGACCTTTAAGGCTACTTTCCGATCGAGCGAGATCTGTTTGGCGAGATAAATCGACCCCATCCCGCCTTCGCCTAGCAGATCAAGAAGTTGATATGGCCCAATCTCAACGGGGAATCCGGTTGAAGATTCTGCAGGCTCTTCCGCCGTTGGAGGTAATGGTGAAAAATCAATGGGCTTTGCTTGAGCTGGTTGACGAATATCGGATTCTGCGGCCGTATCATCGGATTGGCCCGTCGCAACCGTCAAATCCAGTTCGGGGCCGTCCGTTTCCGAACTCGACGATCCGTTTGCAAATTTCGGATCCTCAGATGCCGAGGGGGTTATCGGGGAAAAATCAATCGATTTCGTCTTCGGTCGTTCAAGGATACCTGAGCCTGCTGAAGTGTCGTCGGAATGCCCAGTCGCAACTGTAAGATCCAGATTGGAATTGTCCGTTATCGAGCTTGATGATTCATTAGCAGTGGTCGAATTCTCGGAATCCGGCGAATTTAATGGGGAAGCGTCAATCGAACTTGCCTTCGATCGCTCGCGGAGATCGGGATTCGCCTCGGTTTCGTCCTTCTGCCCAACGGCCATGGTCAAATCTAGTTGTGAGTCTTCTGACGAAGGAGTCGCCGAACCATCCTCCTTTGGAGATCCACTCACAAAATTGCCATCCCGATCAAGAGCCTCTTCAATTGGAATCAACGCCAACAGCGTTTCCGAATTATCCGGGCTTCCGATTTGGTTAACTTCTATGTTGGAAATGTAACCGGTATCTAAATAGAACTGACCATTTTTATCTTGACCGATAAAAACCTCGAAACTCGTGTTACAAAAATTACACGCCGGACAAAACGAACCCACTTCCGGATTCGCCACAGCGAATTCGGCTTTACAGCGGGGACAGTCCAATCTCAACATGCGATTCATCGACAAGCGGTTATGTACAAAAGACGGATAAATAACTCAAAAATGCGTTCCGGGATAAATTTGCGCACACGAATTAATCGCGAAAACTTCTACAGAATCCCGAATTTAACAACGGCGTATTTGAGTAAGAAAATCCAGCTTTCTTTCCGAGAGCGAATAACTCGCCCTAACCATTTAACCCTCCGAACCACACTTAATCGAATGCGTGGCTCGAGCTCCTCTATTATTCCTTTTGCTTCAATTCATTGGTTCTATGACGCAAGAATTGATTGGAAATCTCAGCCGATTCAACTCGCTCGGCGGGCCCATAATCCCAAAACTTCTGAATGACGCCTTCAATCTCTGGATAATCAGCGCCAGTATCGCCAATCTGAGCCCGCTTTTCAGCGAGTTGCCGTTTTAAGCTCTCGACAATCGCTGCGTATTCTGGATTGTCGTATTGATTGATATTTTCACCGGGATCCGTTTTAAGATCGTAAAGCTCCCACGCGGGTGGAGTTCGAACGTCATTTGCACCGTACCCTGCCCCGTAATAGAAAATCAACTTGTGGTCTTTCGTCCGAATACCGACGTGCCCGGGATTGTCATGATGGGCCATGTGCATCCAATATCGGTAATACGCCGATTGCTTCCATCCGGGCGTTTCTTTACCCGTTTCACAAATTTCACGAAAACTCGCGCCTTGCATATAGTCAGGAGTCTTGACGCCGGCAAAAGCCAGCATAGTTGGTGCAAAGTCGACATTTTCAATAATCGCGTCGGTTTTAATTCCCGCTGGAATTGTTTTGGGGTATCGGACCAAAAACGGCATTCGCTGAGACTCTTCATACATCCAACGTTTATCCTGATAATCATGCTCACCAAGCATGAACCCTTGATCACCCGTATAGATAATTAAGGTGTTATCCAATTCCCCGATGGATGTAAGATGATCAAACAACCGTTTTAGATTGTCATCCACCCCTTTCACGCAGCGAAGATATGCTTTTAGGTAAACATTGTAGGCTGCACGTTTCGCCTCCTCGTCCGTGAGCGAAGGATCAATCTTAAAATCAGCCGCGTAACTTCGCCTTGGATTTCTTCTCCCAATTGAAGTTCCAATATGAGGAACAAGCTCATCGTTATGCCCCCGCGTTGCGAGCGAACCAAACTTCGGATCGCGCTTCCACATGTTTTCGGGCTCCGGAATTTTGGTATCTGCCAGATAGGACTCATACCGTGGTGCATATTCAAAGTAGTCATGCGGGGACTTGTAGTGATGCATTAAAAAGAATGGTCGATCACGATCCCAACCCTCTTTCAACCAAGTAATGGTTAGATTCGTAATTGCATCAGCAGAATGCATTCCATCAAATTGAATGGTATTCTTGGGCCACTTTTGATCGCCCCGTATTCGAAACACAGGATCAAAATACTTTCCCTGCCCCGGCAAAACACAATAATGTTCAAACGCCGCCGGTTCCACTTTTAAATGCCACTTACCAATCATGGCCGTTTGATAACCCGCTTTTTTCATTTCAATTGCAAGGTATTGTTGATCAGCGGGAACCTTCCCCCGAAGATCGTACACTCCATTTACATGGTTGTATTGACCTGTCAGAACACAGGCTCGACTGGGTGAGCAAATAGAATTTGTACAAAACGCGTTTTCAAACATGACTCCTTCACGCGCGAGCCGGTCGATGGTCGGTGTAGGATTAAGCCCAGCTAATCGACTACCGTAAGCACCAACCGCTTGACTGGTATGGTCATCCGACATGATATAGAGAATGTTTGGCCGATCGTTCTCACCAGCCTCGGTAGAAAGAAAAGAGCCAATGTTCAACAAGCAAAACAACGCGACAAAAACGGGTACCCTAACTCGCATCAACAACTCCACAGACGGGTGACAAGAAAAATTCCATTGTAGAGTGGAAAATTGCCTCCGTCTACAAATTGGGCAATTCGCGAGTACTCACGGCAATTCGACACCGCACTCACTAACGCGGGCTGAGTCTTTTTCCTTCCGCATTAAACAATACCTAGGTTAATGCGAGCCTGCTTTTTACAGCTCAACCTGATTCAAACGTCGAGCCGCGTCTGCCATTCCATAAACCTGGGCAAGCTTCGAGAGCGCCTGAACAAGTTGCTCCCGGGTTTTCAATTTCGATTTTTGACCGAGATCCGACTTCAAAAACGGAATCGCAACTTCCATTAATCCTCGACGCTGACTCACTGAAAGTTCCGAATCAGCCATCACTAAATAGGAGTCACACCATAAATTTGCCACGTTGACCTGTGACAAATTACCTATTTCACGGATTGCATCATCCACGATTCCCGAATCACCCGACCGCATACCCAACTTCCTTATTTCCTCAAGGAAAACCACGTTTTGAACAATATCATCGGTAAGCTGATCCTCCAATGCCTGGGCCGCCATGAGTGCTCGACCAGCGGAAAGTTCCGTCACAGCTTCATATTCTTGTTGCGTTCGAAAACCCGAAATCCCATCCTGCTGGGCCTTTTTATTTGGGAATGGTACTTTTTGATTCACCTGATCAAACACATCAAAATCAAAATCGGCGAAATGTCGAATACGCTGGCACGAATGTCCCGCAGCCTCGGACTCCTTCAATAATACATCGATCTGACTTGCGTAGCTTTTACCGTGAACTTGATTGACCGCATAAAATGCAGCCAGTTGCTTATTCCATGTTGGAATGTCTTTGATGCTCCCCTGTTTCGCCAGAACGACAGCTAATTGGGGAGGGAGAAACGAATATTGATACGTGATATTAGATCCAGCGTTTCGCACGATCACTTTCTCTTGATCTGATTCTACGAGACCAAGTATTTGATTGGATACATTGAGTTCCTGTCCCCCCGGAATCTCCGCACAACTGGAAACCACCTGTTCCCAAAAACCGTCAAAAAGCTCGTAAATCTCCGCCAATTCATCCACCAAACCGGCGACTTCCGCTTGCTCTGTAACGAATTCAGAACCGGGCTCTTCGCTCACTGAATCTTTTACACGCTGCGCACTTTCTATCGCTCTCTTGGCGCGAGCTCTATCACGCCGAAACAGACTATAGCGAGCTCGATTCAAGTAACGCTGATACTGAGCCATTTGGGAATCATTAAATTTGACAAGAACCGTTTTGCCAGGCTGCTTCATTTCGTTTGTATCTGAATCTTTCTCATCCGACTGGTCGTTCATTGAGGCAACACCTACATCCTCCCCGTCAGACTTATCATCTTTGTCGCGGTTATTCTTTTCCATCCTTGCTGCGCGCTCTTCATCCTTGATCGCCTCCTCGTCCAATTCATCTAAATTGGTCAAATCAATTTTTGGTAATGGGCGCGAATCGACGTCCGACCCTTCCGACAGGGAGCCGCCTTGAGTCCCCCCCGAAGATCCTTCATTGGATTGATCAACCGCTGTCGGAACTTTTGCATTTGCCAATTCGCTGAGGTTTTCAAAAACGCTCCAATTCTGAATAATCAAATACGTTCCACCAGCCAACGTTGCAAACATTAGGAACAGCACCAATAACGCGAACCTCTTACTACTCCGACGACGTCGAATCTTGCGATTTATGTTTAGACCTTTAATCCCCGCTGAAATTGGATCTTCGGGCTCTACAGGTTGTTGCGGTAACGGCTTTGCGAGTGGAATCGCCATCGGCAAACTAGACGGCGGCGCGACAGCAACCGGCTTAGCAGCCATTGGAGCGGCAGGAACGTTCGTCGGTGAATCCGGAATGGGCGTAACCGCGGTGACCACCTTTGGCGGTACCGGTGGCATCCGGTCAATGGTCTCAGACTGATTCAAATATTTAGGCTTTTGTTTGCCTGACTTTTTGCCTTTCACTGGCGGACTAAGAGACGGATCAGAAGTTTTTGCAATCGGAGTGCTACGCTTACGAGTCTTTGATTTAAGCTTCTCGTAGTAGGCTAAACGAGTCTTTGGATTCGATAATGTCTTTTGAGCACGAAGCACGCGCTCTTGTATCTCTTCTACCAGTTTGTCGTTCTCCCCGGAGGGAACCGCCGCGAGCAGTTTCAAACAACGTTTCGCCGCCGCGTCGACAATCCGAGTGATTTCCGCCTGATCCTTCAAAGTCGGATTCAAACCAAACAATTCGAAATAGTGCGGCTTGATAAAGTTGGTGTCTAAATCGAGCCATTGGTTGTACGGATTGAATTTCGAGGTCATAGTAACAACATTTTCAGGATTTAAGTAAACCTTGCCTAGCACCAATTCAAGCAACTTGGCTGCCCCGTTACAATAGAGCCAATTCCAAACTTTACGATCGCCGAAGTCCGTGATTTAAAAAATGTCTTATCGACAGTCAAAGTCGACTTTTCAATGACGGGGAATTCTTTACCTTAACTACTGAGTCCAGTTCAAATCGAATTAAAAACTCAGCATCATTACACGAAAACAGCCAACAACGAACCTAAACGTTTTTCTTCCCAAAATAAACTTGGGGTTTAAAATGGCCGTCCTTCCCAACTAGATTCGGTTAGACAACATATTTATTAGACTTTTTGTCGAGTTCTGCCATGAATAGTGAATTTATCAACATTTCGGCTTATAAATTTGTTGATTTGGACAATCTAGCCAAACGCAAAGACGAATTACTTCCACTTTGTAAGTCCCTAGAGCTAAAAGGAACCATCCTGCTTTCACTCGAAGGAATCAATCTTTTTGTCGCCGGAACGCGCGAAGCGATTGACCAATTCGTCGATTTCTTAGAACAAAGGCCCGAATACTCGAACTTACCAATTAAAGAAAGCATTAGTGACCATCAGCCCTTTAGTCGGATGCTCGTTCGATTGAAAAAAGAGATCATTTCCATGGGCGTCGAAAAAATTCGCCCGGCGGCAAAGACCAGTCCGAAGCTCCCTGCCCAGACCTTGAAAAATTGGCTCGACGCAGGGAAAGACATAACATTGCTAGACGTCCGAAACGATTATGAAATCGAAGTCGGGACGTTTTCAAATGCGGTCCCAATCGGAATTGACCATTTTAGGAAATTTCCGGAAGCCACAAAAGCTCTTCCGGACGAACTAAAAAATAAGCCCCTCGTTATGTTCTGTACCGGTGGTATTCGCTGTGAAAAAGCCGGTCCTTTTATGGAGGAAGAAGGATTCAATGAAATTTACCAATTAGACGGGGGAATTCTTCGCTATTTTGAGGAGTGCGGAGGTGACCACTATGACGGCGAGTGTTTTGTTTTTGATAAACGAGTTGCGGTAGATTCAACGCTTAAGGAATCTGATTACGAACAATGCTACGCTTGCCAAGCCGTCCTTACCGTGGATGATCAGAACTCCAAACTCTACCAACCGCCAACTTCCTGCCCCTCCTGCTTTCGCACTGATGAACAGCGACTTACTGAACTACTCGAGGAGCGAAACAATCTGATTGCCCTAAAAACAACACCGCTTCCAGGTTCTTTGGCTTACGACAACATCCGACCGATGAATGTCCCGCTCCGATTTGACAAGCACAAGACCATTGACTTTCTCTCTGGAATGCATGCGAATCTCAACGCTGAATACTGGCTTTCAGAGTGCGAGCAGAATCGAATCACTTATAAACAAAATCCCATTACCGCGGAAACCGTTGTGCGGTCAGGCTGGCGCATTGAACACCACTTGCCCCAAACGACTGAACCTGCGGTTAACAATCAAATCAAAGTGCTCTATGAAGACGACGTCATGATCGCCGTCGATAAACCAGCTCCTCTGCCGATGCACCCATGCGGTCGTTTCAACCGAAACACCCTCGATTACATCATTAATCAGGTCTACGTCGATGACCAAATTCGCATCCTGCATCGCCTCGACGCCAATACTACGGGTGTCGTCATCATGGCAAAGAAAAAATCCGCCGCGCAGTTTATTCATCCACAGTTTGTCAATCAGGAAGTTGACAAGACGTACCTCGCCCGCGTCCAAGGTCACCCTGACGAATCTCAATTCAACTGTGAAGAACCAATCAGTTTCGACGCATCTACTGCCGGTTCCCGTCAAATCAACCAAGAAGGTCGACCGGCGGAAACCAGCTTTAAAGTGTTACATCGTTTCGATGACCAAACTTCGTTAGTTGAATGTAAACCAAAAACCGGTCGCACCAATCAGATTAGAATCCACCTTAGTCATCTCGGTTTTCCTATCATTGGAGACCCTACTTACAATTCTTCAGGCCAGCCTTCCCAATCACTCGGACTTGGTGAACCACCGATGCATCTCCATGCCTATCGGGTGAAACTAACTCACCCGAATACCAGCGAGCCATTAGAAATTGAAACAAGCTTACCAGAGTGGGCAAACGTTTGACATTCAGCGTTGACAGTCGCTCCTTTTCAGAAATTAAAAGAACAATAAACATGGAACGATTATAAAGCCCACTCAGAATTGACCATTTCAACAGTAGATCATTTTTAATCTCATTGCGAGGCTGACGTCTTCCCCAACCAACCCTAAATTTTCCATGGTCTCGCTTTGGGCGGTCAACCGTCCGATCCGGCCTTGTTTTACCGCATGAATAGCTTTACACGTTTTTTTTTAGGCCCTCATCTTATAAACTGCTGTATCGTTTTAAACACGTTCACAGAAACTGCGAAAACCATTCGTTAACGTGCCAAATGCATGGTTCCCCCGGATCCCCCGTCCTCACCGAAAATAGTTGGCCAGAGGACAAATACACCTTGGCATTACGATCTCATCAAAACAAATTAAGGCAATCGAAATGTACGGACTCGTTCACACTTCAGTTCGCGATATGGTTCTTCAAAATCATGGCCCAAGCACATGGGAACAAATCCGATCAACCGCCGGAGTGGGCGACGAAGATTTCCTTGCAATGAAAAGCTATGAAGATTCTATCATCCGTAACCTGGTAAGTGCGGCCAGCGAAACACTACAAATTTCACCAGAAGAATGCCTCAAGGCATTCGGACAATTCTGGGTTCTAGATACTGCTGCAAAACATTATCGTGAAATGATTGATGGATTTGGCTCTGACATCTGGGCACTGCTGGAGAATCTTGATCACATGCACGATCGCATGTCCAGCACCTTCCACGGCTACGACCCTCCATCTTTTTTTCTGGAAAACAACGGCGATGGCAGTTACCTACTTCATTATCGAAGTAGTCGCCAAGGGCTCACGCCATTTGTTATCGGCTTACTTAACGGATTAGCTATCCATTTCAAAACCAGCGTTGACATCAAAATCGACGAAGAGACACTATCAGCGAATGGCCAACACACGGCATTTCGAATCACCGAAAGGAATAGCTAGTGGATTTGGTTACACCCGCTCAATGCGAACTATTTTATCCCTTCGTGATTGGCTTAGACAAAAAAAACAATATTGTTTACGTCAGTGAACGGTTAGACGCCAAATTAAGCCGCGGAAGTATCGGGAAACGCTTCGATAAAGTTTTCGAACTGAACCGCCCACGCGTAGACTGGAATGACACCTCTCTCGACCTCTCCAACTACCGCGCCCACCTTTTCCTATTTTCAAATTTAACCGGCACCTTCGGATTGCGAGGTCAGGTAATCCCCGGAACGCTTAATGGCCAATCCATTATTCTCATTGCAGCTTCACCTTGGCTGACATGGTTGAACGAAAACGTCGAACATTATCAACCAAACTTTTTTGACTTCTCTGTTCAGGATGCTCAGCTTGACTTCAATCTTCACCTTCACACGCAGACGGTCATGCTCGATGACATGCAGCGTCTAACTGAACAGTTGATGCGGGCACGCGATGAAGCCCAAGCCGCGGATCGCGCCAAATCAATGTTCGTTTCTCATGTTTCTCATGAATTGAGGACACCATTGACGGGAATTACCGGCTTGATTGAGCTGATGGAAGACCAACCTCTCAATGATGAATCCATCAATCTCCTAGAGACGCTTCGCACCTCGTCCGACTACTTGATGCACGTCGTGAATCAAGTTCTGGACTTTTCCAGAATGAAAGACGGTGCGGAGACGCTCAAACTTGAGCCTTTCGATTTAAAAAGCACTGTCAATTCAACGGTCGCTATCCTTGAATCTCAGGCAAAAAGAAAAGGACTAAAACTATCTGTTTTCATCAGCCCAAATGTGCCTAAGTGGTTAGACGGAGACGTGTTTAAAATTAGAAAGTCCCTTACCAATTTGATTAGTAACGCCATCAAGTATTCCCACGAAGGTCAGATTCAAGTCGCAGTTATGGCTTCAGAAGAGGATGCCAACGCAATGAAGCTATCTTTCTCGGTCTCTGATCAGGGACCTGGTGTCGCGGTCGAGGATCGACCGCTTCTTTTCAGGGAGTTTTGGACAAAGGACGCCCCCGGCACAAACAAAATTGCATCGACGGGACTTGGATTATCAATTACACGTGGTCTCATCGAGCAAATGGGAGGAGAAGTCGGGATGAAACCGGCCGAGTCATCAACTGGTTCCATTTTTTGGTTTGACCTTACCTTGAATCGATCGAAACAAATCGATCAGGCCGATCAACACGTCATTGAATCTGATTTTCAACAATATTCTGCCCGCTTGCTAATCGTGGACGACAATAGTGTTAACCGTAAAGTTGCGAATCTAATGTTCAAGAAATTTGGGTTGACTATTGAGGAAGTCACTTCGGGGCAGGAAGCAATCGCTGCAATGGATGACCCGAGATTTGATATCATCCTGATGGATATTCAAATGCCTCAAATGAATGGGCTCGAAGCAACTCGATTTATCAAAGAGAAACTCGGAGAGAAGACTCCAAAAATTATTGCCTGGTCAGCTAACTGCACTGAAGAGGATATCGTCGAATATCAAAATTCTGGTTTAGATGATGTACTGACCAAGCCCGTCAATAAAAAAGCGATTGCTCAACTGCTGCATCGCCTCCTCAGCTGAACCGACTCAATCACCTTAGGCGGCCGGCCCCAACCCCCGGCAAATCTTGAACAGAACACAACGAATAAAAGCGAGTAGTTGGACCCGGAAACACCCTTGGTTTTCAAATTTCCAACGACTCAAAATCGTCGTTAACTATTTCCGCGCGAACCACACTTCGTAAACGTCAATTAGTTCGGTTCGCCTTCCGAACCCCTGCAGCATCGAGTCGGATAACCATTCCTGAGATCTTCCCGTCATCACCAATCTCAAACTCCAGAGATCCAGCGGACTCTTTAAACTCAAATTTTGTCGCAGCGAGACCAACCATAGTTAAGGGAGTGTTGCCATTAAACATGAACACCAAACGTTCATCTGACTTTATGATGCGGTGCCCACCATACTGTCCCACCAAACGCTCAGCATCCGCCGGGGTGAGTTCAAAGTCAACGGCAGCTTCGGTTTTCGGCTTCTTCGTCTCCTCAAGGTTTCGAAGCCAAATATTTCGATAGCGAACCGGATTGCCATGATCCTGCAAACTGAGCGGTCCTTCAGTTTTCCCTGCCATCTTTCCGTAGTCGTTGAACCGAATCCAATTCGTCGGGCCGAGTGCGTCGTTCCCATCCTGAATCAACACGCCATTGTGAAAAACCGTTAACCTTGCCGCACTGACCAGTTCCCCTTTCTCGCTAAAACGGGGTCGTTTAAACACGATGTCGTAAGTTTGCCACTCGCCAGGTTTACGACTTGCGTTGACTAACGGCGGGTACTGCCCGTAAATCGAACCCGCGCTTCCATCGGAGTAGGTTGGATTTTCGAAACTATCGAGAACCTGAACTTCGAATTCTCCCATCAGAAACACACCACTATTGCCCCTACCCTGGCCGCTTCCCTTTACGGTCTTGGGAGTCGCAAACTCAACGTGTAGCTGGCAATCACCAAATTTTTGTTTAGACACAATGTACCCGCTACGAGGCACGGACTCCATCGCGCCATCGACAACTTTCCACTTTGGATCCGCACCATTGGAGCTCACCCATTGGGACAGGTCGGTACCATCAAACAAAACAATTGCATCACTCGGTGCCCCCCCTGGCTTCATACTGGCAGTTACAACCTTCGGTTGAGGCCGACTAAGGTCATGGCTCTTCCAGCCAGTTGAAAGTTGCGCATTCGCAATGGAGCCGAGCAGCAATACGGCCAAACAACCAACGCTGATGATGTTACGCATTTTTAAACCTACGAATCAAATATGGCAAATAAAGACGTTCACTTGGACGAGAGCTATTTGGTCATCTATTTAAATTTTCGGTATTTGGCCCGCCAGCTCTCATCACGCATCCCAGTAACCGTCTCGTCTTTATAGTGGACTCTCAACCGCTCAAGTTCCGATTTCATCATCGCAACCTCCTTTTGATACGCGGGGTCACCATATACGTTATTCAGCTCATCCGGGTCTTTTAAGAGGTCGTAAAATTCCCATTCACCAAATTCGTAAATTTGGATCAGCTTGTAGCGCTCATTACGTACCCCATTGTGTTTTGGGCACATGTGAACGCTTGGATATTCATAGAAATGGTAATACAAAGAGGTTCTCCAATCGCTGACTTTCTCACCCCGTAACAAAGGCACCAGCGACCGCCCCTGCATGTCTGAGGGAATCTCCGCACCAGCCATTTGGAGAAATGTCTCGGCGTAATCCAGATTCTGAACAAGATTGCTGTTTACGCTTCCGGGTGCTGTATTCCCTGGCCATTTAATAACCAACGGCATCTTCAACGACTCTTCGTACATCCAGCGTTTGTCGTACCATCCGTGGTCCCCGACATAAAAACCCTGATCCGAAGAATAAACGACAACGGTGTTGTCCTCCAAATCATTCTCTTCAAGATATTTCAAAAGTCGCCCCACGCTGTCATCAACGCCGCGAACGCAACGAAGATAGTTTTTGGCATAACGCTGGTACTTCCAACGCACTAGGTCATCCCCGCTCAACTCAGCAGCAGCAAAAGCTTCGTTTTCATCTTTGTAGGCAGCATGCCAAACAGCCAATTGCTCCGGAGTCATCTTCTGCATGTTCTTAACACCGGATTTATCAGTCCTCAAATTTGGCTCGCCATCCCAACCCTTTGGAGGATCCGTAAACAGGTCATATACGATGTGCATGTGCCGATCGATTTCCATCTCCTGATTCCGGGCGGCGGGTGCATCATCCTTGTGTTTATCAAACAATGTCGATGGAACTGGAATTTCAATATCGTCGTAAAGATTTAAGTGTTCGGGAGCAGGCATCCAACACCGATGCGGCGCCTTGTGTTGGCACATCAATAAAAATGGCTTATTTTTATCGCGGTTCTTATCCAGCCATTCGACAGCTAAATCAGTTACGATCTCAGTACAGTGCCCCTCAACCTGGCGACGTCCCTTCTCAGAGATCATGTTTGGATTGTAATAATCGCCTTGCCCCGGAAGAATGTCCCAATAATCAAATCCCTGAGGATTTGACTTCAGATGCCATTTCCCAATCATCGCTGTTTGATAGCCTGCTTTTTGCAATAGCTTGGGGAAAGTCTGTTGAGAACCATCGAACTTATTGCCGTTGTTCATAAATCCATTAAGGTGGCTGTGCTTGCCAGTAACAATTACCGCGCGGCTCGGCCCACAAATTGAGTTTGTGCAAAAACTATTTTTAAACAGCATGCCCTGCCGAGCCAAACGATCAATATTAGGGGTCGGATCGACACTCTTCAGCCATCCGTCATAGGCGCCGATTGCGTGTGGCGCATGATCATCGGAAAAAATAAATAATATGTTGGGCTTTTCTTCGCCCTGCAGAGGTGCAAACCATCCACAGATAATCGCCGAAAAAAAAACGATCAACGAAGTGATTCCGAATTGTCCTAGCATGTAAACTCACCTATTTTTTAACTACGCTAATTTCTAATCAAATATTCGATCATCTCTAATATTACACAATATGGACGGTTTACCAAACATCTTAGCGGTAGCCGTTAAGAATGTTGTTTATCCCACGTTTTTAAAGAACCCCTGATCTTAAGTTTCCAATCGGTTTCTATCATTCACCACACACTATCGCATCCAAATTCTCATTCTCATCACGTCAACTCCATGGCTCGACTTCATTATCTTTTGATATTTTTTTTAACTGCATCAAGCGGCAGTGGAATATTTGCTGACGAGGACGCTCCGCCGAAAGAAATAAGCCAGTTCTTGAAAACCAATTGTTCGGATTGCCACTCTGGCTCCGAGGCGGAAGCGGGATTTGACCTGAATTCCACTAGCGAAAACACTTTTGAAGATTGGGCCCGCGTTTACGATCGCGTTGCCAGGGGCGAAATGCCACCCCCGGACGCTTTAGAAATCGATCAAGACCAACGTCACAACTTTCTGACCGCAACGCAAAACTGGATTACGCGCGAACAACAACGGCTTTATCGTGAAGTTGGTCGTTCCCGCGGAAAACGACTAACTCGAATCCAGCTAGAAAATTCACTTCATGATTTGCTCGGCATCGACATTCCTTTGGCTGAATTAATACCCGAAGAACCATTATCACATGGCTTCACAACCGTTGGTGAAGGGCAACCTATTTCACACCACCAATTAAAACAACACGTAGCCGTCATCGATGCGGCTTTAGAAGAAGCATTCAATCGGGCCAAACCAAATTACAACCCTACCTGGAAACATGAATTTGAGGCCAAACAAATTGCTCGGCGCAATCCGTTCAGACGCTGCAGGGAACCAGAAATGCGGAAGGGATTGGCAACGACTTGGTCTTCGAGCCTCGTATTCTACGGCAGGTTGCCCGTCACAACAGCTCTCAGCGCCGGTTGGTACCGAATGAAGATCCGCGCTAAATCAGTTCGGCCTCCAGCCAATGGCAATATCTGGTGTTCTATTCGCACCGGTGAGTGCCAATCAAGCGCTCCGCTAATGACCTGGGTCGATTCATTTGAGGTCACACCTGAGATAGGTGAAAAAACGGTTATCGCATGGCTGCCGGAAGGACACATGTTTGAAGTGAGGCCAGCTGATGCGAAACTGAGAAAAGCCAAATTCGCCGGAGGGCAAGTTGGCGCGGGCGAGGGTGAACCACAAAATGTTCCGGGAATTGGAATTGAGTCGCTTGTTTTGGAAAGAATCCATACCGGCAAATCACAATCACAGATCAGAGCAACTTTATTTGGCTCATATAAGGAATCGAAAACTTCGGATAAACGCACCCTTGAATTGGATTTAAAGGAAGCCGAAAGACTGATTCAACGTTTCGCCGACGCAGCTTTTCGCTGCCCCAGTTCACCCGATCTAGTGGCTCGTTATTTTACTCCCGTTTCTGAAGCGCTAAAGAAAGGGCAATCTTTCGAAAAGTCAATTCGACTGGGATACCGCTCCATTCTATGCTCACCACGCTTCCTACTGTTTCCGCACCCGGCAGGAAAACTCAATTCATACGCGTTGGCCTCTCGACTCAGCTATTTTCTTTGGAATCGAATGCCGGATGAGGAACTTCTTCAACTCGCATCCGAAGGTCGACTGCAAGATAAATCGATTCTCCACCAACAAGTCGACCGGTTACTTAATCACCCGCACGGCCAACAATTTGCCGCGTCTTTTGCTGCAGAATGGCTCGATCTCCGTCTCATCGGATTCACCCAGCCCGATTCAAAACTCTATCCGGGTTTTGATTCGATTGTCGAACACTCTATGGTTGCGGAAACTCACGCATATCTGAACTATCTTATTCAACAAAACCGATCCATTGGTGAACTTATCGATTCCGATTACACCTTCCTCAACAGCCATCTCGCCTCCTTCTACGGCATAAATCATGTATCGGGAGGCGACATTCAAAAAGTCTCTCTCGACTCCCAAGACCATCGTGGCGGAATACTAACTCACGGATCCGTGCTAAAAGTAACCGCAAACGGCACCCAGACATCGCCGGTCATCCGTGGATCTTGGATTGCTGATCGCATATTGGGAATGGAGGTTCCGCCCCCTCCAGAGAACATACCAGCGATCGAACCAGACACTCGAGGCGCTTCAACAATTCGAGATCAACTGAAAAAACATCAAAGCGATCCTTCCTGCGCATCCTGTCACCGTATCATCGACCCCCCTGGATTTGCCCTAGAAAATTATGACCCCTCCGGCCGCTGGCGAGACTACTATACGCTACGAGTCGGCCGGAAAAATAAACGTGGCCCCCGCATTGATGCTAGTGCAACCATGTCTAGCGGCGAAGCGTTCAAGGGAATATCGAGTTTTAAACAGATTTTATCAAGTCAAAAACATTTAATCGCCAACAATGTAGCCGCTAAGCTCCTAACTTACGCAACAGGTGCTCCCGTCGCATTCGCAGACAGGCCTTCTATTCTCACTTGTGTCGCTGAAACCGAAAAAGACGATTTTGGATTTCGCTCCCTTATCCATGCGGTCGTAGATACCCCCGAGTTCCTGAATAAATAACTTCGGACACCATGTTAATTCTGCGAATCAACCAACTCGTTCGGCGGAATTTTCTGGTGGAACCACAAAAATCGCAACGCCAATCCAAACAAATACGAACCCCGTCAAACGAACATAATCCATTGATTCGTTCAGCAAGAATACTCCAATAAAGAATTGAATGGTTGGACCAATATATTGGAGAAATCCGACTGTCGAGAGTGGCAAATGCTTTACCGCAGTCGCATAAAACGCCAACGGCAAAATGGTCGCCGCACCACTACCGAGGATTAGCAAATAAACCCAAACCGGATAGTCTCCGAAAGGTAAATCCGAGGCAAAAGCCCGCCATAGAAGGTAAGCCACGGCCGGCAAAAACAAGACACCCGTTTCAAAAGTCAGTCCCGACAACGCGGATAACGGCGCTCGTTTTTTGATTAAGCCGTAGAATCCAAAACTCCCCGCAATCGCCAGCGAAACCCACAACAAAGTCCCTTCTGCGAACGTGGTGTACCCCACGCCAACCGCCGCAAACCCTACCGCTAGCCACCGCAATTTCGACAGCCTTTCCCTTAAGAAAACAACGCCCAATAAAAC
Organism: Mariniblastus sp.; assembly: GCA_011523945.1. Lineage (GTDB taxonomy): Bacteria > Planctomycetota > Planctomycetia > Pirellulales > Pirellulaceae > Mariniblastus. The sequence continues at coordinate 5,205 of WTFU01000190.1, read as the reverse complement.
GACGATAAGTGGACAGATGTAATAACCGAGACTGGCGTCAATAGCATGGCCATTCATTACCGACCACACGAAGGCAATCCAATTTGATGCGATCAAGACCGCTGCCGTTGCGTAGGCAATCAATGTGGTCCGCGCTGAGAGTCCTGAACGAATTTCTTCTCGTTTAGGTAATCCTAGGGCGGGATACCAATTTGACAAAAACACTAAATTAACCAGAAGCAGAAAAGACCATACGGCCCGATGCGCCACAAAATCAAATGGCGCGATTGATCTTAATGCGTTGACATAAACGGGAAAACACCCCCATAGAATTTGTGCGACTATGGCACAAACTAAACCCAGCCGGGCGTTTGGTGTGACGGATTGCATTAGCGTTTCAAGATTCGATTCACGGACCGCGTTATGATACCGACCGTCCTCGTCAACACCAATAGCCGTGGCCGAAACGCACGGCCTTGACTTCTAAATGAATGCGATACCAGTCAACCGGCTAAAACAAGATTTGCCACGAACCGTTATTAAAATCAACACGTTCCAACTCAATCTTGGACAACCGCGTTTAATTCAGAGAAATTATTTGACCTGACCTAAACTAGAAAGTCGAATTAACTACAGGGTTATTACTTTTATTCAACGTTTTTACTTTTAGGCTGTGCCTTTTATGACTGAAAATTCAATTACTGAATTAACTCAGAAGATCAAGACCATGGCGCCTTGGCACCACGACATCCACTTATTCGACGACTTCACCACGGGGCGGGTGTTTTCCCCTGATGGCAAGCTTGACCGCGCCGAGAATGACGGAGTCACCCTGATTTCACCCCGCGTCCGTTACCTACAGCAACTTGATCAAATTTATCCTGAGGGGATGTCAGGCAAGAGTTTTCTTGACTGCGCATGCAATGGGGGTGGGTACTGCTTCTGGTCCCGCGAACGCGATCTAGAACGCGGTGTCGGTTTCGATGTGCGCGACCATTGGATTCAACAAGCCAAGTTTGTCCAACAACACCGGACAGTTTTTCCCACCGATCGCATCGAATTTGAAGTCATGGATCTTTACGACGTTCCTAAACAAAACCATGAACCGTTTGACATGACCTATTTTAGCGGAATTTTCTATCACCTTCCCGACCCAGTGACTGGCCTGAAAATAGCTGCAGACCTTACCACCGATGTTCTCATACTCAACACAGCGATGATGCTCGACCCCAACAACCCGCGAGGACTGACAATGGCGAGAGAAAGCCGAACGAAAGTCATGTCTGGGGTACATCAACTATCGTGGTTTCCTAATGGAAAAGAATCACTCCGGGACATCCTTCTTTGGCTTGGGTTTAAAGACTTGAAAATCACGATGTTCAATGAGCGGAAAGATAATTTCCGCAGCAGGATTGAAATTGTCGCCGGACGCGAATCCGGACGTTTGAAAAATTTAAATGGAGAGTCACTTACGTAGAGAAGATGCGGATTGCCAAAGCAAATTGGGTTTGCCGAGTGTTTAGAAATCCAAGACGCAACATAAATCTTTTCCTGACTTGAAATTTTCCATTCCCGCCAAGAACCTGTATATTGTTCTCTCCACGCAACGTCCGCTTTGCAGAATTCTAGGATCAGATTCGATGAACTCAATTAACCTTGTAAAAATACTCGCTCTATTATTGGCTTTTGATTACGCCGTCACGCCCGCACTTCAAGCCCAAGACGAGCCATCGTCCGTTCGCTTTACTCATCAGCTTTTAACTGTCGACGCCAATGAAGGAGTTGATATCGCAGATATTAATAAGGATGGCAAACCCGATGTTATTGCCGGACGCAATTGGTATCCAGCGCCCGATTTTGCGCCGCACCCGCTTCGATTGATTGAAGATTGGAATGGTTATGTACACTCCAATGGCGATTTCTGCATGGATGTTGATAAAGACGGATGGGTGGATGTAATCGCGGGTGCGTTTACTAAAACAGAAGTTTATTGGTTCAAAAACCCCGGAGCAGACGGACTAAAGCTCGGTAAACTTTGGGAACCAAGATTATTAAAAGACACGGAGCTATCGCAGAATGAAGCCAGTTTTCTTCACGACTTCGATGGTGACCAAATACCCGAATGGATTTCGAATAGCTGGAACAAGAACAATCCTGTCGTTATCTGGAAATTTGGAACAGCAACCGAAAAAGTCGAGAAAACAACAGGACGAGGCAAAAACAAAAAGACCACAACCGAAGATGTCGTCGTTCCTACGCTTCTAAAGCATGTTATTGGAGTGGACGGTAACACACACGGGATGGGATTCGGTGATATCAACAATGACGGACGGGAAGACATATTGATAGCAACCGGTTGGTACGAAAGACCTGAAGAAGATGCCTTAAACAAAAAGTGGAAATTCCATCCAGACTGGGAAGATCTGCATGCCAGTTGCCCAATGCTCATTCGTGACATGGACGGCGACGGAAAAAATGATATTGTCTGGGGCAAAGGCCATGACTTTGGACTTTACTGGTGGCAAGCGGAAGGAGCTGATAAAGACGGGAAACTAATCTTTAAACAACATCTGATAGACGAATCATTTTCACAGCCCCACACGATTCACCTCGCCGATCTCAATGGCGATGGAACGGATGAACTAATCAGCGGTAAACGCGTATTTGCTCATAACGGAAGAGATCCGGGCGGTTTAGACATGCCATGCATGTATTATTATCAATGGGATAAAAATAAAAACCAGTTTACCCGTCATATCATCGAAGAAGGGCACATCGGCACCGGGTTGCAAATTCGCACCGGAGACTTGAATCAAGATGGTAAAATCGATATTGCGGTCGCAGGCAAAGATGGAACGTGGATTCTCTTTAACCAAGGCAAATAACGTCCCCTTTGGCACTCCAGGCATTAAAAATTTTTAGGCCAAATAAAAAAAGCGGAATCATTTTTGATTCCGCTTATAAATTTTTATCCGTCACAAAAAATTTCCTTAGCTACTCCATCTCAGTAAGTAAGTGCTCAATCCAATCGTTCTGGGGTTCATGCGCTACTGATCGAACTACACCATCGGCATCAATAATTACAATCGTTGGATACCCCTGGACATTATAGGCCTCCGGAATCGTAGCGTCGCGCCCGGCGAAAAACGATCTCCAGTTCAGGTCTTTCTCTTTCACAACCTTTTGAATGTGTTCGAGCTCATCATTTACATTGACGCCGATCAGTGCAAATGGTTTCCCGGCTTTTTCCATCTCAGTTACGAGCGACCGCTCTTCGTCGTACATCGCACGACAAGGCGGTCACCAATCACCGTAAAAATCGAGCATAACGACCTTACCACGGTAGTCACTCAACTTAAATTCGACTCCATCAAGATCGACTCCTTCGATTTCTGGAGCTAAATCACCGACTGCCGGTCCCCCGTTAACCGTATAGATCTTGGGTTTCGCTGAAGTGGAATTTTTCAACTGCTCTGACTTATTACAACCGTTTGTCGCAAACATCGCGATGATTAGTAAAACTGCTAAACCGCTCGCTCTCACTTGACTCTCCATTCAAATACTGTGATCTGGAAAACTCTAAATTCTTCGCCTCGAAAGCTGGATAAAAGAGCGCTCCAATAACAAAACCAACTTCGTCCACGACTGAGTGGGATGTGCAAGATCTTAACACACGCCCCGACCTCAACGTTATACCAATCCCCAACCAAAGTCCACGTCTTTCGTACCAAAGAGTCAGTGGGTTAACTCGGCCCTCCAGCGGCGGGGTTTAAGGTCTAGTGATTCCTTTCATCGGGATACTCGTTTTCTCTGTCTAGCGCAAGAGCGCCCATCAAAATCGCTCCCGTAGCAATCATGAATGTGAGCCCCATAAACACCCACGCTATCACCCAATATGACCAATAAAATCCCATCGATATCCTGTTAAAAATTTATACATTTAGGCGTGAACGAAGATTCCACTACGGAACCACACCCTCGTACTCAAACAATGCAAATATAAAATGAACTGTCAGCGAGAAGAGCGTGGCCCAGAGAATTGTCGAAGTTACACTGCGGCTCACATCACTAGTCGAAAATTTACTCTTCAATCCTTGATAATAAGATATTATCCCGATGCCAACGCCGCAACAAAGGAGTTTAGCAATTAGCCATCCAAAACCTTGATAGGTAAGGAAACCCGGTTCGACCAGCCCACGGTGAAAAAATTGATCCCAAAAATTCGCTCCATGAACACCATCGGAAAACACAAACGTAACTAGACTTGTGTATTTCGCAACATAAAACGCGGCATAACTCAACAAAGGAGTCCCGATCATAAACGACCACATGATGGGAGTCAGTAAATAATACCGCGGTTTCATCCCAATGGTTTTAAGCGCATCAATCTGATTCCCAAACTGCCTTCCTCCAATGTCACTGGTCACCGCAGCGCCACAACGCGCCGCGATCAACACACATGAGAGTACCGGTACGAAAATCCGATATGTGGCAAATCCTAGCGCGGTCAATAAATCTTCGACCAGCAGAGGCCCAGTATAATTCGAATAAGGCAAAAATTTAAAGGTAAAATAAGTCGTTACAAACCCGGAAATAAGTCCCGAAGCCATCAAATATAGGAACGCGGTCGGACCGAACACCATCCGAGCGTAATACGCAAAATAACGCATTCCCCAAACCGGGTTCCGCCAGATTGGAATCAGACCGATTAAGCCCATCACCAAAGCAATCAGCGCTCCAGTGGTTCCTACGAACACCTGGGCAAACTTTTGACTCAACAATTCGCCAAAAGAAAAAGAATTTACCTCATCCTCCTTCGCCACTGAGGTAACTGCCATCGGTGCGAGACGATCGGGAATTCCTTCCCAGTCCGACGAAGCTATTTCCTCAAGTTTCCCTGAATCTGGATCGAGTAGAAAAATGCGATCCGCAATTGGCATCAGTGCATGATAATCATGCGTCACAATCACTGACGTCTTACCAAACTCTTCATGGGTGTCACGAATTAGGTCGGCAACTTGTCGACCCGTCAAAGGATCCAACCCAGAGGTCGGCTCATCGTAAAGAATGGCCGTGGGGTTATAGCCCAGCGTCATCGCAATCGCAAGCCGCTGCCTTTAACCGCCACTTAGCCGAGAAGTTGGGACATTGCCTGAAATCCGGAGAGAAGCAAGTAGTTCGTCGGGACTTTTCCGGGTCGCATGCTTGCCGCCACTCGCTCTCGCA
>WTFU01000074.1 GCA_011523945.1 Mariniblastus sp. | reverse complement strand
GACATTATTGATAACCCTCATAGTTCAATTTTTGCTGCGGATATGACAAAAGCCTTGCCAGGGGAAGCAAATATGGTGAAGGTCATCAGTTGGTACGATAACGAGTGGGGTTACAGCTCGAGAACTGCCGACCTAATCGCTCGTATCGGAAAATAATTATTTTTCCAGATAAAACTCGGACACAAACTCGGTTTTCCGAGTAGGGTGAAAGCACGGTTAACCCCGTGCTTTTTTTGTTCCTTTGCGATGCTGATTGCCGACGCGTTTTAAATCCCAGCATCGACTGACTTAAATTGCGATCGAGGTCCTCGGTTGAAACCAACGAACGACAAATCGAATTTAGCCATCCCGTTTTCATGGGAGGCGAGTCCTCAAGAAAAGGGCGGATCTAAAATCCAAGTCACAAACAGTGATTTGAAGCAACCGTCCAAGTTTGGTGTTTTCCTTTGGTGGACGGAGCAAACTCCATCCTGGGTGCACCCCGATGATGTAGAAACAGCTGACAGTTTAATTCCGAGTGAACGTGTTTTCTTACGCAGCAACTGCGAAAACGCTTCCGATCGAGAACTGGGATTCTCGAAATTTCAATATGGTAATCGGTCGTTCCGAGGCAAACCGGCATTGTGGTTGGAAGTCTCTCGCACTGAAATTGAAATGGGGGATCAGGTCGAAATTAAATCTCAACACGGTAAATTAAAACCTCAAATCGCCTGCGTCGTTGACATTCTCTGGAATCGCACAAAGCGTACGGTGGAGTACCGTCTTTCCGTTAATGACATCCCGATGCAACGTCGTTTTTTGGCAAGCGACCTTCGCCCTGCCGTTCGCCTCGGTCAGCATCTAACAATTCGTGAATTGAGACCAGAGTCAAATAGAATTCTGACTTGAAACGTCTTGGATTCCCCCACTGGCACAAAACCACGCCTTACGGCAATGACTGTTTCTTAATGGTTTCCTGATTTCGAAGCCCCCGTTGTTAACAACCAACTCCGATTGGTGGTTACCGCATTAGGAGGGATTTTCAGGCGGTGGGCTTGCTTCTCCAGCATGCGATTTAAACCTCGCCTTCCATGCTGAACGATTCGTGCAGGATTAAACAGCTAAAATTGCACTTATTGTGAAAGGCTGAGGGATTTTCAGGCTGTACCGGAGACGGGAGATCAGCAGGATTTTCCGAAAAAAAGTAGCCCTGAACATAAGAGGGGAAGCTGCTATAATAATGCGAAATTGTTTGCGAGAAATTACCACCAATCGTCGCCTTCGGCGATTTGATTTCTACCGCTTTGAGGCAATAGAGATTCTCTTCATCTGGAAGCTTTAAAAGAACATGCTGTCTCAGGCACCCCACGATGGAACTCGGAGTTGAATCCCTGTGAAACTTGAAGAACTATTTGCACCTTACTCACCCCCGGACACCAACTTCCTGGATCGGTTAAGTTATTGGGCCGCAGCGTTGCCGGAGAAAATCGCCTACCGCTTCATCGGTGGGGATGGCGAAATAACCACTTTAACTTTCGCAGAACTAGATCACCGCGCCAAAGCTGTTGCGGCAATGCTCGTTTCCCGAGGTTATGCAGGCAAACGAGCGCTCATGATGTATCCTCCGGGCCTCGATTTCATCGTTGCTTTCTTTGGTTGTCACTACGCTGCCGTTACGCCGATCCCTGCGTTTCCACCACGACGCAACCGTAACATGGCGCGAATCGGTGCCATCTCAGACGATTCTCAGGCATCAGTTGCGCTTTCGGTTTCATCAGTGATCAAGAGTTGTGAAAAGTGGATCAAGGACTCCCCCGGCTTGCAGAGAATTCCTTGGTTACCAACGGAAGCTGTTGCCGCCGAGTATGCCAACGACTGGGTAAAACCCAAAGCCTCGCTCGACGACCTTGGGTTGATTCAATACACATCAGGGTCAACCGGTTCTCCTAAAGGTGTGATGCTGAGCCATCGCAACCTCATTGCAAATTGCCGGATGATCACAAGAGCTTTCCAGACTGGACGGAAGGGTTCAATCTGTAGTTGGCTTCCACTCTACCATGACATGGGACTCGTCGGGGGTATACTCAACCCCATGTACTGTGGAATCGAAGACAATTTAATGTCCCCCGTAGCATTCCTCACCCGTCCTATTCGTTGGCTGCGTGCCGTTTCTAAATACAAGTCGATTGCCAGTGGAGGACCCAATTTCGCCTACGCATGGTGTACGATGAAAATCGATGAAGAAGACTGCGAAGGGCTTGACCTGTCTAATTGGAAAGTCGCGTTCAACGGTGCCGAACCGGTTAGCGCAGCAGTTATGGAGCGTTTCACCGAAAAGTTCGCTCCCTATGGATTTAGCCCTGAGGCCTTTTACCCTTGCTACGGCATGGCTGAAACCACTCTAATTGTTACGGGTGGGTCGGACGAAGAAGCGCCAATCGTGAGACCATTTGACAAATATGAATTGTCAGAGCATCGCGTTCTCCGCGTTGATGAAAACCACGAAAACGCCCGTCGATTAGTTGGTTGCGGCAAGGTTCTCGAGGAAGAAGAAGTCCTCATCGTTCACCCGGAGAACAATAACCCGCTGCCCGATGATAAAATCGGAGAGATCTGGATCAACAGCCCGAGCTGCGGCCAAGGATACTGGCAAAAAGAACAGGAAACCCAAGAGACCTTTCGAGCTCGATTAAAACCCGACAACGGAAAGTACTATGTCCGCTCGGGTGATCTTGGGTTTATGGATCGAGGCGAATTATTTGTTACCGGTCGATTAAAAGATATGATTATCGTGCGCGGTGCAAACCGGTACCCTCAAGACATCGAAACGACCGTTGAACTCTGCCATCCACTTACACGCTCTGGTGGAGCGGCCGCATTTTCAGTCACACGTTGGGATCGGGAACATTTAGTCATTGTTTGTGAGATCGAGCGCACCCGCGACAAAGAACAATGGGAAAAGGTCATCAAAAGCATCCGAACCTCGGTTGCCCTTGAGCACGATCTGCCGCCAGATGCAATCGTCTTGGTGCGAGCCCACAGTGTTCCCAAAACGTCATCCGGCAAAGTCCAAAGACACGCCTGTAAAAGGAATTTTGAAAACGGCGAAGACATCCATGTCATCGCCCGCTGGTGTCTCTGGGAAGAATCACAAAACATAGAATCGAATCAGGAATATGCTCCTGCTGAAATTGATGGCGAAACGCTCGCTGATTCTGAACTTGCGCCCGAAGTTGTTCAAGCTGTCATCGAACAGGTGCACTCCGCATTAACGGATAAAACTCAAACGGTCGGAATAGACACTAACATTCTCGAACTGGGCCTTGATTCGCTCGCCCGCCTTGACGTCGCCCAATCACTCGAACGCGCATTTGGCGGGAAGATTCCGGAACATGTTCTGCAGGACATTGAAACCGTTCGCGAAGTTGCCACCGCGATCCAAAAATATGCGGGGACAAAAAAGACGAATGGAGAGGTCCCTGAATCGTTTTACAAGCTTGAAAAAATGCCTGAATTCATGCGACTTCAAAGCCTTAGAAAGAGGATTGAAGATTCGGGAATTCGAAACCCGTTTTTCAGTGTCCATGAAGGTCGCATCGGGGATACAACCGAAATAGACGGTAAAGAACTGATTTCCTATGCGAGCTATAATTACCTGGGGCTTTCTGGAGATCCCGAAGTTAACTTATCTGCAAAGAAGGCGATTGATAACTTCGGAACGAGCGTTTCGGCGAGTCGAATTGTCTCAGGCGAAAAGACAATTCATAAACAACTTGAAAAAGAACTGTCCGAGTTCCTTGGCGTTGAAGATGTAATCACGTTTCCCGGCGGTCACGCTTGCAATGAATCAATCATTGGTCACTTGGTTGGACGCGGCGATTTGATTCTTCATGACAGCTTTGCCCACAACAGCCTGATTCAAGGTGCCATGCTTTCCGGCGCTCAACGTCGACCATTCGAGCACAACAACTGGGAAGATTTGGAAAATATTCTGCGCAGTTGTCGTGGGGAGTACCGACGTGTCCTGATCATCATCGAAGGGCTTTACAGCATGGACGGGGATTACCCGGATCTTCCGAAATTCATTGAGATCAAGAAACGGTACAAGGCTTGGCTGTATCTCGACGAAGCTCACTCCATTGGCACACTTGGCGAAACGGGGCGGGGACTGGGAGAGGTATACAACGTCCAACGAGATGACATTGAGTGCTGGATGGGAACATTGAGCAAATCCTTCGGCAGTTGCGGCGGTTTCGTCGGAGGCTCTCGCTCGTTAATTGAGTACCTTCGTTATACAACACCGGGCTACGTGTTTGCCGCTGGCATGCCTCCCGCCAATGTCGGAGCAGCGCTTGGCTCGCTGAGGGTATTACAGAAACAACCTGAATTGGTTACCAAGTTACAATCGAATGCCCAACTGTTCCTCAGACTCGCCAAAGAAGCCGGGCTTGATACTGGCATGGCTCAGGGGACTGCGATCATTCCGATCATCACGGGTCACTCTCTTAAAGCCCTGCGTCTCTCAGAAGCCCTGTACGATCGTGGAATCAACGCTCAACCCATTCTCTACCCCGCTGTGCCGGAGAAGGAAACGAGAGTTCGAATTTTCATGACTGCGGCACATACTGAGAAGCAGATTCGTGATTCGGTCGAAATCTTAGCCCGCGAGTGGGAAAAAATCACTGAAAAGGACGCCGCAATCGCTTAACCATCGGCGTTCCCTTGACAATCGATTTCGCAGTCTTATGGGCTCATTTCACGAAAGTAGCAAAACTACTCAATCCTGATTTCAGAACCCGAATACTATCCGTGTAATTGGACGATGAATATCCCGAACCTTGCACCGGCCCATCGGAAGTTCTAGGATGGTGGGCTTTCCCATTGCTCGACGCAAGTCACAGACTCAACACTCAAAAGAAACGAACACCGTGGAACAGGCAATTCAAAAAGCAAACACGTTAATCGAAGCACTTGGCTGGATCCGAATGTTTCGAGACAAAACCACCGTCATCAAACTTGGCGGTAGCATGCTCGATGACGTCGATGCGCTCCACCACATTTTGCTCGACATTCATTTCATGGAAACCGTGGGAATGCGCCCCGTTGTTGTTCACGGGGCAGGCAGTCGGATTTCCGCTGCCATGAGAGAGGCCGGAATAGAACCGCGTTTCGTCGAAGGTAGAAGATACACAGACGCCCCCACGCTCGACATCGTCGAGCGGGTACTGGCACAAGAAACGAATCAATTTTTGGCCGACGAGTTTGAAAAAATTGGTGGTCGCGCGATGACTTTAAACTTTGATTCAACACCAGTCTTAACCGGTAAGAAACTAGAACTAAATGGCAATGACGGACAACCCGTCGACCTCGGATTCGTCGGAGAGGTCACAAAAATTGACCGACTAGTAATTGACAACCTTTGCTACGCCGGCCAAACCCCGTTCATCCCGTCGATGTGTGTTGATGCCGATGGGCAAAAACTTAACGTAAACGCCGACACAGTTGCGACCAAACTTGCTCAGGAACTTAACGCAGACAAGCTGGTAATTTTATCAGATGTCCCCGGAGTCCTTCGAGACCCGTCCGATCCGGATTCCATTATTTCAAGTCTTACCAAGTCGGAAGCTTTAGAATTAATAGCCGATGGTACGATTTCCGACGGAATGATTCCCAAAGTGGAAGCATGCCTTGAGACAATTGACCGTGGAGTCCGAAAAGTACATATTGTCGATGGCTCTCTTCGGCACGGGTTATTGCTCGAAGTTTATACCAGCAGCGGCATCGGCACCGTCATTTCCAACCAGACTTGAACCCTCCATCCATCTCTACGAGATATGCAAAAGGACACCGCATGAGACATGTGCTTTCCCTGCTCGACCTTTCCAGCGAAGAAATTCGTCGGGTTCTGGAAATTTCATCAGATCTAAAATCTAAGCTTAATGAGGGCAACCGACCAGGATTACTTGAACATCAGGTCATGGGCCTGCTGTTCGAAAAACCTTCCCTCCGGACGCGTGTCAGTTTTGAGACGTTGATTCGACAACTCGGTGGTTCGGCACTTTTCCTTGGAGAAGATGTTGGTTGGGGCAAGCGCGAACCACTCTGCGACTTTATGCCAATTCTTACCGGCTACCTCGACGTCCTCGTCATTCGCGCCAAGAGTCACCAACAAGTCGTTGAAGCCACCAAGTTCAGCGAGTGCCCAATTATCAACGGATTGACCGATGTCTCCCATCCTTGCCAGGCTCTCGCCGATATTTTGACGATCCAGGAATTAGCGGGCGGTCTAAACGATGTGAGCATCGCCTATCTAGGAGACGCCAATAACGTAACGTACAGTCTCGCGGTAGCGTGCAGCAAACTAAACATCCCACTACGAATTGGTGCACCTGAAAAATACCAATTTGAATCGTCCTTCATTGATCAACTCAATGAGTCTGCTGGTTCGCCACTCATCACACAAACGAGCGATGCGGTCGCCGCTGCAGCGGATGCTGCTTTCGTTTACACCGACGTTTGGACAAGCATGGGACAAGAGGCCGAATCACAGCAGCGCCTTTCTGATCTGTCCGACTACCAAATCAACCAGAACATCATGAACTCGGCTCAAGACGGTGCCAAATTCCTACACTGTTTACCAGCGCGACGAGGCGAAGAGGTTACCTCTGAAGTAATTGACAGTCCTCAAAGCGCAATTATCCGGCAAGCAAACAATCGACTCCACGCCCAAAAGGGACTTGTAGTCTGGTTGCTTACCGAAGCGTCGAAAGCCAGCTAATTGCTGTTCTGCTTGAAGCCCAAACTCTCATAAATACCATTCCTGCACGATTGAATACCATGACTCGAAAAGCCAACGAAATACGTCCAGTCAAAGTAAAACGCAAATTCACCAACAAGACTCCAGGCAGTGTCCTCTACCAATGTGGGGGAACCGTTGTCCTCTGCACAGCGAGTGTCTCTGAAGATGTTCCCCCTTGGATGCGCAACTCAGAAAAAGGCTGGATTACAGCGGAATACAACATGCTTCCCGGAAGTACAAGTCCGCGAAAACGAAGAGACCGATCCAAGGTCGACGGCAGAACCACTGAAATCCAAAGACTCATCGGCAGAAGCCTCCGCGCCGTTGCAAATCTGGAAGCACTCGGTGCTCGCCAAATCACAGTTGACTGCGACGTCCTTCAAGCCGACGGGGGTACCCGCACCGCCAGCATCACGGGAGGGATGATTGCGCTAGTAGACGCTATCAATTCAATCAAAAAAGATTTACCCGACCCCAAAGTCTATCCACTTCGAGATTCAATTGCGGCGATCAGCGTTGGAATCGTGGACGGCAAACCAGTAACGGATTTGGATTACCCGATGGATTTTGCCGCCAGTGTTGACATGAACGTCGTCATGACCGGACGCGGTCAATTCGTCGAGATCCAAGGGACTGGAGAAGAAGCAACCTTCAGTGAAGACGAGTTAGCCGATCTTATTAAACTAGCCAAGAAAAGCATTAAACAGCTTACCCAAATCCAACAAAAAGCAGTTGGAAAACAATGGCCTAAGTTCTAGGTTCCAGGTGAAATGGACGGAAACCAATCGGTTTCCTCGCCAACTCAATTACCGCTGGAGCAGGTCGTCGGGTTTATTTTTTCCGCGAATGTATTCCGTTATTAATACGATACCAGCAACTGACAGTGCGACTCCCAGCAACCCACTAACCGTCGTTTCAATCGGCATGGATACAGACTCGTATTCAATTTCGCTAATAACACGTGCGATTTCCTGAGCAGTTTGAACCGCCGAGTAATAACGCTCCCAGGCAATTAAGAAACAGATAACGGCGCAACCCAGCAGAAAAACGCCAATGGTGCGGTGCTGTTTCATTCTGCGATTACCTAAAGAGAGAGTGACTTTACTAGATGTCTTGGAAAGAAAAATTCAACTTGATTTTTTCTTTAGGCCAGGGCTTCCCATCTACCTCGACGTACGGGTAGACGAAGTAGTTTAGCGAACCATGCTCAGACTTCGGAACAAGTTCTATATCCCGTCCTTTAGAAAACGTCACCCTATCCGCAGATAACTTCCCAAAATAATAATCCTTCATCGACGGATTCTTGTCCGCTTCAGAAATATCGACTGGCGTCCACCCAATACCATCAGCATGAAACCAAGCCCAACAATGATACCCGCCAACTTTCCCGCTCTGCTGACCAGTCGGAATCGGGAAACCGATCTCAAACTTTGCTGGAATTTGTTGACTTCGTGCTAAAGAAATAAACAGGCTGTGAAAATCAGTGCAGTTTCCCGTTTGACTATCACAGGCCCACACAGCATCACCTTTCCCGTAACCCGGTTTCGATTTGTCGTAAGTCATGTGACTTTCAACCGTATCATACAGCAGTAGTCCCGCATCCACCGGGTCTTTGGGAAGCTGTTTATCGGCAAGAAGTTCCAGAGGCTTTCCTTCGACAGGAACCATGGCATTCGCACTAAGAAACAGGCCCTTCTCCTTTGGGTTCAATGACAATTCAGAGCTGTCAGTCCCCGCTTCTATTCGATTGATTTTATATTTAATTTCCAACGGAATGTTACCATCTCCACTTCCGTCCATTTGCTGTTCAACGAAACCGATCTGATTTTGATAGTTCGCATCACGGTGCAACGTCAATTCTCCGGGGACATCCGAGCTTAACATCTCCACGGTTTGCTGAGAGTTGGATTCAGCAACGGGGAACCAAATCCGAACCGATGCATCTTTGGGTAAGCCCTGAATTTCAGCAGCATATTCAAACTCAAATTGCCGTGATTCCGCATCTAAATTTTCACTGGAATCCGAAACCTCTGGCTGAGACGTAAACGAAGTTGGGGCCCCACCTTCATTACAACCAGCAACAGTAAGCAACGCGATACTCGCTAAACAAACGCTACAACCAACTAATAATTTAAACTTCATTTTTCAACTCTGGAATACAATCTTGATAGATTAGTCCGTGGGGGTGGGCGCCATACTCAATTGCGGCAACACACCTTTTACAAAATTGGCAGAGACAATTGCCAATCCCCGATAAAAGGAAGAATTCGTTTCAGAAACAATTCTTTCAAACATTGGCAATGACCAACTCAAATGCTCATCAACAAAACACTGAATCACTTCCCGCACAACCTCACCCTGCTCAGGATCCCGCACAAGACGCATCAATTCACTCAAGAAATCAAATTGAACGCCAATGTG
>WTFU01000043.1 GCA_011523945.1 Mariniblastus sp. | reverse complement strand
GGTCTGGAACACTCACCGCTGCACTTGCGTTTCACTTCCAACAGCTCAGTTCGATTGGCGGAGCAACCCGTCCCGGTATCGTTCATCGACTCGATCGTGACACCAGCGGTGTCATTCTAGTAGCAAAAACCGATACTGCTCATATAAATTTAGCGAGCCAATTCGAAAAACGGGTGGTCGAAAAAGAGTACTTTACGATCGTTTCTCCAGCCCCCAATCACGATCGCGATATCATTGACAAACCGATCGGAGCCCATCCATACCAGCGGGAAAAAAAGGCGATTCGAATTGGGCATTCGACGAGTCGAAACGCAATCTCTTTTTACGAAGTAATCGAAAGATACCAAGGTTTTGCCAGCGTGAGGGTCAAACCAAAAACTGGCAGAACCCACCAGATCCGTGTTCACATGGCACACATTGGTTGCTCAGTGCTCTGCGATCGCCTCTACAGCGGTCGAGCAAAATTACAATTGCAGGACCTGACACGCAACAAGCAGGATCAAACGACCCTGCTTGAGAGACAGGCGTTACACGCCCGCAATATAAAATTCCAGCACCCAATTGGCGGACGGGAAATGTCAATCACGGCGCCGATTCCCGATGATATCCAAAACACGGAGCAGGCCATTCGAAAATCCCGACCTCTACCATAGCCAACCCGTGCAACGCATCTCGCGACTTACGTCAAAATTTCCCATGGGCTTACTTCATCAGCATCCGAATCAACGATTGCTGAGGCCGAGCAGATCAGTCAGACACTTTCAAACTTTCCAACATTTTTTTGAAATACTTTTCATTCTTGTCAATCGTTGGCTTGGGGCCATAAAGCTTCACAAAATAGTTTCCATTGGCTTCGGTTTGGATTATCGCCGCAAGCATTCGGTAGTTTTTTCGTTCTACCTTAGGCTTGCCACTGAATGGTCCGCCAACGGCGTCCATAAATGTGCCGGTGATGTCGACGAAATTAACCTTTTGGCCGTCGATCTCCATGGTCTTCTGCTTAGTCTTGCCAGCAGTATCGCTGCCATCGGGTTGGGTAAACTGGCCTTGCCATCTGACAATATTCGCTTCAATTGATCCACCGGCACCCATGATCGTTAAACGACCATCTGCTTCGTCCCCTTCAACTTTTGGAATCTTCAATTCTGCGTCGAGCATTCGGCTTCTTGGCGGAACTGACTTCCAATTACCGGTAGCCGTAAATTTAATACTATCTTCGGCCACTAAAACGGTCAGCGGTTTTTCCTGCGCGTTGTCAACCTCTGACACGCCAGCTTTTTTATCGGTTGCAGATTCTTGACAAATACTGCTATCGACGACTAGAGCGATGACAACAAAACCAACTAACCAAGCTATTCCCTGAGCACTAAATCTCATCAACACTTACCCTAATTAAAATTCAACTAAAAAACACACACCCGTTACAAATTCCGCAAGCTATCCGCTGGTTAAGGATTATCAATTACAATTTTCATTGCGACAACCAGTAATACTAAAATGGTCACAACGCCACTGATAACAAAGGCTGCGAAAACCCGATTTTTCCGTCGGTTCCTTTCAAATGCGGTCAATTTCGTTTTCTGCCGAGGAACTGGACGACGTAACTCAATAGGCAATTCTTTAAATGCCCTCGACCGCTTCTGCTGCAACCTTATCCCCTCAGCTTTCGCAACCAAACTCGGAAATACCTTTTCAGCTGGAATCCATCCCCCCCAATCACCACGCCAAACGAGCGACCCAATGGTGATGTCCCCGGCATCAAGACGCTTCTGCATCACCTTGCCTCTCAACGGACCGATTTCTCCAAGCTCTTTATTGCGCAGGTACCAAATTTGTTTTGGTGCCTGAAGAATCGGATCAACCTTCCCCATGGTTGGCGGTAGCTGCGGCTTGCCAAGCATAAAAGTCTCGCCCGATTGGTCAATTTCTTCAGGCCGAATATCCGGGGGGCGATGCCTTAAAAGTTCATCTTTGGGACGCCTTATTCGCTGGCGAATCCGGTTGGGCAACGTTTCTCGAACGGCTACACTTTTGCTCTCGCTTCCCTCTTCTCCCACATTCAAGAATTTCTGTTTGGGAGGCCTGACAGCCGATCGCACCACCGTATCGGCATGCTCCATCGACGTAGATTCAGAGGGCACCAGCACCTCGGCTGAGCAATGAGGACACTGCCGCTTATAGCCGGCTTGCGACGCTTTAACGTTGAGTCGTTTCAGGCAATTTTGACAAGTAAACCGAATTCCCATGCTTGCTTTTGAATCTAGATTTGTACGAGATTATCTCTGAGCAAGCGCTATTGTAACCTGAAAAAAAAGGGAATCTACACTCCCACTGGTTGATTTCGAATTCAGCTTAACTTCACGGAATCCTGCACAATTTCCCGATCAAAATAGTTAATCGACATCGCAGCATCAACGATTACCGCTTGCGCGTTGACTCCCGATGAGCGTGGACTTAGCAAAAAACAGGCAGCGTTCGCGACTTCTTGGGTCGAAACCGCGCGTTTTCTAGGAATAACCTTTTCAGCGAACATATAGCTATCCACGAAGCCAGGTATCCCAGCGGAGGCCGATGTCTTCAACAATCCCGCTGCCACCGCGTTAAACCGAACTTCGGAGAATTGACTAAAACTCTTAGATAAAAAGACAAGCGAACTATCGAGGGCCGCTTTAACCGGCGCCATAAATCCATAATTCTCAGACGCCATGCGAGTCGTTGAAATGGAAATGGTTATTACCGATGCATCCTTGGCTAACAAATCCTTAAACTCGTTCGCCAGAGCAATAAACGAAAAACAGGAGATGTCGATCGTACGTAAAAATTGAGCTTTAGTTGTCTCATGAAACGGCTTAACGCCCGACTCGTCATAGTCGGCAAATCCAATTGAGTGAACCAGACCGTGAACAACTGGGTACTCGGATTCGATCTCTGTCCTTAGACGCTTTATTTGATCTTCAAACTCCACATCACAGATAAAACATGGCCGGTCTCCCATCAACTTTGATACCGACTCTCTCCGCTCTGGACTGCGAACGACATAAACCACCGTAGCCCCCACTTCTTCGAGCGTTTTACCAATGTGCCACGCTACACTTTTTTTATTGGCGACGCCAAATACGAGAACCGTTTTTCCAGCCAGCTGAAGAAAGTCCATAACTACCGCCCGTTATAAAATAATTACCGCCACAACACTCAACTTACCTCGTGCAACGTGGCAAAACGCACCCAACGTTTCAGCTCCGCGATTCTCATGTTAATTGTCGGGCGGTGCGATCGTACAGGTAAACGACAACCTCGCTACCAACTTACCGTTGCACTTAATCTGTGCAGTCATGTAATAGGCCGTCGATACGACTTCGTCCAGTTTAACGTGATTTTCAATGGTATCTCCCGGATGTACCATTCTCTTGAACTTAACATCCCCCATGCGAGTTAAGACGGGTACTCCCCCAATCACATCAACAATTTCGGATAGCAGCACCGCTCCCGACTGGACCGCCGACTCGCACAAAATAACCCCGGGGGTCAATGGATGCCCTGGATAATGCCCCTGAAAAAAGTACTCGTCTTGATGAAAAGTCTTCCGACAGACAATTGATTCCTGATCTTGTTCAACAATTTCATCGACCAACAACATCGGTGCCCGATGGGGAATGGCCGCGTGGATTTTTTCCAGACTTGGATGAGGATTCATAAAAATTCAGTTCGATGCAACAGGGGAAGTAGCAGGCATTTTGCTTAATTGATTAATAACATCGTTCGCCACAATAACACCGTAATTTATTGTGCCGAGCCAACCGGACATAATGATTCCACAGCTACCGGCATGGTATAAACCCCGAATTTGATCAGGGAGCGCCCGACTCACCATCAGTCCTTCAAATTTGGTTCCGAAACTCGCACCGGAGATATGCTTGGTGTAATGCTCAAAGGTCACCGGGGTGGCCGCCTCGGCGTGCACGACTCTCTCGCGACTGTTAGGAACGTATTTCTCCAGAGCATCCAATGTCGTTTCTACGAGTTCATGCTTACTAGCTTCATATTCCTCTTTGGACATTCCAACCCAGTCGGAATAATTGGCGTTGGTGCTGGAGACAATTAACGTTCTTCCCTTTCCCTCAGGTCGAGTATCAGGATAATAGAATGAGAACGTTCGGCTCGTTATATTTCTGTCTAGCAGCAAATCCGTTTGAAACCTTTCTGCCGTGCTAGAAAAAAGCAAATCCCCTGTTTCACGCGGGACGGTATCGTCGTTCCCCAAGGCCATATACACCTGGGTACTGCTGTTATTAAGCCGAACCTCTTTCGCCTCGTCTACAAACGATCGATCAAACTTATCTTCTCCGACAAGATCAAAGATCGTCGACCTCAGATTTGCGTTCGAAACCACTGCCGATGTGTTGATCGTCTTTCCATTTACGACAACCGATTCAATTCCTCCTGAACCAACATTAATTTTCTCGACGTCACAATTGATCCTGACATCAACACCACTCGCCACCAATTCCTTTTCCATTGATTTGACAAGCTTATCGGTGCCGCCTTGAAAAACGAACACACCTTTCGACATGAAATTCGAAAACACAATTCCATAGGTGAGTGCGGGATCTTCCAGCGTCGACCCGTTCGCGTAAGTTATCGGTTCCATCAGTAGACGGATCACATCTTCCCGCCCCGGAAAATATTCATCAAACAGTTCGCGAGTCGTTCTCGTCTGGTCGTCGTAGAAATTCATACTACGTGCGGAATCGAAAAAACGATCAACGTTCTCTTGCGCAATTCCAAAATCGGTAGTCAATAAACGCGTGAAATCCTTCCTATCGAACGTCGTCGTCAGCGAAAACATTGGATTGTCAAACCGAACGCCCTCGAGCTGAACAATCGAATCAGCAATTTCTTTGGACCAGTATCGCCGACAGCTTTTCACCATCCCGTAAGGGAATCCGTGCAACGAAATATCAAAGATGTGCCCGCCAGGACGCTTAAACCAAGTCGCCAAACCGCCTAGTTTGTAATGCTGCTCCAAAAGCAGAACGGATAGGCCATTACGAGCGAGGATATTTGCGGAAGTCAGTCCGCCGAGCCCGCTGCCGATAACAACAACATCGTAGTGGTCCGCGGTACCTTTAAGAAAATCTTTTGGCATAAAAGTTCAAAAATTCGAGTCGTTCAGGAGTCCAGAATCAACCGTTAGGTTAGAAGATTAGTTACCATTGTTCAATGGTAGGACGCCCCTTGAAACCGTTCAATGAACAGCTCCGCTGTCATTCCGTTTAATTAAATATTCTAAACACATGACCGAACGCGACCTCTACACACGATGTTCGAGCGGCATTCTCGCTCCCCCTGAGACTTTTGCCGCAAGTCTTCGGCATTTGGGTCCAGGCTTTATTCTCTCAGCGTCAATTGTCGGTTCAGGTGAATTGATCGCGACCACCATCATGGGAGCGAAGGCAGGATTCACTCTACTCTGGTTCATCATATTTAGCTGTGTCATCAAAGTGGTGGTTCAGCTCGAATTTGGCAAGCACGCGGTCTCCTCCGGCGAGACAACGATGGAATCATTAAATTCATTACCGGGACCCAAAATTGGTTCTGCCAACTGGTCAATCTGGCTTTGGCTTCTGCTAATGCTGACTAAAACATTGCAACTAGGCGGAATCATTGGAGCAGTCGTACTTGGGGTTGAGCAATTATTCCCAGGACTCGCTCCGGAGACTGCCGTCGGTGCCTTCCCCACTCGGTACCTAACGACACTTGTCATCGCACTTTCAGTTTCCCTGCTCGTTTTCAAAGGATATTATTCTATCCTTGAAAAAGCCTCCCTGTTCATGATCGCCATCTTTTTGGTTTTCACGATTGCTTCTTTAGCAATGCTGCAGACCACGCCCTCAGCCATCACGGGGGCAGAACTCACACGGGGCCTGATTCCTAATTGGCCTGATCAAGCAACCCTGTTAATTGCGATTGGAGCCTTTGGAATAACGGGAGTAGGGGGAGATGAAATACTTGCCTACAACTACTGGTTGATTGAGAAAGGTTACGCTTCCTACGCGGGGCCTCGTGAAAACAATCAAGTTTGGGAACAACGGGCCAAGGGTTGGATTCGTGTAATGTACTGGGATGCGATTCTGGCTATGATTTGCTACACCCTGATGACTTCTATGTTTTACCTGCTCGGTGCTGCGATCTTACATCGAGCCGGAACGCTCCCGGCAAAAGGTAACCTGATTGAGACACTCGGAACGATGTATACCCAGACACTCGGGCCCGGTGCTAAAATCATATTCGTTATCGGAGCCGTGGTCGTTCTGTACTCAACAATGTTTGCTGCTTTAGCAGCGTGGACCCGCCTGTACGCCGATGCGCTCGGCCAAATCGGCTTGATTAATTTCCACAACCCAAAATCCCGCAACAAGGCGATCGGAATTATCGCCTGCGTTTTTCCTTTAGCCTGGGGCATGCTCTACCTATTCTTTGAAGCACCAGGCCAACTGGTAATCATCGGAGGTGTTATCACTGGAATCATTTTATTGCTCGTGGTTTTCGCCGCACTGTACTTTCGGTATCGACGATTAGATCCTAGATTGATTCCATCAAAATTCTATGATGCGGCGTTGTGGGCGAGCGCAATCGCGATCCTGACCGTTGCCTTGATGACGCTTAAAGATGCTATTCCCTGGAACATGCTTTTCAACTCGCTCACCCAGTCGTAAACAGCATTCAGATCACATCGCCCCCCCAACAACCGATCCAATTAAACCTGAGTTACTCAAGAAAATCGCATCTACATGAGCCACGAACAACCAAACAATCCGCTGCATGGTGTAAAACTGAAAGATATGCTCGAGACACTCGTTGATTCTCTTGGTTGGGAAGATCTGGGTTTAAGGATAAACATCAGATGCTTTAACCACGAACCATCAATCAATTCAAGCCTTAAGTTTTTGCGACGCACCCCGTGGGCACGCGCGAAGGTAGAAAACCTTTACCTGAGAACCGTCACCAAAAATAATTAGAGATGCCTTAAGACATACACTAAAACTTAACTACCAACTGGATTTCAGGCTTGGTCAGACACTTAATGGCTCATCTGAATTTGTTTGACCAGCGACTCAATCGTTTCGTAAAGTCGCTCTGAACCTCCAAACTTCATACCAAGCTTCTTAATTTTGGTGACGTCGATTTCGTGTTTGGGCCGTTTTTGCTCCCCAACGATCGCGCTGTTGCTATTGCAAATCTGTTTGGCAACCGTCGCCACGTCGAATTCGGAAATGTAACGGTCGTAACACGAGTAAGACTGCCCTTCGATTCCATCGCTCACTAACAGTAACTCAATCGCACGTGCCACATCATCCACGTGCACCTCTTTACCACCCCGTTCTACGGGAACGTCCACTCCTCTAACAACACTCTCGACTAGCTCAAACCACTTGGAATTCTCTAGTGGATTCGTAAGACCGTAGATGCCCGTTGGTCGAATCGCACAGATGGGAAACCCGCAACCTAAACCGTAACTATGAACGAATTTTTCAATTGCCGCTTTATGGGCGCCATAATGGGTATTTGCCCATAATGGATGTGCTTCGTCGAGACGACGATCGGACAAGATATGATCGTGCACTGCACATGTGGAAACGAATACAAACCGCTTCACTCCCGCGGTCATCGCCGCCTCAATTAGATCAAGCGATCCTAGAATATTAACACGCGCATATTCTACGACATCAAGCTCATTACTCTGAAACGAACGTCCTGATCTAGCCAAACCCGCATGGACAACGGCATCACATCCCTGAACAAGCTCTTTCACCGAATTCCTGTCAGACAATTCGCCTGTCACCCATTCAAAACCTTCTTGTTGATCTGGATTCCGGGCCGAGCTATCACGGATCCAGCATCTTGCTTCAATACCGAGTTTACGAAAACGACTTAATAAAGCTGTTCCAACAAACCCCGTAGCACCAGTTACAGCAACCTTCATAACTTTTTCTCGTTTACTTAGTTTCTAATTAAATCAGCTCGTCAAATCATAAAAAAATCTCACGGCCAAAATCGGCCGCGAGATTAAATTTCTGTCGAACAGACTAAAGAATCTGAACTCCGTATTGATCGGACGCGAAGCCGTCCGCATTTATTTGACGATTTCGAGTAAAGAGATCTCAAAGATCAATGCTTGGTTTGGACCAATGAGTCCGCCACCGCCGCCTTGCACGCCATAACCTTGATCCCCGGGAATCACAACTCGCCACTTCCCGCCAACTTTCATATTCTGAAGTGCAGCAGAAAAACCGGGAACAACGCCATTGACCCGAAACGTCGCTGGCGCTGCAGGACGCCCATTAGGTGGAGACGTCGAAGAATCAAATACGGTTCCGTCCAAAAATGTACCGTGATAATCAACTTTTACTTGATCAGACACCGCAGGTTTTGGCCCCGTTCCTTCTGTCAAAATCTCATACTGAACGCCGCTCGGCAGCGTCTTCACATTAGGATTGGTCTCTGCATTCTTCTTCATATACGCTTCTGCGATGGCAACATTCTCTGTCGCTACCTTTTTCATCTTCTCAATCTCTCGCTGCTGAACGAGCTTTTGGAAAGCCTGCATCATGGCTTCCTGATCTTGAGCTGACATGCCAATTGGCTTACCGCCTGCAGACGCTGCACATCCTTCAATAATCTTTTCCAGTTTCAAACCAAAACTTCGATTTTTAAAATTGGTCATTACCTGATAGCCCGCAATAAAACTATCGAAGTCTTCTCCGGCATCTGCCGCTTTCATGCCTTTGACTAATTCTTCCATGTTGATATCTGCACCTGACTGGCTTTTCATATTAGCCATCATCTGGTAGCCGATTAAAAAACTCGCTTTATCGGTTAGAGAACCTTCGTCCTGAACCGTCGCTGTCGGGGCGAATCCGGGAACAGCAGCCGCGTCCTGAGCGAGCGTCTCGCTGGAAATACAGAGAGCCAACGCAAACGCAGCAAACGACATGATCGACGCCCTTGCCACGTTATTAGTATTACGAAACATCACAGTCTCCTTTTTTATTTCGCAAGCAGACCGACGACATCGAAAGAATGACCGCGAAGTTTGATTTAAACGAGCTCAAATTATAGTGCTAAACTCCCGCCGGTCTATGAGTCGCGTCTATATTTCAAGTGTTTTGGTAAGGGCTAATGTCAACCCAAATTAGTTAAATCGAACACATTACCC
>WTFU01000061.1 GCA_011523945.1 Mariniblastus sp. | reverse complement strand
ACTGTGCCAAGTGTCACGATCATAAATATGACCCAATCAACCACGAGGACTATTACCGTTTCCGAGCGATTTTCGAGCCGCATCACGTGCGACTCGACGCCATACCGGGCAATGCCGACTACAATAAAAACGGGCTACCGCGCGTTTATGATGACAAGCCAGATGCTCCCACCTTTATCCATCGGCGGGGCGATCCCTCCCAACCGGTTAAGGATAAAACGGTTTCGCCGGGGCCGCCAAAATTCCTGGACAGCTTCGGGAAGCCAGCACAGGAAATCGATTTACCCGCCGAAGCGTGGGCTCCGGGGATTCGCAATTACGTCCAAGCTGATTTGATTGCCCAATCAAAACGTCAGCTAAATTCCGCTCGCACTAATCTGCTGAAACTCCAAAAAAAGGAAGCGTTAGCGACGGCTGCTAAAACGGAATTGAAAGTCACCGCGTTGCGCGATGACTTTAAAAAATCGAGGCCTGACATCTGGGAGACGATCGGAAGAGGGTGGCGATACCAGGGTGGATTACTGACGCAAACTGAACCCACAATGGAACGGAGTTGCCTGAGAACCAAAGCTCATCATCCACGCGATTTTGAGTTGACCTTAAATTTTCAAACCACTGGCGGCAAGCAGTATAAATCAACGGGAATCCGTTTTGATGTCGATGAAAAGGGCGAAAATGCACACATCGTTTATGTCAGTGCATTCGCGAATGGACCTAAAGTCCAACTCGCCCACACTGTCGCTGGACGGAACATCTATCCGGGGAACGCCAAATCCAATTTACCAATTCAATTAAACCAAGATTACGTACTAAACCTCAAAGTCCGGGACGATTTAATCAACGTTGCGTTGGATGGAAAATTCTTGTTCGCCTACCGACTCCCACCCCGAAAAAACGGCTCCATCGAACTGTTTGCCTTTGACTCGACCGCTGACTTTTACTCGATCAACGTTGAGCCGCTCGCCAGCGACACCACTTTAATCGAGACAAACAATCGAGCTACGGTCGTTGACGCTGCTCAGGCTGTGGAAATTGCAGAAGCCCAACTCAAACTCGCGGAAGCCAAACACGCCGCATTGCTTGCCCGGATTGCAGCGGACAATGCAACCTTAAAAGAAATTGGCAGCGGATCACCGAAGCTCGCGGCCCGTTTAGAACTCCAGGCGACTCTGGCAAAAGCCGAAGTAGATCTACTCAAAGCGGACGCAAGCAAGAAGGCTGGTGCTGTGACGGAAAAAGAGAGAGCACAGCTTGCATTGAAATCCGAAAACCTACCGACTCTCGCTCCGCTCAGAGGCAGTCAGCGGGCACTCGACCAAGGCTCGCACAAGGCCTCCCAATACTCTTCCGTCTATTCCAAAACCAGTACCGGACGGCGGACTGCTCTTGCAAATTGGATCACTCATCGGGACAACCCCTTGACTGCCCGCGTAGCCGTCAACCACATCTGGACCCGCCACTTTGGAAGTCCACTCGTCGAATCAGTCTTTGATTTTGGTCGACGCGCTCCCAAGCCCCTGCATCAAGATTTACTGGACTACCTCGCAGTCGAGTTAATCGAGTCGAACTGGAGCATGAAACACCTGCACCGTCTCATTCTCAAATCGAAAACATGGCAACGTAGTTCTTCTAATCTGGGAGCAGATCCAAGCACACTGACGAACGACCCTGATAATCAATATTATTGGCGAATGAACAGTCGAAGGATGGAATCGCAAGTCTTAAGAGACAGCCTCTTTTTTATCTCCGGCCAGCTCGATCTCACCATCGGAGGCCCCTCCGTCATGGCTGGGAACAACGTCTTCCGTCGCAGCCTATATCTGTTCCATTCCCGTGATGGACGCGACAAGTTCGTTTCGGTATTTGATGACGCCGATGTTTTTAGTTGCTACCGACGGAACGAGAGTATTGTCCCACAGCAAGCACTCGCACTAATGAACAGCCGAGAAGCCATTGAATCCGCTAATCTAATCACCTCCCACTTCGATTTAAAATTGACCGACATTCAATTTATCAAGGCCGCTTTCCTCCGACTTCTCGCAAGATCGCCTACCCAACAAGAAACAAAAGCCTGTTTAGATTTCCTGAAAGACAATCGTGAGCGAAACCAGTTCATTCACGCACTCTTAAACCACAACGATTTTCAGGTCATAAGATGACGCTACCAAATGATATTTCACGCCGTCGATATTTACTCCAATCCGCACTGGGCTTTGGCTCTTTAGCGCTGGGCGGAATTACAGCCGCGGAAGAACATAAAAAACCAAATGGCGAGCCGCATTTCCAACCAAAAGCAAAACGTGTCATCTGGTTATTCATGCGGGGTGGCGTAAGCCATATGGAGAGCTTTGACCCCAAACCCGCCTTGAATAAATTTGCCGGAAAATCCATCAACGATACGCCTCATGCCCATGTCATGGATCCAGAAAATTTCAAGAATCTTCGCGTGGTTGTGGTCGATGATGCCAATGGCAAAGACCGGAAGACCATCTACCCCTTGCAAACTGGATATAAAAAATATGGGCAGTCCGGTGTCGAGATCAGCGACTGGTTTCCGAATATCGGTTCCTGTGCTGACGACATTGCCTTCATTCGTTCGATGTGGACCACTGACAATAATCACGGAGCTCAGGTGCAATTCCACTCCGGCCGTCATATGCTGGATCCAAGAGTTCCGACCATTGGTGCGTGGCTCAACTATGGCTTAGGTTCGCTCAGTGAAAACCTTCCTCAATTCATTAATATTGGTCCTCGTTTCTTTGACAAACGAGACGGTCATTACTTAGGGCCAGCCTACGATGCCGTCAATCTAAAAGTCGATCCGCAAAACCCACTCGACTACGCTGCTCCGCATGGTGGAAAGAATTCAGTCCAGCAAAGAAAAAATCTTAGCTTCACCAACCAGCTCAATCGTCTTGCGGGTGAACAGTACCCCGGAGACGCCGCTCTCCAAGCCCGGATCAAATCGTATGAACTGGCGTTTCGGATGCAGACCGCCGTGCCCGAAGTATTAGATTTCAAAAAAGAATCCAAAGAAACTCGCGCACTTTATGGTTTGGACCACCCTGAAACAAAAACCTTTGGCCAGCAACTCCTTGCTGCCCGGCGCTTCTCGGAACGGGGAGTGCGTTTTATTCAAATCATGCATGGCGATGGCGCCGCGGGTGCGTGGGACAATCACTCTGGACTACGCAAAGGACATGCAAAATTATCAAAACAAGTCGACCTACCTACCTCAGGCTTACTAAAAGATCTCAAACAAAGAGGTCTACTGGACGACACGATCGTTGTGTTCGCAACCGAGTTTGGACGGACTCCCGGATCGCAAGGGGCTGATGGGAGAGATCACCATCCATTTGGCTTCAGCGTTTGGATGGCGGGTGGGGGAGTAAAAGGGGGCGTCGTTCATGGTGCTACTGATGAACTCGGATTTCACGCCGTGGAAAATCCGCATTATGTCACCGACGTTCATGCCACAATCAATCAATTGATGGGCATTGATCCCCGACGCCTGGAGGTTCCTGGCTATAAACGACTCGACATCGACTACGGCCATCCAATCGACGAAATCATTGCCTAGGTAATTCCTTGGAACAATTCGAGGGACTCGAACGGGGTTATTGTCAGATTTTGAATGAATTAACGAATACAACTCAGTCATTTCTCCAGTTGCAACTCGCAAACAACACTAAGCAAAGGACTCCGGGCAGATTTAAGCAGACCTTGTAGTGACTTTACAGTGCGCCCTCCAAGAGCAAAAACGATCAAGCCATCAATTCTCTCAGTGGCCCCTTCAACGCGAGATGGTTTAAATTCGAGTCTGGCTGACCAAATAATTCCGATGTTCCCATGCCGGCCGCCTGCATCAAAGCAAGATATAAATTGCCAACCGTTTGATGACCTTGGTCGCCATATTTGGGATACTCCAAGTAGCGGCCCATCTTTAACTTCTTATTCATTCCACCTAAAAGAACAAACGGCCAGTCGTGTCCTTCACAGTGATGGTCGCCTGAAGAACAAGACAGATAGACGATCATCGTATTGTCCAACATCGATCCATTTCCTTCTGGAATACTGTCAAACTTCTTCGCCATTTTCGCAATTTCTCTGATATGCAGTTTTTCGATTTCCATCCGCGATTGATGACCGTTCAAACCGTTGGCAGCAGTGTTGTACCCCAGATGCCCTAGTGCGTGAACGTGATCTGTGATGCCAAGTTCCGAATATTTAACACCCAGTGTATCCGGACGTAAGGTAACGACGTTTGTTAGTCCAGCGATCAATGCAGCGGAGGCGATTTCAAAATGAGATTCAATCCGCGCCGAAGTGGTTGTCGAATCATAACGATCACTAAGCTGTGGCGCATGGGTTTTGATTCGATCGAGGAGAGCCGCTTTCTTATTCTCAATTTCTCGAAGCGACTGAAAAGAATTCATATAAAGATCGAATCGCTCTTTACCGTCTCCCGATAATTGCTTTTCGACTCGCCGTGCGTCTTCAGTCAGGAAGTCCATGAGGTTTCCATTAAGCGCCAGTTTTTTTTCTAATTGAGCCGGAGTCGCAATAGCTGACCCAAACAGTTCAAGAAAGGCCTTCCGGGGTGAAGCCTGATAGGCCACTGGCTTGGCGGCACCAAAGGCAGAAAGATTTGGATAACAGTAAGAATCCTCTGGCTTTGCATTTCCAAGCAATCGCCCATTCATTGCCATCCCATACATCGGATAAGGCCCATCGGACAGCGCTTGCCCGAGTAGACAGTCGAGGGTCGGGGCAACAGCCACAGTTTCAGAATCGTGCAGTGAAAGCGTACCGAATCCTTTGGTATGATTCCCTCTAAATCCAACGCCTGAAAGACTTTGAATAATGGTCAACCGATCTTTGAGACTCTCCAACTCTGCCAGTTTCTCTGGCAATTTGTGATTTGCCAGGGCAACATCCACCAGCGGCCCTTGCCGCCGCGACCGATTGCCGAGTTTCTTCCCGTCATCAGGATCAATGAAGTGATTCTCGAGCCCCTCAGGTACGAGATTAAACTTATCGATGCCGGAAGATTTGACGACGAAAACAAATCGCTTGGGCAGCCTCTGTTCATCCCCATCTACACTTGCTCGGATCGACCGTAAACAAGATGCCATCGCAACCGACATTCCACCGATCGAAAGATTTTGAATTGCACGACGTCTGGTCAATAACATTAGCGATGCCCACGTATTTAGGTAGTTTTAACGCCTGTATAAAAACGAATCTGAACTCAATAATGAAACGACGAGCGCTTTAAAGCTCCCCCCGCTATTCAAATAGGCCTGTTCTGCTTCGATCAACGTTTTGGAATCACTTAGCATTTCATTCCGCCCCATAAAGAATCGGAATAAGTGTCGAATAAATGACTGGCGGGCACGCTCTGAATTACCTAACCGATGCATCATCTCGACTGCGTTCTTTACCTCGCCATCCACCTCAGGATCACCTGAAAAACGAATCTCCCCGGAAGCGTCGATCGCCCGAGTCGTCAGCTTGCCTTCTTTTAACTTTCGGTCAAACTGCCCGTCCCGCCGCAGATAGATCTTACCATCCTCGTCAAAATAATGTTGGTTTCGATAACGCCCCCAATCATCAAATATCTCGAAGGTTTCACCAAGCGGATTAATTTTACGATGACACTTCCAGCAACGCTCCGACCTCAGCGTTTCCATTCTCTGCCTAAGTGTTTTATGAGGATCCATGGGCACTGACGCGTCTACATCGGGTGGCACATCACCAAGGACTCCCGCCAAAAGTCGTTTATACACCCAAATCCCTCGATGGATTGGATCATTATCTTCATTCAGCGAATGCGCCGCTAACCACGCTGGATGCGTCAACAAACCTGCTCGTTGCTCAACAGGCATCTCCAACGGTTGCTCGATTGGCCAGTTCCACAATTGGCTATCAATGCGGCCACTACTCGGGAAATTGTACGGCCCAATATACAACAGGTCACCAATCCCCCGTGACTTTTCCGTAAATGGAAAACTCGGATGGGAATAAATCCCTTTCTCCAGTTCACTTGTGAATTTAGCGACCGTTCGAATCGCTTCGTTTCGCTTTGCTTGAAGTGCTTGCTTCGCCTTCTCCGGCATCGCCTTAAAATTAAAATCTCGATCGATTTGTTCTTGGCGTTTTTGAACTTGCGCTTCAACATAGCCCGATCCCAAGACCTCGTCGACCTTCTCTTCATACTGTTTCCGGGCATATTCATTGTCCCCCGGATGAGCAATAAAAAAATTGTTCGTCGTCAGCAACTCGGCAATGACGTTCTTATCTTTTTTCAAAACATGCTGAATCAACAGCGTCGCATCAAAAACCAGCATATCAGTATTCCACTGATCAATTTTCTCAGCCCGCCTTCGCTCGTTATCCTTGAACACCGTACCGGCGCGATGAAATCCAAAAAACTCTTCGAAAAAACGTTTTATACGAGGGAGATCTTTCCGATCCCAATGACCACTTGTAAGTTGCGCGTCCATCAACGTCTGCACAAGACTTGCGACATCTTCCTTGGTTTTTAATTGCCCCTTTTCCATGGCCTCGCGGATGTACTGATTACGTTTGGGTCCATGATCGGTCAACGCGTAAGCAACGGCGTAAGCCAATTCATCAGGCGACAACATGCGCCGCCCATGTAAATCGACTTCTCCAAATCCAAATTCCATTCGATAGATAGATTCTGGACTTAAAAACATCGCCTTGATGGTCGTTTTAAATCCGTCTAAAAGGCCACCGATCTCAATATTCTGTTTCAAAAAAGACAGGTATTTTGCCTGCTCCTTTTTTGTTGGTTCGCGACCGATCACACGAACGAATTCTCGCCTAACCATCCCTTGGAGTTTCTGTTCATCAAAACTGGCCTCGTCCGTTGCAAGCTCTGCGAACTCGCCACGTTTTTCCCGTTCACTAAGAAAAGAATCAGCAACGATCATCTTCATCTGAACTGTACTTTGATCCGCCGTCGACATTGCTGCATAATCGCGAATCCCCCGTTCAGAAGTCACATAGGTAAACGGACTTTTCGCATTTCCAAAACCCTTTGATTTGAAAATCTCTGGACTAAACCTCCAGAGCCTCGCTGGCGAAAACGGCGGCGTATCAATTTCGCCCGAAAAGAGCTTTTCATGATTGACCCAATTGCCGTACTCCGGAGCCAGCAATTTCTTCTGATACGCATCGAATCGATTCGCCTTTAACATCTCTCCGGAGATCCACCCAATGACATTCGCCTTTTCAGCTGACTTGGGTTGCGCCTCCTCCGGTGGCGGCATCTCACCGAACTGAATCGCCTCCATCACATCAACCCAACGATTGGCAGATTCATCCACAGAAAAATCTACCTCGAGTTCAGAAAGATCAACTCCCGCTTCCGCGTCCGTCCCTGTGTGACAGTCGAAACAATGTCGCGATAAAAAAGGTGTAATCGTCGACTCATACGACGCGTCATTCTGCGCTTGAGCAAAACACGTCGACGTTGTCCCTAATAGAAATAGACAGACCGCTGTTGCAAAACTAAACGCAGTAATATTTAGGCGAATCAAATGAAAATCCCTAATTTTGCTTATCGAGCATCGCGGTTTCATGGTAATCAAGGCATTCTCTTGGAAATACTCGCAAATGATTCAACTGTCAAAAAATGAACCATTTGCGTTAAACTTCGCCACAAAGAGGCGGAAAATCTCAATTTTCCCTTAAATCATTTTTGAAATTTATCAAACCAGTCTTGGACCTTTAATCCCGCATGCTGATTCACCGGGATCATTTTTTCGAGACGTTTCTTCGTTTCTGCATAATCTGTTTTGGTCGCTAAATTAAACCACTCATTAGGATCGACCCGATGATCGTAAAGTTCCTCCGACCCGTCTTCGTATCGAATATACCGCCATCGCTCCGTTCGAATCGAAGTGTTCCCGTCACCATAAGATGAAACCGCCGGCGGACGGGGAGCAGTCGGCTTAACAAGTTGCGGCTTAACCGATCTGCCATCGACCCAGTCTGGAATCTCTATCCCAGCCAAATCAACCAAGGAAGGATAAACATCGATCAAACTGACTGGCTGTTTACAAACTGACCCCGGTACGATTCCCGGGCCGCGAATAATAAATGGGATATGCGTAGTCTGTTCCCAAAGAGCGCCTTTACACCAGTGTTTCTTTTCGCCAAGATGCCATCCGTGGTCGCTCACCAACATTACAATCGTCTCCCGCCCACGGGGATTTACTTTGAGATTTTCAAGAAACCTTCCGATCTGCCGGTCGACAAATGCAATAGATGCCTGATAGGCACGAATCGTCACATCCCACTGTTTGTTCTCAATCATATACTCATGATCACTGAGGCCTCGGTGAAGAGGCTTGTGTGCATGCGTTCGGGCGAGCCGACGTGCAAATTCTGGCATATCAACCCAATCATCTTCTCCCACAGGTTCAAGTGGACGCTGGATTGACTCAAGAGGAAACTCCTCAAACCAAGGCTTAGGAACCTGTAACGGGCGGTGAGGTCGAAAGAATCCGACCGACATAAAAAGAGGTTTATCTGTTACTTGGCTCCACTCTTTACTCGCCCACTGAGAGACTGCGTAGTCTCCCATCTCTTCGTCGGTGACGTCCAGCGCATAGCCATCGTTGGGTGCACCTTGAGCATTGAAATTATCCTTGCCTTTGGGAGGCTTGGGGTCTCGCGGCCGCTTGAGTAATGAGTCACCGGCATTACCCGGGCCACCATGAAACACCTTCCCACCACTCACAACACGGTAGCCATTCTGCGAGAAAAACTGCTGCATCGTGGGAGTCGTGATTTTATCTTCGCCTTTAAATTTCGCGTTAAAGTAGGTGCCGGTTTTAAAGGGATAAACTCCATAATTAAGACTGGTACGCGAAGGGCGACACTGCGGAGAATTGCAGTACGCTTGTGAAAAAAGCATCCCACTTGATGCCAGAGCATCAATGTTGGGCGACTTCGCATCAGGATGGCCATCGAGGCAACCGATCCAATCATTCAGATCGTCCACGATGATAAAAACGATATCGGGTCGGGACTTTTCCTTAGGTTGAGCAAAAACGCTTGAGGGCACCACTCCTACAGAGAGGAAAAAACAAACAACACAGAGAACGTTTTTTTTCATATATAAATCCTCTGCAATTTTTATCATCACCAGTTCTTTCCAATCCAAGCTTGAATGTAACGAATGCGACGCCTGCCCTGATCCGACTGTGTCGAAGAGAATTACGAGGAACAAACGTTGCGAGGACAATCGTTAGTCTAATCGAAGCAGGAGCGACACCCAAATTTCCAAGCAACCCAGGGGTAACAACGAGGGGCAAGCCCAGCATTTAGAAAGATCGAAGTTGCAGTACGCTACGGCCCTGAGACTTCAATTAGTGGAGTTTTATAAAGAAAACGGCTCCCTATTATTTTGTTAAAAAACGTTTCATTGCGGCGAGTGTTTTCGCACTGACATGATGCTCAATCC
>WTFU01000065.1 GCA_011523945.1 Mariniblastus sp. | reverse complement strand
ATCCAAATGCGCTCGCCAACCTTGCGACTAAGCACTAACATTATCGATTCCTTTGATAAACGCGATTCCTATAACTCAGGCTCCAAGCCGTAGCACCAAAAATTTTCTCCAAACGGGTCTTGACAAGCCTCGTTAATTAATCGTGAGAATACCGTCTTGAAAGAAAAGTGCAACCGTTGAACATCGGATTCAATGGAAATCCCCAAATTTCCCACCCACAAAACACCCCAAACAGCCTATTTAAACACCGACTAGCAAACCCAGAAGAGGAATTTGCCCATCTATTTGTTAAAAATATCTCTCTCTTTCGACGCTCGGCCGCATTATGAACAGCGCAGCGGCTAAATAATTGAAAGAGTACTCAGCGTAATCACAAAGCGAGATACTCGCGCCTAAAAGGTTTCCCCAGCGGGTTTAGAACCACTCATCAAGAGGGATCACTCATCAAGATTTAGATTTTTAGCTTGTGCGTTTGACATCAAACAGGTCTAAGACCTCGTCCACTTCTGCAGCTCTTCCACCACATTTGGCTTTGAATCTGAAGGCTCAAAACCAAAATAATGGGCCTCGAGGTTAGTAATGGTTTTGGCCAGCTCATTTTTTCGCTCGTTGCTAATCCCGTCCGAGTCGTAAATATCCTGCAATAAAGAAATGGCGGCGAAAGGTGACATGTTTTCACTAATCAAAATCTCGGGTTTTTCTTCGACGGTTGGCGTTCGTCTCCGGTAGCCGATTACACCAACTAAAATAGCGACGCCAAAAGAGAGAATTCCAATGACAGCCCAAACTGTTTTGGCCGACCTGCGTTTTCCATAGTTCGCTTTTAAATCGATCGTTGCATCTGCAACGGCCAAATCGGCATCGTTGTACCGTTGAAAAACAAACTCCTCAACTTCGACGTTGGCCTGCGGAAACGTGAAACTTGACGGTTTTTCAGCAAGCCCGGATTTTGCTTCAAGTGAAACCAACCAAGACCGGTCTGAATTTATCATTGGTTTTCGCGAAGTGGGATCGAACTGAGAAACTGAAACTCCATTATCTTGAATTTCAGCAACTTCAAAATCCCTCGGCGCGATAGAAAGAATCGACTCTAGTTCAGGAACAAGACCTTGAGAACTTGCCTTGATTTCCAATACTAATTTCCCATTCTCGGCCTGCCTCTCATCAAGGATTTGGGTGACAGATAATTTTTCTGTAGGGCGCGGCATCGCAGATTTTGATTCCACCGGAAGAACGGCAGACTCAACCGGCAAGATGGCATAGCCTGAGGTATCTAAAAAATCCAGATCTAAATGGGCGGGCGGAACCTTGTCAACTTGCGGCCCCCTCGACTTTAACAACAGGTAGGCATAGGGTGTTATCCGCCAGCCAGACTTATTGCTTGGAATTGACTGAACATCAGGCTGTTGGAAAGTCACTGACATCACTTCAAACTGTTCAGAGAACGTCTCTCGAACCGACTCCTCAAATTTATCACGGTAGTCATTTGTGGGCCGACCGTAGTTATAGGAGAACGCGACGCTGCTGTTTTGATTTTGTAGATATCTCCCGAACCCACCCGATTCTCGCTCAATTTCTTTGGTATGCACGAGGTCTACATAAACGCCGAACGGTTGCTCACAACCAACTCGCGCATCCCCATCAATTCGAGTTTCAAGTCGTATTTCATTGACCAAATCTTTGTAATATTCGTGAACCTTAATGGCCTCACTTGCCTGTTTGTGATCTCCGACAATAGACAGCCCAAGATCGAGGTATTTATGTTTTAGTTGCGGTTTAACGCTACTCATCCGATTGAAAAGTGAGTTCGCAAATTGCGCCATATGAAACTCGGAAGCCGCTTTTGGGAGAGATAAAATTGCTTCCCGTATCAGCGAGGCCTGCGAGGGATCAGTACGATTCTTATTTTCAATCAGTCTTAAATCACAGGCTCCAAGACTGGCGTAAAACCACGAGGTGAATGGCGAGTACTTAACGTATTCACTGGGTTCCATCTGCTCAACTTCGCTCGCATACCTCTCCGCGGACGCCTGAAAAAACGCCATCGCTTCTTTTCTCCGCGGTGAAAACTCGGAGCTGTTTTTTATACCCGCACGATAATTATTCTCGTCATGAAGCAATTCCGCCTGAGTTCTAATCAATTGCCAAGAATCCGGCTCACGCGCAATCGCATTCTCAACCAACTTTTGTGCTAACAGATAGCCGTCGACGACTTCTTTTTCGATTTCTTTTTTCTTTCGTTTCGTCTTTTTATCTTTTTGTACTGTTGCGTCCCGCCACATTCCAGCAAGATTAGCCCGCATGGAAGATGCGAGCACTGCGATTGTCTCAGAATCAATTTCTGAAACAGGTCCAAAAACTTTTTCAATTTCCTCAAGCTCGTAAACCTCAGCCGTGCTGTGACAGGAGACAAACGCGTTCACTACTAATTTTTCATCCAACTTATTTTCAATCAAATCATTCAAGCGAACTACGAGCCCTGCTAATTCCTCTAAATTTCGATTTTGCTTGGACCGTGTTAATGGAATCGATTCGGCTCGGCTCTCAAACCCATACATAAACATGTAACTATTAGTGCGGCGGCGATCACTATTTGGGTTGTGATTACGAGTCCATACCGAAATGTATTCGTTTACCAGCGACTCAGCTTGCAACGGGTGATCTTCTGCCAGCTTTTCAATGTAGGGTAGCGCTAGATCCTCTTCAGATACTTTGAGATACAACTGAGCTAGAACAGAGTCGAATTTAGGACGAAGGGTCGGCCCAACTAACGCCAACCACTCTTCGGAAGGCCGTATATCCAACAAGTCTCCCGTGGAAATTGCGGACAATCGTAAACTTCTTGAACGTGAAATGGACGAGCTGGTATTACTATAAAAAATATTTCCATACTGATCACGCTGCATCGTTGGCCCCATTGAGGACGAATTGTCATCTGAGTATGAGATCTCTGCCTCTCTCAACCAATTAACGGCGAGAAGTTCAAGCAACGTTCTCCACTTAACCGCTTGTTCAGGAGAGGCAAGAAATAACGCTTTGACGGCCTCATCCTGTAGTTTCAAGCGATCCAAACGAGTGCCGGTGTTTCTTGGACTCGTCTTAAGTGATTGTGAAGTATCGACTCCGATTGCTCCAAGAACTTCCATCCCGACTTCCGGCTTGGCAACGAAACTGTCATTAAGCCACTTATTCCCCAACTCAGCTTTCACTTGGGATGATAATTCGACGGCACGGCCCAAAGCCGCATTTCGCTCAGCCTCGTCTACATCTTCGGCCGCTAAAATTGCCTGGGTCACGTTCCAGGCGCCTTCCAAATACTCTGTCTTCTTTTCTTTTGAATAAAGAGCGAGTTGGTACCGTGAAAGTAAATTTAGCGCTTCGTGATCGTTCTCCGACATCGCTACGGCAAGCTCAGGCAAGAAAGCACCGGCGTCCATTGCCAATCCTGCATTAAACAGCAATTTCGCACATTGCCGCTTAGTAAATACGACCTTATTGTTTTCCAAATCGGACTGAAGACGGGCAACTAAATCTTCCGCCATATTTCCCCTTCCGATCGTCGCTCGAAAAGCTGTCGCAAAGAAATTCAAATACTCATCCGGCAGCCCTGCCTCTTTGTCGGAATCAGATTTTTTAGGTGCAATTGCGGCAATCGAAAACAAGTCATCAAAGGTGAGGTACTGCGGTTGAAGGGCTCTTGGATCTACCTGCGATCGGGCGGCACTCCCTCCCTGAAACGTCAGAGCGTTAGAATTCGAGGCGGAAGTTAAAATTTGACGGTAAACGACTTTGGCATTTTCGTGGGGAATCTTTGCAAGAAAGGATCCTACCTCGCCCCATTTCCCAAGAGTAAAGTCATTCTCAAGTTGTTTTACCGCTAATTTAAATCGCGCATCACTAGACAGAAACGCCAGGCGGGGTGCCGGGGGCATATCAAGCTCTCCACTTCCCGCCGATTCTTTATACCATGTTTCAAGTATATTCGACGGCAATCGATTCAATTTCAATTTCGCAAGCAACTTCAAACGGTTCTTACTACCGGCATTCGTTTCCGCTGTTCCCGCCTCACGGGCACCTTCAGCCACAGATACTCTCTCATCCTGTGGCGGCAGCACCTGAGGAAAAGAAGAATCCTGACTACCTAAGCCCAAACTTTTCCCACCTATCGCTTGGGGGACTTTCACTGCCGGTATTAATCGAACGGCAGGTTTAGTTTGAGCCTCCAAAAATGAACCGACTGGCAGCGTTACAATTAGCAGTGCCAAGACAAACGTGGCATTCCCGATCCAAATATTTTTAATAAGCATGGATTTTTTCGCGTTCTAGCCTGATAGATTCGATGGTCGACCCTTGTTTCCAAAGCCAACATGTTACGACTCTAATTCTAGCTCAATTGAGCCAAAAAACCTAACCACCGAGAGTGATTTAGCAAACATCCCATGATTTAATACAGCTGAGAATTCAATAGTGTGTCTCAGGTTAAGAAATATCTTTTACCGCAAAGTACCAATACTGCAGCAAGCGATTTTAAAAAAAATACCATGCAAAACCAATGCATGGTATTTGTGTATTCAGGCTGCAGATTGCGGCACGCTTTAGCTCCCGGCTCCATCAGCAGGAACCCCTGCACTAGCTCCACGTGCATCTTTTTTCTTTTTACCAGGCTGACCAACGCGACCGCGTTTAGAAGTTGAACTTCAGCCAGCTCATTGGCTCGGCAGAGGCAACCCCTGCAACTCACCAATATCCATTCTCGCCAGTTTAACAGAAGACTCAAGATCTGACTTCCGCTTAAGAATAGCCTCCGAATCCAAACCGTCTTCGGACTGCTCGGCGAGCAACCGATAGATTTGTTGCGAAGAAGTAATCTCAGGTTCCCACGCTTCTTGTGGGCGTCCTTCGAGCCTCATCAACCAAGTAATGTAAAACTGGGAATTGGCTAGAGCGATTCTGGAATCAGTCAATGTTTGCGGGTCACTATCAGGGTCATCTATCAACTCCTGAACTAGAACTTTGAGATCTTCATTTGCCTGAGGTAAACCACTATTGTGGATTTCACATTTGGCTAATTCAAGCCTCGTCTTCCTTTGAGTTGCAAGATCATCCTCGGGTAGTAAATCCAGCGCTTCCTTGTAATTTTCGATTGCCTCCGGCCATTGCTCTTCAGCAACCCAGCTGTCGGCTTGGGATAGCAATTGAGCAGCGCGATCACTTTTGAGATCCCCCTGCCCTGGTCCCAAATGGTAGGCGAGCGCACCCACCGGGATTAACATCCATACAACAAACAATAATGTTCTCATTCTTTTCCTCTGAATCTTTGCAGTGTGCTTGATTCGCATCGGTTTTACTAACCGTTGCTTCTAATCGTACACCAAAAACGCAAAAACGCGAAATCGGAGCATCGAATTTAACTTTAGGCTGCCAAAAACAAATGACTCCCATGATCACGTGCCAAGGCCGAACCCTTCCGGTGGCTCAGAATTTATGAATTAGCCGACAAATTCACAAACACCGCCCCTACCACGGCGACTGCATCTGGCTGATAAGATCTCGTGCCGCTTGCTCAATAATGCGCTGTTGCGCTGTTGCCATCGACTGCCCTGCCTCGGGAATGAATTCCGCATCTCGAGAAATAACGACGCTCTGCAACTGCATCAACGGCACTCCAGCTCGGTCGACCCAGTCGACTTCGACCCGCCAATCCACTCTCAGCGTCCTTGGCTCATCATAGAAATTTTCACCAACGACACGTTTGTTGTCAGCAATAATTCGGCCACGAACAAAACTATCAGCTATTTGAGGATCGGTAATCACCAACGGCGTATTCAGTTCAATGTCTTTAATTACGGCTTCGGTCAAGCGCTGACCAAGATAACGCCGATCAGAATCTGATTCGAAAATCATTACATGCACCGTACGAATATCACTCCGATACAAATACTGATTGCCGAGATGGTAACTCGCGCAGCCCGCGAACGAAAACCCGGCAACCACAAAAATCAACCCTATCATCAACCGACGGGTCACGGTTTTGCTCCGTGCGCCTATTATGTTGTTCCACTGGGGGTTTATTTGCATACCTAAAATCCGTACGTGTCATCCAACTCGCTGCCGACAACATCCAAGTGACGACTGTCTAAATTTTTCAAACCATTGGGCCTGAATTGGTAACTCATGCAGTTGTGTGACTGACTCCTATTTGAAAATGGTCTCGTTATCGCCGTTGTTGATCAATGGTTTTGCCGCTTCCGGATTTGGAAAAATGTCGACCAGCCATTTCATGGATTGGTCAGGATTTGGCGGAAGCTCGGCAACGCGTTCAATTTCCTTATTGAGCTCATCTACCACTTCTTGGTTTCGATAACGACCGGCGATCTTTTCCAAATATTGCTTGTAAGCTCGATTATGGCCACGCTTCTTGTAAAACATTGCATCTGACAGATCACGTTCAGCCATTTGTTTTTGAATTTTTGCTGCTTGCTCTTCTAGGTAATCAAGCTCCTTTTCGGACTCTCTTGGAAAGACTCTTACAATCGTTTTCAGCAATTCGTCCGCCTTAAGCAATGGATTGTCGTCATATTCTTTCCCCTGATAAGCTTGTAACCAAGCCTCAAGTTCCAGCATATGTGCCGCAAACAGATGCTTGCTTCCCGGGTAATTTTTTCGAAGATCTTCGAACGCATCTGCAGCATCCAAATAGTCACGACTCTTCAAAAACGATTTTCCAAGTGCGAAAGCTGCATCATCTGCAAACTGTCCCGTCGGATCATCAATCCGAATTCGGTTCAACACGCGTCTTCCTTCATTAGCCAATCCAACTTTGGGACGTTTGGCATCGATGAAATTTGGCAATCGTGACCCATCAGCGAGTTCCAGCCAGTAAACAGCAATCGAATAACGCCGCAACTCGGCTTGATCGATGTGACGAGTTCCCCCGTAAGCGGCAATCAGTTTTTCGAATTCTCGATTGGCCTGCACATAACGATCCGAGAAGAAATAAGATTCGCCTGCGAAATAAAACGAATCTTCTTCTATTTCAGTACCCGCCCCAGTTGAAGCTGCTAGGCGAAATAACCGTGCCGCCTCGGCGAAATTTTCTTGAAAGGATGTTCCATTCGGATCCGCATCCTTCTTTGCGACTGCCGAGTTATAGAGCATCTTGGCTTCAGCAAAATATTTCTGGGCCATTTCCGTGTCGACGCCGCCCATTTTCGCTTCTAAGGTTGTCAAAATTTGACTTGGAGACAGATCATCCAGCACAATCCGATCGGAATTCCTAGCTCCCAGAGGATCAAGGATTTCGTCTGCCCCGGGCTTAAATCGATCTTCTTGCTCTTTATCGTAGGCTGATTCTTTTCCCTTGGACAGGAACGAAGACATCCCGCCCGAATCAAAAACTGTACAACCTGAAACTGAAAATATCAGTAAGGCGCCAGTCAATAATAAAAACCACAATCTCATGCCCGACTTCCTTGTCGACGTGAAAACGTCAAATTTATAAATTTCTCAAAAACTTATAGAGCTTCGGCTGAAACCCTAACAGGTGAGTGATGTACTTGTGAATCAAACGCCTTACTTCTTTCGAACTACGATCAGCTTCCTTACCAGTCGTATCTTCTTCTAAAACCTCTGTCCGTTCCGAAGCTTGACTCTCTGCTTCGGCTCCCGAAAATGAATCCTCGCCGACCAACTCTTTCGATAAGTTTACATTCTCATTGATATTTAATTGTTCTTGGTACTGCCCATTCCAATTATCTGAATTTCGCGATTGCTCTCCAATTTGACCGCCCACAATTTTTAGTAAAAACTGCAAACCCTCCGGGCTAAGGCTAACAATGTTCGACTCTCCCCCTCGACAAGCACCACACAAAATACCACCAGCGTTTAAACCGAAACTCACCCTCGCAATTGTCGTTTTTTCGCGTCCACAGCTAACGCATTTTGTAAGCATCGGAAGGTGCCCAAGAATGCTAAGCATTTTCAGTTCATAATTTAATAACGCTAACCCGACCTCTTTGTCTGAAATCTCACTCGAATCTATCTGACGAATCACCTGAGTCGACAGTTCAAACAACTCAGGGTGAGGATCGCCATCATCCGTCATGGAATTGAGCAACTCAACAATGTAATAACCTGCGTATAAACGATCTAAACTCCGAGTGGCACTTCGAAACCGCCTCTCTAACTTAGCCTCCGTCAACAACCCCATAGCGTCCGAATTTTTGTTGAGGAACACTATTCGACACAATGCCAAGACGTCAAGAGCAGCCTCAAATGGACTTTTTGGCCTCCGAGCACCCTTGGCCATGGTCGTCACCTTGCCAAAATCGCGAGTGAACATAGTGACAATACAGCTGGTTTCACTAAATGGAATTACTCGCAGTACAATTCCCGTGGTTTTTTCTGCCGCCATATCAACTCAGTGTCCCGATTTACGGAATTTCTCTACCAAAGTTCAACAAATGTACCACAAACTCGGCTCTTCTTGAGCGATAGCAGACTTAGCCCCCAAACACGACCGCTAGCACTTTCTCAGCAAGTCTCCGCCTGAGAGTTACTTGAACGCTGGCGGGGTGTTGCCAAATTGCTTCGGTTACTTAATCTATCTGCTCGGATTGC
The DNA here is from genome assembly GCA_011523945.1 of Mariniblastus sp. Lineage (GTDB taxonomy): Bacteria > Planctomycetota > Planctomycetia > Pirellulales > Pirellulaceae > Mariniblastus. The sequence continues at coordinate 891 of WTFU01000065.1, read as the reverse complement.
TAAGAAACTCACCGGTGTTTCCTCGGTTGGAGGACATACCCGCTTATTTTTACGACCATCGAGCCCCAACTGCTTCGCTCTGCCTGCCGGAATCACGCAAATCAACGACAAATCTCAACAACTTGGCAAAACTTTTTCAATCGTTGACTCGTCCTCGAATTTGCGTCCGATGATGCGCATGGCGATTCCTGCACTCGCCGAAGAAACACTCGTTTTAATGGTAACGTGGACAGACTGGTTGCTTGCCAGTCGATATTTCTCCGAAGACGGCGATGCAACGAAAGCTGCGATGGGGTTAATGGCCTACCTCATGTGGTTGATTCCAAGCTTTTTCTCAGTCGTGGCGATTGGAGCAACGGCACTGATCGCTCGCTGGGTTGGGGCTGGTGATTATGAGGCAGCTAAAAAGGTAGCAAACCAGGCATATCTAGTTGCAAGTATCGGCTCACTTTCCTTGATGATGCTTATTGCTCTTTTTGGCCAACAGTTTATCGCATTGATGCAGCTTACTGGTGATTCAGCGGATTTTGCGATCCGCTATCTAAATATTGTCACACCGTTGATTCCACTAATCATGTGCTCTCAGATCGGTGCGGCTTGTCTGCGCGGTGCAGGAGACACGACTACCGGTTTCTTAGTAAAAATTGTCGTCGTTATCGTCAATATTTTCGTTAGCACCTTGCTCGTCACAGGGTGGGGCATGTTTCCACAATTCGGCTGGGAAGGAATCGCAATTGGAACTGCAACCGGCTATGCAGTTGGCGGCTCAATCATCCTCGTAACCTTGATTGTTGGACGAGCGGGGCTGCAACTTCGTTTTAAGTCGCTAAGACCGGACTGGAATATTCTTTCAAGGATGTTTCGAATTGGCTTGCCGGGGGGATTTGATAT
>WTFU01000052.1 GCA_011523945.1 Mariniblastus sp. | reverse complement strand
AATAAATACTGACCGCTGCCACGGACGAAGTGTAAAGGTTTTTCGTAAGCTAAACTTAAGGATGGCGCAACATACCGACTCCGCAGCCTGCTAATATCATCAGAATCGAGTGCGCCGCCAGAAGTGTTTTTCGCTGCAACGCCACCGCAAGCCCGGGACAAACTGGAATGGACGGTTGAAACATCAAGGGTTGAAGCCAGTTCAAGCGCAGACCAAGCAGGTGCTTCCGAAATACGAAGATAATCGTTATTTGGCTGCAGCATATGTTGTTCGGAAGATAAACAAACGCTCTGACAAAGCCGCATACAAATCAATGGAAAAAGGACTGATAATTCAAGCTCATTTAGTCGAGAAATTTCGTGGTAACCGGCAACTAATTCGCAGATTGCCGCCACCGGATCGTCTTTCCCGAGAATGACATAGGCCCCGCAAATCGCGAGATCGAAAACCGTATGTGTAAATAGAACGTCGCCAAAATCAATCAAACTGATCAATGCCTGATTCGTCGCTTCGTCCTGATACACAAGTATGTTGTAATCGTTAGCATCATTGTGAATGACAGAGCGGGGGAGAGAGTCGATTCGCGACTCAATCTTTTGATAGTGGGAAACGAAGGTTCCCAAAAGAGAGCGTTTTTCCGAGTCTTCGAGATTAGGCCCAATTGCCTTAACAATCTCAGGGGCCTTCAAAAGATCCCACTTCAAGTCTCGTTGCGCGGCAACGCTACTATTCAATGCAGTAAGGCTTTTGCCTAAAGAGCCTAGCTGGCGACCGACTTCTCTTAAGAGAGCAGGGGAGTGGGGCTCAAACTGGGCTAACGGAACCCCTCGCAAGAAAGTGATGCAGCGCACCTGGCAAATTTGTTTAGCCTTGCCCTGAACTGCAACAATGGTGCTGCCCGCTTTTGAGCGAATTAATTTTGGCACCTCGAACGCATGAGGTTCAGAGTCTGCCAATCCGCCTGCTATTTGAATAGCTGCATTTTCCAGAGCCAATACATTCACGGAAGCATCGGGATTGGAAATTTTAATTACAAACTCACCCACCTTAGCGGTAATTTTGAAATTTTGATCCCGCTCTCCGGGCAACGCAGTCGCTACCCCAAAGATTCCAAAGTGCTCCCCCGCGATGCTGGCCGCATCCTCCAAAGTAAATGAAGGCTTTTTCCGGATATCTTCCACTGGCAATTACCCAATATCTAATTTAGCCAAGCATTACAAACGCAGAGAAATTTAATCACCATTCATCAACAAACTTTACGACTGGTCATGATAAACCATTCGGAACTCCGAAGCATGTTTTCATTTTGACAAGCTCAAAGAAACACAACTGAATTCACCAATTAAGCGGCACGACGCGCAGCCACTACTCGATGCAAGACACTTTCAACCTGTCGCGTTAATAGTTGGGGATCAAACTCCTCTTGAACCATCCGCTGGCCATTCCTCCCCAATCGCTGACGTTCCGCCTCTGAGCTTTTCGCCATCTTGATAATAGCCTCCGCAAGTGCCTGCGAGTTTTTGGAAGGCACCAACAGCCCGTTTTCTCCAGAACGAACGATCTCTGGAAGTCCACCTGTATCTGATGCCACCACAGGAGTACCCGCCGCCATCGATTCCAAAGCAACCAGCCCCAGAGGCTCTTCGACAGACGGAACCACTGTCAAGTCAAACGCAGCCATGAAATCCTGAATATTCCACCGCAAGCCGAGCCATTTTACGTGACAGAAAATATTATCTCTTAGTTGGATCGCGCGCAACTTTTTGACATACGCCTCATTCCGATTAAAGCGTCCCAACAATACTAACTTCAAGTTCGGGACTTCCTTGACGATCCGGGAAAGTGCCTCAAACAAATAGAGGTGTCCTTTGCGAGCGACCACCTCACCAACAACTCCGACTAGAAATTCATTGCCTTTCAGCCGCATTTGACGTCTCACAATTGTGACATCCAATGGTGCAATTTGCTTAAATCGCTCGAGATCGGTAAAGCAATGTACCGTTTCCATTTGGCGGTTCGCGACACGATTGACGCGGCGCTGATAGTCATAAGTTGCCTTTGAATTGGCAATCACGTAATCATTCATCCGCCAATGCAGTTGAAATGACTGATTGTGAGCCGTCGCGACGACTGGTACGCCAGTCATCCACCGTAATAAAACGCCAAAGGCATGCCCGCGACTCATGTGAGTGTGAACGACGTCTATCTGATTCGCTTTCACCCATCTTGCCACTCGGCCAATCTCCGCGGGACTTCGCGACAATTCAGACGGCACAAACTGAATGCCTGGATCGAGATTCCCCCGAATCCACCCATCTGGCCGCCCTAGAATCGTAACCTCATGGCCTAAGGAAGTCAGTTGCTCGGTAACGAACTTGCAGTAAGTCATCGCCCCATTAACTGTCTTCCCCGAAATGACCTGCAATATCTTCAACCGCCAACTCCTAATTACTATGCCTATCTGAAACATAACAGCTGCATGAAAACTTTACTGCGCAATTACTGCTAGCATTGAGCACCCCTCAAACTTACGCAACAGAACCGGCGCCAAAAAAAACGGGAACCAGTGCGTAACCGGTTCCCGTTGTATTTCTCAATCCTAAGCCCCAGATCAAGGGGTAGTCGGTTGGATTAGAATCCTTGACCTGTGAAGAAGGCTTCTTCATTTCCAATCAAGACAATTGTCGCACCAAATCCTGTGTCTGAGACACCAAAGAACGGACCAGTGAAGCCATTCGACAGGCCGTCAAGTCCGAGAGTAAATTCTCCCGGTGGAACAGCGAAGTTTTGGAAGTCAGGAATTGGTAACTGCAGAGCGTTGCTGGTCATTGATAGGTTCAGATCTGCAGTTCCAACTGCGACTGGGAACCCAAAGATGTCAGCTCCAGTGTTGATCGGGAAGAAGATACCTGGTGTATCAGCTGGTAGATCATTACCGGCCAAGTCCGCTGGGTCGCCGTTACCATTAACAAAGATCTGACTCTCGTAGTCACGAATGTAGAACTCTTCGTTGTTGATCGCTTCGATCGCGAACTGACCTGCTGTATTTAGAGCAGTTCTCGGACCTTCGAACACACCCGTTCCGAGTCTTGGCAAGGTAAAGTCTTCCGAGCCTCGATCATTACCGAAGAAGGTGTTATTGTCCATGAATGCGTTGATCGTAGCTGAGTTATACGTATTCAAGCTGACCCCTCGCTCAAAGTTATCAACAAAGAAGTTACTGACAATGTTGGTCGAGATAGTCGCGTCATCAAAGGCATCGATATTTAAACCATCATAGTAGAACAATTCGTCAACATTGGCAGTATCGTTCAATGGGAAGGCCGGGTTGTCGTTTGGATGATTACTTCCGCCAGCACCATTGTTAGAGATATCGTTTCCAGTGGCATCCACTAACATTTGAGCGTCACCCTGAGCCGAAATATCAACTCCGTTAAGAACGAAATCTCGAATCGAGTTGTTTTCCAATGTGACTTTCGTCAAGTTATCCAAGTCGCCATCGGAAACCTGGGTGAACAGGCCGTATTCGATTGGCAAGTTTGGCAACTGAGCATTTAACTGACCAGTGAAAACTCCGCGTCCTTGAGCGTTGATATCGATACCAACCGTTGGACCGCCAACAAACGGTGTGTTATCAGCTCGACCGCCAACACTTTGCGGCCCGTTTGAGCGAAGCGTTGAGTTCTCTACCAACAAGTTAGTGTAAGTATCAAACCCAGTGTTAAGTTCAATCGCAGTGTTGGAGAAGATCGTTACATCGTCGATTGCGACTTGGTTGATCAACTCAGAACCGTTGTTGCTGAAGTCCATCGCGATTCCACGCTGAGTGCTTCGATCGCCAGCGGTTCCTGGAGCTCCAATCGACACATCTTTGATATCAACCCCTACCAGAGCGTTTCCACTACTATCGATCGAGATACCGGTTGTCGGAACAATAACATCAGCTCCACCTGGGACGATAATTCGACTGATCGCATTGTTGATCTCAACGTTTTTGATGCTTGCCTGAATCTCACCCTGCGGCTGTCCATTGATTCCCTGAGCTACCAGAGAAATACCGTTACCACCACCAATGGCATTATCAAGAATGGTCATTGGCAATGCACTGTCCTCGTCTCCAATCGTAGCTTGGATCAGACCACTGTTGACTGCACTTAGATTAATTCCATCGTTAACGTTGCCATCAATTTCATTGGTACTGGCGATATTGATCCCGAGTGTCGTACGAGCACCCACGCCATCAACACCCTCGATTCGGGCAGCCACGCCGCGGACACCACCGCTGAGAGTTTGGTCAGCAATATTGACCTGAGCTCGTTCGCCACCGTTATCCATAAAGATCTGGATATTAGCGAAGGCACCGTTATTCGAAATCGTGCTTGTGCCCTCATCCGTCGTTGCAATGTTGACGAAATCTGGATCAGCAGTCTGCCAGTCCTCGAGCAATAAACCGGCCCCATTGTTTCCGGTGATGTTAGAGTCGATTAGAGTAAAGCTACCCAGACCCTGATTCATATGAACACCATGACTAGCATTTCCAGACGACGTTTGGTTTTGAATCGTAATTCCGGCCCCAGTCGTATTCGCGTAGTTTTCAAGGTGAAGACCACTTCTTAGGTTGTCGTCCGTTGTATTGCTTAGGATCATCAGCGAGGCTGGATCGTAATTCCGCATCTGGATACCATCGAGAGAGTTGCCCGAGGCGATATTCTCTTCGATGAGGATGTTTTGAGTTGTATCAAGTGCATTACGGATGAACATACCGCTGCCACCGTTAGTGTTCAGCAGGTTCCTGGCAATGTTCACATCGCCCGTTACGCCCGACAGGAAGATACCATGAGAATTTGCACCTGAAATGGTGTTATCACGAACACTGGTTCCCTGACCGTTCCCGAAAACACCGAATTCAGCGCCAGTGGCATCAATATTAATTCCAGCAACATCGTTGTTATCAGCCAAGGTGACAACTGCAAAACCACCGTCATTGGAGATTGTTGGCGTTACGCCCAGTGGATTGGTGCACAGCTCGAAGAACTCACCATTTTGAATTGGGATCAAGATTGCCTGGCCGTTACCCCACAATCGCTGATTGTTCTGCAACTGGATTCCGGCATCCATGTTTCGATCGGTTCCATCACCCGAATTGATCAGGATAACATCGCCCTCAGCACTTAGGTTTTGAGCTGCAAGCAAGGTTGTGTAAGGACGCTCTGCGGTTCCATCTTCAAACGCTGGGTCACCGTTATTATCAACATGAATTACGTTGTACGGTGCACCGGTTGTTGGATCCATCGCCAGAACAACATCCTGATTGAAGACAACAATATGATCATTTCGAACCGAAGTTTCGAGATCGCGACCAAGTCCCGCGTACTCGCTTCCACGACCGCCTGCGTTTTGACCAAACACCCAACCTAACCCAACAACACCCGTTGTGTTGAATCGATCATCTTGATTGACCTCAAGATTTACCATCATGCCGCGAGTGCCTTGAAAACCCAATCGAATCTTTCCACCGCCGAATGAGTCAATCAAGTCTGAGTTGTAACCATAGCCACCGATGTCGAGAAAGCCATTGACGCCGGCAAGTTGTTTAGGCCGTGTTCGGAGAGTTACATCGAAACCCGACAAAGCACTATCAATACCAGGGATGATGACGATCTCATTGCCCACAAAGCAATCGAGCCCGAGAGGGTCACCGTAGGAGTAGTCCTGTACGCCAGTAGGTAGATAACCGTTGACTAACAGATCCCATTTTTCTTTCTTGATTTTTCCACTGATACCGACCTGGTGAAAAGTATGCGAAAAGTCAGCTTTTCGATCACCATTGTAGTCGTACCAAAGGCCGAAGCTTACATCGGCTTCAGCTGCCGGGATTGAGAACACGCGTTCCACACCAATATTCGCAAAGGCGCCGCCGCCCTCGCTTACATTGTAGTGAATCTGGCTTTCCAGCAACCAACGGCCGTCAAACCTATCCTCGAAAAGCCGGGTTTTACCGCCAATCGTGAAATAGGTTCCACTCCAACCGAGGCCTTGGTCCGCCAAGTTGGTTTCAAACCAAAGCCTTCCCGGTATCCCAGTGGTGGTGGGACTCAGCAAGTCACCTTGGACTGGCTGATAAACCGATTGGGCAGATGCTCCGTCATGCATTGATTGCATTATCTGAGCATCTGCGATGTTACAGGCAATGATTGCCAAGGCAATGCAGAAAAGGCTCAATCTTATCTTCATCGATGTCTCCCGAGACGAATCCCGACGCTTTCAGGGCTAGGTTATCCACAATCTCTGGCGCACAAGGTGCCCGAAATAGTGGTACATGTGGTAGAAAGCATCGACACAGAAAGCTCAAACTCATTAGAATTTCCGATATGATTCGCATGATTGTTACAATTTAACAGTCATGAAGACCTAAAAACCGGTTTGCAAGCATCTATTTTGCTGGCATATCGAGCGCAGCATTCCGTTTTGGGGGACTCTGCTGGCAACCTTCGGCGCTTCCAGCAAGAAGCGAGAGCAATCGCAAGAATAGCGGCACTTCATAATATAGTGGTTTTCCGAAGCGTGAGCCTAGGCAAGCCAGAAATCGCTATTAATTACTAAACCTAAGCAATGCGTACTTTTTCTTTCCGCTCCTCAGCACAACCACCGTTTCACTTGTCAAATCCGCAGGTTTCAAACGTCGATCGATTTCGCCAACTCGACGGTTATTAATATAGATACCGCCCTGTTTAATCGCGCGGCGGGCTTCGCCGTTTGATTTCATTAAGCCTGATTTGACCAGAGCATCCATTAAACCAAGACCTTCACCGGTCAATTCGGCTGCCGGAAGTTCACAGCTGGGGACATCGGCAAAAATATCAATTAGCTGTCGATCATCCAGGTTTTCAATTTCCGCGCCGAAAAAGATCTCCGTCGCCTGCAAGGCTGACGCCAACCCCGCTGGACCATGAATCAGCCGGGTGAGTTCCTCGGCGAGCTTTCTCTGACTTGCCCTCTCCTGAGGGGCCGAAACGCGGGATTCGTCCAGAACTTCGATCTCCGATCGTTCCAATTCCGTCAAGAAACGAAGACATGTTCCAGTGTCCTCATCGGCGACGTTAAGCCAATATTGATAAAACTTGTACGGACTGGTTCTTTTCGCTGACAACCAGATCGCGCCCGACTCGGTTTTCCCCATTTTTGACCCATCTGTTTTTGTAAGCAGAGGACAGGTCATTCCATACAATTGAGCTCCCAGCATGCGTCGACCGAGGTCAATCCCAGCGGTAACGTTTCCCCATTGATCACTTCCTCCAATCTGCAATTCACAGCCATGCTCCCGATGCAGGTGCACGAAATCGTATGCCTGCAGCAGCATATAACTAAATTCGGTGTAACTAAGTCCTGCCTCGCTCGAAAGTCGGCTTTTCACCGATTCTTTGCCAAGCATCACATTGACAGGAAAGTTCTTTCCAACATCACGCAAGAAATCGATGTAGCTAAACTGGCTCATCCAGTCATTGTTATTTACCAATATCGCCGACACATCCCCACATTCAAAATCAAGGACATGTCTCATTTGGGATTCAATCCCGGCAAGGTTGGCCGCCAACTGCTCTGGCGTTTGGAGATTTCGCTCCGCGCTTTTACCGCTGGGATCTCCGATCATTCCCGTTGCCCCACCCGCAATTGCAATTGGACGGTGTCCCGCTTTTTGAAAACGGCGCAACATCATTAGCGGTAGCAAACTTCCAACATGAAGACTATCTGCGGTTGGATCAAAGCCAGCGTAAACTGTCCGCGAACCGGAAGACAACCATTGGGGCAATAACTCATCCGCCGTCGTTTGATGAATTAAACCTCGCCATTGGAGATCTTCAAAAATATCGTTCATTGTTATTTTCTTAAATTCGGAATTGCGAAGTTGTTAAGATAACTTGCCTAACGTTGTACTGACAAGGTGATTGCATTTCCCGCGGGTTGATTCGTTGCTACTGGACGGAAAAAGTCCACTTCCGCGCCCAAACTACGATACCGAAATCGCTCTACCGCATAAAATAGTTAGCCATTGAATGCCGCAATGCTGAACGAAATAGAACACCTAAGGCCTAATTAATCGACATAACTTGATCTCCGAAGTGATGTTCTCGAAGAGCAGAGTAAGTTAGTGCCTCAAGGTGCTTTCGGTTGATCGCTCTTCGCGATAAAGTCTATGTCTTTCCAATTAACCTTTGACTCCACCCCCAGATCCCAATGCCTCTCGTCGTACAGAAATTTGGTGGCACCAGCGTTGCCGACAGTCAAAAGATCCTTGCTGCTGCGAGGAAGGCGGTTCGCGCTCACCAGACCGGAAGCCAAGTTGTCATGGTCGTCAGTGCAATGGGCAAAAACACGGATACGTTGATCGGTTTAGCCCAAGAAGTCAATGAACGACCACCCGCAAGAGAGATGGACATGCTCCTCTCGACTGGCGAGCAGGTAAGTGTTGCATTGATGGCGATGGCTATTGATTCACTTGGCTACAAGGCAGTCAGTCTCACCGGAGCGCAGATTGGAATCAAGACCGACAGCTCTCACACGAAAGCCCGCATCCACTCAATCTCTACCGATCGAATTAAAAACCTACTCGACGACGGCAACATTGTCATCGCGGCGGGATTCCAGGGAATCGACGATAATCTGAATATTACGACGCTTGGACGCGGCGGGAGCGACACGACTGCCGTCGCACTCTCTGCTGTTCTTGGAGCTGATCAATGTGAAATTTATACCGACGTTGATGGCGTTTATACAACCGACCCTCGTGTTCTACCCGAAGCATGCCTGGTTCGGCAAGTTTGCTATGACGAAATGCTCGAACTTGCAAGCCTTGGTGCCGGTGTACTCCACAGTCGATCAGTCGAATTTGGAAAGAAGTTCAATGTCCCGATTCACGTCCGCAGCAGTTTAAGTGACGTACCCGGTTCCATTATTGTAGACGACTCGGAAACGGCCGCGCTTGCCGTTAGCGGTGCTGCACTGACCAAGGATGAAGCGCTAATCTCCGTCTTCGACGTCCCAGACGTGCCCGGAACCATTTTCCAAATTTTTGCCCCGGTTGCGGACAAAAAAATCACCGTGGACATGATTGTTCAAAATGTCGCGGAAAATGGAAATACGGCGGTCAGCTTCACGGTCCCGCGTAATGAAGTACGTGATGCTCTTGATGCGATTCAACCCTCCGTCGAAAAAATGGGAGGTCGAATTGGCTTAGTAGACGAAAATGTATCAAAAGTTTCCGTCGTTGGACTGGGGATGGCCGAGCAAACCGGTGTCGCCAATCGAATGTTCCAAACTCTAGCCAATGCTGCGGTGAATATGGAAATTATTACCACAAGTGAAATTAAGATCTCCGCACTCGTCAAACGCGAACAGGCATTGAACGCACTAAGGACCGTTCATTCCGAATTCGCTCTCGATAAAGTCCAATCCAAAGAACCACCTCAGCTTCCCTCACGGGACATTTCCAACCAAGTCAACGCTGCCGAAG
>WTFU01000011.1 GCA_011523945.1 Mariniblastus sp. | reverse complement strand
CCCTCAGGCCACAATCCCCTCAATTGACGTCAAAGTGCCACGAAAGTTCCCTTTTGCATCCCATGGAACACGAAAAAACCCTCTTGGAAGAACCAAGAGGGATATGTTCCACCATCAGCAAAACAACGTCTGCCGACGATCTATCTCGTATCGAAGCTTAGCTACCTAAAAACGGAGTCACTAAGAATCCACCGTTCTGCCCAAGCTCCTCAGTTACCTGGAATCGTGTTGGAATGTTCGTCGCCTGCTCAGCAAGCGAAAGAAGATCGATATCCACACCAACCTTCGCTCCAAACAGGCCAAACATCCGCATCAACTCGACCGCTGACTCCTCATCACTTTGGTCGACAATCGTAACAGTACCCTCTCCAGGACCTTTATCAGGAGTGAAGTTAATTCGGAGGTTAAATGCGGTACCATCACCACCGGGTGTGAAACTCTCCTCGCGGACAACCAGGAAGTCATCCTCTAAGGAGTCAATAGTGCCCGACGGATCATAAAACTCCACGACATCAATTCCACCATTTCCCTCTTCCCGAATGTAATCCCGACCATCGCCAAGACTCCAAATGACGGTGTCGTCACCTGCACCTGGTCGCATTACATCGTTATCGCCACCACCCCGTAGAACGTCATCGCCATCGTTACCAAACAGGAGGTTCGCAGTTTCATTACCGCGTATATTGTCGTTTCCTGAACCACCGCGAGCATTCTCAATCTGAGCACCGTAGGCGATTCTCAAAGTCTGCTGCAGTCCGTTGACCGACGACCAGGTACCCTCGCGAAGATCAATCGTTTCGTCCGCGACATGGTTGGTATAGTTGAGAGTATCAATACCTCCACCGTCCCAAAGCGTCGACTGATGCTGCTCGCTGTTGGTAAAGAAGTTCGGCTCTGAACCGGCAAAGAAATTGCCGTAGTGCGTATTCCCAGGATTAAAGTCGGCATTCGCTCCATAATTACGCTGAAGCTCAACGACATCGAACAACATCAGAGACGAGGGAGCCTCCGGGTAAGCCGGGAAAGGATTGTGAATACTGTCTTGAGTGTAAGACATCACCGTGTTGTACTGAAAGTCGTTGAAAATCGACAGAATTCGGCCGGAGTTGTCAAACGAATGCTTGAAACCCATGGCATGCCCGACTTCATGGATCGTCGTGAAGTCAAAACCCGTCCCGTATCCAACATTCCCAAAAGTTGCCGAATCGTTCGGATCAAAGGAATCGGTGTTGTACCAAACATCACCAGGCTTCGCCCCTTTACCATCACCGCCCGGGTAATAAGCCCATGCTCCGACGCCGTCTTCAAGTTTTGCAGCACCGAAAACCATTGCCGCATTCGAACCATCCGCAATTGGATCTGCAGCACCTGGTAGATAAGCAACCTCAGTAAACTTTAGGTTTGCATAGTTCTCGAAATCTCCAAGGAGACGGCGAATCGCCTCTCGCTGCGGCTGATTAAGTGGGAAGTCATCAACCGCGGCATCGCACTCGAGATCTGCAGGAATATCAGGATCAGTTGTCGGGAAATCTGGATGGCAGCGATAATAATATGGTGCCGGATGATCGACGTTACCATCGATAAAGGTATAGGTGATTTCAAGGGTTTCACCTGGAACAACCCCACCCCAGACTGACCCGGAAATCAAAGAATCCGCTCCTACCGGATCCGTGTTGACGTTAACTCGTTCCCATTCACTCCAACCTGAAATCCCATTGTCTGCTCTAACCAGCATTGGATCCAACTGACGTCCAAAGTCCGTCTCGGCACCTTTGAAGAAGAGGTTGGCGAAATCTGCAGCGGGTAACGTATGGACAAGCCCCTGTTGCAGGTCCTCGCCGTTTAACTCAAGCCGCCCCGACCGAACGTCGGTATTACCGTCGTAGACTTGATACTGAATCGGCGCCGGTCCTCCATCCAGTTGTGTAAACATGGAATCCACGAGGACACGGTCAATCGTATCGACCGATATATCGTTCACGTCAGCATCGTAAATCGGCGGTGCATACGCGTTAATGATTGTTGACTCGTCCACACTCGCGGCGCGACCGTCAAACAATCGCATTTCCACTTGCTCTGCCCCAGCAACATTGGAAACACGGTACTGAATATTATGGCGCTGATCCCAATCGAATGTGAGCCAGGTTCCCGAAGGCTGCGCGACTCCATTGAGAGTGAAAAATCCTCCTCCAGCAGCTGTATCCTTGATGCTAAAGCTCTCGATCGCATCGCCATCACCATCCGACCAGGTAAACATGCCTGTCAGATTTAGACTGACATTCAACTTGGCTTCTACATCGAACAGGTTCAATTCCGGAGCAAACAGGTTGGGCAAAGTTCCAATCGTAAACTCTGATGGATCGCTCCAAATGCCATTGGAGTGCGCCAGTACAGAAATCTGCTCACTTTGTGGACCAAACGAACCACCTCGATAAAATAGCTGATCCAGTTCGTCGGCTTGGATGTAAAAATACGTCGCATCGGGCATCTGCTCGCCTTTGAAGACGAAATGGCCGCCGTTGGAGTTAATCGACCGACTGTTAAACATCAGCAAGTCGATTTCATCGCCGTCTGCGTCAAGGTAATTGAGGACCGTCTCGCCTTCGCCAGTCAAAACCCCGTTCAGCGAGTTCTTTGTTTGTCCCGTCGCCATACTCAGATAATGACCGCGCTGAATCTCAACGTCTTCACCGGAAACCTCGGGGTAAGTCACTGTATTGATATTGAACTTAGTGACGTCACTAAACTGATAACCATCAAATACCTGAACGCCAACCTGCTCGAATTGGGGCCCGGTGGAACCGCCAACATAAAACAACTTATCAAAATTCGATTCCAGAACCGTAAACCAAGTTGCAGACGGCATCCTTTCACCGTCATACTCCCAATAACCACCATCTGAATTGATTCGATAATCAACAAAATTGGCACTAAACAGGGTATCACCGTCTGCGTCGACGGCCGAGAACAACTCCGTTGCCGGTCGTTTTGCGTCGGTAAGAACCTCTTCTGGTTCGCCAATTACAATCGGTTCGGTTGTCGTCGCCATGCTGAACTCAACAGTCTCACTCCAACTGTAGCCATCCCAAGCCATGACTCCGATCAGTTCGACATCGCGACCCTCATCGGCGCCTCGATACCGCAACCTAGAGAAATCACCGGCTTCAATGCTGAACCAATTAGCCTGTGGCTTCGCGACACCATCCAAAAAGAACTGACCACCGCCGGGATTGTTTCGACGGTCAACGAACATCCAACGCGTGATGGGATCATTATCCCCGTCCGTGACGTTTATAAATTGGCTAATATTAACTTCATCGGTCGCAGAAACTCGTCCCTCCAGACCTTCAACTACAGGCGACACATTGCCGGTTGTGATTGGAGCGGTGGCCTGATTGCTCCAAAACTGCCCGTCGTAAACCTGAACCGTAAACGTCTCTTGGGTGAAGAACGATGCGCCATGATAGTTGACTGACTCAAGCTGAAATGCTGGTATCTCATGGAAGACATTGGGAGTCAGCACATTCCCATTCAACTCAAAATAACCTCGTCCTAGAACGTTATCCCGCACTCGGACGCGTTCTACCACCGAGTCTTCGTCGATATCAATCACCGAATAGAGCGAAGTCAACCTTCTTTCACCATTAATTGGTATGACACCTGGCTGTGTTTTTACGATTGGTGGATTACTCATGGACGAAAAACCTCAAAATTTTGAAAGGTTAAAATTAGGCCTAACACGGTTCGTAGTAAGGTTGACGCGAAGCGCCGTGCCATAATTCCAATTATATTTTAAAATATGGCAAAAATTCAATTATCGCTTAGAAATTAGGCGACTTTGCCTCTCCCTCAGGGGCGGGTTTTGAGGCTGATTCTGGCTGTTCACCATCTCGTGGCTTCACAAGCCCTGCCTCAATCAACTGCTTCACAAGATTTTCCATAGCACTGAAGCTCCTCAAAAAGCCGTCAGGTGGCATCACAATTCGCTTGGACAACTCCAAACGAGGCTTGTTCTCAGGATTATTCTGTGATCCAACCAGCGTAACGAGATCCATTCGAACCATGCCGCCGGCTAAAGTAATCTCGCCAATTCCATCTGCGAAATAGTCTCTTTGTTCTGACATCAAATACTCCTGAGTTTGGAAAACCTTTTTGAGGCTTGTGGTTTTGTCGGTTTGCCTTGCCGCTTTCTCGACGACCAGCAAACAGGTCTTAGGTATCCCTCGAGCATAAATTGTCGAGAGACTTGGAATTCAAACGAGCTGAAAAACTTCCGCACTCAAATAGTCAACTCACAACATACAACTCTGTACGCCTGAATTTAAAATTCGACAGCTAACGCATTTTTGATGAGTTTTTCAACTGCGGAACCCTCAACATTCTTAAATAACAAAATAAGCCACCAAACGCTAGACTGCAAAACACGCATTCAAGTGAAATGCTTGCACGGCAACCAAAACGTTCGCTAGCACCCAAGCGGCCAACAATCGCCCAGAATTTTACCTGAACTACCATTTTTAAGAATGAACGAAAATCGCATCGACACGTGTCGGCCATTTCGGTACAGAAAGTCTCGCATCTCATGCTGATATAGCAACACATCCAAACAAACGGCATGGGAATGTCCATGATTTCGCACACTACTGCATGATGCAAATAGAATGATATCCCTAAACAAAGCCTGGATTTTCCTAAAAGGAACCGTAAAAGGATTCGATTCGCCGAGGCAACTAGCCATGGGAGTGGCGTTTGGCATGATGATCGGCCTGATTCCCAAAGACTCGCTTCTTCCTTATTTAATCGCTTTGATTGCCTTATTGACCCCATCCAATCTCGCTTGCCTTGGAATCTCCGCTTTTGCATTCCACACCCTAGGCCCCAAGCTGGACCCATTGCTCGAACAAATTGGAACTTGGTTTTTAACGCTTGAAGCCTTAACGCCCTACTGGCAACCAATTTCCGAATTCTCGATTTTTAGTTGGATGCGAATTGAAAACACTGTTGTTTCCGGTGGCTTTCTACTTGGACTTGCAGCGTTTCTACCAATCTTTTTGATCAGTAAATTTGCGTTTACCAAATTTGGCGCTCGAGCCCACCAATTTCTTGCACAAACCCGCCTGGCCCGATGGCTAGTCGGAAGCAACCAGACCCCCAACCTACAAAAGAGCTAGATTACCATGGTACGTTTCTCGTATCTAATACCTCGAATCATCATCATTGCCTTGATCGCGCTTGGCGTTTTCATGAGCCAAGACCCGCTTCTCCAGCGACTGTCGATTCAGCGTCTGGAAAAGATGACCGGTGCCAAGGCCGAAATAGGCGAACTCAAATTTGATCCAGGCTCTGGGAAGCTGATGATCAAAGAATTCGCACTGGCCGATCCGCATTCACCTATGCGAAATTTTTTCCAAACGGACATCGCCTACCTTGATGTCGATTTACAACGATTCCCAAGCGGTCAACTCGTAATCAAAGAAGGCAGCGTCGAAGGCTTGGTTTTTGGAGCCCCACGCACCGACTCCGGCGCCCTCGATGAGCGAGAACTTCGAGAAACACAACCGCCAAACGAACCGACCTCCCCACCGACCGACTCACCACCCGCTCTAAACAGCAAGATTGCAGAAATTGGTCAGGACTGGCTCGATCAGTTTCCCGTCCGAACCGATACTGCGCTACGCATCGAAGACATCGATTTCCTCAAAAAACCAGACGACCTGCCTCTCGTCTTGAAAAATCGCTTACGCGAGCAACTCCAGCAAATCAACTCGCTTCAACAACAAATACAAGAACTCAATACACAACGAAAACTCGCCGGCGAACGACACCCGAATCCACTCAGACCCAGCAACAACGATAAGTTCGAAAAAGAATTTGCCGCACTCGTTAAAAAATCGCAGTCAATAAGCAAAGACTTTGTGAATCTCGAACGCGAAGCCATGCAGTACCGAGAGCGTCTAAGGCTCGACTATGAAAACGCGATACTCAAACTCAAAGACTTTTCATCAACCGCTCCATTTGAAGGTGAAGCAATTTCACGGCTTCTCTTGACACAAATTCAGGAGGAACGAGTCGCTGAAATCGTGGCGTGGTTTAAAGTTTTCCGGAATTCTATCCCCGACCCTCAAACTTCCTTCGCCCCCGCACCAATTCGCGGTACGAATTTGAACTTGCCCGGTGTCGCTGTCAGGAAACCAGGACTCCTGATTGAGAATCTAGAAATTGACGGAGAGGGACGTTTTGCAAACGAACACCTGAAATTCTATGGCACCGTGAAAAACCTCACCCCCGAACCCCACCTACATCATTTACCCACCACCATTAATCTTCGCGCGCAAGGCGCACAACACTTCATCGCAAATTGCACGCTCGACCGCCGAACACCGATTTCTCAAGATATACTCAAGCTTCAATGCCCGCAGTTTGTGCTGAGCGAAAGACTACTCGGAGAAGACAACAGCCTATTAGTAACACTCGGCGGCGGTAGCCAGATCCAAGCGGACATTGAACTAAACGCGACGGAAAACCAATTGACCGGCAAATTGATTTTTCGACACGCAAACGTTGCCTTACACGTAGATAAACTCAACGAACTTGTTGGAGGGCAAGACGTTGCACTCCAACTCAATCAAGGTGTTGCCTCCGTTGAATCTTTTGAAACAACGGTTTACCTTTCCGGTACAATCGATGACTACCGCTGTGATTTCACTAGCGACCTTGGGGAAAAATTTGCAAAAGCCGCAAACGAAACGCTTCAAAAGAATGCCAACCGCAACATCCAGCGAATTCAAAATCGACTCAAACAAAAGCTTGAGAACCAACTACTAACCTTGAGTCAAGCGATGATTCCAAAGCTACAAACTGGCAATCAGATGCTGAGCGATGTAAACGTACTCCTTAATACCACCAGCGAAGAAATAAAAACGCAGCAACGCGAAGCTTCGCCTCGCAATCAAAACATGATTCGATAGAGTGCACAGCACACGGTGCCTCACTTAATTTTCTTTTGAGAAAATAAAAATGGACGATTATTAAATACAAATCGTCCAATTTTAGCATCTAATCCTCGGCCGCCCCCGCCGGGGCAGATTTGTTCGTAAAGTGCTATCACCCTTGCAAACCCACGCTGTCAAAAGCATCTCAATACGACTGCACTTCGTCGAGGGAAGCCGAACTGCCGTTCACGCTGCATGAGATTAGCACATACACGCCTAAAACATGTCAAGACGCTTTTTTCGAAGCCGAAATTAGCGCCGAGTCATTTAGAGCAAGAGTCTATGGGACCCGCCGAGACACAACTGCCGTTATTGAAAAATCAAATTTCGATTACGTTAAGCCGCTTTAACGCTCGGCGAACAAAACTCCGCCAAAATCATTTGTTGTCCCTAGCGACTTCACCGCGTTGAGTCGATTGAACGCACACGATGATTTTTTTCATCATCTAGGTTTACAGTTTTTGTTTAGTCCGGCATACTTGGCCTCATGGGCTCGCCTTTGTGAGTTCGCCGCCTTTATAAATTCGTTTTACCGAACCTTTTTCATTTGTCTGGTAAGCATTATGCGGATGGATGTCGATCCAAGAATTTCAGTCTGTCAGTTTTCAACTTATCGTTGGTCTTTCTATGAAGACGTGATTCGCTACTCTACACTCGGCTTCGATTCGATAGGACTTTGGCGTCAAAAAATAGACGATTTTGGAAGATCAGAAGCAATTGATTTGCTCTATGAAAACAAACTGTCAGTTTCGAGCGTGCATTGGGCAGGTGGCTTTACCGGGGACGGCCGATCATTCTCAGATTCAATTGAGGACGCGATTGAGTCGATTCAACTGGCGAGCCAGGTCGACGCGGACTGCCTGATTGTTCACCCCGGTTCTCGAAACGGTCACACGACCAGCAATGCGAACCGGTTGATGAAATCGGCATTTACACAATTAGTGCCGGTTGCCGCAGACTATGGCGTTCAACTGGCGATTGAGCCGATGATTACGCGAAACGCTGCTTCATGGACTTACCTTGAGCGACTTGACGATTCATTTGAGCTAATGGAGCAGTTCCCAGCCCAATGGGTTGGTTGGGTTTTCGACTTATATCACTTTGGATTCGACGCCGAACTTTTTGAAACGCTGGAAAACCGAACTCAGCGATTGCTGCTGGTACAGCTTTCTGATCGCAATCTACTTTTGGAAACGACCGCTAAATCGAGACTGGGGCATGATTCATTCCGATTGCCGCTGGGGGAGGGTGAGGCTCCAATCGAAGCTTGGCTTGGGAAACTTCAAGGACTTGGCTACACGGGAAAGTATGAACTGGAAGTCCACGGCTCTTGCGTTAAAGGCATTGACTACTTCTCTCTTCTTGATGATACGATTGACTTTCTGGAGACGCCAAGAATCGCTGAAACGCTTGAATGCCGCCCGATCAACTCAGGCAACGACGTCTTGCAAATAGACCAACGACAGGTTGACTAGCTAACCCGATAAGCAAAGACAGGCCGTCCCAAAACAATTGCCTCATGGCGAGTCGCTGATCAGCTGAAAGCAGGCAAGCTGGTCTTTTCCACGGACATAGAGCAAGCCATTGGAAACAATCGGGGCCGCCCAGCATGGCGATTTAAATTGAACACCGTTATCTCCGCTGCCGGGAGTGTATTCCGTGACAGGCGAGAACTCATTCGAATCGGCCTTGATTAATAACAGACGCCCTTGCTCTCCCAATACCACAAAATGGCCGTCAACATAGGTCAGCGAACTACGCGACAGTCCTCGCTGCGTCCAGTTCACATCTCCCGTCCTCCAGTCAACACACTTCAATTCAGCCTGAGCTGAATGACGCCCACTGCAACCGTACATAGCATCACCAATTACGATAGGCGTATTCCAGTGTGCCGCCATCGACTTATCTCGCTTCCTCTCATCGCTCCAGACAACGGCTGGTAAATTTTTCCCACCTGTTGAATCGATTCTTGCCGGATCCAGCAAGGCAGCCCCTTTCCCATAACACTCGGAGATCAAAATCAGCCCGTCGTGCACCACAGGCATACTTGCATTGACGCTTTCGAGGATGCGAGCGCGCCATGGAAACTCAAACCGCACCTCTCCCGATCGAGGAGTCACCCCGTACAAAGAGCCTCTCATCCATGCCAACAAAACTGGCATACCATTCAGATCTGCTAATTTCAGCGAACAGTAACTGGCGAGGTCGTTTACAACGGAATACACAAGCTTGCCGTTTTTTTTATTAAAGGCACAGATTCCTGACTGATTCGGGTTCACCTGTCCCAGAGCCCCAGGAGGCGCCTTCTGAGATTCTTCCGGACTTCCGCCCACCATCACCAAAATCAAATCCTCGTAAATGACAGGAGTGCTCGCAACGCCGAAGAAATTTTGAATCACGCCAAAACGCTCGTTCAGGTTTTGTTTCCAAACAACTTTACCCGACAGCGCATCGAGACAATGCAGCATCCCTTCTACCCCGTAGGTATAAACAAGACCGTCATCAATCACGGGACTTGCCCGGGGCCCTGAATCATAACCGTAAAG
>WTFU01000183.1 GCA_011523945.1 Mariniblastus sp. | reverse complement strand
GGCATTTGCCAAGGAAAGTTAATTCTTGTTTCTTCTTCACTTCGGTTTTTTAGGCAGCGTCAGCTCGGGATCGATGTCCACGTTACATTTCTAATTTAGGGTTGATTCCTGGGTTCCCAATGCATGCCTCCTTCACGTCTTGGTTTCAGATGTCAGTACCTTTAAAGAAAAATCGATTTGCCTGTCGCAGTGTCATGTCCATTAGCGAATAGCCGATAGGAAACGCCTAAATTTTTTGGTTTTGATGCGATTTGCGATGACTTTGGCGTCGGAATCGTGAACTTAAAAATTAGGGTGTTTTCATTTTTCATCACCCTAATTCTGCGGAGTTCAAATCATGGCGCTTAAACATAGTTTGCAGTTGCTCTCAATAACAGCGATTACTTTTCTGTTTTCCGGTTGCTGCATTTCCCCCATTGACGAAGACATCGACTCGACGCAGGTCCGATATTTTTCGGGATTCACGATTGATGGCGACGAATTGATCTCAATCCAGGCGGCCGACCCTGAAACCTATGAGTGGGATACCATTACGACGATACGCCCTTCAACTCGGCGCTCATGGAGACATTGGTATTCGGGTGCAACTCCCATTTATCGGTGGAGTCGTCGAGTGCATATTCCATCCAAATACTGGTACAACGATTCACTCGTTATCTCGATTGATGACACACTGGTGCGAACAATCAATAAGGTGTGTCATGTTCGAATGGTCGATTCTGCAAACAACGTTCTAAGAACCTATAAACAACCACTCACCGAAGAAGAGCTCAGGCACGGAGATCCGGTTGATATATTTATAAAGAAGAGCAACACAAAAGAGCATTTGAATTTGCAGCTCTTGGTCGATTAGCTAGGTTTAGTCGTTAATCAGTCCTGTGCTTCAATGGAGATTTGATGCTGTTTGAGCTATCGCGGGTGCACTCTGCCTTACCTCAAACTTTCGTTTAACGAAGACAGCGTCACCGTTGATTTGCAAAATCATCAAAATCAAATGAGATACTGGAGATTAAGAAATGAATGTTTCCCATTTGATATCGTCATTGTGTGAGTGGGTGAACCCCATCGCACGTTCCTCTTGGACTGTCTCTTCGGGTCGAAAGGCCATCACATAAGTTTTTCGCCAGATTTCAGACGTGTTACCGCCGGAGCCATGAACGATGCGCTCATCGTGAATGGTCACACTCCCACGTTTTACCGGAAGATAAATTGGCTTGTCGGTCTCTTTGCTCTCGATCATAAGCGTATGGGATTCATCGCGATTTTGAGCCAGATCATCTGAACCACTGTAATCGACTGGACGATGGGCTCTCAATTCGGGTTCTTTATTCGTGCCTGGAATTACTACGAGACACCCATTCTCGACGTCGGAATCAGTAAGTGCGAGTGAAAAAGTCGCCGTCCAGGTGTTCTTGGTTTTTGGCCAGTACCCCAGATCTTGATGCATCAAAAATTTCGCTTGATCTTTCCCTGGCTTCTTGGCTAGAAACTGGTCGTAATCCATTTTAGTTTTACCCTCTGGATAAAGCTGACTGGAAACATTGGATGCGATCTGATGAAAAATATTGTTTTCTAATTCCTTGCAGTAATGGGTTGGCAGTACAGCATTGACCAGTCGAAATTGTTCGACTGGAGTACCATAAGGCTGGCTCATATCGCAAAAGTCACGTCCCATACCCTCTTGCTTACCTGCGATGAAATGATCGAACCACGGGTCGAGTGTTGCGACCTCCGCTTCGGTCATGAACTCGTCAAGAACGAGGTACCCCTGATCACGAAACTGTTCAATTTCTCGCTCGGTCAATTTGTAATCTAAGCCGTCCCGCCGATGGGCACCTGAGTCTGGATTAAAAACCTTTTGTGTATCAGCTGGCAGTTTCATGATTTCGTTCCTGACGATTGGTTAGTGCCGGAGGCACTCTTAACAGTGATATTTGATTACTTGTGTTTCAATTTCAAATTCTTACGAATTCAAGCCAAGTTGTTTTGGTCTGTTTCTATTATTGAGCAATCGATATTCAAATTTTTGCGGAAGTTTGAGCACGTGTCCACACAATATCGACCAATTCATGATACTATTGTTGCATGTCGTGCGTCGTCCTGAAGTCGTGGGGAGATAACTGTCAGCCTGACCCATTGTTAGGTGTCGGAATCAGATTCCACGAATTTTAATCGACGGATATCTAGTGAGTATCAACAACGAATCTATCGAGAACCGGCCCAGCGATTGCTTTCGCGTTTTGAGATGGCACCACGATGTTAATGCGGTAGAAAGGTTCGATACTCAACGCGGATGTTTTGTCGAGTTGCAAGGTGGGGGTAGCCAATGGCACCGGCATCCAGAGATTGAGATAACACTGGTGACTTCTGGAAGTGGAATTCGTGTCATTGGAGACGAGTCCATTACTATTCCGAAATCAGAAAGCCTGGATGTTTTGGGGCGGGGCTTACCCCATTATTGGAAATTCAATGAAAAATCTTCTGGGGTTTGCGTGCAGTTTAGCGATATCCGCTTGATCGCGTTGCTGCCAGAGCAGTCGCGTGTTGAGGTCAAGCAATTTATTGACCGAGCTTCCTCTGGGTTTGCGTTTTCCCTGGATGACTGTAAGGATGCGTTCGGAACCTTAAAGCAACTTTCAAGCGGGATTGAAAAAAAGTTGTCTCGAAAGCTTTGGGATCTTCTGCAATTGATTGGGCAATTAGCTCGTGCCCCGGCTAGCTCCGTTCGCCAAATTTTTAAGATGAGATTTGATGGTTCGTTCAGCGACGATAATTACTTCAAAATGCAGATTGCAGTGAACTGGATAATTTCAAGCTATCAATCGGGTATTCAATTGCTAGATGTTTTAAAGCTTGTCAAAATGAGCAAGACGAGTTTTGCTCGGCATTTTAAAAAGTTCACTGGGTTGAGTCTTAGCAAATTGGTAAATGAGACTCGTATTTCTAATGCCTGTTTACTTCTCCATTCGACGAAATGTTCAATCAGCGAGATTGCATTGGCTTCAGGTTTTTCAAACCTGTCAAATTTCAATCGATTATTCCGCCAGAGTAAAGGTTTATCCCCTTCCCGATACAGAAACGCCCCCTAGTTTAGTGGGTTTGCGACGTAAACGTCGAGCTTGAATTTATCTCATCCATGAGGGCGCATAGAAGTTGTTCCAACTTTAGCCGGGTTTGCCGATCTACTACCGGTGACGCTAACACCCACGCAGAGACGCTTGGGGGCCTCGGAGAGACGGTAGGCCATTGTCTGAACGCCATGCTGCGCCTGAATGGTCTTCACTGGCTTGCGGTTTTTACGTTTCACCAGAACCGATTCAGTTCTGAGTTCATATTTGAACACGTGTTGTAATAGGTGTTGTTTAGCCATCCGATTTGGCATTGGGGGTCTGATTCAAGTTTCGACTTCAATTGAAACGTATGGTTGGACTTAGCCTGACATGCTCAGTTTGCCAGCAAATGTGTGAAGCTAATTGCTAAGTGTTTCCCTCGGGTTTGACGGCATGTCTTGAAAAGCTATGTTAGACGAGGAAGCGGGCCATCGAAGTATATTGGACTTTGTGTTTAGTGATTGTCAGTTTGTCACGTTCGTTCAGCCTTTGAGAAGTTGGTGGAATTCAATGTTCAAATTATTTATTCTTCATAAGTATTCGGTAGTGTTTGCGTTCTTGATCTTGTTTCTTTTCCATGCATACGGTCATGCTCAAACTCCTCCGGTGGAACAGCTTGAAAATGACCTTAGCATTGAGGCATCTTCTACTCGAAGTGAACTCCCTAACGATCAGTTGGCCGCAGGGGCAGGCGATCAATCGCAGCAAGTTGAGGAAAACAAAAAACTCGATGTTAAAATCGGGGCGATTGTCTTCCCTTCTTATGATTTTGAAATGGGAAATAAAAAGCTTTCTTATGGGCTTTACCTGCCCAAGACGTTTGACGAATCAAAAACCTACCCATTAGTCGTCGTCTTACACGGTTTGAATAGTAACCCAGGGCAAATCCTTGCTTACCCAGGTCTAACGAAATATGCCGATGATAAAAATTATATATTGGTGGCGCCGATGGGGTACAACGAACGTGGTTGGTATGGAAGCCGCGGTGAAGGTGGCGGAAGGGGCGGAGATCCCGAAAATCTGGGCAAGCTGAGCGAGCAGGATGTTATGAATGTGCTCAAATTAACCCGGAAAAATTTCAAAATTGATTCTGATCGAATCTACTTGTTTGGACATTCCATGGGTGGTGGTGGATCTATGCATTTAGCGATGAAATATCCAAAAGTCTGGGCAGCCATCGCAGTGATCGCACCCGCCGCGTATGGCGACCGCACTCGGCTTGAGTCGGCAAAACACATTCCGGCTTACGTGGTACAGGGGGATCGGGATCGTTTAGTTTCGGTGAGAGCAACTCGTAGGTGGGTTGAAAAGATGAAGGAACTTGGGATGAAGCACGAATATGTAGAAGTCAAAAACGGTGGGCATGTCCGTGTTGCATGGCAGCACTTTGACGGCATCTTTGATTTCTTCGCTGCCAACCCGCGACGAGATTTGAGCAACACAAAAAAGAATTCGAAGAAGTCTAAAAAGTGACTTAAGGTTTTGTCTTCTTGCAAGCGAGGTCGCCTGGGAACGTCATCTCTTGCGCATCAGGTTGCTTGATCCTATTTCATGCGATCGTAATTTAGGCGGCGTTCTTGTTTACTCACCACGAAGGGCAAGCTTAACTACAATTGTCATTTGAGTGAATACTGCTCTGCTTTTGGCTGTTTCTTTGGGCGTTGTAATTTGAGCTTTATGCGATTCAGCTTTTGACCCAATTAATTCTCTCTGTTAAGCTTTCGCCAAGTCGCGTTTTTGAGTATTGCAAATTTTATTTGCACCGATTGTCGCCTTTGGAGTCTCGATTGTGTTATTTAGCCAATGTTCTTTTGTTCGGGACAGATCTGCCATTTTGATACTGTTTATCATTATTATGTCGGTGAATGCCGTTGCTCAGGATCCGCCTGCGACGTCCGGGCCAATGGTTGGTCATACGACGGATTCCAGTGCAATGATTTGGATGTACGCTCCTAAAACTTCGCAATTAGAGATTTCCCTCAAAGAGGTGTCTAAGCCGAATAAAGTTTCAAGGTACAGTTTTGATCCGATTTCAGATCCGGCCGGCGTCCTGGCCGGCGTTCCTTACACTGTAACTTTGAACGGATTAAAACCCCTGACAAGCTATAGTTATCGAGTTAGTGTCGACGGAAAATCTGAGGCTGTACACAGTGGAACTTTTCAAACTGCTCCTGTTGCAGGTAAGGCGAGCAAGTTTCGTATGGCTGTGACATCTTGTATGAAAATTGGCCAACCCCAAACGTCATGGCAATTGTTGTTGAATGAGAAACCGAATTTGCATGTAACGTTGGGCGATACCCAATACAGCGATACAACGAATCCGACGATTCAGTGGAAACATCACCTGCGATATCGTGCAGTCGCGGAATTCAACGCTGTATTGCGGTCGACTCCCAATTACGCGATGTGGGATGATCACGATTATGGCCCCAATAACTCGGACGGTACCGCTGCTGGCAAAGAGAATTCGCTGGTTGGTTGGAATCAAGTTTGGGCGAATCCCGAGTCGGGTACGGCTGACACTCCGGGTGCATTCTTTAAGTTTACGTGGGGAGATGTCGAGGTGTTTATGGTTGACGGTCGTTATCATCGGTCTCCCGATAATGCTCCAGACGACGATAAAAAACGGATGCTTGGTGATTCTCAGTTTAATTGGCTTGTTGACGGTCTTAAGAACTCAAAGGCCAAATTTAAAGTCATCGCATCGGGTTCTACTTTAGCAGATAGTAAAAATGATGGGTGGCGGATTTATACGTTTGCGCGTCATCGCCTGTTTGATGCAATTGGTGAAAACAAGATAAGCGGTGTTATTTATATGTCAGGTGACGTCCATCGGTCTCGCGTATGGACTCATCCAGAAAGTGATCGTGTTGGCTATCCCCTGATTGAGGTCGTATCCTCGGGTGTTGCTAACAGTAAAACATTAAGTTACGCCACAGTTGATTTTGACACCACAATTGACGATCCATCGGTTCAAGTTCGGATCGTTCATGGCGACGGAAAAACTTACGCCGACAAAACATGGAAACTATCTGAGTTAACTCCAAAACAATAATTGGGGTAGCGTAGTATTTATTGCGAAGCCCGGATGATTTTGTTTCGATGAATGATCGGTTTTTATTTCGTTTGCCCTGTTTTTTTAACACGCAAAGGCACAAAACCGACTCTCATTAGGCCGTTTTGCTCGTAGGTCGTATGTGTCGACAGTCTTCTCGTGTTTTTAGTCAACCCAAAGCGTTCGTTCAGTTGAATACAGTATTTAGAGATGATGAAGCCACTTTTAATAGTTCTCATTCTTTTGGTTGGTCCGTCGGGATTATCAGCCACGGAACGTCCCAATATTGTTTTTATTCACATGGAAGATATGGGGGTTCAAATCCCTGCCTATGGTGACGATACGGTGGCGACGCCCAACTTGAACCGGTTAGCCGCCGATGGAATTGTGTTCGAGAGGGCGCACGTTACGGCCGCAAGTTGCGCTTCCTCGCGAGGGACGTTGTTTAGTGGGCTTTACCCACATCAAAATGGGATCATGGGATTCGTGCAGCAGCATGGGTTTTACTATCGAGATGGGATTCCAACCTTTGTTAAGGATCTAAAAGCGGCTGGGTATTACACTGGGCTTACTTACAAAAATGGTGTGGAAAGTAGCCATTATAAAACCGCGCCAGTGCCGTTCGATTTTAATCCAAAATACACTGAGAATTGGTTGACGGGCAAGACCGGTAAGAGAGCTGTCAAGTCCGAAGGCAAGCCGCCTTTGGTCAGTTATGCGGTGGATAACTTTCAGTACTTTCTCCAGACCTTGGAAGAGGGGCAGCCGTTCTATTTTCAAGCACAAACGCCGGATACCCATCATGTTTGGGATCGCCCTCATTTCATTCGGAAGGGTGATCCGGGTTGGCCATATCCACCGGTCGATAGTTCGCGT
This sequence comes from Mariniblastus sp., assembly GCA_011523945.1. GTDB lineage: Bacteria > Planctomycetota > Planctomycetia > Pirellulales > Pirellulaceae > Mariniblastus. Next base: position 2,606 of record WTFU01000183.1, on the reverse strand, counting down.
ATAAAGACGACCCCCGGATGGGGAGAATCACTCATTCCCGAAGGACCACTGCTTAAAAAGATTACGCAATACTATGAAGCAATTCAGCGTGTGGATTGGTATGTCGGACGCATTCTTGCCCTTCTGGAAGAGTATGGGCATGCTGATAATACGCTTGTTGTTTTTTCATCTGACCACGGTCCATCACATTTGTTGCGAGGCAAAACCACACCAAGAGAGTTTGGCTTACGAGTACCGTTTATTGTTCGTTGGCCTGGTCAGATAACAAATCCAGGGAGTCGATCGAATGCGTTGGTTTCTTTTGTTGATCTTTACCCGACGTTTGTAGACGTTGCAGGTTTGGAAATACCCAAGCACCTGCCGGGATATTCGATTAAACCTGTTCTAAAGGGTAAGCAAGCAGAACGTAGACATTTGTATTCTGCCTTCGTTGCACATACGACCGGGCTCCACCAATATTGGCCGAGTCGGACCGTAACAGATGGCCGCTGGAAGTTGATCCATCATGTTTTGGGAAATGGAAAGCGTCGACGTTATGCTGAAAAAAATCAAGCTATTTTCAGCTTAAATAAACAAATCGACTCAATGTCGAAAGAATCCCTCGCGCAACGACTACGAGAGATTAGTGAGGTTCCTCCTGAATTTGAGCTTTTCGATCTGAAAAATGATCCCGATGAACTTCACAATTTGATTGGTAATTCCGAGAACGCTGGGATCGAGGAAAGACTTAGAGGACAGTTGACGACTTGGCAGCGGCAGACTTTGGATCCATTCCTAAACGAGACATTTATAGAGCGGTTTAGCGATGTCTACCAAAAAAACTATCAACGTTGGAAGTCGCTTGGTGGTGATAAAATGAAAGCCAAAGACGCACTTGATTTTTCGGAATTCATTCCCGTCTGGGATCCGTCCGATTACTTCGGGAAAAAGGATCATTAAACGTTATGGGCTTATTGGGCCCGTGCAGAAAATGTTGAATGGCAGGACCTGATAATAGAAACGCCATAATTTGGGAAGAACTCTATGACCACTTCGATGATCTAGGCGAGATGAAAAGCGTCTTAAAAAAAGCGAGTACATTGACTTCCTGAAACGCCATAACGAGCTGGTTTCAATGAATTACCAGAATCTTTCCGGTGTCAAAAGCTAAATTCCCGCAACTTAGATTCTGATTTTCGTATTCCATCCAAATTAGCTGTATCGACATCTTGGCTTGCGATTAGCAAGTTATCGCCATAGTCAACGGCGATGATTGATATCATTACTAGTCCGATTAATTAAGACAACTAAATCGGTAGTAAGTAACGCGCTTTAGTTAACGTAAGTTGGTATCCATCAATTTTCGTCTTGTCGTCTGCTTTGCAGGAGGATTAGAATCCATCAGGTCTGAATTTAACCGTTCGCCGAGAAATTATGGTTAGCAAGATCGAGACATTGGTTATTCATTTGGCGCGAGCTGAAGGTCGACGCACGCAGGTACAGAGACTTTTGGAGGAAACGCCCTACCCTGCTCGGGTAGTGGAAGCGGTTGATGGTGTATTGGTACCAAAGGCTGAGCGAGACGCGTCCACCTCGTTTAAACCGCTGTTTTCTCCGGCATATCCGTTTCCAATTGGGCCCGGTGAATACGGATGTTTTCAAAGCCACCGAAAAGCGTGGCAGTTGATTTTGGACGAGGGGTTGGACGCCGCGCTGATCTTAGAAGATGACGTGGCGTTGACGCCCGTGTTTGCCGAAACGGTAGCGTTTGCTGCTAAAGAGGTAGGGACTTACGGGTATGTTCAGTTTCAAGCACGAAGAGTGAATTCATCTGAAGTAGTTGCCCGATCAGGCAAATCATTTATTGTCAAACCGCGCGTGACACCATTGAGGACATCTGCTCAGATTGTGAGTCGTGCGGCCGCCGAAACCTTATTGTTTAAGACGCAGATGATTGATCGTCCCGTGGATGCATTTTTGCAATCTTACTGGCACACCGGTTTGCATGTGACGAGCATCGTGCCTGCGGGTGTGGAAGATCGAACAAAAGAAACGGGCGGGAGCACGATCTCGTCCAAGCGGAGTATTTGGAAAAAGGTGAAGCGTGAATTCAAACGAGAATTTTTGCGAGTTCGTTATCGAAGGGCCGTCAATCGATTAAGCAAGTCTCAGACATCGACCCCTTGAATTTGTTCCGAATTGATAATCCATGGTAGACTTAGATTCAGGCTGTTGGTTTTCGACAGACGGCTGAGGCAGCGCTGATCGTGAAACTTCAAGGCAGAACAGCACGGCACTCCTTCCTTTGGCGGAATGTCTTGCTAATCTTCTGTTGTGTATTCGTCCGACGGATAATCAGTTTCGACTTCGATGGGTGGCATGGGATCTTGGAAATACTCCCACGACGCGGGGCCGAGTGCATATTCTTCGTCCGTCAACAGGCATGATTCGAGAACGCGCGTTACGTGTTGCTGGTCTAGGTTTTGGCCGATGAAGACAAGTTCTTGTTGCCGATCACCATACTCGTGGATCATTCGGGCCTCAATTTCCGCGAGGACGTCCTCTTCCTCTGGCCACGAATCGTCTGGTGCCGATGCCCACCAAAAACCCGCAGGGTCGAGCAGGAC
>WTFU01000085.1:6299-9749 GCA_011523945.1 Mariniblastus sp. | reverse complement strand
ACCAATCACTCCCAAACCAATCACTCCCAAACCAATCACTCCCAAATCAATCACTCCCAAATCAATTGCACCCAAATCGTCAAGCCCGAAACCCAATAGGACCAGACCGACGACAACTGCCCCCAAGCCGGTAAAAACAACTCCTCCAACCACCAATCCACCGGCGACATCAGCAAAAATAATAGAGGCGAAGCTTGACGAGGTCGTTCGCGTGGGCGGCTTAAACAAGCAGGTAATTGTGAGAGGGCCATGCAATGAACTGACTGTCTCGGGCAATGGCTATCAAATAGCAATCGAAAACATGGTATCGGGCAAGATCAAAATATCAGGATTCGATCATGAACTCGAAATCCAAGGCACCGTTTTAGAAATCATTGGCTCGGGACTACGCCACCATATCACCGCGGAAGAAGTCGGCCGAGTCCTTATGTCGGGTTCCGGGCACAAGCTATACTATAAGCAGGGAACTGGGGGCCGTCCGGTCGAAGGAATCTCACAGGAAAAATCACTCGACTCCCGAGGTTCCTTTTCTGAAATAAAGAAAATCTAATCTTGACTGGCGAAACTTTTAATTTCGGATTCAGCCGAATCGTCGGCTCCGACTGTGACCTAAACCAACAAGTCTCTCTCAGGACCACCACCTCTCGAGAATCAATCCCTCCCGAGAATCAACTCCAATTCCAAATTCGATGTTTCCAAAAAGGACTACCTTTGCACGTTATCAGGCGCATCAATTACGCTGGCTTCCAACCATAGTCTTGGCGGGAAAGGCGTAGCCATTCACCGGCGCCTCCAATAAGAAGTTCACTTGAACAAAAGACCGTTCCCGCATGCGATTGGGGCAGGGCAGTCATCATCGAAAAACTCAACAGATGCCGTTGGAATTTCAGGGTAAGAGCTGGAGATGAAGGAAAAACCTATTTTCCTGCCAATTTCGATCGGTTAACCACGAAAGCCTTTTAGAATTTCACCGACAGCCAATCATTTCCCCCAAGCCCTCACGCCCAAAGAACCTCGTATCGCAAAACAGTTGCAATCCGATATAAAACTCGCAAAACTGTGTACTGGCCAACCAGTCTCCCCTCGCCCCAAGGATTGTTAGCATGATCAAAAACCTACTCCTAACCGCATTGTACTGTGCACTCATTTGCCCGCCGGCGGCATGCACAACGGTCACGAGCGGCCAACAGGGCGACACACCTCCGGGCTTGATGCCGGCTTCCACCACCGCCGCCATCATGATCAAACCTGCCGAAATTCTGAAGTCACCGGGAATGGAAATGGTACCGCGAGAAGTCCTTTCTGTGATGGGACAGACGGAATTTGGTATCGATCCGTGCAAAATCCAAAATGCCGTTCTGATGGTTGATTCATTCACAGACCTGAGAAACCCGCCCGGATTTGGAATGGTCATCACATTCGCGGAAGCACAAAGCCTTGGCGGCAACATTACCGATTCACTCATCAAGGACAGCTACGAGGGCATGGCTATCTACCGCAGTCGCGACGCCATGGTTCCGGTGATTCTCCAGTACAACAAGAATACATTGATTGTTGGTCTCGAGCCCTTTGTCACAAAAATGCTTGCATCTAAAAACGCCTCCGGAGAACTGGCGAATTTGATCGCCAATGGCGGCCAGGACTCTCAGTTTGCCGCCTATATGATCATGGATCCTGTCCGCGAAACCATTGAGAAAAATCTCCCTCCCAAAAATCAGATTCCGCCTCCGTTTAATCAATTCCTTGAGTTACCCGGATTGATAGAATCAATCGTCGTGGAGGCCAACTTTGATGGCCAACAAAGGGGAGCTCTTAAAATAACCGCCGTCGATGAAGCCGCGGGGAATCGAATTGAGAGCATGATCGACATGGGCATCCAAATGGGCCGCCAAATTTTAGCCGGAGAGATGACTCGGCAAATTGCTGATCTTGACCCCTCCATGCAACTGGCCTTCCAAGCCTATTTTGAACGAGTTGGGCAGTTCATGGAGAACCAAATCCGACCAACAAGAAATCAAAAGACCCTTCTCTTTGAAGCAAAAAATCAAGGCGGTCAAATCTCAAACGTTGCCGTGATTGGCACGCTCACGGCGATGATATTACCAGCGGTTCAGCAAGCGAGAGAAGCCGCACGGAGAGTCTCTTCCTCCAACAACCTCAAGCAAATTGGACTTGCGTTTCACAATTATTATGAAGTTCACCGGAAATTCCCATCGAATATTCGGGACAAAGACGGCCGCCCCTTGTTGAGCTGGCGAGTTGCGCTCCTCCCCTATCTTGAAGAATCAAGACTCTACGACGAATTCCATCTAGACGAACCGTGGGACAGTGAGCACAACATTCAACTTCTATCGAAAATGCCGCAAACCTTCGCTTGCCCAAACTTAACTCTCGCCAAACAGACCGTCTATCTTGGCTTTGCAGGAAAAGACACTGCTTTTGGAGATAAACAAATCGGCTTTGCACAAATTCTTGATGGTACGTCGAACACCATCCTTGCGGTCGAAGCCAATGAGGACGCCGCCGTCAATTGGTCAGCGCCTGAAGACATCCCGTTTGATCCAACGATGGATGTGAACGCCGTCGGGAAACTTCGACCTGGCGGATTTAATGCATTACTTCTTGATGGCTCAGTGATGTTCTTTCCGAATTCGATTGAACAACAGGCATTAAAAAACTGGATTCAAAAAAGTGACGGAAACATCGTCGAATTACCATTTAGATAAGTAAGTCTAATTCAGAACAAATATTAAACCATGCCAATGGATCTCTCCTCTGATCCTCACCCTGCAGTGATTCTAGGGGAGGCACTATTGTGACCCCAAGGCTCTTCTGCAACTGATTTATAAGTTCGCCTTAATCACGCGTCCCCTGCTCAACCAGCTTTTCAAGAAGTTGAGTCGTCCGCTTCAACTCGTCTCTGATTTCGATAAGAACGTCATTAGAGTCGTTTTCGTTTACCAATTTCTTCTCTGGCACGGACGAGCCACCCATGCGATCTCGCTGATCGAGAACCTCTCGTCGAAAACGCTCTGTATCATTAACACCCAGCAGGCTGATCAGACTTCCGGGGCCAGACTGACCTGCAGTCTCCACCGAGATATTACGCAAATCAAAATAGCGCATCACAAATCCCTGTGTCATCTGAAGGTCAGTGATTTTTTCTAGCGGAACTGTTTTTTCAATTCTGTTCAGCATCCCCTTTTTGACGTGCAAGGCCCTCGTCGTCAGCGTGCACTCCCAACTATCAATCACACGGTCCAGCACCAGCTTATAAATAACTGCAACAATCAGAGCCAGGGGAATCGTAATGATAGGAATGCACAAAAAAATAAGCCCTGTCCAGTGGTACTTAATGATTGCTTCTTTATCGAAGGTTGCCTTCTCGACAATCTCTTCATTTTCTCCAAATTCCATTTCGCTCCCTTTCATTTTAGAAAACTGCCACCG
>WTFU01000085.1:0-6199 GCA_011523945.1 Mariniblastus sp. | reverse complement strand
ATTTTAGAAAACTGCCACCGCTAAAAACGATTTACCGTTCGGAACCACCCAGCGACCAACACTTTTGTTGTTTCACAATTAGCGGCAGTCTTCCTCGAGGCGTCTGTCTCGTAAGAATCAGTTAGCATCACAAACCCAACCAATAAAGCACACCCGTTTCCGATGGGCAATGCAAGGTCGACGATGCCCACATGCTGGCCATCCACCAAATCTCGATTAACCACTTCATTTACCGCCCTAATCGACTTAGCAACCTAAAACAAAGCGCGTTCTATTGATAACTCAGGTGTCCATTCCGCTTCATCCTTCGACACGCTCAGAGGAATTCCGTCTGAGGTTTTAGAGTTTTTCCAAAAACTTCTCAAAATCTAACGAACATCATATTGACATATTCCGATATTTAATTATACCATCTTGAAAAAAGAGAAATGAACCCAGCAAAATCTGTCAACTTATTAAGTCACACTTCACTTGCGAAGGCGGCCGAGTTCCTGAAAGCGCTCGCCCATCCCCGTCGCCTGCAGATTATCCAATTACTACTCGGAGGCAAACGTTACACCGTCATGGAAATCAAGCAAACGTTTGGCTTAACCCAATCCACAGCCTCCGCAAGCCTGCAGTTTCTTCAACGAAGCGGTTTGCTTAAACGCTCGAAATCTGGTCGAGCCGTTTACTACGAAATTGCCGAACCTCAATTGCACGACATCGTGAATTGTATCATCCGCCGCTTTGACTAGATCTCAAATTTCAGCAAGGTCCGTCACGAGAACCAGTTCCGGATAATCCAATCGCTAACTTTTAAAAAGAGTGAATCAATGTTCCTTAAATATTTCTACGACGAAGCTCTGGCTCACGCATCCTATCTAGTAGGCTGCCAAAGAACCGGTGAGGCTTTTATCATTGATCCAGCGCGCGCGATCACGCCTTACCTCGAGGCTGCAGCAGCGAAACAGATGAAAGTTACCGGCTGCGTTGAAACTCACATCCACGCTGACTATCTTTCAGGCAGTTGTGAACTGGCAGAGCAAACCGGGGCTGCACTCTATCTATCCGACGAAGGACCTGCTGATTGGAAATACCAACTAGGCTCACAATACTCAGTGCAACACTTGAAGGACGGAGACCACATTTCGGTTGGCAACATACAGCTCGCTGCCATGCACACTCCCGGTCACACTCCTGAGAGTATCTCACTTATCTTGACGGACTTGGGAGCCGGCGCAAATCAGCCAATGGGGATCTTTACCGGCGACTTCGTCTTTGTTGGATCCGTAGGCCGACCAGATCTACTGGAAGAAGCCGCGGGCATCGCTGGCTCTGCGGATCAGGGAGCCCGCGATTTATTCCGCTCAATTGAAAAATTTAAGTCGCTGCCCGACTATCTCCAAATCTGGCCGTCCCATGGCGCGGGAAGTGCCTGCGGCAAAGGGCTGGGAGCTATTCCTTCCAGCACCGTCGGCTACGAAAAACGATTCAATCAGGCCCTCCAATTTACCGCGGAAGATGATTTTGTTCGATTCATCCTCGATGACCAACCCGAAGCACCACCCTATTTTGGACTGATGAAGAAACTCAACAAACGGGGTCCCCAAATCATCGGTGATGCTCGACCCCAAAAAATGAAACCGGAACTTCTTGATTCTATTGCGGCAACATGCAACGTAATCGATACCGCAGAATTTGAGCAATTTGCAATCCAACATTTTCCCGGGTCGATTAACTTGCCTTTGGATTTTTTGGCAAGCCAAGGAGGCTGGGTCATCGACTATCAGGCTGCCACCTATCTAGTTTCCTCCAGCAAAAAAATAGATGAGGCCGTTCGCATTCTGCACGAAATCGGAGTTGATAACATCGCTGGCTTTTTTGATACGGACGAAGTTTACGCATCGGGATTGGCGACCGAAAAATCTCCACAACAGTCGCCTGAATGGCTGGCAAGTGCATTGCAGACCAATTCAATCCGACTCATTGATGTTCGACGAAAATCGGAATGGAATTCCGGACGAATCCCCGGCGCCGAACACATTTTCCTCGGGCATCTTGCCGACCAACTCAATCAAACAAAAACTCAAAATGACGATCGCTCAATCGTATTGCAATGCCGCACCGGTGGCCGTTCCGCGATTGCAGGGAGTGTGCTGAAAGCATTAGGAATCAAGAACGTAATCAACCTCACGGGCGGATTCGAGCGATGGGAGGCGGCGGGCTATCCGACAGTGCAAGAATCACCATCGATAAGCTCTACACCACCGCAAAAACCGGTGGCTCGTTCTTGCGCTTTGAATTAACCCACGTCCTCTCCAGATTTACCAACTCAAACCCATGACTGACTTTATACTACAACCTTGGCCTTGGTGGTTTTCCGGCCCTCTGATTGGTTCAGCTGTACCACTGTTGTATTTACTGGCCGGGAAAGGATTTGGAGTCTCAACCAGCTTACAACAACTCGGCGCACTCTGCTCTCCCGGCAGCAAGCTTGCCTATTTGAAGAATTACGACCGCCGTCAAGGGGCGTGGACACTTGTATTAGCACTTGGAATCGCGATCGGTGGCTTTACAGGAAGCCATTGGCTTTCTGCGGAACCAATCGAATTTCTACCTGCTAGATTCTTTGGCGTTTGGGGCGCTATCAAACTATTCATTGGAGGCATTTTGATCGGATTTGGGGCGCGATACGCGGGAGGCTGTACTTCCGGCCACGCAATTACTGGACTTGCTAATTTGAATCCTCCCAGCCTCGTCGCCACCATTTTCTTTTTCGTGGGTGGCCTGGGCGTCACCTGGGGCCTAGGACATATTCTTTTCTAAGGTTATTCAGCGATGGCAACCATTAACAAAACAACAGTTACTCCCACACCGACATCAACTGTCGAAACCGAAAACAAAACAACGGCTCAATCCTCTACGTCCACTGCTGATGCAGCAATGGTGTATGCAACCACTTTGATGGTCGGCACTTTCCTGGGGATTCTGTTTACCAAATCCGAGGTCGTCAGATGGCAACGAATTAACGACATGTTTCTGTTCCAAGACAGCCACTTATACCTGATTATTGGCTCGGCCGTTGCCGTTGCTATGTTGGGAATGTTCATTATCCGAAAATATAAAGCTTCAGATATTTACGGTCAGCCAATTCGATACACCCCCAAACCGTTTCAAAAAGGAGTGATCCTTGGCGGCACGACCTTCGGAGCCGGATGGGCAATCGCAGGCGCCTGCCCGGGAACCATTTACGCACAACTTGGCAGCGGCGTTGGCCTTGCCTGTTTTACCGGTGCAGGCGCACTGGCAGGAATGTATCTATACGCTTTGACAAAACCGCACCTCCCGCACTAGTGGCCGCGTCAAACAGCATAGCCCCGATGAAAACAATCGCTTCCAAATAGAAAACCTGTTTTTCCGAGGAATTAGAGAGGAACTCAACTCACCAACAACCTGAATAAAATTTGATAAAACCATGAGAAGGCATCAATTCGCCAACAAAGCGCCACGGAATATGTTAGAAATTTAAGAGTCTTTCTGGCAATTGAATATTTGAACCTTCAGTACAACTTTCAAATTGGAGCTTTCTCATGACGACGATCTCAAAACCGGATGCAAACCCGATTGCCGCGGCCATCCTGACTTGGTTTGTGCTCGGCATTGGCCATATCGTAATTAATGGCCAAACCAACAAGTGGATATGGACCATAGTTGTGACATTCATTGGTTCGTTTCTTTGCGTTCTCCCTGGAATCGTGTTAGGCATTCTAAGCGTCGTTGATTCGTATAAAACTGCGGAACGTTTAAAAGCGGGCGAGTCAATTCCAGAAAATGAATATTCAAATGTTCTTCTTTACAAAGTCTGTAAAATCTTTGATAAGAAAGCAACTTGCAAATTTGCCTAATTCTCCCTGTCGATTGATAGGTGGAATTAATTTTAGAAATTCGACACAAGACTCGCCCGGTTGCTCGTTTCAGTACCTGGGCGATTCTTGTTTTGGGCTTATTTTAAAACCATTAACGGGCTTGAATCTCGCTTGAATCTCAAAAGTCGCCGCACTCCTTACTTGGACAACCACGCTTCATGCAGTAAGAATCAACGGCCAGCAGCATTCCTTAGCTGGCTAGAAAAAATTCTGAGCCGTTCCAGAACCGCGCGGATCGATCAGAATCGCATGACCGCTTCTTTAATAACCCAACGAACTGACGAATACCTAAGTCACAGTACTGCGACATTGCCATCAAGCCCTGGAACTGCCTGCTCAGCGTCACCTATTCCAGGTTTTATTTGACAGTGTCCGCACCCCGGGTTACAAAAACCAGACCTAATTGTCGACAAAAACATGTTTTTCGACTAGCGAAGGAATAGGTTTTATGGAGCTGACTGAAAGAATTGAATACGACATCACGTCGCATTTATCTGAAGGCAGTACGCCCTGCAAACTGACCGTTGCTGCGCTGGCTTCTCATTACGGCGTAAGCCAAACACCGGTACGAACTGTAATCTCAAAGCTGATCGAAGGAGGTAAGCTGATCAAGCTCTCCAACGGTCGCCTCCAGGCTCCAGAGACTTTCGATTCTACCCTCGACTCCCAACCGCAACCCACGCTTGGCCCCACCGTTGATCCCTATCAAGCAATCCTGCGCGAGATTGTTCAGAAAAGTTTATTGGCGGAAGAGACTTTTCTGCGGGAAGAGAGAACAGCGACTCATCACCAACTCAGTCGATCAGCGGTGCGGGAAATATGCCACCTCATCGCAGGCCAGGGACTCCTTGAACACATTCCTCGTCGCGGATGGAAAATTCGTCACTTCTCTCATGCAGACCTGCGAGCTTATCAAGACACGCGGGAAGTCCTGGAACTCAAGGCGCTCGATCTCGCATGGGACCGGCTAGTTAAAACCGATCTTCAGGCAATGCTTGTGGGAAATATCCCAGCAAAAAATTCACGAGATTTCCCCATGATTGACAATCGGATTCACTCCTACATCATCGAGAAGGCAAACAATTTTTACATTTCAGACTTCTTCAATCGACATGCTCCATTCTTTGAAATTTTATTTGAATGGGAAGGTGAAAATCGTGAAGCAGCCATCGAGACTGTTCAGCAACATCATGCAATCCTTACCGCAATTATTAATGGCGATCGAAAGAAAGCCGCCAAGGCATTATCACATCACATCCAGCTCAATCACCCGGTGCTGGACAGGATCGGAATGACCCAATGAAACCGTTTTTTAAATTCATCGCCAGCTTTCCGGTCTGCGTCTGCATGATTGCCTCCAATGCAGTTGGACAGGAATCGAGCACCGAGCTTTACGAGCACCAAATAAAACCACTTTTAAAAGAGCGGTGCTTTGCCTGTCACGGTGCGTTGAAACAAGAGTCTGAACTCCGCGTCGATACGATCGAAGCGATGAAGGATTACGGCATTTTGGAAGACAACCTCCTTCTCAACCGCCTCACTTCAAAAGATGACACAGAACGCATGCCTCCCGAAGGCGAGCCGCTCTCGCGACAAGAGGTTTTGGACATTCAGAACTGGATTGCTGACGGTGCACCAGCGCCCGACAATGAACAAGCAGAAGCCGATCCCATGGAACATTGGGCTTTTCAAAAAATCGAACGACCAAGCTTGCCCAACCTTGGCATGTCCAACCCTGTCGATGCCTTTCTAACGGCATCGCAACAAATAAAAGGATTTAAAACTCAGGCAAGTGCGGAACGACGACTATTGTTACGGCGAATTTACCTTGATTTAACTGGCCTTCCCCCAACGCCCGAACAGTTACTCTCAGATCTTCCCATCGAAGAAATCATCGACTCTCTTATCGACAGCCCGCAATATGGGGAGCGATGGGGACGTCACTGGATGGACGTCTGGCGATACAGCGACTGGTATGGTCTGGACAACCAATTACGAAATAGCCAGAAACATCTCTGGCACTGGCGAGACTGGATCATCGATTCTCTAAACGAAGACAAAGGCTATGACCGGATGATCATGGAGATGATTGCCGGCGATGAAATTGCCCCCACCGATTTAAAAACGGTCAGAGCAACCGGATTCCTTGCCAGAAATTACTACCTCTTCAATCGAACGACCTGGCTTGATGACACAATCGAACACACAGGTAAGTCATTCTTAGGATTGACGCTAAACTGTGCCAAGTGTCACGATCATAAATATGACCCAATCAACCACGAGGACTATTA
>WTFU01000073.1 GCA_011523945.1 Mariniblastus sp. | reverse complement strand
ACTGTTTATTGAAATTAAAACTTCCCGAAGATCAGGGAACCATCGTTTTCCTTCGAACACCGATGAAAATTCGAGATCTTCGCCTCGACAAAGAATCATTTTCGAATGAGTTGGAGCTTTTGATTCCCGCGATGCCGGCAGCCGAGACGATCGTTGTCGACGTTCTCCCGCTACGCATTAAAGGAGTGGAAACAGCCATCCCCAATTCGCGAGTTGAGGCAAACATACCGGCAAAAGTCTGGCTGAAACGCAGCGATAAAACTGGCTTCATGTGGATTCAGGTGACCGGCGACATTCGCTCAAAATTGAATCTTAAAAGTAATTTGGTAATGAATGCGAATGGTCAAATCAAACCAATCCAGTCTCCCAAAATGCTTGAAAATCTCGCAATGACCTCTGAAGGCATGAGACGACAGTCACAGGCGATGCTTCAGGCATACAACAGCACCAATCAAGGCCCTCAATTTGCGGCTCAGAGAAACAATCTTGCCCAGCAACACCAACAGCGCACCCAAGCCAATGAGAAACTTAAAGAGTATCTTTTGACCATTCCCAAGATCCTGGAGCAGCCGATTACTGTCCGGATTTACGCCAAGCTCGGAAATTACCAGGTTCCGCTCGCGGTAACCGACCCTAAACTTCCACAACCCGAGAAATAATTCTACGTATAGATACAGCTCAGACGATACAGCTAAGACGCCTGCCGCCTAGATGGCGTTCAACGGTCGCGCTTCTTGCGACTACGGGCTGATCCATTGTAGAAATGCTCCACCAATCTCAAACTAACGGTGACCGGTGTCACATAACTTTGGCCTGCCAAGCATATCTCCCTGATGTTCTTTCAACTCCCAATCCGATAAACTTATCAATAGATATTTCAACAAGCTCAAGAAATCTAGCACGATGATAAGAGTCGGAATTATAGGTGGAACCGGATACACCGCGTTGGAGCTCATCAAGATCCTGCTGCGTCATCCTGATGTTGCCATCACAACATTGACATCACGAGATGAGTCCTGTCCCGCGCTTTCGGAAGTGCATCCTGAAATACGCGGGCGTCTGGATTTAAATTTCTCGATTTTCGAGATCAACTCGTTTACCGAGCAGGTTGATTTTGCGTTCTGCTGTCTCCCACATGCGGCATCCGCAGCAATCGTCAAACAGCTCCTCGCATGCGGAATTAAGGTTGTTGATTTCAGCGCCGACTATCGGCTTAATGATGCCGCCACCTTTAACCAATGGTACGAGGTAGAGCACCCTGATGCTGATCGGGTTGGCTCCGTTCCTTATGGTATTCCTGAACTATTCCGGCCTGAAATTAAGAACGCCGAATTGGTCGCGAATCCTGGGTGCTTTCCAAGCTCCGCCTTGCTTCCCTTGGTGCCCCTATTAGGTCAAGAACTTATTGAATCGACGCCAGTCATCATCGATTCAAAAACAGGGGTTTCGGGAGCCGGACGAAAACCGAATCTAAAATTCCACTACCCCGAATGCAACGAATCGGTCGCCGCCTATGGTGTTGGCAAGCATCGACACATGCCCGAAATCAATCAAATTATCAATCGCATTTGCAATCAGGAAATTTCTGCAACGTTCACCCCTCATTTGATTCCCATGGACCGCGGCATCCTTTCAACGATTTACGTTAGCCCCAAACAGGGAGTCAAGACGGGTGCACTTCGAGAGCATTTAAGCGATTTTTATCGCGATGAGACATTCGTACGGATAACCGATGCGCTGCCCAAAACAAAAGACGTCACGCATACTAATTTCTGTGACATTTCCGTTTCACAATGCGGACAATTCGCAGTAATCGTAAGCGTCCTCGACAACCTCATTAAAGGTGCCTCGGGAGCCGCAGTTCAAAATTTCAATATCATGATGGACTTTCCGGAAACAACGGGACTCATTTAATCCCACCTCGTATTGCTTAATTTTGGAACTGCTTAATTTTGGAAATGCTTAATTTTGGAACTCAACTGCGGACTGGCTTTCTCAAGTTCCCTGCTCAATTCAACACACTTAACTATCAAGTACAACATAAATCGGATTATCGAGATGGGACTTCCCGGCGGCTTTCAATTCACAGGTATCGCTTGCGGCATTAAGCCGTCCGGAAAACTTGACCTCGCGGTTGTCTCTTCGCAAACCCCCTGTGTCGCGGTCGGAGTCTACACTCAGAACATCGTCAGAGCAGCGAGCATTGAATGGAATCAACAACTGACACCTACCGAGGAATTTAAAGCACTCATTATTAACTCGGGTAATGCCAACGCCTGTACAGGACAGCAGGGAATCGACGACAATCAAACCATCGCGACGATCGCTGCCAAGCACTTAGACGTGCAGGAAAATCAAGTCCTGGTTCTTTCAACGGGTGTTATCGGCCAACACCTTCCCATGTCTCAAACAGCCAGCGGAATCGCACAGGCAATCTCCGAACAAGGTAGTTCCCGAGATCATTTCGAACGAGCCTCGATGGCGATTCTGACGACTGATAAAGGTCCCAAAACAGTCGAGTCGACAGTTTCAATAGAATCGGGTGACATTAAAATTGCCGGAATGGCCAAGGGCGCAGGGATGATTGGGCCGAAAATGGCAACGATGCTGGCCATCATCGTCTCAGACGCAAAGATCGACACCGGCAAGGCGCAGCAAATTCTAAATCGAGCAGTCGAGCGGTCGTTTAATCGCATCAGTGTTGAAGGACATACCAGCACCAACGATGCATTAATAATGATCTGCAATGGAGACTCCGGGATTGAGATCGACTCAGCGGACGCATTGAAGGAATTTGAGAATGCCATCACTGAAAACTGCATCCAACTTGCGAAACAAATTCCCGCCGATGGTGAGGGAGCAAGTCACTTGATCACGATCGACATTCACGGAGCGGCTGACGACCAGCAGGCCGATCGTGTTGCTCGAACCGTTGCAGCCAGTGCGCTGGTAAAAACAGCGATCACTGGCGCCGACCCCAACTGGGGACGAATCGTCTCAGCCGCCGGTTACGCCGGCGCCGAAATGGATGTATCGATGACCAGCCTCAAACTCAATGGCTTTCTCGTGTTCGAGCACGGACAGCCCGTAGATATCGATGAAAAACAGGTCAGCCAAGCCCTGAATGATCAATTTGAAACTCTAATTGAACTAACCATTGGCAGAGGCTCCGGTTTCGCGAGACACTGGACCAGTGACCTTACTCAGGAATACGTTCGGTTTAATTCAGAATATACAACCTAACTGACGCCCGTCCGTCCGCGGGGAGATCCAGTAACCGGTCAACATCTCATTTCTGCTCTCCATACGGTCAGTCTTTAAAAACCTCCCTTCTGTCCTACTGAAAACTGAGTTTTCATAAAAACCGGTTTAATCGTTCTATTTTGTCAAGTTTAAAAGTAAGAAAGAAGGTTAAGCACTACTCACTTTAATATCCGGCCTACTTTTTTTCGTGTGGCGGGAAGTCAATCCATAACGACTTTCTGACCCCGTGTTGGACAGGGCCGGTAATGAATACTGGCCCTGTTTTTCGTTAAGCACTCGATCTTCCAAGTGAACGAGCGCCAGTAAAAAGATCTGGAACTCTTGCCAGAAACCTCGTCTTTCGACCTCGCAGCCAAAGTCAATCGATTTTTGCCTAGAGATTCTCAACTAACGAGCGTCCTCGAACGCCCTATCACGGATGCCGGCTACCGATCAAATCGGCAATGAAACCGGCTAAAGAAAAGCAGTGTTTGAATTACAGGTCCCCAAGTTCCAAGCTGCTCAACGATGCCAATATCACATCTTGTTCGACTATTTTTGCGAACATTCGCGGTTGTCGGTTGACAACCGTCGAGGTCTACATACCCTTTATCGGTACACCATCCGTTGGTTTCGTTATCGATTCGATGAGTGACGGTGAATATTGATCCGAAATTGAGCGAGTTTCAATTTCACATGACAACGAGGCAGAGAAAAAATGGTAGATGACGATCTTGTAGATCCACTGGATATTCCAGGCGACGACCAAACTTCCGACGAAGAAGATGCGGTTGACGATTCAATTGAAGATGTGTCCGCTGAGCCAATTGATAATCTCGAAATCGAAATCATTGATGAAATCGACGAAGACGATTTTGATGAAGATTTTGACGATGATTTTGAAGAAGAGATCGAAGGCGAGTACGATCTAGCAGATGATCAATACGGCACCGAATTTGACAAAGAATTTGGTCACCTTACCGATCCAAACGCAACTCCTCCGAAAAAATCGGCCGAAAGCAAAAAAGATCCGGATAAAAAGAAGCGTTAACTGAGATTTGCTGTTTCAAACTCAACGAACCCAACCTTGCTGTCATCGTTCAATCGCGGACTGTAAAACACGAGTCGAAGCTAGGCAAGTGATGGGATTGCCAGGTTGGGTCTGAAAATTGATCCCGCTCACTGCTCGTTGAATAAACCCTTCTATCCCGACTCGCTTCGGCAGAGTCCGTCATTTACACACGACGTTTCTTTGGGGATACTAGCGTGCGCGGATCATAGGCAAAAACGATATTTTTCCAAATCTCGTACTGGTTTATTTTGCAATCGCATTCGCCGTTTTAATTTCCAATCTTGAACTGTTTATACGCTCGCGAGCTTTGAGATATGTCTACTCCGCTGAAGGATTCCAGCATGTTCCGCCCCTTCGAAAACAAACCCAGTTTTCCCAAACAAGAAGAGGCAATTTTAGACTTTTGGCGCGAGAGCGGAATCTATGACAAATCTCTGGCACAACGGACAGATGGCCCGCGCTATGTATTCTACGAAGGTCCACCCACTGCCAACGGGAAACCCCATCCCGGTCATTGTCTTACCCGAGCGATCAAAGACTTGTTTCCTCGCTACAAAACGATGCGAGGATTTTATTGCGAACGGAAAGCGGGCTGGGATACGCATGGCCTTCCCGTCGAAGTTGAAGTCTGCAAAGAGATGGGAATCCACTCGAAAGAGGAAATCGAAGATTTTGGAGTAGAACCGTTTATTCAAAAATGCCAGCAGTCAGTTTGGCAGTACATGCAGGATTGGGAAAAACTCACCGAGCGTCTTGGATTCTGGGTGAAACTGGACGACGCCTACGTTACCTACCATCAAAGTTACGTCGAATCCGTTTGGTGGTCGCTCAAGAATCTTTTTGACCGAAACCTGTTGTACAAGGGCCACAAAATAATCTGGTGGTGGGCACAAGGTGGAACTGCGCTCAGCAGCGGTGAAGTCGGGCAAGGTTACAAGACTGTCATGGATCCATCGGTCTATGTATTGTTCCCATTAGTCAATCGTGAGAATACAAGCCTACTCGTCTGGACTACAACTCCCTGGACTTTACCAAGTAACCAATTCGCGGCAGTCAATGAGGAAATCGAATACGTTACCGTGTACGATGCGGAGCTGGATCAAAACATCGTGTTTGCCAAAGACCTTGTCGAGAAGATGAGCCTAAAGGTTAAACGTGAACTTGAAGTCAAATCGGTCGAACTGGGATCCGAACTCGTTGGAGAGCGATACATCCCTCCATTTGATTACTATTACAAAACACAATCCGATCTTACCGGCGAACTACTCGACGGAACCGAAGAACATCTCGCTTGGCGTGTCACCGCTGCGAACTTTGTCACAACGGACAGTGGAAGTGGTGCGGTTCACGAAGCCCCCGCTTTCGGCGAAGTCGATTACGAACTGCTTGTCGCTGAACAGGCACGTTTCAAGCCGGGGCAGGGGCCCAAGATGATCTGTGCCATTGGGCCTAATGGAAAATTCACCGCTGAAGCGCCTGATTACGAGGGGCTGTGGGTCAAAGACGCCGACAAACCCATCACCCGCCAAGTAAAAGATAGTGGCAAGCTCTACCATCAAGAACAGTACCAGCACGAGTACCCGTTCTGCTGGAGGGCTGATGATGATCCACTGATTCAGTATCCTCGGGAAAGCTGGTTTATTCGAACGACCCAATTCAAGGACCAGATGCTCGCGAATAATCGAGAAATCAACTGGCAACCCGAGCACATAAAAGAAGGAAGATTTGGCAATTTTCTCGAATCAAATGTCGACTGGGCACTTTCTCGAGAACGTTATTGGGGAACGCCTCTGCCAATCTGGACCTGCGAAAGCACTGGGCAATTTGAGGCCATCGGTAGTTGGGAAGAACTGACTTCCAAGCCGGGAGCCAGTGGAATGGAGGTCTGGGAAGCAGCCAAAGCAGCCAATCCGGATCTACCGGATGACCTAAAAGTTCACAAACCCTACATCGACCATATTTCGTACGATTCCCCGTTCGAAGCAGGGTCTCGCATGCATCGCGTCCCCGAAGTGATCGATTGCTGGTATGACAGCGGCGCAATGCCGTTCGCGCAATGGGGCTATCCACATCAAGGAAAAGAGAAATTCGAATCGCAGTTTCCAGCAGACTTTATCAGCGAAGCTCTCGATCAAACCCGTGGTTGGTTCTATAGCCAACTGGCAATCAGCACGCTTCTCTTTGGTGACCAAACTGCCGAAGCAAATCCAACTATTCCCTACCCACATCCATTCAAAAACTGCATCGTGCTTGGCTTGATGCTTTCGGAGTGGTGGCAGGACAATGAGAAAAACATTTACCTAACACCTGAAGAGGCAAAAGCAGCGCCATCTAAAACAACGCAAACCGTTGGAAAGATGTCGAAGAGTTTGCGCAACTATCGTGCACCGCAGGAAATATTTGACCAATACGGAGCCGACGCATTACGCTGGTATTTCTTTGCCAAACAGCCACCGTGGACTTCGATCCAATACAGCGAACGACAGATCAAAGAGAGTATTCCCGAATTCTTACTGCGGCTGTGGAACGTCTACAACGGATTTTTTATTCAGTATGCCAATCTCGATGGTTTTTCGCCTGCTGCCCTTGCCAATCCCGGTCAGTTATCAGCTGATAACTTTTCCGATGGCAATGGTTACCAACCGGTTGGCCAGCGCAGTGAATTGGACCGCTGGATTCTAAGCGAGCTCCACCGTACTCTTTCTGTTGTCATTGAGTCCATGGATCAGTATGACAACTACCGCGCCTGTACCCAGATCACCGCTTTTGTTGACGCACTGAGCAATTGGTATGTTCGCCGAAGTCGGGATCGGTTCTGGTCGAAAGACAAGTCGGCTCCCGAAAAACTTGACGCGTACTGGACGCTCTACGAATGCCTGACGACCACCGCGAAGATGGTCGCACCATTTGTACCGTTTATGGCTGAAACTATTTGGCAAAACCTGAGCAGTGTGTTTGACGGGCGCGCTACTGAGAGCGTTCATCTGTGTGATTTCCCAACACCTGATCCAGCGATGATTGATGAGGATCTATCGCGCCGAATGGGCTTGCTTCGCGAAATCGCCTCGTCGGGGCTATCGGCGCGAATGAATGCTCAATTAAAGGTAAGGCAACCCCTTTCAGGAGTAACCGTCGTCCTGAACGAACCGCACGACCAGGCGTGGCTTGAAACCCACGATGAACTTCTAAAAACAGAGCTCAATGTTAACGATGTGACCTACACAACGGATGCCGGGGAGTTTGTCACCTATCAGGTAGTTCCAAATTTCAAACGTCTAGGCCCACGTGTCGGTAAACTAATGCCCAAGCTCAAAGCAGCGTTCCAGGCGGCAGACGGAGCGGCCATGCTCGCTGAATTAACTCAAACGGGGTGTTCATCACTGACCATTGAAGATCAAGTAATTGAACTGGACCAGGAGGATGTTGAGGTTCGACTTCAGGCAAACGACGGTTGGGCTGCGGCCCAGGGGCCCCAAGCTGTGATCGTCCTCGCCACAGAACTAACTCCGGAGCTCATCCGCTCAGGACTTGCTCGGGATGTCAATCGTCTTGTTCAGGATCGACGCAAAGAACTCGATCTCGAACGATCCGATCGAATTGAATTAAATCTCGTTACCGATTCAGAGGAACTTAAAAAGGCAATTTTAGAAAACAACGCGTACCTAAAAGGTGAGACGCTCGCCACCTGTTTGAGCGTTGAAAAACCTGCCGATGTATTTGAGGCGAAAGAATGCAGTGTCGGTGAAGGCCAATTACAAATTTTCATCAAGGTGACGGGAGACGTTGATGCCTGATGGCAATAAAATTGCAGTATTGATTTCTGGCGGTGGAACGACCCTGAAAAATCTTATTCAGTGGCGGACGGAACAAAAGCTGAACGCCCAAATTGAGTTGGTGATTTCCAACAATCCGAATGCCGCCGGACTGGAATACGCCGCCGAATCTGACATCCCTCACCTTGTCATTTCTCACAAGGAATTCGAGACCATATCCGCATTCAGCAATGCCATTTTTTCAGCAATCCAATCCGCCAACATTGACTTAGTCGTGATGGGCGGATTCCTTCGTCGGTTGGCCATTCCTTCCGCCTACGAAAATCGCGTCATCAATATTCATCCCAGCTTAATCCCGGCCTTTTGCGGCAAAGGGTTTTACGGTCAAAAAGTTCACCAAGCCGTGATCGATTATGGATGCAAACTAAGTGGCTGCAGTGTTCACTATGTTGACGATCAATATGACCACGGTCCAATTATCGCTCAGGAGACCGTTCCGGTAAAAACCACAGACACAGCCGAAACACTGGCAAAGCGAGTTTTCGAAAAAGAATGTGAAGTTTATCCAGCGGTCATTAATGCAATCGTCAAAGGAAATGTCGTAATCAAAGACCGGTGTGTTCAAATCTCAACACCCTAAGCACCATTGGATTACCAACCTTCGTCATCTTTAATCGCTGCTGTCACTTAAACTTCGCCCCAACTTTCTTCCCCACTTGACGGTACTTTAATGACTGATATTGAAGCGAAAAAACAACTTATCTGCGACATCGGCAAACGGGTCTACGCGAAAGATTTTGCCGCAGCCAATGAAGGCAATATCTCAATCCGAATTGACGAAAACCGAGTGCTCTGCACGCCGACCCGTCACTGCAAGGGATTCATGACCCCTGAAGATATTTGCACGGTCGACATGTCGGGAAAACAAATCGACGGGAAACTTAAACGAACCAGCGAAGTCTTACTTCATATCGAGATTTACAAGCACCGAAGCGACATCAATAGCATCGTTCATTGCCACCCGCCTCATGCAACTGCGTTTGCCGTGGCACACGAACCGATTCCAAATTGCGTTCTGCCGGAACCCGATATTTTCCTAGGTGAAATTCCGATTTCCGCTTATGAAACGCCCGGCAGTCAAAATTTTGCGGATACCATTCTTCCATTTGTGGATCGAACCAACATCATCGTTCTAGCAAATCACGGAACGGTAAGTTACGAGGCAGATCTTGAAACCGCTTACTGGCTGACTGAAATACTAGACGCATACTGTCGAATCTTGATGCTTGCCAAGCAACTGGGTGGGATTAAATATCTACCTCTTCAAAAAGGCCGGGAGCTTCTTGCCATGAGAAAGGATTGGGGGTTTTCAGACCCACGATCCGAAGCGGTAGACGCCGAGGAGAATATTGCCGATTTCGCTTCGTTCAAATCGTCTTGGAGACAATCAGAAATTGTGCAAACTGCCTTCCCCAGCCATCCAAGCGCCACCATTCCATCCGAAACGCAAGCCACTCCGGATGACACCTTTCAAAGCAGTGCACAACTTTCAGAACAGTCGATTGAACGGATCGCCCAGCGCACGGCAGAGATACTTCGGAACCAACAGAACCAGTGATTAAGCAATCTCCCTGAAAAACCAACATTCAGTTTGCAAAAATGAAGACCCTTCAATTGGCCGCCCCCCTTTTGACGAGTGTTTGATAGAATCTGGGTAAAGTTTTTGGGTTATCAAAACAATGAGGGCAGGGTTATATTAAGATTCCGACAAAATCAATATTAAGAGTATTTTAGATTATC
>WTFU01000051.1 GCA_011523945.1 Mariniblastus sp. | reverse complement strand
AAATCAGAAATCGATCGCTACATGCTCTCCGGTCCGTTTTCATGGCCCAGCATCATTGAGGTCATCAACCAGCACTATGTACCAGTTCGATCTGCTCCCACCAAAGAACAACAAACTGACTATCAATTAGTTCCTTATAAATTCATCGAACCAGGATTTTTAATTCTCCAGCCGGAGGGTAAGTGTGAAACCAAAGTCGATCGCATTACGACCATGCACCCACAGTGGTTCCGCGAATTATTAACACGTTCGTTGGATCACCCCAGTCCGTTGCCAACACCGCCCCAAGCCCTTGCGACCGCATGGAGACAATTTAAAACGGGCGACTTCAAGGAGGCGATTCAAACTTGCACTTCGGTCGATACCGAGGACACATTGCCGTCGAGCGTTCGCTGTGAACTGGGCTTGCTCCAAGGGATGGCTAACTTCCGTCTCGGACGTCATCAAGAAGCACAAGCAATCTGGACAGCAGTTAGCAAAGAATTCCCCAACGAACCGCTCGCATGGAAAGCTTCCGCAGAAGCGCAAGGGGCGGGGCCTTTTTATCGAGGCTTCGAAGTTCATATTGATTTACCTAAACAAGGGTTTATGGCCGGTATAAACTCCGAAGGTTCAGCGGCGCCACCCAACACATACACGGAAAATGAACTATGGAACAATGGAACTAGTTTCTTACTCGGAATGCAGGATGAGTCAGGTGGATTCACCGATAGCGATTATGATTTTGGAGGCACGGATAGCCTGCCCAATGTACATGTCGCCATCACGGCTTTAGCCGGCATGACGATGCTCGAGTCCTTACAACGCCCCAGTTGTCCAGAACAACTCAAACGTCGCCTCCCGGCCGCGATCAAACATGCGATTGAATTCACAACCGATGACGCTCATATCAATCGCATCGACCGTGACGAAATCCTCTGGGCCTACGCCTTCCGGTTAAGATTCCTTTCCCGCTGCCTTGAATCACCAGAGGTCAATTTGGGGGTAACCCCGGAAGAATTAAAAATAAGCCAACAGAAGACGGTCGAATTACTTGAGGGTGTTCAATCCCGAGGAGGGGGTTGGTATCACGAATATAACAATCCGTTTGTCACGGCCACGGCTCTAGTCGCACTCGCGGAAGCAAAGTCGCTTGGTGCCAAAATTGATTCGGACAAAATTGAAAAAGGCTTGAAATCACTCTTATCCGATCGCTTCGCCAATGGAGCCTTTCCCTACAGTAGCGGTCGCCGCAAACGCAACAACGAAGGTACAGAGAAGGACTTTGCCGCCTCTGCCGGCCGAATGCCACTTTGCGAACTCGGTCTCTTTGTTTGGGGTAAATCAAGTGAGACAGCACTCAATACCGCGGTTAAAAAGTCACTCGATTTCCATGACAATCTCGACGTCGCCTTAAAATACGATGACCACACCTCCACGCTCGCCTACGGAGGATTCTTTTTTTGGTATGACATGCGTGCAAGAAGTGAAACCATCCGCCGTCTTAAAAATCGTGAATTACGAAAACGTTGTGCAGAAATTCAAAAATCACTGATCATGAATTTGCCCGAATTAGATGGTTGCTTTGTTGATTCACATGAATTGGGTCGCGTTTATGGAACAGCCATGGCCTTGCTTAGTCTCGCAAATTGCGATTTAACAGAGCTTACCCATCCTTAATACCCAAATTGACAAAACTCAAATAATGTCAACTCCCCCCAAGATACCCTCGCGCATGATACCTTCACGCATCCATTGAACGGGAACCCGTTGCGGACGGCACTGTCCGGTTAAACCTAAACTGTCGTTACTTCGCATTGTGATTCAGAAACAGACGCGGGAAGCTTAGAGGTTATAAATTGCTTTTTGCAACCAGCGCATCAACTTCTTCAATTTTCTTTACTGTCAATCATAACTATTGCATTGGTTCCTATGACAAACTGGAAAGCCTACCATCCAGTCTTCACTTATTGGTAATCCAGACAGCACCGTAAGGCGGAAGTTTAATTGTCGCTTCAAGGTCATCGTACTGGGTGTCCGTGAGTGCGTCTCTCCATGTTTCGGTGGCAATGAGATTGAGTTCGAGCAGCGATAGAGTTTGCGGTTGAGAAGAAATATTATGTAAAGCAAAGATATTTTGATTGCGATCAGGACTTTCACGCCAAAATCCGAAAACTCCATCTGCGAAGTGCAAAGTGTATTGAGTTGCGTTAGGGTGAAAAGCTTCTTGGCGCGAGCGAATTTCCAATCGGCGCTTCAACTCGGTAAAGACCTGCGCGTGATGGCTATTGGAGTTTTCCAAAGCGACCTCCAACGCATCGCTGTCCCAACGGTGTCGATTGATCGATCGTGGGTGGCCTGACTTCCTTTGCAATGCATGGTCATTTTCTGTAGCCAGTAAACTGTGAATATAAATCCCCGGTATCCCTTCCAAAGCAAGAACAATTGTGTGAGCGCAAATAAAGCGATTGATTTGATAGGAGTCCGCTCCATGTTGAATGGTTCCCTTAAGCGCATCAAATAGAGAAATATTTATTTCATAAGGGACATCCCTCCCATCTGGCATAGTTCGAGTAGAGATCGTCCCACCAAAAGACCGCATCGCGTCCAGCATTTTCTCCAGTTCGTTTCCGGTCAACAAACCTTCAGTGGGCCTAACTCCAATTCCATCATGAGACGCGATGAAATTAAAATAAGTGCGACCTTTCCTCGCTGGGGGCATCGACATCATCCAGGTCTTTAGATGAGTGCAGTCCCCGGTCAACAAGGCATGAACCAGCAATGGCGGAAGCGAGAAGTTGTAAATCAAATGAGCTTCGTTTTCGTTACCGAAGTAACTAAGATTCTCTCGATTCGGAACGTTCGTTTCTGTAATGATGACAGAGTCTTCGGCTAAGTTTTCAAGGACCAATCGGATCAGTTTAATGACTTCGTGTGTTTGCTTTAAATGAACACAATTAGTACCAGACTCTTTCCAAAGGAACGCAACCGCATCCAGTCGAAAAAG
Organism: Mariniblastus sp.; assembly: GCA_011523945.1. GTDB lineage: Bacteria > Planctomycetota > Planctomycetia > Pirellulales > Pirellulaceae > Mariniblastus. The sequence continues at coordinate 6,994 of WTFU01000051.1, read as the reverse complement.
GCGAATGCCTTTATCAACATACACCTTTAAGATCTTGATGATTTCAAAGAGAACCTCCGGATTTGAAAAATCCAGGTCAATTTGATCAGGCCCGAATGTACACCACACCGAACGCTCGCCGTTTACGGTTTCAAACTTGGTAAGTAGCGGAGAGGAGCGAGGTCGCACTACCTTGCTAAGGTCGTCGGTTGTTTTGGGTTCAATGAAATACCCCGCTCCAGGTGACTCGCCGCGGAGATAGTTTTTAAACCATACATGTTGACTTGAGCAATGATTAAGTACTAAATCCGACATCAGATCAAATTCCAGTCCGATCTTTTCGATATCATCCCAACTCCCCAGTTCGGGATTGACGGCCGTATAGTCGCTGATGGAAAAACCGTCGTCGGAACTGTACGGAAAGAAAGGAAGGATATGTACGCCACTAAAAGTATTTGAGACGCGTTTGGTAAGAAACTGCTGCAACACCTGAATTGGTGGAGCGTTGTCACTGACAATGGAATCGCCATAGGTAATAAGTATTGAACTTTTTTCGTCCCACTTATTCTCTATTGCTGGAAGAGCAAGCTTGTAACCTTTCAATCCTACTTCGACCAACAAACGTTCCGTGAGCATATCCGCTTCAGCAGCCCCATAAATTTCAGCAAGGTGTAATCGAATTCTTTGACGCAACCGTTTTGATTCTGATTGGGTAGCTACGCAACTGGTAATGTTTGCACTAAATTCATCTGCGTCAGCCTCAACTGCCTCGGACAACATATCGAAGATATCAGGAATGGCGGAGACCACTCGTTGCCAGCTGGGCATAAATGGGGGATCCATAGACTTCTCGAGAAACTCATTTCCCGCCTGCAGTATATTCTCAGCGAATAATTCAATGGCACCGATTTCGACGTGACGATCATAAGTTAGTCCATTCATGATTGCATCGTTGTTGTAGCTCTCGACAAGGTCTAAAGCGATGCGATAGTAGGTCGCTTTAATGGTTCGAATGCGCTCTGATTCAAATACTTCACCTTGAGTGGCCATTTTTCGAAATAACGATTTCGAGATATCAAGGCTCATTCGGGACAAACCTGCCTCCCGGTCTTCGCTAGAAAGATTTTGGTGCTTGTGATCGTAAAAATCGGCGATATCGACCTGGCAGATTTGACTGGTTGCATAATTGCGATGCATCTCAGAAAGGATTCCCATTTCGAGTCCCCAGTCAGAGGCAATTCGCACGTTTTCAATAACGTCGCGTTGCAATGCGAACTCACCTGCCAGTGCATAGCGAAAACTGTCGAGATAATCGAGGTATCGGTTAGAGCCACAGACCTTTAACATTGCCCGTACCAAAGGGGTTACAAGCAGACGACAGACACGACCATGCATTTTTTGATTGGTCGTCCGTGCGTAAAAGCCTTTGCAGAATTTGTACCCCAGACTTGAATTAGCGACGGGATAAATCAATCTCGCCAACATCTCTCGTTTATAAGTAAGAATGTCACAATCGTGGAGTGCAATTGAGTTGGCCCTCCCTGTGGCCAGAACATATCCGAACATAAACCAGACATTGCGTCCTTTACCTGGTTGGTCTGGAGCAAGACCATGAGATTGAAGCAACGCATCGATGGCCCTTAGCCTGGGCCCATCGTTCCATAAAACGTTAGGGCGTTGCGGCAGGCGACTAAAAAATTCAAGAGCGTGCCGAAACTGTTTCTCACTTGCCGAGTCTAGGCCAACAACAATTTGATCTAGATAATTGACTTCATTTAATTCGTCGAGAATTCCCGACAGTGCTGGCCCTTCTAGCTCCGAATAGAGACACGGAAGTACAAGCGCCATGGGTTGCTCTCGGCTTAATTCAAAAAGCTCAGCTTCTAAATCTTCAACTGAACGCGTGTGAAGCTGATGTAGTGAGGTAATAATCCCTTGCTGATGAAAGTCACCCATTACTGCTAATCCTTGCTATTCCTTGCTACGTTTTGTGAGGAGGAGAGAACTAGGTCTGAAACAACACGGTTCCAACCGATTGGCCCTGGGTATTGTGCTTGAATAATATGAGCTCCCTCTAAGTGCAATGGCTTGACACTTCGGGGATTGGGAATGACCACACCAATATCTGCTTCCGAAATCATTCCGATATCATTATGGCTATCCCCCAGACCGATGGTGGTCCATAAAGTCTCGGGATAACCTGACCTGTAATATTTGGTCAGTTGGAGCATTCCCTTGGCTTTGTCCGTTTGCCCCATGAGGTGAATAAAACGCCCTCCACGAACGGCACGAATCCCTCGACCTGCTATCGCGGACTCAAAGTCTTGCCACCGTTGGAATGTGTCATCCCATATTATGGGTTCGGTAGCGAATCGCTTTGCGGCATGTTCCGCCGCTTGCATGTTCAAACCGGTTTTTTGTGAAATCTCAGCGACAGTCCAGTCAGAAAAACCTTCGTACTGATAATCGAATTCACCTCTTAATTCATCCGTCACCCCAAGAATTTCTTGCCGTGAGATGCCGTCGTGCTTAAGTCGATAGTTCTTGTACGTACTTTTGCCGCGCAGTTGGCCCGACAACTGATGATCAACAGGTATGGCAATCAAAGCGCCGTTTTCAGAAATAATTGGAGAATTCGTATTAAGCTCTCGAGCCAGCTCAACCATCTCAGCCAATGTCTTACTGGAGCAAAGAATTAATGGATAACCGTTTACCTCCAAATAATTAATTGCTTGAGCCGCAGGTTGCCAGCTGTAGTTCTTGTGGTCCAGAAGAGTTGCATCTAGATCGGTAAACACAAGAAATCGTTTGACTGGGGCTGATGCGGAATCAATCATGTCCGTAGGCTAAATGGGTTTTCTTTTTTAGGCAAGGTACGGGCATTTTCTCTCGATGAAAAAACTCCGGTCCTGAGACTTCCCTAAATTAATTTAGGTTCACTAAGGTAGTTTGTTGCGCAACAGGCGGTTCCTGGGGAGGGCTAACCACCACCCACGGCCGGACGTCGAAAAACCGGTCAATTAGATTTTTTTTAGGTATGATTCTCTGACAACCATTGCAAATGGCGTGGATATGGCATCGCCAATGCAATCTTGAATCACCCAAAGGTGTATCACAATCCATATTAATGACTGTAGGTTGCACCCACTCGAATGAAGAGCCAGCGTCAAGCATGGCTAAACTCAAAGGAATTTAGTGATCACTCCACTGCTTGTTGCGTAGGTCACTTGCACAAGCGCTTTATTTGATCAACTTGGCAGAAGACCTTCGCAAGAGCACTAACTTTACAAGACGGAACTCGACTGCATGCAAGTCGTGAGGACTCGTCTCGAGCGGTAATTGAAAGAAAAAAAGCTCAGTTCGCGACCGTCAAAGCAACAGCCAAACCAAGCCCCCTTCCGCTTAGAGGCATAGAAGGCATAACAGGAAAAATAGCGGGGCCTAAACTGCCGGCGAATGATCGAGTTAGAAATAAAATACGAAACGCCCGTAAAGACAGACGCCCGTTAAGGTTTTGGAAGTTGGATCCTCACTCTCCAGCTATTCCTAACCTATAATTGGGCCTCAGCAATACCTGACCGATTGCCCCACCCCAACGGTCTCACAAAGTGTTTCACAATAGCGTCACATACAAACTGTATTGGTTTTGCCAGGTAAAGCGATGGCTAACTCAACAAACAGCGTTAACAAATCGACTTGTTTGGCTTGCGGCATTCTAGTCAGCTTAATGGTGACTCTTGACTTTTGGTTTTTTGAATTAAGCGAAAGAAGATCATTTCTGTTATTTTTCTTTTTGCACACAGTGCTACTGCCTTCATCGCTATTCCTAACCGCGCTATTCGGTGTTGGCTTTAAGACAATCCGCCGGTCGCTGCTAACAACCGCGATCATCGCGTTTCTAATTGCCCTCTCTACTCAGCGACCGCTACTGGCCTCCCTTCGTTTCGCCGCGGCAAAACCAGAGTTTTCTGAACTTTTGAATCGATTTGAAAAAGTAGAAGCAATTGAACTACCTATCTGGGTTGGATCGTTCCACGTCAAAGAAATTAAACGTTCTAACAGTTCCAGAAGACCAAGGGTTTGGTTTGGCCTCGGACAAGGATGCTTCAATAGTGGGATTGTTTTCAGTCACAATGACCAAGTTTTTGTGAAAGAAACCGCAAGATATTGGTACGTCAGCCAACTGAGTAATGACTGGTTTTTTGCCGTTGACGAATAGTGCGGAAACCGGCGTGCTCTTTTATTCAGAATTTTCTCTCATTTCCTCTCCACCGAACTACATTTCCAGATAGGCAATTCGAATCCCGTCAAAAAGAGTCCTAGATCCAAAAGACGAAGAGGCAGAAGATGATATTCCATGTGATCCTTGGAGCGACGCTGGCAACCATTTTTCTTCAGTTAGTGTGGACCAGAACTCAAGGCCTTTCCATGGAACGGATAGTTTGCATCTGTCTCCAGAACATTCTGTTTGTTCAATGGGGAATCGGTGGTATCTTTGTCGCTCTCCCTCACATAGTTTCACCCGACTCAATCGCCAATTTTATTGGCTGGCCAGCAGGCAGTCCGTTTCAGTTAGAACTAGGATTCGCTTCACTTGGAATTGCCATCCTTGGCGTCTTGAGCCTCTGGCTGCGAGGGAACTTCTGGATTGCACCGGTGGTGGCACAATCGACGTTCCTGCTAGGCGCTGCAAGTATCCATATTCAAGACATGCGCGAGCACGGTAATTTTGCGGCGGGTAATGCCGGCCCCGTCCTCTTTTACGACATTTTTATTCCGCTAGTCGCGCTAATTCTGTTGGTAATTCATTTGAAATACCAGCGGACTTCAAGCAAATAAATCCAACCAACCGAACGTGGAAGGTTTTCACCAGTGACGCTCGCGTTGTTAACGGGAAATTCCATACTGAGCCTCTAACTTCAGGCTCAACTCTGTCCCCGTTCCCGGCTGTCCATGATAGTTATTCACGAACTTTGCTCTCGCTTCGCGATCAGCTGCCTTGTATTTACTATCAAGCATCAAAAATCGAATCGGTAGCTTGTATCCCTTTTCACTGCCACCGTAGTCCACTTCACCCGTATCGACCGTCGCGCGCCACTCTTCTTTAGTGAGACCGCTTGGGTCGAGTTTGCTCGCCCGGTAAATGGAAGGATCAGAACTATAGATGTTTATACCTAAATCCCAATCTTTCGTGGAGCGAATAGAAGGGTTGGGATCGCAGCCGACAAGGACCAACGAAACCAACACAACAAGAAACAGACGCATGGTAAACCTCACAACACAGAAACGACAAGGGCGACCCAAGTTAGCCAGCAAATGTCACGACGGCAAGTGCCAATGGTTCGCTGGGGAATATTGCTGCCGCATTTTGACCTAAACGGCACAAGACGGCGAAAGCTTGATCGTGGCGTTGAGGCCGCGCGGCAAAGGCAGTAGCCACAGCGCCATCGGTTTCAGCTGCATCGGCTTGCTAGTCGGCGGCGCGCTGGGCTGGGGCGGGTTCAAGGGGATGCGGGCGACGGCTTGAGGTTGACCTTGATCCGGAACCCCACTTCTTCCAGCCGTGAAATGAAGATCTCACCCGGCGCGCCCACGCGAGTATCTGTGCCTGTACGAAACTAAAGTGGAGTAAGGAATTTCCGCCGTTGTCAACGCGGCACCGCTGGCGTCATGCAACGGCCCAATTCGCTTGGTCTATTCGCCGACTTCAAGCACGCCGTCGGCGATCATGATCTTGGCGCGATCGATCAGCTTGCGAACAAATTCCTGTTGCTTGGGGTTGAGCTCGCCCCAACTGAGTTGTTTTAGTATTTTCAAACCTTGCCGAGGTCGATGCTGGATGAGGATGTGCGTTCTGGCCAACATCAAAGTGAATGGGACTTTGTGCGTTTGGTAGTGCTCCAGATAAGATTGGATTACTGGAACCGATTTAAGCTTGGTCTCCGGGTTCTTATCAAAGGCTTTGATGATCGTGGCAAGCTGGGCTTCGGTTAGCTTTAAAGAGCATTTCTTTTTTTGAAGCATGGCAAATCGCTTTAAAGCTATCTCGTAGTGACCTTTGTTAATGTAGACATCTATCTTTTCCAATCCGTCAGCTATCAATTTTTGGCGGTCCAGCTTAGCTTGAGCGGCTTGTTCTTTCTCCTTCTTTTCCTGTTCAACCGTCAAGGTCTTTTCGCCACGCTTTCCAGTCCAAAGCGAGACCATGTCATAGCCATCACAGTCAACACGTCGATATTTGATCATCAAGATCGCAATCACAAATCCCGGGGCAGCGCCCATCAGGTGCAAAACCGCTGATGACATTTGAAACTTCAACAATGAAGCCGTGATGAATTCGATGGCGATCATGTAAAAACCGAGATGCAGCACCTCGACTTGAAAAGTTCCCCAAATCGGTCGGAAAAATAATAAAAAGCAATACGAAATGCTCACTCTGTTTTCAGGGGCCCAAATCATGGCGACCGCAGTCAAGCCAAACACAACCCCGCTGGCTCCGAATGAGCTTCCGCCGGGGGCAAGTAGCATGATAGTTTGTTCAATCGCACACGAACTCACTCCAATCCCAAGGTAGATCAGGATGAATCGCCACCAACCGATTTTTCCCTCGATGATCCAACCAAACAAGGCAATGCCAATGATGTTGCCGAAGAGGTGCCCGAAGCCGGCGTGCATGAAAATCGATGTGAACCAGGAAATCGGATTGAAAAAGCCGTAATAAACGAGAAGCGAATCCGCGGAATCGGGGAACGTATATTTAAAAATTAGTCCGACAACGTTCAACAGGATCAACCCACCCGTTGCGAATGGCCAATGGTAAATTGGTGCGTCAGTTCCAGTTGGAAAAAAAAATAGCAATCGCCTAAGTTTGTTGGATGAATGGATAACCGGCGTCGCTTGGACCGGCCGTTAACTCGAAACTGATTCGCCCTGATAATTAAAACCTTGATAATTAAAATCTTGATTCTTAACTTTCTCAACCAATTCCTTTAGCTTGATCGCTTTATCTAATTCC
>WTFU01000117.1 GCA_011523945.1 Mariniblastus sp. | reverse complement strand
GCTGCAACGAGCCGCAAAAGACCAGGCAAAAGAAGCCCAACGTCAAGCGGACAAAGCACGTCGTGATCGGGAAGCTCAACAACGGCGGGCCGCTGCCCAAGCAAAAAAGGAGGCCCGCAAAAATAAATAGTCCGGCATCACCGGCCTGGCACTCAATGACCGAGCCTATGATTGAAAACGACGTTCGATCTCGTCCAGGTCGACGCCGAAGACACTTTCGGAGACCTGTGAAAGTGCCTGCCGATCGCCTTCCATTCGAATGGTGCGGTGAAGATGGGTATAAGACTCACCGGCCTTTAAAGCCAAGGCCGGACTGATCGTCTCAAGTTCAAAAAAACCGCCCAATTGACCACCCGACTCATTGGGGCCGTCGTTATAGCCGTTGATGACGTCCCCTGAGTAGGGTTCTTTCTGGATTTCCCATAGATTGTTGTTGTAACCGTGAGGAGCCGAGTCGGGTAAATTAAACTGAACGACCGACAAAACGCCACGATGCCGATCCCAACTCCCAAGATAGGGTTGGACCCTTTGGTAAGTAAGCCCAAGTTTGCTCCGCATTTTGCCGTCCCCAAGAAAATAGATCATTCCTCCGGACTCATCAATTTGCAATCGCGAATCATCAAGCTTACCGAAATAGTCTGCGTTCACAATCGGGCCCAATTCACTCTCACTGCCGGCTTTAAAAGGAACCAGTAACGTTGCGCCGGCGGACGGCTTATTCATGCACAACATCCAAATTCCAATTAGACCGGTCTCCATTTCCCACGCTGCTTCGCCAATGTTACTAAGTCGATTCCGACTCTCATGTGCCGCAACCGAGAGCCCCTCAAGAGAACAGTCAAGATGCTTTGCGGCCGCTGCAGAGTCGAGTAGCGTCACCGTGCGTTCCATTTTCAATTTAAATTCAAACTGACTCCAGTTTGTCAGTTTTGCGACGCGCTCGAATGACGCAGAAACCTCGTCGTGCCCAGTCAAAGCAAACGGCTCGGTATCTAAACACGCCGGTGTCCGCCAGTTCTCGTAAAGCATCTCCACATCAGGATCGAAAAATACCGAATACTGCCCACCTTCGGGCGAAATCCACATTCGATCCTCGCCACCGTAGAGATTGATCTGGGGATCACAGTTTCCCGCGGCGATTGCATCGTAATTTAAGTAACCATAGCTTGCCCCGGACATTCCCGACGAAGTTGAAGTCATTGTCCGTCCTTGGTAGGCAGGGACAACAACTGCTGAAGCCCCCTCTGCGTTGGACAAGACAATTGTCTCGACGTGACGATTGAGAAATTCAAGATCCTGTCCGAATGTGTTTTCTTTCATTAAAATTTACATCTCTTTGGGTTTACCACTGATATCGTATCGCATCAAACCGAAGTAAAAAAAGGAAAAAATAGCGATGGGAATGGCCGAGAGAAATATATACGAAACCAAAGTGCCGCCCAAAATCCCGAAAGAGAGAATCGTCAGCCAAGCCCACCAAGTATCCCGCATCAGCCCTTGATAACGTCTCACGATAACTCCAAGTTGTTGTTTTGACTCGAATTAAAATTCGTTGTCCTGATGTTTGATTTACCGAGCAAGTAGAACCTCCGCAACACAAACCCCACTCGAATCGACGAACTCGACTTAATTTGGCGGTAATTCGTTAGGAAATCCATCACTCTTAACGCTTTACCCGAGCACTGTCTCCTGCCATCAACGCCTCAACTTCCTCAACACTCGCCATCGTTGTATCACCCTGAGTCGTCATTGCCAAAGCTCCGTGAGCCGCTCCGTATTCAACCGCCTGCTGAGGATCACCTGTTTTGAGGAATCCGTAAATTAAACCGGAGGCAAAACTATCACCACCTCCGACTCGATCAAATATTTCAAGATTTTTTCGATGAACTGCCTGACATAACTTTCCTTCATTCCAACAGAGCGCCCCCCAATCATTGATGGAGGCAGTTTTGACAGTTCTTAACGTTGTTGCAATCGCCTGAAAATTTGGAAAATCAGAAGTCGCTTGCTCGATCATTTTTTTGTAGCCTTCGATTGGCAATTCCTTCATTTGCTCATCAAGTCCCTCAACCTTTAATCCTAAACAGGCGGTAAAATCTTCTTCGTTACCGATCATGACATCGACAAAGGGTGCCAGCGAGCGATTCACACGCTGACAGTTTTCCTTCCCACCGAAAGCCGACCAAAGTGAACTGCGAAAATTTAAATCATAAGAAGTCACAGTTCCATGCTTTTTCGCGCACTGCAACGCCTCAGCAATCACCTCAGGAGTTGTTTCGGACAAGGCTGCATAAATTCCGCCGGTATGAAACCAGCGAACCCCCAGTTCGCCAAAGATGTGCTCCCAATCAATGTCTCCAGGTTTTAGTTGAGACGCCGCCGTCGCTCCGCGATCCGAAGTTCCCAACGCCGCACGCACCCCATAACCTCGCTCGGTAAAATTCAAACCGTTTCGGCACGAACGACCAACTCCGTCGAAATCCATCCATTTGACGAATTCCATGTCCACGCCGCCCGTGAGAATTAAATTCTCTAACAATCGTCCCACTTCATTTTTGGCGAAGGCTGAAACAAGCCCCGCTCTTAAACCAAAACAGCGCCGTAATCCGCGGGCCACGTTGTACTCGCCGCCTCCCTCCCAAACATCAAAGCTACGAGCGGTGCGTACGCGACCATCAGCAGGGTCAAGCCGCAACATCACTTCACCTAAAGACAAAATATCAAACCGGCACTCGCTCTTGGATTTAAATTGCATAGCAGTATCGAAAATAAAACAGGAACAAAACAAACAAATCCAAAAGGATTCCTTCCTCGAATGAGAGAAGAATTTTACACAAATATGCCCTTCCAAACACCGCACACCTAGAACTCTCGCTGAAAATTCCTGTGGTTTTAAATAAATTCAGCTTTGTACTTAGTGTCAAATGACTTTCTATTGTTTCCACTCGAACCCCCTAAGGCTTACGAGATTTCATCTAACTACGAAATATATTAGAATGCTGATCGACGGAGAGTACGCTTTTCAACTCGCAAAACGTCCGATTTGAATCGATGATCACTCCAAGTGATTTGGGACGCGGCGCCCCTCGAATGCCTGAATCCAACTGATACGAAACTCAATCTTGCCTCTGTTTTACAACTGCAAACTCGGACAATAATTTTTCCAACTCAGTCACTTAAAAGTATCAAAGGCAGCCATGGCCATTCAATTCCCGTGTATGCATTGCAGTACCATTCTCCGAATTGACGAGAAACACATCGGCAAACAGGCGAGGTGCCCGCAATGCCAAACACTCAATCTCGTTTCGGAAAACATGCAGTTTTCCACCGGTGAGTCGGAACAGAGCGAAACCGGCTCGTCGCCGCCCAACCCCTATTCGAGTAAATTTTCACCTGCACCTGCAACGCTGGTTCGAAACCTGCAGCCTCATAGGGGAGGCTTAATTCTGGGACTTGGGATCGCCTCAATAGTCTGTAATGTCTGTTTTATCCCCGGCATTCTGGCCTGGATTTTTGGCAAACAGGACATGCGACAAATTGATCAGGGCATTATGGATCCGGAAGGACGCTCGATGACGCAAGTCGGAATGATCATGGGGATGGTCATTACCCTCCTCTGGGTCGTGCCCTTAGCCATTTGGATTTTCTTGTCGATTTTACTTGCTTTTGCTGGGGGTTTTTGACCATCAGTTACTCGCCTTCAATTGCAAAATCACACTTTTCCAATCGACGCCGGGAACCTCATATTCGGTTAAAACGCGTACATCGACTTGCTTAAGTAACTCCAGCTCATCCGCCTCGGATTTCTCTTTGAGCCACTGTGGCCCTTTTACCGCAAGCAATCGCCCAAGTGATGGCCAACATTCCGAAAACCATGTCCCCATTTTTCTCAGCGGGCCAACCGCTCGAGCGATTGAGTAGTCATATCGAAAATCTTCCAACAGCTCTTCCGCTCGACAATGGTATATTTCAACGCTCGCGTTAATCACCTCAGCAATCTCACCCAATGCGGCTGCTTTCTTCCCAACCGAATCAGTCAACGAAATTTTCAAATCTGGACGCAGGACTGATAAAACCAAACCGGGCACGCCTCCGCCAGAACCAATATCCAGCACCTCTTTGCCCTCAGGAATTAACTTAGATAATTCGATCGTATCCAGCAGATCCCGAGTAACAAACAATTCATAAGTCGTATGGCGTGTGAGATTGAGATCCTGATTGATTTCCCACAAAGCCTGACAGTAATGCTTCAGCCGTGGATAGGCCTCAAACGGAACATCTAATTCATACATCTCAATTGTTTTTTTTAAACTAGCCACGAAATCTCTCTAACTCGTACTGGATTAACCTTTGCGGGGACAACTTAACAGAATCCTCTACGATCTGAAATCACTCCCGCACCCTTTTACTCCTGATTTGCTTCCTAAGCAGCTAGAGCATTGCAAATCAGCTTTCGCACACAGACTCCTCCGCCTCTTTTCCGCAAGACCAACAACAATGAAATCCCGCATCAACCTCAGCTCCACACAAACATATCCATGACGGAATCAACACCTCTGAGGCCGCGGGAACATCACGCACAATTAACTGCGCCAACTCAATCTGATTCGCGTGGACAAAAACGGAAACCAAATCCAGCCCCGTCTCGTTGAAAACATCTCCCACTACCATCGCCTTTACTCCGTTTGCTTCAAGTAGAATTCGGAGGGAATGGGCTGAAATGGAGCTATTGAATTCCGCTACCTGAGCGAGTCGATCCGACGACTTCATGCCAATTAGACCAAGAAGGAAAAACAAGACATTCCCATCGTGACCGCCGCGACCGATTGCTCAGCGACCACATCAACAACTCGACTCTCTGCGTCGGTAAAGAAACGCGTCAGATGGAAAAAAATCGGAGCAGAAAAACAAACTGAATCGATCCGATCCAGTACACCCGCATGCCCAAGCACCAAAGTACCATGCTCTTTGACACCTCGATCTCGTTTAATCGCCGACATCGTCATGCTGCCGGAGGATGCCATAATACTGATAATCAAGGCCATAAACCCTGCGCCCCACCAAGTAAATGGCGTGACCGGCAAAACCACTTGAATGACCATGCCGACCAAACTCGTACAGCAGGCAGCCCCCAGCAATCCCTCCCAGGTTTTAGTTGCATTAACTGCTGGCGCGATAACGTGGCGACCGAACAGGCGATCCCAAAGAAAATGCAAAATATCACTTACCTGGACGATCGCAATAAAGAAGAACAACAATCCATAAGTATCGTTTGGACCATTCTCCCACGCCTCCCAAACACCCTTGTCGGAATTCCATTTTGCTAATTTCAAATTTAACAAGGCAGCAGCGTGGCTTAACGAGTAAACACAAATTAACAATCCGAATTGAATCTTGGCAGTCCGCTCTAGGAACCGTTTGTGATCACCTGCAAATGCAATCCTCGCTGGAATGAATAACGAGGCGTAAACCGGGATTACAATCGTGAAAAGATCGTAGTTGTCAATTCCTACCAATACGTACTGAAGTGGCGTGAAACCAAACAAGACCCAAAACAGCGTCCGATGATCCCCCCGACGGGTCGGAGTCATCGTTATAAATTCACGAAGCGCCCAAAAAGATACGAAGCCGAACAAAGCAATGGTCACGCTTCGATGCAACATCAGTGCAATGACAAGCATCACGCAAATCGTCAACCACGAAGTAACTCGCTTATTAAAATTTCGCAGAATCGCAGGATCAATGTGAGATTCTGGCTTACGCTTTAGAGTTTGCCCAGCAGCCAGCAATGCACCCAGTGAAACCAAAACAACTAACACCAAGCCTATCGTCCAACTACCCGGACCTTCTCCAAAAGAAGACGCAGATTCATTTTGAACCGCAAGTAAAGTTGTAAGCGTCGCTTCAATCACATTTCACGTCGTCATTGGTCGTCGAATCAATACATAGCCCGATCATAAGGAGGGCATCGCAAGCTAGATTATGCGAGGGCTGTTGATGGATTGATAGGCATTCCACCCCGAACCCCCCGAAGAAATCAAGAATCTTTCATTTTTAGTACCGACTTTCGGGCTCGCTGGAGAAATTCCGCTTTGCTCTCCCCTGATTCAAGCCAAATCGGAGCTCCAATCGAAATGCAGCTCAAGAGCGGCACGGGTAAAAACTCCCCCTTGGGCATCACTCGATTCAAATTATCGATATATACCGGCATCAATTCCAAGTCAGGTCGCTTCTTTGCCAAATGAAATAAGCCACTTTTGAACTCACCCATTTTACCTGACAAATTGCGACTTCCCTCTGGAAATACAATTAACGAATTAACGTCACCAATCTCCCTCAACATCATATCGATCGGACTGTTGTGAACCTTAATTTTCTTACGATCGATTAGCAAGACATTGAAAACCGTCGCCATGTACCTTCGAACAGGACCACTTTGCCAATAATCCACTGCCGCGACAGGTCGAGTCAAATTCCGAATGTTCTTAGGAAGCGACGCCCATAGCACGAGCGCATCAAGATGACTGGTATGATTAGCAAAATAAATTCGCTGACAAGTCTCCGGTTCGCAGCCAATCCAGCGCACGGTCGCCCCGCTCAACACTTTCGCGAGTGCTGCTAATACAGGAACCGTCACTTGCTTCATTCCATCCCACCCTAATTAATCGGCAACCAGCTTTTCTAAATATCCCAGCATTGTTCTAAAGATACAAGCGATTTCAAGACTGAGGCCCAACTTCTCCGCTCAATTAACCGAAGCAGGTAAAAGTCTACGGGTGGCCAAAATGTGAATTTCACTCGAAATTACTCTAAAGTCAATCATTGAACCGATGGGTGCTGGTAAGTGGTAGGCATCAAACTGATCTCTCCCAGTGGAATTCCGGCACCGGGTTTCGCAGGCGAAGACTCTAATTTGGATTTCTCAAACTTACCGTCGGAGTAATCAAAACGCTTGACCCGCGCAAACCGTGGGTCATAGGTCATCCAGTTCTTAAAACGCGAAAAGTTCGGATCTCCGTGAATTCGCTGAATATGAAACTCATCTAAACCAATTTCGTTCCATCCCTGGTAAGCGGAGCATGCCCCCAAGAAACCAGCCTCTTTCAACATCGCAAATACATTTGCATTTAAATTGGAGTGCAAACCATAAGGAAATGCAAAATATCGAACTTTACGCCCGATGGCAGACTCCAGCTCTCTCGAAGCTGCAATGACTTCATCAATCAACGTCTTTTCACAAGTTACCTTACCCAGATCGAGGTGCGACCGTGTATGAGCTCCAATTTCGACGCCCGCCAGATCCAGCGCCCGCAGCGACTCAATGGAATTGGTTGGTAATGGCCGTTGTATATTCAGGTCATGCTCAAAAGCTTGCTGGTGAAGCGTGTGATGCGTGGTAACAAAATAGGTAACCGGAATTCGCCTTTCAATCAGCATCGGCAATGCGAAATCGCAATTGTCTGAATAGCCATCGTCAAAGGTAATCGCAACGGTCGGGCGTTGATTGAACCCACTGCGAATACGCCGCTGACATTCCTGCAAGTCGACAATTTCAAAATGATCCTGTAACCAATCGATTTGCCTCTGAAAATCATCACACCCAATCGTCCAGGGGTTGGGATGATCATCCGCGACGCGATGGTAAAAAAGTACCAGAACCGGCACTTGCCCTGAACGCGCCATGCGACGGTGCATCGACCAACGATAAGGCCATGATGCGAAGCGGTACGCGTCAATAAGTTTGGATTTCCAGTGTGTCATAGTGCAAAATCAGGCCGGATTGAATCAGCGTTATTGACCTTGCCAAACGGACGGAAATAACCGAGTTTCCATAGGTCATTCAAGTGTTAGTCATGAATGGCCATCGTCCAATAGTATCTTCGGGTTCGAATGAGAATTCCTCGCACACAACCCTTAAAATCGAAGCAATCGGAACTCGAAGAGGGGTTTGCCGTCCGGCGACTTAAATCCGCAACCTCTCGGCCGCAACCGCCGATACCAGAATTCAATAAAACCACTTGGACGGCCTGCCGCAAATCGACCGCAATGAAGGGCAAGGACCTACGCCCATTAGCATCGCCGGTCAAAGGGGAATTTCTATCCAATGCTAAAAAAAAGCTGACTAACGGGAATCCATTCGAACCAACTCAATCTCATAAATAAACGGACACAGCTTTCCCGTTACCAACATCCTCGGTGGCATGTCCTGAGTGACGGCAATTCCGTTAAGAACACCGTCGGCTGGGCGTTCTCTCATTGGCCACAACCCTGCAAGGTCAATGATGCCAACGACATTTCCAGTGTTACTATCGATTTCATAAACAACGTCCGTCTGATATCGATTGGCATAGATTTTCCCGCCTGCATACTCCAATTCGTTAAGCTGCCCCACATAGACACCACCCTCGCGTAAAACACGAAGAGATTTTTTAATTTCAAAAGTATCGGGGTCAATAAATTTCAAAACTGAACTACCGTCACTCAGAATTAAATCATTACCGTTGGTCGCCAGTCCCCACCCTTCCCCGGGATAACTAAATTCTTCAATTGGGTTTAAGTCCATGTCATAGACCAAAGCCTTTCCAGCTTTCCAAGTTAGCTGAATCAGGCGATTGCCATACTGCACCATCCCCTCGCCAAACAAATTATTATCAAGTGCATGTTGCTGAAGGATCTCACCAGATTCAAGATCTATCTTCCGAACCGTTGATTCTCCATAGCGTCCCGTACTTTCCCACAAAAACCCGTCATGAAATAAAAGCCCCTGAGTAAACGCTTTCTCATCATGGGGATATTTCTTAATGATCTTGAATGTATAACGGGGCGAGTTATCGTTTTGCCGAAGCCATACGGCAAGATAGGTACCGCCGACAGAAATAGCTAAAAACAACACGATCAAGCCCCAGCGCATCGGACGCTGGCCAGTACTGCTGATTGTTTTCGGGGCTGTTTGCGTCTCAACCGCAGGTGGAAAGCCAGTTCGTCGTTTAGGTTTTTTCTTTGCCATTCATTCAACAATCAAAAAGTAAAAAGTCATTTTCTCAGTCTGGAGAGTTGTCGCTATTATGCGAATTCGCACCAGCATCGTACTCCCCACCGCAGGACCAACAAACACCAAATCCTTCGTCAACTTCGACACCGCACATACAATTCCAAGCGGGAATTTCTTCATCTGGCTCCGCGTCCAACTCCGCAATGATCAACCGTGAGGCTTCTAGGTCCTTTTGATAGACGATTATTTCAATCTCGTCAGGGCCATCTAATGCGGCGCCGAATGCCGATCCCGCCATACCACTGACAAAAACAGGGATTCCGTTTCCCTCGAGTGCTGCCTTGTAAAAACCCGCATCAACCTCAGTTTCAGCAACCAACAACCGCACCATTGGCTTCTCTTCCATGCTACCTCCCGAAATCAATTAAGGCTCACGTTCAAAACGAGTTAAATGGGGTCTGCCGATCTAGCTATCATTTTCTTTTGCCCAAAGCGAAGCAGGCAACTCAACCGAGCTCGTCAAGTCATCGATCTCTCTAATTTCTTCATCAGAGAAATGCAAATTCTCTAGTGCGGCACAGTTTTCTAATATTTGTTCAGGGCGACTCGCTCCGCAAAGCACACTTGTAATTTGCGGCAACCTTAATATCCACGCTAGAGCCATCTGAGCAAGCGATTGCCCTCGATTTAATGCAACTGTATTCAAACCTGAAACCACCTCCAAAACCTCATCTCGCAACTCCTCAGGTCGCAGAGTACCGGGAGAATTCACAGCGCGAGAACCATCCGGTATTTCAGATAAATATTTATCCGTAAGCAGGCCCTGATAGAGTGGACAGAACGCAATCATCCCCATCCCGTTCTCCTCACAAGCAGCCGCGAGCCGGTCTTCGATCCAGCGGTTGAATAAAGAATAATTCGGTTGGTGAATCAACAGTCGCTCCCAACCGTTAGACCGGCAGATCTCCACTGCTTCCCTCGTCTGCTGAGTTGAGTAACTGGAAATCCCAACGTACAACGCTTTGCCTTGCTGCACCGCCGTGTTCAATGCCCCCAGTGTTTCCTCCAAAGGCGTCTCGGGATCGAAGCGATGACTATAGAAAATATC
>WTFU01000048.1 GCA_011523945.1 Mariniblastus sp. | reverse complement strand
TGCGGTCGATACAACCGGTTGGAATCATTCAATCACACTCCGGTATCTAAGGGTTTCAGGGCTGACTGAAGGACTGATTTTTCAAACGTCTACAGGTGAGGTTGGCGTTTCTAAAGCGAGATGCGCTCAAAGTGCTGTCTTTGTTGGCCGTACTAATTGTGACAAGTTTCACATAAATCGCTATGCTTCGAAAGCGTTGGGATAAGTCGGCGGAGGGTTGTTGAATATCAGGATTTTATTCCAATTGGGGAAACAGACGAGTAGAAGAGAAGCTCGATTTGAGCTGACGAAACAATCCAGTGAATGAACCGAATGAACGCAAACTTGACGGAAGATAGCTCCGAGGAACTGGGGGCTGAATACTTACTTCGACTGACCGTTGAAGAAGAGGCTCTCGATGACATGAACCATGTCAACAATTTGGTTTTTTTGCAGTGGTGCCTAAAGGCGGCCGGCGCTCACTCGACGAGCGTCGGTTGGTCATGGAATCACTACCGTGAGTTAGGCTTCGGGTTCATCGTTCGGTCTCATAAAATTAAATACAAAATTCCGGCGTTGCTTGGAGATGAGGTGGTGGTAAAGACCTGGGTTGCTGGAATGGAACGTTTTTCGTCCAAGCGGCGCTATCACGTGATTCGGCAGCGGGATGGCCGGCGACTTGCCGAGGCGGAGACTAATTGGGTTTTTGTTAATTTAGATTCTGGTGAACTAGCGGAGATTCCAGAACAGGTGTGTACAGCTTTTGGAATTCGTCGTTAGTAGGAAGGTGTTACTTTCAACGACGCTAGAGTTCATTATAATGAGAATGATGATTTTTGATTCTTCAAAATCTCTTCCCCTTTTTAGGATGCTGCATGCTTTCTGATGAAACACAGAATCAATCGTCAGACGATCAGCAGAATGCCCGTAAATTGAGCCTCATGAAGGGCCGTCCCCCTGCGGAAGTGGCCGGGTATCGATTCATTGGATTTATCGGCAGCGGAGCCTACGGCGAGGTTTGGTCGGCAATCAATGAAAAGACTGGGCGCAGCGTCGCCATTAAGTTTTATACCAGAGGTTCTAAATCCGGCGTTAAGATGTTAGCGCAGGAGGTGGAGAAGCTTGCGGTTCTATCCAATGATAGCTACGTCATTGGTTTGTTAGATGTCGGTTGGGAGGCTGATCCCCCGTATTACGTAATGGATTTTATTGAGAGTGGATCGCTGGAAGATCGACTAAAAGGTGGCGGTACGCTTTCGGTAAACGAATCGGTTCAATTATTCCAGGAAATTGCGATTGGGATGGCGTCTCTGCACGATAAGGGGATTTTGCACTGTGATTTAAAACCAGGCAATGTGCTGCTCGATCAGAATGGGAAACCGCGGGTTTGTGATTTTGGGCAATCCCGGCTTAGTAGTGAGCAGAATTCCTCGCTAGGGACCCTGTTCTATATGGCACCGGAGCAGGCGGACACCGCTGCTATCCCGGACGCCAGTTGGGATGTCTATGGTTTGGGAGCGTTGCTGTTCAGCATGCTTGTTGGGCATCCACCTCGTTATTCTGAGTCTTCCATTCGGGCGATTGAATCGGGGAAAAATGTACCGGATCGATTGCGGTCCTATCAGGATCTATTTCATGGAGAATCATCACCCTCAGAGCATCGAAAAATAGCCGGTGTGGATCGTCAACTGGGCGACTTAATCGAAAAATGCATTGCGGCAGATCCAAGACACAGGTTTAACAATATTCAGAGTGTACTTCTGGCGTTGCGACAGCGTGAGATGATCAAAACGCGTCGTCCAGTTATCATTCTTGGTTTGATTGCTCCGTTTATCTTGATGTCTTTTATGGCGGCGGTGGGAGCCGTAGCTTTTCGCAATTCCTATCGGGATGCTCAAACTGCGGTACTCAGGAAGGCGGCTTTGGAAAACAAGTTTGCCGGAAATTTTGCAGCTCGAGGTGCTGCATCTAATTTAAATGAATATTTTAGAGCGGTTCGCCAACTTTCGGAGGATGAGGATTTTCGGAATGATTTTTTAAATTTGATTGAAAATCCCGAGCTGACTTCGGTGCGACGTCGAATTGCCTATCCTGCATTGAATGATATCCTAGCGGACAAAGAACTCGACTCCGTGAGAGAACGCCTGGCAAGCGATAAGGATGTCCTCAAGATCGAAGCTATTCTGCGATCGAGGTTGACCGACCGAGACAATCAATATCCTTCCAATGTCGATAGTTGGTTCGTCTGTGACCGATGGGGGAATCAGGTCGCTTCTGTTTTTGCAGGCCAAAAGATTAATACGACTCGCGGGAAAAATTTTAGTTATCGAAGTTACTTTACAGGAAACTACGATGATCTCGAGATCTCAGCGCCGTCACTTTCGACGGGGGCAGCCAGCGACGATGATTATGCACTAAATAATCGGAAAGTGATTTCGCGTGCACACCTTTCTTCGGGTTTTTTGAGTACACAAACGGACGGACTCAAAGTTGCTTTTTCTGTTCCGATTAAAGTGGATGGTGAGGTTGTTGGCGTCGTTGCCCTGACCATCAATCTGGGAGATATCGCGGAATTTGATTTGAAGGCAACCGAAGGTAACCGATCTGAGGCGACCAAAGCTGAGATTGAAACTCATTATATGATGCTCGTGGATACGCGAGGTTCGACTGTGACTGAGCAGGGGGGCCAGGAGGGATTGATTCTTGAGCATCCGGCCATGGAACAGGTTTGGCGAAATTCTGACGAACAGGAATTAGATATCGGTTTCGCAAAGGTAATGCTGCCCGACAGCGGTGATCCGTTGTCCCCCAAAAGATTGCTTTACGGAGATTCGAAAAATAGAGAATCTGCACTTGCAGGTGAAGTTTCCTTCGCGGGCAGTCAGGGAGAATTTGAATTTGCCGCAATTATTGAGAGGATACCTCTAGGTGACTTGGTGATTGGAACGCGTAAAAATGAGTTGCCGGATACGGTCAAGGGAATTGAAGTGTGGGCCGTACTAAATTACGAAAACGAACTAACGGTTGTCGCTCAGCTTGCTTCCAAACTAGCCAACCTTGGTGCGATGGCCGGTTTGGGCGGTTTCGTTTTCGTTATCGCTATGCTGCTATTTGTAAGGCGGTTGTTGGCAGAATCACGAAGGAAACTGACCAAGTCCTTCGAACCTGAACGGACGGAATATAACCCTGCAATTTCCGTGGCTCCCAGTTTTGACGATTGATTGCGCGTTAGCTGTGCCGGCAATTCATCGTTGGTCTGTCGTTAAGGTGTAAAGAACGATCGTTTATAGGCCAGAATTGAGGGGCTGGTTAAAGATGGTGCCTATCGCTTAGATTGATACGTCAGAGGCATCCGTTTAAGTGAATTCAGCCGCATTATAAGGCACGTTCATGTCCTTAAATTTTCTTTTTTGAAGTAGGAATATGGATCAACCACGAACACCAATGGTATTTAGCTCTCCTGTAATTGATCAGGTTGGAGTGGTGGAGCGGGCGAAGCGGTTTACGTCACGAAGTATCAAAAACGAGGCAAAGATGCGGGGACTTGAAATGGTTCTCAGCATGATTGATCTCACGACCCTCGAAGGAATGGATACGGAGGGCAAGGTTAAACAGTTGTGTTACAAAGCGCAACATCTTCATGACTCAATCGAAGGCTTGCCGAATGTTGCTGCCGTTTGTGTTTATCCCAACTATGTTGGATTGGCGAAGCGCAGCCTCGCTGGCTCCGGCATCAAAGTCGCGTCGGTGGCGACCGCGTTTCCAAGTGGAAATTCTTCTTTGGAAATTAAGTTGGCGGATGTGTCGATGGCAGTCTCTGAGGGGGCAGATGAGATTGATATGGTGATTTCGCGAGGGCGGTTCCATCGAGGTGATTACAATTTCGTATTCGATGAAATTGCCGCCGTTAAAGCCGCCTGTGGTGAGGCAAGATTAAAAACCATCCTTGAAACTGGTGAATTGGGAACGCTTGATAAAGTACGTCTTGCGAGTGATATCGCAATCGTGGCAGGAGCAGATTTTATTAAGACTTCGACAGGGAAGATCCAACCGGCCGCGACTATGCCGGTAACGTTGGTGATGCTGGAGGCAATTCGGGACCATTTTCAAAAAACCGGGTTGATGGTGGGCATGAAACCTGCCGGGGGAATATCGAAATCCAAACTTGCACTTCATTACTTGATCATGGTGAAGGAAACACTTGGTGATCACTGGCTCGATCCCAAGTGGTTTCGGTTTGGTGCCAGTTCCTTAGCGAATGACGTTTTAATGCAGATCGCCAAACAGCAGACGGGAGCCTATCAAGCGGCTAACTATTTTGCGATAGATTGAGACAAAACTTTTCCGGCTAAACTTTTGGAATCAAATCACTAGCTGGTTTGTGCATCAGCGATTAATTTCGAAACAGAAAATAATTATGACTCGTAAGAACAGTAAATGGGATTTATCACCGGCCCCCGAGGACACTGGTCATATTTCTCTGAAAGCACACTATGGCGTATTCATCAATGGTGAATTTCGAACGCCCGACCATGGAAATCGGTTTCAGTCCATTAATCCCTCGACCGGAGAGGTGTTGGCCGAAATTACGGAGTCGTCTTCGCAAGAGGTTGAACAGGCGGTCGCGGCAGCTCGAGCTGCATATGCCGGTGAGTGGTCCAAAATGGGAGGAAGAGAACGGGGGAAATATCTATACCGTCTGGCAAGGATGGTGCAGGAGCGATCCCGTGAGTTTGCGGTCATCGAATCATTGGATGGCGGTAAGCCAATTCGGGAGTCTCGGGATGTTGATGTGCCATTAGCAGCTGCTCACTTGTTTTATTATGCGGGCTGGGCGGACAAGCTGAACTATGCGTTCCCCAATCGAAACCCTCGGGCAATCGGTGTAGCCGGCCAAGTTATTCCCTGGAATTTTCCGTTGTTGATGGCGGCCTGGAAAATCGCGCCCGCATTGGCAACCGGAAACACAGTAGTCCTGAAGCCGGCCGAGACAACTTCCTTGACCGCATTGAAGTTGGCAGAGTTAATTCAGGAGGCTGGTTTTCCACCCGGTGTCGTCAATATTGTAACCGGGCACGGCGACGTTGGTGCCGCCCTTGTCAATCATGAGGATGTTGACAAAGTCGCGTTTACCGGATCGACCGAGGTTGGCAAACTAATTCAAAAATCGATCGCAGGCACTAACAAGCGGTGTACGCTCGAATTAGGCGGTAAAGCGGCAAATATCGTGTTTGATGATGCTGCTATCGATCAGGCAGTCGAGGGCATTGTCAATGGTATCTATTTTAACCAAGGGCATGTTTGCTGTGCTGGCAGTCGATTGTTTGTTCAGGAATCCATTCATGACGAACTGATTGAAAAGCTCAAGCATCGTATGGGCACATTAATCGTTGGTGATCCGCTGGATAAGAACACAGATGTTGGAGCGATTAATTCTCAGCAACAATTGTTGACCATCGAAAAATATATTGAGGTGGGTAAGCAAGAGGGCGCGGAGTTTTACCAAACGGATTGTGATTTGCCCGCGAATGGTTTTTGGTGCCGGCCAACGCTGTTCACCGACGTTGCTCAGTCTAATCGGATCGCACAGGAAGAAATATTTGGACCCGTGTTAGCCGTTCAGACTTTCCGAACGGTTGCCGAGGTAATCAACAAGGCTAACAACACGCCTTATGGATTATCGGCAGGCGTGTGGACCGATAAGGGGTCGAAGATTTTTAACATGACCTCACAAATGAAAGCGGGGGTGGTTTGGGCGAATACTTACAATCTGTTTGATCCGACCTCGCCTTTCGGGGGATTTAAAGAGAGTGGGTTTGGACGAGAGGGTGGTCTGCATGGCCTCTCTGCCTATCTGGATTTTTGAGCAGGTCATTCTTGTTGGTCACGGAATTGAAAACGGAACAGTTCGTTTAATCGGGTGGAACTACAGTGGAAGAATCAAATAAAAACCCAAGCAAATCAGAGCGGCTTGAGGTCTTGAAAACGTATAAGATGTATATCGATGGCAAGTTCCCGCGAACGGAGTCCGCAAGATATTATCAGCCCATTGTCAATGGTTCGTCGTTAGGGAACGTCTGCCTGGCGTCGCGAAAAGATGTTCGTAATGCGGTGGTTGCGGCTCGCTCAGCGCAGGCGGCGTGGGCAAGGCGTACGGCTTACAATCGGGCTCAGATTCTTTATCGGATAGCAGAAATGCTGGAGGGGCGATCCCAGCAGTTTCTTGATGAACTGGCGCGGCAGGGAGTCGATAAGGTAACTGCTGAAAAACAGGTCGCCGAGAGCATTGACCGTCTGATTTATTATGCGGGCTGGTGCGATAAATATCAGCAGGTGTTCAGTTCCGTCAACCCAGTGGCATCGTCGCATTTTAATTTCTCTACGCTTGAGCCGGTGGGTGTGGTCTTCACGGTTGCTTCCCGGACCTGTCCGCTTTTGGGGCTGGTCTCGTTGATTGCACCGGTAATTGCGTCGGGGAATACGTGTGTTGTTCTCGCCTCGGAGACGTGTCCTTTGTCTGCAATTACATTTGCCGAGGTTTTAGCGACATCGGATGTCCCTCGTGGTGTGGTCAATATTTTGACTGGACGAATCGAAGAATTATCCGAACACTTTAGTCGTCATTTAGATGTCAACGCGATTGCCTGCGATCGGCTTGATTCGGAGTTGATTACGAAAATTCAGGAGTTCGCGTCGGAAAATATTAAGCGCGTGAAAACTTATCATCAAGATTGGTCAACTGATGCTGCGGCGAGCCCATATTTCATTCAAGACTTTTGTGAAGTGAAAACGACGTGGCATCCGATTGAACAAATTACAGAATCTGGTGCTTCTTATTGATCTTTGATTTTCGATTAGCCTTGTTGATTCCTTTGGGTTGAATGCTCGTTCTGTCGCCAAATTCTAACCCGCACGCCTTTCCGGCGGTTTCTTTCAAAACATGGCATCCTTAAGCAATTCGCCTACCGGTTCATTAGCGACTGAATTTCAGAGTTAAATCCTTGCGTAAGTCCCATCGAATTAATGATGGCTAGTGTGACCAGAAAGACGAGCACAGCAGCGAACGTGTTCGCGAATACGATTTTTCGCTTTTTCCTGTTCGCCTTCTGAATCGCTTCTTGTTCCTTAAGCAGGACGGGTAAATAGTATTTAACGGTCGAAAGAGATTTTGGCTTGGGCATGGTGTCTGTTTTTTGGGTAGGTTTTCGTTTGGGGGGGGCGACTGGCGAGTCACGACCAGTGAAACTGTCCGTGCGGCATTCTATTCGGTACCCGCACCTAGTTAGGCTTTAAGAGTAGCAAGCCTCGTGCCATTGGATAAAATGTGGGTGTTTTAAGAGATTGCGAGTCAGAAGTTGCTAAAACACAACCATTGAATGAATGGGCGTTGCATTCTTGCAACGGTCGATTTGTAGGATTTACGCAAGAATTTTGCAAACGCTTTAGTGGTTGAGCTTCTTTAAGAATTCAGCCAATGGGAGTGTGTTGGCAACATCCGCGGCGGATAGGCAACCTCGGCGAGCCTGTTTGATGCCGTAACGCATGTTAGTTAAACCTTCGGTCCGATGCGCGTCGGTATTAATTACTACGGGGATGCCGTGTGTTTTAGCTGCTAAAAGGTGAATGTCGTTGAGGTCAAGGCGAATAGGGTTTGCATTGAGTTCGATCATTTTCCGATTCGCCTTCGCCGCTTGGAAAACGGCATCGATGTCCACATCGTACGCCTCACGTTTGTTTAAGAGTCGACCGGTTGGGTGTGCAACCATCGAAACGTGCGGGTTTTCGATTGCACCAATTATTCGATCTGTAATTTGCTGTCGCGGCTGGTTTTGTCCGTAGTGGACACTGGCAATAATGAAATCGCCTTGAGCCAAAACCTTGTCGGGTAGATCCATTCCACCGGCCTCAAGAATGTCGCATTCAATGCCTTTCAGGATGACGAAATCATCGTCGCGGGTAGCATTAAATTGGTCAATTTGTTTCCATTGATCCAAGAGCCTCTCCGGTGTCAAGCCATTGGCCATCGAGACTCGCTGGGAGTGATCAGTGATTGCGATATAGGTTAGTCCGAGTGCTCTCGCCGCGTCCGCCATTTCTTCGATAGAAGCTTTGCCATCGGTCGCGGTGGTGTGCATGTGAAGATCCCCGCGGATGTCAGCGAGTTCGATGAGTTTCGGGAGTTCACTTTTTTCCGCCCAATCTAATTCGCGCCGCGCTTCGCGGATTTCCGGGGGAAAAAAGGGGAGGTCAAGTGACTCGTAAACTTCCAATTCAGTCTGACCGGCTATTTGACACTCTTTCGAATCATTCAGATCAAACACTCCCCATTCATTCACCTTCAGTCCCATTTGTTTCGCGCGGCCCCGAACGAGGACATTGTGGTCTTTCGAGCCAGTAAAATACTGAAGTGCGGCTCCAAAGGATTCAGTGGGTACAACCCGAAGGTCAACTTGAAATTCATTCTCAAGACGAACCGACATTTTTGTTTCGCCGCGAACAATTACGGAGGTGATATCTTCGAACGTTCCAAAATGATCCATGACCGTTTGGCTGTCATCTGAATCGACTAGCAGATCTAGGTCACCCACGGTTTCTTTGCCTCGCCGGTAGCTTCCTGCGAATTCACACTGACGAATTGCTGTACAGCCGTTCATGTGGTCGTTTAGCTGCCTTGCGATTTTATCTGCGTGTGCCCAAAGAATGCGTTCATTCGCCAGCACTGCGATTGCAATCCCTTGCAGGATGGCTTCCTCGGTTTTTGCACCGAATCCAGACAAAAGCCTGACTTGCTGTGCTTCACATGCAGCTTTCAGTTGATCTAAGGATTGAATTCCCAGTTCATTGAAAAGAGCGGCACATTTCTTTGGGCCGAGTTTTGGGACGTTTAATAAATCAAGAACTGTTTTGGGAACTGTTTCTAAAATCTCATCCAGTTGTTTGAGTTTTCCCGTGCTAACGAGTTCCTGGCACTTTTCGGCCACTCCTTTGCCAATGCCATCCAGTTTCGTGAGGTCCTCACCCGCTTGAATCATACTGGCAATTGGATCGGGGAGTTCCTTGATAATCCGAGAACCATTGCGATAGGCGCGTAGGCGAAACGCATTTGCCCCCGTAAATTCCAACAAGTCGGCTAACTGGGATAGGTTTTTCGAGATTTTTTCGTTGTTCATGTTCGGATGATAACGTTTGATAATCGAGTTGGTAAGACGGTGCCTCAAGAGATTCGGGGAGTAGAAAGTGGCGTTCCCATCTAGCGATAATAATCGTTGGTTGGCACTTGGGATGAGTACAGTTTAAAGTGCGTCATTGTTTTAAAAAAATACTGCATTCGAGTTGGTGGAGGCAACCATTAAAAGGAAGTCCTCGCTGGTATCTTGATTGAAAATTGTTCGCACTTGAACGATTTAGACTTCAACAATGTTTTGGTGCATTAATCAGCGTAGCCTGATTCGTGGAGGGATTATTTTGACTGTTACTCAAAACGGGCTAAAAGAAAAGCAAACCTTAAGGCATGATCGCCGAATTTCAATTTTAATTTGCATTTTGGCGGTAGTCCTGTGCGTGGCGTATGCATGGTTTCGGAAAGACCTGCCAGAGTGGTGGAGACAAAGTGGTGGCGGAATCCCCTACACGTTATTTTTTGTGACTTTCTTTTTTGCTTTATCACCGAAACGACGGCTTCTCAAAATTGTCACGTGCCTGGCAGTTGGCTGGTCATGTGCCGCAGAAATTTTGCAACTATGGCAGCCAAGATGGTTGGTGGAGTTTCGGGCAACGCCCTTTGGAGCTGCGTTACTGGGAAGTTCATTTACATGGTCTGACATACCACCTTATTTTATTGGGGGCGCTCTAGGGTATGTTGTTTTAAGCGTGGCGTTTGGGAGACATGATTTAAATTAGGCCAAAATAGACTTCCCCTATTATTGATTGTCGATTTTGATTCAATTATTCGTTGCAGTTTTTAGGTATAAGCCCTGGGGAATGAAATCGGTTTCAGGTTGTCTAGGGAAACCAAGTTTTGCTCGTTTGGAAAAAATGGCCGTCTTCTATTGATTTGCTGGGCTAGGCTTTCTCGGTAGAAAAGAAATCTGCGTGAGAGAATGGCAAATGAATGATTCAACTCGCAAGAACCGATTGCTCGTAGATTGGAAACTTCAGGGTTCGTTGTGTCTCCGGATTTCGTTTTATTGGCTCCTATGCCAAACAACACTGGTCGCGACCATGCTTGGGTTCCTTGCACTGGAAGCTCAGGCCGATCTCCAACCGTATGATGGAACGGCTTCACCTTGGCGTTTCATTATGCCAGCGATTGTCGGTTCGAGTGTATTCTTACCGCTCGTGTTGTTGGATAATTTAAGGATGTCAAATCGAATAGCTCAGACTTTAAGTCGATTTCGGAGTAAGGTTAACCAGTTTTACGAACGTCAACAAGTTGAGAGTGCCGTGGATGCTTCGGCTGATTGTGGAGAAGAAATGACCGATGTCCATCAGGGAGTTGTTTGATCCGAATGTCGTTTGCGACGCTGTCTTGATGACGGAGACAATCACAAAAAATACTATTTTCCAACGTTTTGCTTAATTCATAAATTTACTGTCAGTGCGTCGATTGAAAGCAACTAAATAAACAAATTTTACTTGGAGCTCGTTTGAGTTTTGAGATAAAGGCAAACCGATCGTGAGGTCGGGACGCAAAGCCATGGGTCTCTCGATGCGAGATCGCCAGGTTACCTGAAAATAAAAACTGGAATTGTGTGCGATTTGCTCGTCCGCCAGAGGGGCTTCTATGTATTGCTTAAGTAAAAACTTACTCGTTGGCCGCCGTCCGGTTGGGGAATTCCGAATCGGGCTAATGTTATCACGTTCAATCTCTGGCGTTTGCAAATTCTTTAACACGTCTTGTGTTACCGGTAATTTTATCAAGCGCGGCCACGTCTCCAGTGTTCATCGATTGCGTCGTTGTGGTGTTGCCACGATTGAGTTTGCTCTGGTCGCGCCTTTTATTCTGTTCATCATTTTTGGTGCGGTTGAATTTGCACGCATGATGATGGTCAAGCAGGCGTTGACGAACGCAGCGCGCGAGGGCTGCCGGCACGCGACGTTGGTAACGACGCAATCTTCGGATGACTCTGAATCTTTTGTGCGTGAAATTCTCAAGCCAACGATTGCAAATAGTAACGACTCAGAAATTGTAACGATAGATATTGAGCCAAGCTTTACAGTAACCCCTGAGTCCGGTGAAAAAATCGTTATGGCAATTGAGGTAGCTTGCTCTGATATTACGTGGTTGCCAGAGATGTTCCTTTGCGGAGCAAAAATTCGCGGCTCTGCCTCTATGAGTCGTGAGTGATTGGAGAGGTTATGAAAAATTATTTATTTAGTCACCGCCGTAGGACTCTACGTTTCAAGAGAAATCGAAGAGCAGCTGCGACGGTTGAAACAGCGATGTTAATTCCTTTGCTAATTCTAGTGTCGCTTGGTGCGACTGACGTGGCCCAATATATCAATCTTGCTCAGTCGATTACTAATGCAGCCCGACATGGCGCAAGGTTTGCAGCGAAGGATTCAACGCTGACTGTCGGCCAGGTTGAAGATGAAGTTGGACGTGTATTCGCCGATCTTTTTCCACAGTGCTCTGAAGAAGATTTTCAAACCGGCTTGGTGGTATCCGTGACTGATTTGGACGGTGAGCCGGTTAGTTCTGGATTGCTTGATACGATCGACTCGGGTGACCCTGTCTGTGTTCAATTGCAATTTGACTTTAACGCAATTCGCTGGCTTAAAGGCTGGGAATATTTTGGGTTTGAGGTGGTTAGCTCCGAAGCGATTGGGAGGAGAGAGTAAATGCCGAGAATTGGAATAGAAGTCGCTGGGCGGGCTGGTCAAAGCCAACGTGCGCGTTCGGGCCGAGCTCGTCGCGGTAATGCCGTTGTTTTTGTTGCAATGATGCTACCCGTGATGTGCGGTTTTATTGCTCTGGCAGTGGATTATGGATTCTTGCTTTATATTCGGGCTGATCTGCAACGTTCGGCGGATCACGCCGTTTTGGCCGCGGTGAGAGATTTGGAGCCGAGTGAAGATGGGAGTCAGAATCTCAGTAACGTACGCGCGAAGTTGAGGGAATTTGCTGAGCTAAATGCCGGGCATGGTATTTCAATTTTGGACGAGGATATTCAGATCGGTCGTTTCAATCCTGTCACGGTTTATACAGATTTCGAGATTCTAAATGATGGGGTTTACGACACGGTGGTGCTGACTTTACGGCGAGACGATTTAGCTAACTCATCAGTGTCGCTGTTCTTTGCCAAGCTCTTTGGAAACCAGACAACGGACGTTTCGGTTACCAGCACAGCAGTTTTGCAAAAGGCAAAACTCTTGACCGAAGGCGCCGATATTCTGCCGGTCGGGATTCCGGTCTCAGTTTGGGATCAGCAGGCGGACGAGTCGATTTGGTCGATCTATGGTAACGGAAGGATAGAAGATGAAGCCGGAAATGAAATTCCCGGCAACTGGGGAACCGTCAATGTCGGTTCTGACAGTAATTCGACGTCGGAATTGGTAGATCAAATTAACGTCGGTCTGAGGCAGGAGGACTTGGATAGCCTCGCCGAAAACGGCAGGATATCAACGAATGAATACATCGATAGTCAGGACCAAATTACGCTTTCCGGTGACCCCGGTTTTTCGGCAGGAATCAAATCCGCTGTGCTTGCGGCGCATGGCGAGAGTAAATTAGTTCCGTTATTTGATCACCTGGAAGGTTCGGGCGGGAACTTAACTTTTGACATCGTTGGCTGGGGCGTCGTGCAGGTTGTTAATTCGTCGTGGAATGGAAGTAAAACCTCATCAATCACTGTTCGAAAATCTTATCTATATGACGGGGATTTAAGGCCCCATCCGGATCTAAGCGAAGTTGAAAATCTAATTAAGAATGCTTTTACCTCACCGGTACTTGTTGATTAGTTTTGATTCAACCCCTTCGTCAGTCGCGATTTCGGAGTGTCGCTGACTGGCGTTGGTTGGGGGACTAAAAAACGGCGGGGATGACCGGGGAATAAACCATTTTTTAAGACAAGTGATAAGGTTCACAAACGGTTCGGCTGTTGTATTGGAGTCAATTTTTATCGTGCCGATCGAAATTGCTGGTTGCGATGGGTTTTTCAGTATCTGATTCTTTCAGTATTTCTGATAAATCGTTTTCGAGGCATCTTTTGGTGGATGGCTGAGAGCTTTACGATAAAACCATGATCCGGTATTGTCTGACAATTTTTCTAAGTGCGTTCCTGCTGTTCCAGATACAGCCAATGATCGCACGATTTATTTTGCCTTGGTTTGGTGGAACGGCAGCGGTTTGGACGACATGTATGATGTTCTTCCAGACACTCTTGTTGCTTGGTTATCTTTACGCCCATTTAATGCGGCGCTTCGTTTCTCCGCGTATTAATTGGTTGTTGCATCTTGGGCTGTTGTTGATCGCTTCGGGAACTGTATCTGTGATACCACCGGACAGTTTGCGACCCACCGGCGACGGAAATCTAACACTTGAAATTATTCGGGTTCTCGGATGCACGATTGGTCTGTCATTCTTTGTTCTCTCTAGTACGGGACCGTTAATTCAAGCGTGGCAAGCGTGTTCGCATCAGGGGCAATCCCCCTATCGGCTTTATGCCCTTTCGAATTTAGGGTCGATTTTGGCATTAGTAACCTATCCGTTTCTCGTGGAGAGATATTTGCCGATGGACAGCCAGGCGCTATTCTGGACGATCGGTTTTTATTGTTTCTCGATCATTTGTTGTTGGAGCGGATGGCAGACCGTCCATTTGAAAACTTGGCCTGGTGCTGATTTTTCCAAACTGGCCGATGAGGACGGAAAGTCGTTTAAACTCACTCGGCCATGTTTGATCCTGACATTGGTCTGGTTCATTCTCGCAGGCACCGCTTCGATCATGTTGTTAGCAACCACCAATTTATTGTGTCAAGAAGTGGCCTCCATCCCCTTTCTGTGGATATTGCCGCTAAGTCTCTATCTGTTGTCGTTTATTATCTGTTTTGACCGGCCGGCAATCTATCGGCGTTTAGTTTTTATGCCGCTGGTTGTTGTTGGGTCGGTTGTCGCTATTGGCCTGGTGCATCTCGGGCTATTCACTGGTCTAGCGTTTCAAATCATTGCGTTATCTACCGTTTGTTTCTCTGCAAGTATGGTCTGTCACGGCGAGCTCGAACGTTCCAAACCGGCGCCCGATTACTTAACGAGTTTTTATCTTGTGGTTGCTTTTGGTGGGGCTGCTGGAGGCGTTTTCGTCTGTATTCTGGCACCGCAGATTTTTTCAGGGTTTTTAGAATTTCACGTCGGCCTAATCGTAAGTTTACTCGTCGTTCTCTGTGTTCTCATCTTGCCGACAGGAACCGGAGCCGAGACCAATTCTCCAAGTATTAAACTTTTAAAATACGGCTCAGCAATGGCAGTTTTTGTTGTGCTTGCTGTCGTCCTATCGAGCGCTGTGTATTTCCTGGATCCAAGTTATCAGGAAGGGTTAGTTTTCCGAGGTCGAAATGAGTATGGTCTCGTTTCTGTTGTAGAAAAAGATGGTTACCGTCAGTTCATTAACGGACGCGTCGAACACGGCGGGCAGAAGGTCGGGACCGGAAAAGAATTGGATCATATTAGCTATTATGTTCCTGAAAGCGGCGTAGGTGTCGCGTTTGAGGCCAGTCGTGAAATTTCCGATGAAAGTCTCAACGTTGCGGTGCTGGGGCTAGGGGCAGGCGCGATGACAACTTGGCTGGAACCGGGTGATCAAATGGTCTTTTTTGAAATTAACCCAATGGTAGTTGATATTGCGGAAGACCATTTTAGTTTCCTAAAAAATTCGGCAGGAGATTCGCGGGTTAAACTTGGTGATGGGCGCCTTCAATTGCAGAAGGAGATGGATTCGGGTGATAGTGAACCATACGATCTAATTTTTATTGATGCATTTTCAAGTGATTCCATTCCAATTCACTTACTGACAACTGAATGTTTCGAGCTCTATTTAAATCGACTCAAACCCGGCGGAGTCTTGGTCGCGCATATTACGAATCGATTTATTGATTTACGACCGGTTATCCTTGACCAATCTCGTAGAAACGGCCTAACACCCATTTTGGTTGATTACCAATCGCCCGACGGACGTCTGAATACCCGTTGGGTATTGATGACAAAAAGTAGCGATTTTACAAATTCGGAGAAGGTGCAATCGCTAAAGCGGGATTGGGCGGAGGGTATTTCACCTGTCCATTGGAGTGATGACTATTCGAGTGTGGCGGCATTGTTAAATTGGTCAGTCGGAGTCGATCTTGAAAAAATGAATGCGGATTTGAAAGACTCGCTGAAATCCAGTGAAACGTCCGTAGAAGTCGATTTTGGAGATAATAATGAGGCGAACCAATAGTCTTGGCATATTTAGTGTTGGATTTGAGCGTTGCGGTGTTACTCTTGCAAAACAATGATTAAGTGAAAAGCTGATGGCATTGCAGAATAAAGAATTCGAGATCTCGAAATTTCAACGTGGCCAGGTTGTGCGATTCAGTGACAAAATTGCGACGGAAGAGCCGTTGGAAATACGTGTCGTCTTTGGCTCCGCCGGAGAGAGACGTAGTAAAAATGTTTCCATTACGATGAGAACACCTGGAAACGATTCAGAATTGGCTGCCGGTTTTCTATTATCCGAGGGCATTATTAAATCGCCTAGTGATTTGGTTGGATTTGAATCCGATGGTGCAATCCCGGAGGGGGGCGACGTCGGCAATTCGATTTTTGTGGAATTGAGTGAATCTGCGGAATTCGATCCGGCGAAATTTCAGCGACATTTTTATGCAACCTCCAGTTGCGGCGTCTGTGGGAAGGCGAGTTTGGAGACCTTGAGAAACCAAGATGTTAAACCCATTACTGAATCTGTAACGATCGAACGAGATTTGATTTTTAAGCTGCCTGATAAGTTACGTATACATCAGGGAGTGTTTGACGTGACGGGTGGTTTACACGCATCCGGGCTATTTGATCTTAAGGGAAAGTTTGTGGCTGCTCGGGAAGATGTGGGGCGGCATAACGCAGTGGATAAATTAATCGGGGCACAGATTCTGGCGAAATCCGACCAAACGGGAGAGCTGTGTTTAAGCGGACATCTCTTGGTTGTCAGCGGGAGAGCCAGTTTCGAATTGATGCAAAAGGCGATTGTCGCGAGAATTCCAATGCTGGTGGCCGTAGGCGCCCCGTCCAGTTTGGCTGTCGAACTCGCTAGAGAATTCAATATGATCTTGATCGGCTTTACTTCAGCAGAGCGATTCAATATATACTCCGGTGAAGATCAATTAGGTTCAGATTTTTAACTGGGGCGTATCTGCCCGGAGCCATGCACGCGGTAGTTAAAACAAGTCAGTTGTTCAACACCTACTGGGCCGCGGGCATGCATCTTTCCGGTTGCAATTCCGATTTCGGCCCCCATCCC
This sequence comes from Mariniblastus sp., assembly GCA_011523945.1. Classification (GTDB taxonomy): domain Bacteria; phylum Planctomycetota; class Planctomycetia; order Pirellulales; family Pirellulaceae; genus Mariniblastus. The sequence goes on along the minus strand of WTFU01000048.1, from coordinate 49,667 downwards.
AAATTCCCCACCATCGGCAAATTGAGTTGAAGCATTATGCAAAAGGATTGCTGAATCAATTTCTTTTAAAAATCGGGCAGCGTTTTCATCGTTTGCGGTAACGATCGATTCGGTATGGTGGGAACTGTATTGGTTGATATGTTCAATTGCCTCGTCTAGACCATTGACGAGTTTGATCGAGATGATTGCGTCAAGGTATTCGGTTTTCCAATCGGACTCGTCGGCAGCCAGGCAACCGTCGACGTTTTTGCGTATCAATGCGTCTGCTCGTACTTCACACCCGGCCTGCTGGAGACTTGTGACTAACTCCCGTACATGTTGGTCAGGCCAAGACTTGTCGATCAGAAGTGTTTCCGCCGCTCCACAAATACCAGGCCGTCGCATTTTTGAATTCAAAACAATCTCAAGAGCCATTTCCAGAGTGGCTTCGCGGTCGACGTAGACGTGGCAAATACCATCGAGGTGAGCGAAAACAGGTATGCGGGATTCATTTTGGACTCGAGAGACCAAGCTTTTACCTCCGCGAGGAACGAGAACGTCGAGGTTGCTATTCAGACCTTTTAACATCTCACCGACTGCAGCCCGATCAGTGGTGGGAACCAATTGAATGGAGGCGACGGGGAGATTCGCCGAGCGAAGACCTTCTATAAGGCATTGGTGGATTGCTTGAGAGGAATAGTGGGAGTCACTACCGCCTCGAAGAATAACGGCATTTCCGGATTTTAAACAGAGTGCCCCCGCGTCAGCAGTAACGTTGGGTCGGCTTTCGTAGATGACTCCGATGACACCGAGCGGTGTACGTACGCGTTCAATGCGGAGGCCATTGGGACGTTCCGTCGTAGAAATCACTTCACCAACAGGATTGGGAAGATCGGCGATCGCGTTCAAACCTGTTGCAATGCTCTCGATCCTCGTTTCATTTAGTTTTAGTCGATCCAGCATCGCAGACGGCAGATCAGCTTCTTCCGCCGCATCTTGGTCGCGTCGATTCGCAATCAAAATTTGCTTAGATTGTTTTAGAATTATTGTAGCTGCAGACCGGATGGCCTTTGATTTGGCGAGGTCGTCAGTTGTGGCCAGAATCCTTGCCGAGGCTCGGGCACGCTGACCCAATTCTTCCATCGTTTGAACAATGTTCATAGCGATCTACTATCTAAGGGGTAAATGATAACGCGATTAATGAAAAATTTTCCGACCATCATCTTAAGTTATTTAGACTTGTGCAGTAATCCAGTGGTGATGAGTTTGCGAATGGAACGGGCGTGAAAAGAAGTGTTCCGAAGGATCTAGGAGGTGCCAGTTGACGTCATATAATCTTCGCCGCTTGATGAATTTAGGGATTTAACACTAGGTTGTCACGGTGAATCATCGTCGAGCGAATGGGCTGGCGAAGTAGTTCTCGAATTTCAATGCTTTGAAGCCCCGTTATTTCGCGTGCTTCTTTTGAATCATATTCGATCAGTCCGCGGCCTATTTGAGTACCCTCAACGTCGGCAATTTCGACTGTGTCTCCACGTGAGAAATTTCCAGTGACTTGGGTTACTCCTGCGGGTAAAAGGCTCTTTCCAGATCGCAACGCGTCAATTGCTCCGGAATCCACTACAATCAAACCTAGTGCATCGAGGCCACCCGCGATCCATTTTTTTCGATCGTTGATAGGGTTGTTGGCGGGGGCGAACCATGTCGCTCGTGCCCCCTCGGCGATAGCATTGATTGGGTTGTGAGGCTTGCCAGAACCGATGAGCATAGTGGTGCCCGACGACGTCGCAATTTTTGCCGCTTCAATTTTTGTTTTCATCCCTCCTCTGGAATTATGATTGGTTGAATCCCCTGCCATATTCTCAATTTCGGAAGTAATGGTGGTGACTTCGTCCAAGAACGTTGCGTTGGGGTTGGAAGTGGGTGGTTCCGAGTAAAGTCCATCGATATCAGATAGCAGGATCAGCAAATCTGCGTTGACCATTGAAGCAACTCTAGCGGCGAGTCGGTCATTATCTCCGTAGCGAATTTCAGCAGTCGCGACTGAGTCATTTTCGTTGATGATCGGAATGACTCTTGATTGCAGTAATGTGTTAATTGTCGCTCTCGCATTAAGGTAGCGCCGTCGCGTCTCGGTATCTCCAAGAGTAAGTAAGATCTGTCCGCAAGATAGTTGATGTTGGTTGAGTGATTCGTTGTAGGCGCGGCTTAGTTCGATTTGTCCAATAGCGGCGGCGGCCTGGCTTTCTTCAAGTTTTAGTTGCTCGGGTTTTTGGAGGGAGCTTAATTGGTTTCGTCCGAGCGCGATGGCTCCCGACGAAACAATGAGAACCTCCTTGCCAGAATGGACAAGGCTCGCCACGTCATCGACGAGTGAGTTTAGCCAGGTTTCTCGCAAATTATTGTCTGAATCTACCAGCAGCGCGGAGCCAATTTTGATGACGATTCGTGAGAAGTTTTTTAGATTTCGATTCAAAGGGGCGTCCATTCGAGAAAAACACGACGGTGGTCGAATTTATTGCGGCAAATTAACGGTGCATGAACTGCATTATTCTTATATCCTAAAGGGAACACTATTACAGGACTAGTTATGCAAAAACCGAATGCCAATCGTGAGAAAATCATTGAACTGCTTGAGCATGCGGGGGGAGTAACAGAGGAATCGGTAAGAGAGGTTCACAGGCAGACGGGAATAGCCGAAGCCGATATCTGGGGAACCGGCTTGTTTTATACTCTGCTTCGTGAACCGGGGAAGAGGATTCGTTTATGTGACGGCCTGACCTGTCAGATGTTTGGTGCTGATTCTCTGGCAACTGAACTGGCCGCTGCGGGGAAGTCGGTGGAGCGGGTAAGTTGTTTGGGGCAATGCGATTTAGCTCCCGCTTCGCTCGACGAAGATATGGAATTGGTGACTTACGCGAAACACCAAACCGCTATTTCTCCACCGAATGACCTGGCTATGAATCTTGCGGGCGACGTCGATTTGAATTACTCGGCGTTGGCAAAAGTCAGAGAGATGAATCCCGAGGATGTCATCGCAGTTTTGGAAGCATCCGGTCTTCAGGGACGCGGCGGGGCCGGGTTTCCAGCCCATTTCAAGTGGACTTCGGTTCGCCAGCAAGCTGAAACGGAGCGTTATGTTATTTGCAATGCGGATGAAGCCGAACCGGGGACATTCAAAGATCGTGAATTGATTCTCCGTCAAAGCCACAAAATGTTAGAGGGGCTTGCAATCGCCGCTTTCGTGATCGAGTCAAACCAAATTTATATTTACATACGGGGAGAATATACGAACGAATATCGTGCGATCGAACGTGCATTGGAGGAGTCAAAAGACGCACTTAAAGATTTTGAATTTACAATCGTTAAAGGGCACGGTGCTTATATCTGTGGAGAAGAGACAGCTTTGCTGGAATCACTTGAGGGCAAGCGGGGAATGCCACGGTTGAAGCCGCCCTACCCTACCGAATCCGGTTTTCGAGGTAAGCCGAGTTTGATTCATAACGTTGAGACCATTGCGTGCGTGCCGGCGATTATTCATCGGGGAGGAGAATGGTTTCGGAAGCTTGGGAAAACCGAAGCCGGAAGTAAGCTCTATTGTATTTCCGGGCACGTCGTTGCCCCCGGAGTTTACGAGTTGCCGTTGGGTGTGTCGCTCGATGAGTTGGCGGACGCCGCTGGAGGGTATGTAGGAAATCCAATTGCATTTTCGCCGGGCGGCGCATCTTCGGGGTTTCTTCCGATCTCGGAGCGGGCGTTGCCATTAGATTATAAACACCTTGCTGATGCGGGTTCGATGTTGGGCAGCGCAGGCGTTGTGGTGATTAACGATACTGTCGATATGGCCAAGGCGGCAGCCTGGCAATTGGAGTTTTTTGAGCGTGAGAGTTGTGGCCAGTGCGCGCCTTGTCGAATTGGAACGCAGTATATCAGACGGCAAGTGGATCAATTTATCCAGTTGGGGGATCCGGTATCGTTGGAATTAACGGGCGATGTCGGCTGGGAAATGGAAGAAGGCTCGATTTGCGGACTTGGTATGGTAGCGGCGAAGCCCTTGGAATCGGCGCGGAAACATTTTCCCGATGCCTTTAAAACCAGAGATTGAATTTGTAATCACTAAGATTGAGACGGTTTGTAATTAATCACCATCAAGAATAAGCCAATGAATTATCCGAATCAAAAACGCGTCGAGACGTTTTCAATTGAAATTAATGGCAAATCTTGCCGGGCGATTTTTGGAGAGACCGTTGTCGATGTTGCGCGGCGCGAGGGGATCGAAATTCCAACGCTTTGCCACGACACCCGACTCGAGCCGGCGGGGGCCTGTCGCGTCTGTTTAGTTGAAGTTGAGGGGCAGCGAAGATTACAACCTGGGTGCGCTTGGAAAGTTCAGCCCGAAATGAAGGTGACAACAGAATCGGATCGGATCGAGAAGCACCGGACGATTCTCTACAGCATGTATATGGCTGATCATCAGTTGGATGAAACTGGTCTGCCCGTAGCGACAGGGAACGGCAACCAGTTGAGAGAACTGTGCAAGGCGATTGATCCATTACCACTTGAGCCTGTGAACGCTCCTCGCGCAGGTCGTCCAGAGGACGTGAATCCATATATTGAATTCAATCCGGAACTTTGCATTCTATGTGCCCGGTGTACGCGTTATTGCGATGAGGTTGAAGCAGTTAACGCGATTACCTTATCCAATCGTGGTGGTGAGACGACGATTGCCACTGCTGGTAATCGTGGGCTTCTTGACACCACCTGTGAGCTGTGTGGCGGTTGCATTGCGACCTGCCCGACGGGAGCTTTGATTGAGAAGAAAGCGCCTGCGAATCTCGTAACGCTTGAAACCGAAGTGACTCGTTCGACGTGTAATTTTTGTGGAGTTGGCTGTCAGCTTGATCTGCATACGCACAATGATCGCGTTGTAAAAATTACGAGTCCGGAACCGGGGGAGACGTTAAATGACGGGAATCTCTGTGTGAAAGGGAGGTTTGCCTATGATTTCATTCATCACGAAGATCGGATCACAACGCCTTTAGTACGCGGAGCGGACGGGGAATTATATCCCGCTACCTGGGAGGAGGCGTTAACAACAGTTGCCAGCGGTTTAAATGCGGTAAAGGAAAAGCATGGAGCAGATTCGCTTGGCTTCATTTCATCTTCACGGTGTACCGGAGAAGAAAATTACCTTATGCAGAAATTGTCGAGAGCTGTTTTTGGAACTAACAATGTCCATCAGTGTGCAGCCACCTGACATGCTCCCACCGTCGCCGGTCTGGTGACAATGTTCGGAGCGGGAGCCATGACTAATTCGATCGATGAAATACGTGACTCTGAGTTAATGTTTGTGATCGGTTCGAATACGACCGAAGCGCACCCGATCATCGCGATGGAAATGAAGCGGGCACGGCAGAAAGGCGCGAAATTAATTGTTGCGGATCCTCGTGAAATCTGGTTGGCGGAGATGGCGGATTTGCATCTTCAATTGAAGCCTGGGACAGATGTTTGGCTGTTGTCATCAATGGCGCACGTGATTATTGCGGAAGGGCTTCATGATCGCGATTTTATTGAAGCCAATACGGTTGGTTTTGATGCGATGGCGGAAAAGGTGGCGAAGTACAATCCCGAAAAGGCAGAAGAAATTACGGGAGTTCCCGCAGACGATATTCGGCTGGCAGCGCGTCTTTACGCAACTACAAAACATGCCGGTATCTACTACACTTTAGGGATTACCGAGCATACGCACGGCACCGACAACGTTTATTGTTTGGCGAATCTAGTGCTAATGACCGGGCATCTAGGTGTTCGTTCGGCGGGGATGAACCCATTGAGGGGGCAAAACAACGTCCAGGGTGCCAATGATGCGGGCGCGACCCCCATCTTTTATCCGGGGTATCAACCCGTTACGGATTCTGAAGTTCGAGAGAGATTTGAGAGTGCCTGGGGTGTAGATTTATCGCCAAATAACGGCATGAATCTCAATGTCATGATGAAGGAAATGGCGGTCGGCAATCTTAAGGCCGTCTATGTGATGGGTGAAGACATTGTGATTTCTGAACCAAATGTTACCAAAGTAGAAGTCGGATTAAATAATTGCGAATTCGTCGTTTGTCAGGAGATCTTTCACAATGAGACGACGCGGTTTGCCGATGTTATTCTGCCAGGTGCCTGCTTTGCCGAAAAAGATGGAGTTTTTACCAATAGTGATCGTAGGGTGCAGCGAGTTCGCAAGTCAGTGAACCCGCCTGGTGAGGCGCGCGAAGATTGGCAGATCTTGTGTGACGTTGCTCGATCGGCTGGTTATCCAATGCCAAATTATAAAGATGCGGGTGAAGTTTTTACTGAGTACGCATCATTGACACCTAAGATAGCAGGAATTTCTCACCAACGACTGGAGGATAATGTGGCAGGGCTCCAGTGGCCATGTCCGGATGAATTACATCCGGGTACGCCAACGTTACATATCGATGGCCCCATGATCGGCCGAGCGCCATTTCAAGTGGTTGACTATCGCCCGAGTGCAGAACTGCCAGACAACGAATACCCATTGGTGCTTTCGACGGGCCGTACACTTTACCATTACAATAGTGCTACGCAGACACGGCGAGATGCAGGTCCAGTTGCAAAACAACGCAATAATTTTATTGAAATGCATCGCAGTGACGCGAGAAAGTTGGATCTGGTGCACGGGGAAACGGTTCGCGTATTGTCTCGTCGAGGTGAGGTAGAAGCAGAAGTGTGGGTGTCTCCACGTATGCGACCCGGGTGTATCTGGATGCCGATGCATTTTTCCGAATCCAGGGCCAATCTCTTAACCAACGATGCGGGGGATCAAGTGACGGGTACGGGTGAATATAAAGTTTGTGCAGTGAGAGTTGAAAAAATCAGGAACGGTTAAGCCGATGGCCAGGTCACTCGTAGATTGTCTTGCAGGCAGTCTCATTGAAATGGATGTTTAGAATTCGAGGAACGAGTGGGCGATTCAGTTTTTCCAAAAATTGAGTTTGCTGGCCAGTTAAGGCCATCACAGCAAGACGTATTTGAAATTGCTAAGAAGCAATTGTCTCAAGGCCAGCGTCGTCTACATATCGTCGCGCCACCAGGATCCGGCAAGACGGTGCTGGGGCTTTACTTGTGGGCGGAGTTGGTGCGCAAGCCGTGTCTTGTTCTATCGCCGAATTCTGCAATTCAATCACAATGGGCCGCTCGCGTCGATCTCTTCAAAATCAATGGCGATCCTGTAGCCGATGTTTCCACTGATCCGCGAAAGCCTGAATTGCTGACTTCGCTAACCTATCAATCGGTGACGTTGCCCTCGCGTGGACTGAGTGAGATTGATCAATCGGGCCTTGAATTATGGCGGAATAAGTTAATCGAAGAAAATCAAGTTGCGACCTTCGAGGAGGCGAACTGGTGGATCGAAGATCTTCGAGAAAAGAACCCGGGGTATTATCAAAAACAGATCAGTGGTTTCAAAAAGAAAGTCCGTGACGAAGTCGCCCGCGATGGAGATTCTGTTTCGTTATTGCATCGGTCCAGTCGTGAAACGCTAAATCGATTGGTTGAGCTGGACGTGGGGTTAATCATTTTAGATGAGTGCCATCATCTACTCGGGCATTGGGGGCGGGTTTTGGCCGATGCAATGTCGATGCTTGGCGATCCGATTGTTCTGGGCTTAACTGCGACTCCACCAGATCGAAAGGGGAAAGACGATCGTGACGTTGAGCGGTACGATCAATTTTTTGGGCCAGTTGATTTTGACGTGCCCGTTCCTGCGGTTGTGAAAGATGGCTACTTAGCTCCTTATCAGGACTTGGCCTATTTTGTACGTCCGACCAACAGTGAGTTACAATTTATTGCGACGGCAGATAAGCAGTTGAGCGAATTAATCGACGAGGTTTGTGATTGCGATTTTTTAATGAGCCGGTCAGAGCGTTTACCTGAAGAGAGTCCCCCCTGCTCTGCTCCCGTTCCCGTGAATTTACCGGATTGGATTAGAGGAACACTCTCGGAGTTGACCTTGCCTGTTGGTACGGCGACCAGTTGGGCGAATTTTGAACGCCGTGATCCGGTATTTTCGCTCGCTGCCAGACAATTTTTGGTTAGCCGCGGAATGGAATTACCGCCCAATGTGCCTGAATTGGGTGTTGAGGAGCTACCGTCGGTTGTACCTCCATTGGAGTACTGGGTTTCCGTATTGGATCGATTCATTCGTTATTTTTTGAGACGTTCAGGTCAACTTTCGTTACAGGAGGTGGGCGAGAAGCTGACCCAGAGTCTGAGAACGCTTGGTTTTCAGGTGACTGAAACAGGAACCCGTCCCTGTGTCTCGCCGGTTGGCAGGGTTCTTGCTTATTCGAAAAGTAAGTCTGACGCGTTAGTGCCTATTCTCAAACAGGAAATGGATAATCTGGACAAAAAGCTGCGAGCCGTTGTTATCGCTGATTTCGAAAGGTCTTCCGCAGTCACATCAGAATTAAAAGACTTAATGGATCGTGAAACGGGAGGAGCAATCGCGGCATTTAAATCTGTATTGAGTGACCCGAAGACAGACCTTTTAGATCCGATTCTTTTGACAGGCACGTCAATTTTGATTGATGATGAAATAGAAGAGGCCTTTCTTAAAGACTGTCGCGATTGGCTGGCGAGTCGCGATTTGACGGTTTCATTATCCTCGGAGGAAAAGGCAGGGTTTCGTCAAATTAGTGGTGCGGGTTCAGACTGGGCGCCCCGAGTATACGTTGAGATGATTACTAGTTTATTTCAAAAAGGATTGACTCGCTGTTTAATTGGAACTCGGGGATTATTGGGGGAAGGTTGGGACGCAAACAAAATCAACGTCCTGATTGATTTAACGACCGTCACTACCAAGATGAGTATCAATCAGTTGCGAGGCCGATCCTTTCGGCTTGATCCTGCTTGGGAAGACAAATTGGCAAACAATTGGGATGTGGTGTGTCTAGCACCGGAATTCAATAAAGGGTTTGATGATTACCGACGCTTTAAGGATAAGCATCAGCATCTTTACGGAGTGAGTGATGATGGGGTGATCGAAATGGGGGTTGGGCATGTTCATCCAGCTTTTACGGAGGTGAAACCTGAAGGCGTACTTGGAGCCGCGTCGGTAATTAATTCCGAGATGTTAATGCGTAGTCGAAACCGGGATCACGTTCGGGAATTGTGGAAGATTGGTCATCCCTATCTTGCTAAGCCGATTAGTGCAATTGAAATAAAAACCTCAAATAGAGAATTTGGGTTTCCTGTCGGAATTAGAAAGAAACAGATTTGGACTGAGGAGTCACTTACGTCTGCGATGGCCGAAGCGGTCATGCTCAGTTTTGTTGAGCTTGGTTATTTTCGATCTGGATTGCGATATCGATTAGGTCAATTGACTGGCGGGTATGTTCGCGTATTTCTAGAAGAATCTAATTCGAACGAGGGGGGGCAGTTTAGCCAAGCGATGAAAGAACTGCTTGGGCCGATTGACCGCCCCCGCTATCTAATCCCTCGGCAGGTAAAACGCCGTTACGAAACTTGGTTGTCGAGTCTTCTTCCTGAGTTGCTGGGGCACTACTTTGAAAAGACGAAAACCGAAATAGCGATGTACCATGCTGTCCCCACCGCTTTGGCGAAAAATAAATCTGATGTGACCGTTTTCCAGAAATACTGGAATCGACACGTTAGTCCCGGAGAGGCAGTTTATGCACATCGAGGAGAAGGTGAGGAGCTGGTGCATCGAGCTCGCAAAAGTAATGGACAAGTAATCGTTCATGAAAAACGTTTGTTTTTGTAAACAGAGACTGGACTGAACTGGCTTTCGTTGCGTTCTAGGCGACGATAGCTGCAATTATTTTTGCGAGCTCTCTGGTTGTTACCACCAATAGGGAAGGCGATATGGACAGCAAGAGCTTTATTGGCGATTCAAAAGGGGGAACAAAAACGTCGCGTTGTTGGAAGAGGTGCTGGCATTGATCAAGTTTTGTTCCACACGGCATCCACTGGGGAATCCAGTATTTGTTAAACGTCCTCTATTTAATATGGTACGTTTGAGAAAAGGCAATTGATGGAAATCGACCGGAAACAGGGTTCAAGATGATGATGAATTTTTTCAAGGCGGCGATTAAGCGAGCGAAACAGCAAAGAACACAATCTGGAAATCGCAGGCGTGCTGCCAAGTTAAACAATTTGAGCTTTCAACACTTAGAATCTCGAAACTTATTGGCCGGCATTTATTTTTCGTCTGGCGAAGTGACGATTGCCGGAGATGCACTGGCGAATGTTGGTGGGTTTTTTGAGGCGAGTGGTGAAACTTATCGAGCGCGCTTGGATGGTTTTGAAGATCAAAGTTTTTCCAAATCAGCTGTATCCAAGGTCATCTTTATTGGGTTTGACGGAGATGATGAGTTCGTTAATGAAACTCCGGTCGAAAGTCTGATTCTTGGTAACGGTGGAAACGATACGCTGATAGGCGGCATTGGAATCGATGTAGTCAATGGTGGTGACGGGGACGATACTATTGCCGGCGATGGCGGTGACGATCGTTTGATAGGCGGGCCAGGCGCAGATGAAATAGAAGGTGGTATAGGAAATGACAGGGTTTTTGGAGGAGAAGGGTTAAATCGGCTGTTCGGAGATGAGGGCGCTGATTTGATTTTTGGCGGTTCGGAGGTAGATATAATTTTTGGGGGAGATGGTGCCGATCAAGTATTTCCTCTTGGCGGGGATGATGTGGTCAGTTTAGGTGATGGAGGATTGCCCGGTGCTACGGATCCTGCTGACGCTGATTTAGTTCTTGGCGGGACGGGGAACGACGTTCTTTCGGGCGGCTTGGGATTGAATATTTTTTATGGCGGTGATGGTGACGATCAGGTAACCGGCGGCGACGGCGAAAATCGAATGCACGGTCAAAATGGGAGCGATTCTCTTATCAGTGGTGCTGGCAATGATTATTTAGCCGGTCAGTTGGGCGATGATACAATTTCCGGGGGAGGTGGCAATGACTACATTATCCCGGGATTTGGCGATGACGCCGTTGATGCAGGCGACGGTATTGATTACGTCGTTTTTGGTTTTGCGTTTGGTAGATTCAATATCACCTTAAACGGTGATGAATTGGTGGTCGACGATACCCTCGACGTCGAGGGGACTGATCTCGCCAATGCTACGGAAAACTTTCGATTCACAGATGGCGATCGCGTAGCTCAAGCCGATGTGATCGAGCGCGTTACGATAAATCCAATCATTGTTTCAAATACAGATGGCTCGAACACCGCGGAGTTCCTGGGAACGGCGGTAGAAGAAGCAGAGATCAAACGGTTGGTTGATGAGATTTATCTGCAAGCTCAAGTGGATGTTGAGTGGCTGTCTCCACAAACTTATAACAATACGTTCGCGAACATTGGTAATGGCGGGACTCGGCCGAACAGCGACCTTACGACAATTGTTAATGCCGGTGATGCTGCAGGGGTTGGCGATTCATCCAGTTTGATTATTGATATGTACTTCGTTGAAATTGCCGCCGGATTTGCTGATACGACGGAAAATACAGCGAACGGCTTAGCCTATTTAGCAAGTAATGGAATCACGATGCATGTTGGTGATAATTTGCCAGGCTTTCTCGGGGGAAGAGATGTAGTGGCTCGAGTAGTCGCTCATGAAATTGGACATAATTTAGGTCTCAATCACGTGTCCACTAGCAACAATCTGATGAATGATGGTACGGAGTTGAATGCTTCTCAAATAACAACGATCGTCAATAGCTCCTTCACCCAGCCGTTTTGAACGCGTTTTCGATGCCATCCGTTTTGGGTTAGTCGGAGTTTCTGTTTAACGTGTTGGCTGAGTTAAATTCGGTGTCAAAAAATTCGTCCTCCGGGTCAAACGCCGGGATGGGTATGTTGAGTATTTTCATTTTACCTAAGGCTCGATGGCGGCATTCCGGTTTGATCATGATGGTCATGCCAGTTTCTACATTAAACAACTCACCATCCAACTCAATTTGTCCGCTGCCCTCTAGAATGTAATAAATTTCAGTTGTTCGTTTGTGATAGTGAACGCGGGAGTTTTGACTGATTTCAACGAGGTGTATAGTCGCAGTTTTTTCTGGCTCAGTAGTGAAAGCTCTCTTTGCGAGGCCGCAGGGGCAATCCTGACTTTTCAGTTGTTCGAAGTTTTCAATAGTATAACGTTTTTCAGGCATGAGGTTCTCGAGCAGGAGCAATTTGTATTTTTAGATGTTTTGTTGGCTAAAAAATTTCAAACGAGGCGTGCGGTTCGAACGCATGTTTATAATGGGTGGTCACCGCCCTTGCGCCCGGAGCCGAACAAAGAACTGCGATGACGTCAAACCGGGTTTGGCATTCCGTGAGATGATACTGCTTTAAATAATGCTTGGCGGCTCGGACGATTCGGGCCTGTTTCGCTATTCCCACAGATTCTGCGGGGATACTGTTGTTGATCCGACTGCGAGTTTTGACTTCAACAAAGACGATCGTGTTTCGATCGACGGCAACTAAGTCAATCTCACCATAACGAACTAAGAACCGTTGGGAAGTAATATAATACCCCTGTTTCAATAGATGTCTTGCAGCAAGACGCTCGCCGTAGAGTCCGAGAGGGTCGTGGATGATACAGCGGTCAAAGACGCGGGCAACCGGTTCAAAAAAAATAATTCGGAAGATCAATTGGCGGAGAAAAAAGTTCATAAAAAAAGGACTCCATTCAAGCAGTTTCCACTGTTGAACCGAATCCTTGGTTTTTTTAAGCCGGATCGACCGATGGATTGGTCGATTTTAGGGTGTTTTATCTTTTTCAGCGGCAGGTTGTTCGCCTTGGGCTTTCTTTAGCTCTTCTGCTGGTTTCTCTTCTGCTGGTTTCTCTTCTGCTGGTTTCTCTTCTGCTGGTTTCTCTAGATTTTTTGGCACAAAATCATTATTGGGTGCCTCTAATTCCGGAGGAAGTTCGAGCGAAGGGCGATTGGGAAGTTCTGCACCCGGGGCTTCGCCTATTTCAACTTTTTCGTAATTCTTAAACTTTTCATAAAGCGTTGCGTATCGTTTATCTGCGGTTCGTTCGAGTCCTTGCTGAGCTAAATCAGCGAATGCGGATTCGTTTGCTTCAGCAATCAGCGTTTCGTAATTCTTGTTTGCAGCGGACAGATCTCCGAGTGTCTCAAGGCAATAAGCGAGAGAATAAAGTGAACGAAGGTGCAGCATCGAAGTCTTGTTGGCCTGCGGCGCGTTAACTATTTTTTGAAAATCGTCGCGAGCCTTTTCCAAAAGTTGCTGAGCCGCAATCTTGTCGACCATCATTTCTGTTACGCCGTTTTGCAGTCGGTTGTCTGCCGACATTTGCAGCGCCCATAGGCCTGCTTTGGTGTCGCCGTATTCGTCCGAAACAATATCGAGGGCGTTGAAGTCCCCTGAAACGTACGACATTGAAGACGCCTGCGCGAGTGCCCGCCACTCCCCTTCTGATTTTGCGAGACTACTGTTAATTAAGAAAACGATGGCAATAAAACCGAGGGTTCCTGCGATCATAACCAGAACGATGGTCGTGATGTGCGGTTTGATTCTCTCGTAGAACTGCTCGGCTGCTGTCAGTTCTTCGACTTCTTCAACCGGTGGTTTTCCGAATTTTCTTTTATTTTTCTTGGCCATTGGGGCTGGTCGCCTGTCTCGTGGATGGGTCGGAATTCGACCGCATGCTTTGGGGGAAATTTTTCAAAAACGCAGTATACGGGCGTTTTGAACTGATGGTCAATAGCGACCCCGCATCTCCCGCCCCCCTCATCTAAAGAGAGATCGCGCGTTACATTAGCGTGGGCGCGACAAAAAGCTCGGTTTCGGCTTGTTAGGCGGGGATTGAAGTTAATTCCATGTGCTTTTCACTGTCATTGTGGGCTTGGTAATTAGAAAACCTGAATCTATTTGAATTTTAATGAGTGGACTGAATCCCGATCAGTATGAAGCCGTAAATACCCTATCTGGCCCACTTTTGGTCCTGGCAGGTGCCGGAACGGGAAAGACGCGAGTAATTACCTTTCGTATTGCAAAACTGATTAAATCCGGTGTGCCGGGGGAACGCATTCTTGGAATGACGTTCACGAATAAAGCGGCTAACGAGATGAAAGAGCGACTGGGTAAGATGCTGGGTGTTAGCATGGGAAAGTCTTATCCTGTCAAAAAAAAGGGGAAGGATGAAGTTGATCATACCCCTACTATTTCGACGTTTCATTCCCTTTGTGTCCGGATCCTACGGCGGCAAATTGAGCCACTTGGGTATCCGCTTAAATTCGCGATCTACAACCGCGGCGATCAGGAAGGACTGGCGAGAAATGTACTTCGGGAAATAAATGTTTCGGATAAACTGCTCGCGCCGAATCAACTGCTCTACTGGATTGGGCATTGGAAGTGCAAGTCGATGAGCCCAGCTCAGGCAGAGGTTGCCAGTGAAACCGATGCGCAGCATCTCGCAGCGATTGGTTACAAGCGATATCAGCGGCAATTAAAGTTGATGGGAGCCGTTGATTTTGATGATCTGTTGTTGTTGACCGAAAAGCTGTTCAACGAACATGAATCAGTTCGCGCAGCCGAGGCGGCGCGGTTTGATCATATTCTTGTCGACGAATATCAGGACACCAACACGAGTCAGTATCGGATCGTCAAAGCGTTGGCCGAACATCGCAATCTTTGCGTCGTTGGCGATGATGATCAGTCGATTTACGGATGGAGGGGAGCCGAGGTTGAGCATATTTTAAGTTTTAATCGTGACTGGCCTGATGCAAAGGTTGTTCGTCTGGAAGATAATTACCGCTCCACGGAGGCAATTATCGAGGTTGCTAATACGCTGATTAAGTTCAACAAGACAAGGCACGATAAAGTTTTGCGAGCCGCTCGGTCAGGTGGTGAGAAACCCGCAATCCTTCAGTTTCCAAACGAAACGGTCGAGGCTCAGGAAACTGTTCACAGCATCCGAAAACGGCTTGAACAAAAAGGGCGTGAACCTCGTGATTTTGCTATTTTGTTTCGAACCAATGAGCAGCCAAGAATCTTTGAGACCGAACTGCGCAAGGCAAAGCTTCCGTATATCCTGGTTGGAGGGATGTCGTTCTTTGATCGGAAGGAGGTCAAAGATCTGCTGTCTTATTTGCGTTTGCTCGGTGGATCGCCGGATGAAGTTTCTGTGTTGAGGATCATAAACACACCGCCTCGTGGAATTGGTAAGAAGTCGATCGAGACTTTACTTAAGCACGCAATCGACCATAAAGTTTCGCTTTGGGATCTTGTAACAGGAGCTGAAGAAAGACCGGCTCTCAATGCCAAAACGTTGCGAGGTCTGGAAGATCTGGCTTCCCAAATTGAGGAAACGCTTTGCCAAACCGGAGATGATTCGCTAGTCGATTTATCGAGAAATCTAATACAAAATATTAGGTATCGAAATGAAATTGATCGGATTTATTCCGAACCCGAAGAGCGAGAGTCGCGTTGGGCGGTGGTGGAACAAATTGTAAATGCACTCAGCGAATACGAACAAACGGCAGCAAAACCTAGGCTGGATGACTTTCTCGACAAGCTCTTGCTTGGGGAACAGGATGCGAACGATGAAAAGGAAAAGCAGCTAAAAAAGAATGCCATCGCGTTGATGACAATGCATAGCGCTAAGGGTTTGGAGTTTCCAGAGGTTTATATTGTGGGATTGGAGGAAGGGATTCTGCCTCATCATCGTTCATTGGAAAATGATGCATCGATCGACGAAGAACGGCGGCTCTGTTACGTCGGGGTAACGCGCGCGGAAGAAAGGTTGACCTTGTCAATGTCGCTGACGCGATTGAAGTGGGGAAAGCCCCGCGATACCAAACCGAGTCGATTCCTATATGAACTGACGGGAAAAGCGGATCACCCGAATTATCAGCAACCACGTGGAACTTAGCGATGGCGTTTAGTATTTGGGTTGCCGCTTCTGAGTAAAGCATGTCTTCGGTACGTCTTTGACTCCGGTTGTTGCGGCAGTTTTGCCACCGGAGGTATAGGTATTTGTCTATGTCTCAATTTCTATGATTGGTTGTGTGGGATTGGGGAAGCATGCGCAACGAGTTAGACTGCTGGGGATGCTAATTTTGTTTTTTCCGTTTTTGTTTTGCTCTGCAAACTATGCCACATAAAATGTCGGTAGAGCACACGGCCAGGTTTTATTCATAGGCAAGCGTTTGGGATTTTAATTATTCCTGTCAGGAAAAAATCGGAGCTGCGTATGGATTCAACAAGACATGGAAACTTATCGGAGACGAAAACCTCCGACGATTTCGAAATTATCGATGCGGATCCGGATGAATACATTGAAGCGACCAGTCGATATCAACTTGGCGGCGAAATTGGTCGGGGCGGCATGGGTGTGGTTTTTCGAGCCCGTGATCTTGATCTGAATCGGGATGTCGCAGTTAAGCTGCTAAGTTGTGCCCATGGTACTTCTGATAAAGCGGTCAAAGCCTTTATTCAGGAGGCTAAGGTCATGGGTAGGTTGCAGCATCCGGGAGTCGTCCGCATATACGAGTTTGGAAGAACCGCGGGTGGCCGCCCCTTTCACGTCATGAAACTCGTTGAAGGAGAAACGCTAGGCTCGCTGATTAGAGAACGCAGGAATCGAGAGCATCCAGATGCACGATTACTGCGGGTTTTTTCATATATCTGCCAGGTGATGGCCTACACTCACTCCCAGCATTTCATACATCTAGATCTTAAGCCGGCCAATATAATGGTTGGTGAATTTGGTGAAGTGCACCTGATGGACTGGGGGCTTGCTCGGTCCGTTGATTCAGAAGAGGTGTCTCATCCGTCGGCGACGGGGTTTTGGGTAACTGATTACTCGGAGCAAACCACAGTTGAGAACGGACGTGTCCATGGTACGCTTCCTTACATGGCACCGGAGCAAGCTAATGGGGAACGCGTCAACAAGCGAACAGACGTGTTTTGTTTAGGAGCAATCCTGTGCGAAATCCTTACCGGTCATCCACCCTATTTAGGAGAATGCGCGGTGGAGGTCTTGCAGTTGGCGAAAGACGCCAATCTGGCCGATGCGTATGCTCGGCTGGATCGTTCGGTCTATGACAAAGCACTCATTCGGCTGGCGAAACTGTGCCTTCAGGCGAATCCAACTGATCGCCCGTGGGACGCAGCGATTCTGGCAAAGGAAATGGCGATTTATAGTGACTCGGCGCTTGACCGTTTGAAAAACGATATCAGTCAGTTTTTCGAATTGTCGCTTGATCTTTTCTGTATTGCCGGTTTCGACGGATATTTTCGCAGGATCAATGGTAACTTTAATCGGGTTCTCGGCTACACCGAGCGCGAATTGCTGGCCCGGCCATTTTTAGATTTTGTGCATCCGGACGACCAAGAGATGACCAAAGTGGCGATGGCGAAACTGGAGTTTGGTGAGCCGGTATTTGGGTTTACCAACCGTTACATCACGAAGACGCAAGAGGTGATTGAGTTCGACTGGACCGCAAAGTCAGTGGTCGAGAAACAGTTGGTCTTTGCGGTAGCTCGCCGCGTGAAATAGTCAGGATTGTTGTTTACCGGTTTTGTTCGGCGAGCGCTTGAGTGATTGCTTTCGCGACCTTTTTGCCAAGCACATGCGACCCTTCTGCGGAGAAATGGACATTGGCCGGACGTTGAATTTCCTTGAGGCGGCTTAACGCAAATGAATAAAGATCATTAACTTCGATGCCGTTTTCCTGAGCAATTTTCATTGCAATTTCGTTGTAAATCGGAGGTGAGGTTTCTTCTCGTAATGGTCTGGCGCCAGCCGGGACAGGCGTTGTTGTGCACAGAATCAACTGGGCATTCGTCTTTTTCAACTTTCCCACAATCTCTGTTAATTGCTGTTGGTATTCCTCCGGATTAGTTTGCAGGGGATCGGTAGCAAGGTTTGAATTTTTCCCAGTTTCAGCATCAACATGCTTAAGATCGTGCAGTCCAAAATTAAAATGAATGACGTCCCAGTTTCCACCATCAATCTTTAACCAACGGTCAATGTTGGCAATCCCGTTGTCGGTGCCGGCGCAGTTCTCAGGCTTTTTTTCGCTTTGCATTGGCCGGATTACAACGGCGTCATTTGCCAATAATCTCCGGACGGTAGGTGTGTAACCAATTGAAATGGAATCTCCCAGCAACAGCACACGCGCCTTTTGTTTTCGGGCTGCATCGACATCGTCGCTTAACAGCTGGAGCATTGCTTCCCCCAACGCGTTGCCAAGTAGAAAGTAGCTTTCTGCGTTGCCATACCAGTGGTGCCCGTGACCTTGATTGGGCGAATTTTCGGGTAAGCGGGCGAATTCACTTGTTTTCACATAGGCAACATTTTTAATTCCTTTGGCAGCAACGGCAGCCTGAGCATCACGAAATTTTTTCATGCTCCCATCCGCTTTTGGACCTCCGTTGCCTAGTTCGCCAAAAACAAAAGGCATGTCTGGGACACCAACTTGTTTACGAATGTCAGAAATGAAATTCACTAAATTGTCAGTGTATTCCTTGGTTGCGTCTTGGTCGCACATATCGTTCCAGCCTTGCTGCCAAACAAATCCGGAGATAACAAGATCGTGGTTTTTAAGTGCGAGAATTTTGTCAGGCGCGTTTTCCATCGCCTCCCCGAGCTGTTCCAGCATTCGGATGTAAAACGGACCGACCTCCCTGCCGGAGCTTGGCGGGCGGAAGTCAGTCATAAGACTTTTTCCTCCCCATGCGGTTTTAATAATTAGGATTGGGCTGTTGAACGCATCGCCAACCACGTGTCCAAATTGCATTTCTGGACCGAAATGATGGGGCTCACCCCCGTATGCCGCGAATCCGATTGAAATTCCACCCGTTTTAAGTTCGTTATCGGTTCGATACCAGCAAAATGCGTCGTCTCGCACCCGCCAGCTGTCGTCCGGATTAAGAAGGTGGGCCATTCGTAATTGGTTTTCCGGCGATCGCATTACAGTGGTCAGGATGCCTTTCCCACCGTTGTAATACTCGGGGTGATCCAAATCGACTACAGCATGGCCTTGCATATTTGATTGGCCAGCAAGAATAAACACGCGGGCGATTGGACGTTGATTCGTTTGAGCATCAAGAGCTTCGATGAACTGGCTTGATTGTGTGGAAGCAAAGGTAAGCAGGATTAGACTAAGTGTTTTCAGTGCTTGCATGGGCTCAGTATCTCTAGGTGCTCGAAATGCAGAAAGAATGTTAGTGACTCGAAGCTATATGCTATCGCAGATTTTAAGACAAAAAAAGCGGCGGGCGTTCTCCGGTCGGATTCAGACTCTAGCTCACTTCAATTTAGTTCTTGGGCTTGCTGTTGCGGGGGAATGCTAGCGTCTGCGGACCCCTTGTTTGCCTAAAGCGCCGTCTCGAAGCGCTCTTTTACAGTGACGGATGTTTGACGTTGACCCGTTTTGCGAATGAACGTAATTTCCACACACAAATTAATAGTTTAGCGCACGATTTGCGTCTAAATTGAGTGAAAGCAAGAGCGAGCCAGGGAAGGCGCGATATGACATTTCGAAATGCATTTAAGTCGAATGATGCGACCAGAGGAAATGAACGTTTTCTGAGTTGGGGAGTTTGTTGTCTGGCAGCATCTGTCGTTATGTCGTTGGTTGGTTGTCAAAACTTAATTAAGCGAGGGCAGAGTCCGGAAGCAAATTCGATTAGTCAGTTATATGAAGACAAGGAGACGACAACCAAATATATCGGGGATCTTTGCGGAATTTATGGTTTAAATTTTGCAAAGGTTGAGGGCGTCGGTTTGGCGTATGGTTTGGATCGAACTGGTAGTAGTGCTAAGCCAAATGTTCAGAGAGATCTGGTCTTAAAATCGTTAAGCTCGAACTCAAGTATCGATAATCCTAGCAAGCTAATTGCGAGCTTGGATACAGAAATTGTGGTTATTAAGGGCATGCTTCCGCCTGGGATTCGCAAAGGTGAATATTACGATCTGGAAGTTGTGACAGTCGGTGGTTCTGAAGCTAAAAGTTTGGAAAATGGAATGATTTTGCAAACCCGAATGCAGCCGATGGCGAGGTTGGGTGGTGGATTAAAGCAAGGGCGGGCGACGGGGTACGGCAAGGGCCGAATTCTCGTAGATGCTCTGTACGAATCTGAGCAAGACCCTTCCAATCGACTTCGTGGAGTTGTGCTCGGAGGTGGAAGGGCGAAAGTTGATCGTCCTCTTGGCTTGAAAGTTCGCGAAGACACCGTGCCCGCCAGTACATCGATGCGGATCGCTCGAGCCATTAATGATCGATTTGATACCGACGATGTAACAGGCAAAAAGGGCGTCGCTGAACCGAAGACAAATCGAGATATCGTGCTGTTAGTTCCTGAAAATTACAGGCAGAACATTGGCCGTTATTTGGGAGTAATTAAAAACATAGCCTATTCGGAGTCGGCTTCAGATCGAGTAAATCGGTTGGAGACGTTAGAGCGAGAGATTGGCGAACCGACAAAGTCAGGTTTAGCCGCCATCCGATTGGAGGCATTGGGTGCTGATGGAGTTCCAGCGTTAAAACGGGCTTTGCGACATCACGATTTGGAGGTTCAGTTTCATGCAGCTCAATCGTTGGCATTCATGGAGCATGACGATGGTGTTGATATTTTGAAAAAGGCCGCCGCAGAAGAACCGGCGTTTCGCTGGAATGCTCTGACTGCGTTGGCATCGCTCAATGATGTGAGTGCTTCGATTGCACTTGCTGATCTATTGAATTTGCAGAGTGCCGAGACAAGATATGGGGCGTTCCGGGCGTTGCGAGCTCAGTCGCCAAACGACTCGCTGGTCGATGGAGACTGGTTGGCAAGCGATTTTTTCCTGCATGTTGTTCCTTCGGAAGCAGAGCCGCTGTTGCATTTCTCTCGCTCAAAGCGTCCTGAAATAATTGTTTTTGGTACGAACCAAACGGTCGCAGATAACTTTCTCCATGTGGAAACTGGTTTGACAGTGCGGGCTAATGGAAATGGTACAGTCTCTGTAAGTCGTTATACGACGGATGAAAAAGAGAAGAAGGTTTGCAGTAACCGAATTGGTGATTTGGTTAAGACGCTCGCCGACATGGGCTATGGGTATGGTCCGCAGATGAAAATGTTCCGCGCAGCGAAGAAATCCGAGATGTTAAATACGCGCTTGGTTGTGAATGCGGTTCCTAAGCTAGGTCGGGAATATTCGCCGGATGGTGACGAGATTCCAGCTGAAAAATCTGAAAAGTACGTTGCCGAGGCTTTGCCTGAGTTGTTTCGGACAGGCAATGAACGAGTGACGTCTGTTCCTCGGGTTGAGGAGGAGACGGTGGGGGAGATTGAAGCTGAGATCAAAAGTAAAAATGATTCCAATTGGGATAAGATGTTAAATTGGTTCACGGATAGTGAAGAATAAAATCGCAGCTTTTTAGTCAAAACGGTATCAACGCATGTTGAAGGCGCTTGAACTCAGTGGGTTCAAAAGCTTTGCTGACAAAACCCGATTTGAGTTCCCGCCCGGGATCACGGTTGTCGTGGGTCCAAACGGTTCCGGGAAGTCGAACATTGTCGACGCGATCAAATGGGTGCTGGGTGAGCAAAGTGCGAAAAGTCTGCGCGGTAAGGACATGTCGGATGTCATCTTTAAAGGCTCGTCCGGCGCCAATTCCCGACGTCCGTCCAATTCTGCAACAGCAACCATTGTCCTGGAAAATTCTGACAATCGATTCGCTTATGATGCGGACGAGGTTCATGTAAGTCGCCGGGTGTATCGCAGTGGAGAGTCGGAATATCTAATTAACGGCGAAACGAGTCGGCTGAAAGATATTCGTGAGCTTTTTCGGGGGACTGGAGTTGGAACCGATGCCTACAGTCTGATTGAGCAAGGCAAGGTCGAGCGAATGTTGTCGACCAATGCGAAAGATCGCCGCGCAATTTTTGAAGAAGCAGCCGGAATCAGTCGTTTTAAAGCTAAAAAAGTAGACGCTCAGCGGCGACTCGCCCGGGTCGAAGCGAATCTAGTTCGTTTGGCAGACATTGTTGACGAGGTTGGAAGCCGTTACCGCAGTGTTAAGTCTCAAGCTTCTAAGGCAGCGCGTTACAAAGAGTATTCCGATCGCCTGCAACAGTTGCGAACGTTTGTGGGGCTAAAAGATTACCGAACGTTTACGGAAAAGCTCGCAAAGATTGAAACGGAATACTCGGCTGATTCGGAGAAGGCGGAGGAATTGTCGAGGAGTATCGATTCCCGAAAAGTTGAAACGAAAGCAATTGAAGATCGTCTCGACGAAATTTCAAACGATTTGACGCAGCATCAGGAATCAGCGACTCAGGTGAGAGAATCTCTTGCTCAGGTTGAATCTCGTCTGACTCTTAATCATTCGAGGCTTGAAGATCTTCATACGCGTGAATTGCAAATGCGGGAGCAGTTGGAGCGGTCTAGTCAGCGCGCCAAGGAATTTCAAAACAGAATTCAAGCGATTGAAGAAGAAGCGAAATCTGCAAATGAAAATTTTGAGAGTGCTTCAGACGGGCTTGCCGGGCTCGAAGCTGAACTGATCGAACTGGATTCAAAAATAAAACGGTGGCGGGCAGGTAATGAAGAAAAACGAAATAAGATCGCGGAATATTCAGAATCCGCCACGCTTGTTGGGCGCGCTGTCAGTGCAGCGGAATCCCAAGTAGAAACTTTGCGTGAAGCGAAATCCAAAACTGGCAAGTTAATCATCGATCTCGAGGCAACGCTGGGAGCGCATCGAGATTCGTGGGAGGGGTTCACGTCGCAATGGAATCGGCTCCAAGAGGAAGCGGAATCAAATGATTCAGCATTGGCAATTGCACGCAAGGAGTATGACCATCTTAAATCCGAACTCGCCGGTCGACGGGAGCGGATGTCGGATCTCACTAACCAGCAATCCGGTCTAGCTCAGAGAGCTGAAGTAATTGAGGAGTTGGAGAAAAGCCTCGAAGGGATCAACGCGGGAGCGAAGGAGCTACTACAGGAGGCTAAACTTAACCCAACGGGTCCCATGGGGGATGTTATCGGTTTGGTTGCAGATCTGGTCTCGGTTAATGTTCAGCATGCGGCGATTGTTGATGTGGCACTGGGTGAGTTAGCACAATTTGTGGTTGTTGACGGTCTTCTTTTGACTAATGAGATTGCAGAAGAGAAGCTAAAGCTGAACGGTCGGGTGGGACTGATTCAGCTTGACTCGCCTCCCACGTTTGGGACGGATCCGAATGTAAATCTGAACGGTGCACCTGGCGTGATCGGCCGTGCTGATCGTTTGGTGCAGGTTGAGCCGCCATACGCATCTTTCATTCGACAATTGCTCGGAGGCACCTGGGTCGTCAAGACACTTGCTGACGCGCTCGAGTTGCACGGTAACCATGCGAATGCTGAGAAAGTTCGATTCGTGACCCTCGATGGAGAAATTGTTGAGTCCGATGGGGCTCTGGTGGTTGGGCCAAAGTCAGTTACCTCCGGGTTAGTCTCTCGACGTAGTGAGCTGCGGGCATTGAAACGAGAGTTGATTCGACTCGATGAGCAAATAAGTTTGTGTCGAGATCAGGTTCAGGATCTTACCGTCAAAGAAGCCGACGCTCAGGAGCGTGTTCAGGCGCAAATCGATACCAACAGTGATCTTTCGAATCGGTTGTCCGATCAAAAAAATCAGGCGATGGCTGCTGAGAAACAGTTCCATCAAACTGAGGCTCAGCTGGAAACTGCCAATCAGGAATTTGCTCAGCATGATGAAAAGATGCAGGCGGTCGGCAAAAAGTTGGATCATGACCGGGCGAGTTTGATTGAGAGTGAGTCTGAAATCAAGCGACTGCAAGATGCAATTGACACTGATGAAGTTGAATCAACTCAGTCAGCTGAAAGGCGCTCGGAAGTTGAACAGTTGTTGACAGCAGCTAAGGTAAAGCTGGCGAAGGCTGAGCAGGTTATGTCGAGCGCACAGTCCCGCGTCAACCATATCCGGCAGGAGTATGAAGAGTTACAGCGAGTCGACGCCCAGCTTGAATCTCAGCGGGTCGGTGATGAGGCTGCAACTCAGGCTGCGAAAGAAGAAATCGAAAGATCCAATGCCGAGATGGGTGAACTGAGTGCTCGTAAAAATGAGCTCGCGGATTTATTGACCCAGTTCACCGAAGATCGACTTGCGGTTGATAAGACACGTCGCGAAATGTCCGCGGAGTTAAATTCGGAACGCGATCTGTTGCGAACAACGGAAGAGCGAATCAATTCTGCTAAAGTGCGAATTGAAAAAATCAGTATGCAGCGTTCGCAGTTGGCTGAAAGAATGCTTGATGATTATGGAATCGACCTCGCTACTCAGGAAGAGTCACCTTCGGACGAAGAGCAGGAACAGCGCGACGAGATTGATGCTGAAATAAGCCAGCTACGGAAAAAAATTGGCTCCATTGGTTCGGTCAATCTGGATGCCCTTAAGGAACTGGAGGAACTTGAGGGGCGGTACCTTGCAATGGATGAGCAGTACCAGGATCTAGTGCAGGCGAAGGAGACACTTGAAAAGATTATTGTTCGAATTGATAACGATAGTCGTAAGTTATTTGTCGAAACGCTTGAGGCAATACGTCTCAACTTTCAAAAGTTATTTAGGCAGACGTTCGGTGGTGGTAAGGCCGATATCATTCTTGAGGCGGATGTCGACCCACTGGAGGCGGGCGTTGAAATTATCGCAACGCCGCCCGGAAAGCCAGAGTTCAGTAACAGTCTTCTCAGTGGTGGTGAAAAAGCTTTAACAGCGGTGTCATTATTGATGGCGATTTTTCAGTTTCGCCCAAGCCCGTTCTGTGTCCTTGATGAGGTTGATGCTCCATTTGACGAGGCGAACATCGGACGCTTCGTGGACGTTCTAAAGAGTTTCCTCGGATGGACCAAGTTTGTGATTGTGACACACTCAAAAAAGACAATGACAGCCGCCACCACACTTTACGGAATTACGATGCAAGAATCTGGCGTCTCAAAGCGGGTCAGTGTTCGGTTCGAAGACGTCAGTGAAGACGGTCATATTTCAGACGAAGCATTGCAGCGAAACGAAGGTGACGCGGCATAGGTCGTCATGTTTAGATGGCCTGTTTGTTTCCATCTTTCTTTCATTTTTTTCGCGTTATTCAGTATCGCACTTGGCGGACGCGGTTCCTCTTCGATACCGCCAAATGAAAACCGTGCCGATCAATCCGGCGACGACTAGAGTGCCTATTAGCCAAAATTTGAGATTGCCAGTGGCCATTGAGACGGCCGCACTGATCGAGATACTGATCCACATCATCAAAATGGATGTGATTCGCATGCGATGGGTCATCGGAGTTGTGCCGTCGATGTAAGCAAGATATTTCGCAAAAAAGCGGTTTCGAATCAATCGTTTTTCTAGTGCCGGTGAACTTTTCAGTAAAAAGTATGAGGCCAGCATCAAAGGACCGACGGTCGGGATGCCAGGAAGTACGGCTCCGACTGCCGCTACGATGACGAATAGCAGTCCAATCGTGGCAAGGGTGTAACGTTTGAGTTTTGAGTTGGCCAAGGTTTAGTCCCAGATGTCTGCTGAACCGAATACAGTTTACCTGTGAAAGAGTTGTTAAGCTACGTGGCGTCGAGGCTGAGATGGCAAAAGGGTAGGCTGTCGCTCTGGAATAACCCATTGGGAATGCCTCACACAACTTTAATGATGCGATGTGTGTCAGGAAGCTTGGTGTGAATTGATTGAAATGCTCTCTGCGGATCAAGTGGTAGTGCCATTTTTGTTTTAGGGATATAATTGGAGGCCGCAGAAGCGATTCGTGAGATGATGTAAACCATATTGTTTTAGCACATAGAAACTAGCTGAGAGCCTGATGACGCAAACCTCAAATTCGATCAATTTAGTAGACTTTATTCGTGATGTCCCTGATTTTCCCAAGCCGGGAATTACTTTCAAAGACATTACTCCGTTGTTGGGCAGTCATGCTGCGTTAACCGAGTGTATTGATCAGTTTGTTGCAAAGTATCAAAACGAAAAAATTGATGTGATCGCCGCCGCTGAAGCGCGAGGGTTTCTGTTTGCAGTGCCGCTTGCGATGCGTTTAGGGGTTGGAATGGTTCCAATTCGAAAGCCGGGCAAACTGCCTTTCGAAAAACATAGTTTCAGTTACGATCTTGAATACGGATCGGACACTCTTGAAATGCATGTAGATGGCATTCAGGAGGAGCAAAATGTTTTAGTGATTGATGATTTGCTGGCAACGGGTGGCACGGTTCAGGCTTGCTGCGAGATGATTGAGTCGTGCGGAGGAAACGTGGCGGGCTGTGCATTTTTGATCCACCTTCAATTTCTTGAGGGGCTCAAAAAGCTTGAGAAATATCCGGTCTTCAGTTTGATCGATTTCAATTAGTTAAATCGGGTAGTGGCGAGATTGACTTCGGAAGTCTCCCTGTTCTCAGTTGGAATTTGAACGGCAAAAGTTATTAGCGAAGATGTGGGTGCGTTCATGGAACAGTCTTCTAATCTAATCATCTCGCTGGTGATAATTGGCTTGCAGTTCTCTGCGGTTGTGTTCGCTGTAGATTCCGGCGAAGTGGAACAGCGTCCCAATGTGGTTTTGGTGCTGGCTGACGATTTGGGTTTTGGGGATATCGAGCCGAACAATGCTTCGTCGGGGATTCCGACGCCTGCCTTCAATCGTTTGGCTCGGGAGGGCATGCGATTTACCGACGCGCATACTGGATCTAGCGTTTGTACGCCAACGAGATATGGATTGATGTGTGGTCGTTACGCATGGCGAACCCGCCTGAAAAAAGGAGTCTTGAATGGTTACTCTGAGCCCTTGATCGAAGAAGGTCAGCCAACCATCGCCTCGCTCTTGCATTCCGCGGGCTATGAGACTGCCTGCATTGGTAAGTGGCATCTTGGTTTAGGTTGGCGTAGTAAATCAGATCGCCCGAAAAAAAATGGTCACTTTCGTGATGAAGAAGATCGCTGGGTAGACTACCGCCAGCCTATTGCCGACGGTCCGGGTGAACACGGATTTAGTTACTCGTACATCATACCTGCTTCACTGGATATGAGTCCTTACGTCTATGTAGAAAATGGTAGCGTCACATCGATTCCGAAAAAGGTAATTGAGAAACGTGGCTTCCCTCAGTATTTACGGATAGGCGAGATAAGTGATGATTTCGATCATGAAGCAAGTCTCGGGCACTTGCTGGAAAAATCCAAGAGTTTTATTCGTCAAAGTGCGAGTCGTGGAAAGCCTTTTTTCCTATATTTTCCGATGCCTGCTCCGCACAAACCCGTTATCCCTATGGAACAATTTCAAGGTAAAACAAGTCTTGGCCCATACGGAGATTTTGTTGCTCAGGTTGATTGGACAGTCGGAGGAATCGTTGATGCTTTGGATAAAGCGGGGGTGGCGGAAAATACACTGTTATTGGTGACGAGTGATAATGGTTCTTTTATGAAGCGATTGCCTGAGGAAGCTAGCGTACCGGATCATGTAGATGACGATACGGTTCAAGGCTACTCATCAAAACATCATCAAGCCAACGGTATTTTTCGAGGGACGAAGGCTGACATCTACGAGGCAGGCCACCGTGTGCCTTTTCTGGTTCGGTGGCCCGGGAAAATCAAATCGGGTGTCAGCAACCCAAGTGTTATTTGTCTGACGGATATTCTAGCTACCGTTTGCGAAGCAGCGGGTGTGGCTGTCGATTCGGCTCATTCGGAAGATAGTTTTTCTTTTTTACCTTCAGCGCTTGCATTGCCTGATCGAGTGTATCATCGTAAAAAGGCGGTGATTCATCATTCAGCCGCAGGTGTTTTTGCAGTGCGGAAGGGGAATTGGAAGTTGATTCTTGGAAACGGTTCCGGGGGGCGGCAGTTACCAAAGGGAAAGCCGTTTCAAAGACCCTATCAGTTGTACAATCTCTCTGATGATCCGGAAGAACAGATAGATCTGTTGCTGAAGAATCCGGAGAAAGGGTCGCAGTTGGAGACCGAGTTTGCATTAATATTAGGCGACGAAAATCCCCTACCTCATTTTAACTCAAGGCAAGATAAGGATAAAAAATGAACAATCTTTTACGGCGAGCAACGGAAGTTTTCGCTCTGGCGGTTATGTGTTTTGTTGCGATTCCGAATCAGACCCAAGTTCAAGCGATGGTCAATGAGACAAATCGGGGTGTTGCTTCAACGGATTCGTTATGGTGTCAGTACGACGGTTTTGAAGGGCCGGGTAACGGGAAACACATCGTTTTGATCGCTGGCGATGATGAATATCGAAGCGAGCAGACAATGCCTATGTTGGGGAAAATATTGGCGGTTCGTTTCGGTTTCAAATGCACCGTTCTGTTTCCCATTGATCCGAAATCAGGTGAGATCGTCCCTTCTTACCAAAAGAACATTCCCGGAATGGAAATGATTGATACTGCTGATCTGTTAATCCTCGGCCTTCGGTTTCGTAATCTTCCGGATGAGCAAATGAAGCATTTTGTGGATTATGTGGAAGCTGGTAAACCAATCATTGGCACCCGCACTTCAACTCATGCATTCAATTTTGGTGGCGATTCCAAGAGTTCCTACAAGCAATACGGATTTAACTCCAAGGAGTGGAAGGGTGGGTTCGGCCAACAAATTCTGGGAGACACATGGATCAACCATCACGGGCGTCATAAGTCTGAGAGCTGCCGGGGTGTAATTGTTGAGGCCAATAAATCCAATCCCATTCTTCGAGGAGTCACGGACGTTTGGGGGCCATCGGATGTCTATGGAATTCGAAATCTCCCGAAAACCGCGACGGTACTATTGGATGGCGCCGTGCTGGCGGGGATGACACCTGATGCAAAACCGGTGGACGGCCCTAAAAATAATCCAATGATGCCGATCGCGTGGGTTCAGTCCCATCCGCAAAAAGATGGGGGGAAATCACGTATTTTTTGTACTACCATGGGGGCTTCGACCGATTTCGAGAGTGAGGGACTTCGCCGCTTGGTGGTCAATGCCTGTTTTTGGTGCGTTGGAATGGAAAACGATATTCCTGCGAAGGCGAATGTGAATTACGTAGATGAATACAAACCAACGCCTTTCGGTTTTGGAAATTTTGAAAAGGGAAAGAAACCCGCGGACTACAATTTGATTAATAAGTGATTGGATTTTTGAATTTGTACGCGTGAAAGGTTGGCTGGCTTGCAATGGGCGAGCGGTTAGTTGTTGTGGATTCGCTCCGCTAATGCACGGTGAGTGGTTGATTACGAGGCAATTAAATGCCACAAGAATTGATGGGAAATGGACGAGCAAAAGAAACGTTTAATCGGCTTGAGCCGTATGCAGTTGAAGGAAGAGCTTCAGGCGATTGGCGTTCCTGAAAATCAAGCCAAGATGCGCGTCCATCAAATCTGGCATTGGCTCTATGTCCGTGGCGTGACTGATTTTGATGAGATGCTAAACCTGGGCAAAGAGCTGAGGGCGAAGCTAGACCAATTTTTCTCGATAACGCATCCGGAAATTGTCGAAGAGCAAGTCTCTAAAGACGGGACGCGGAAATGGTTATTGCGTTTTCCACCACGGGGGGCGGGAGCGCCCGTGGAAATTGAAACGGTTTATATTCCGGAAACTGATCGAGGGACTTTATGCGTTTCAAGCCAGGTCGGCTGTTCGCTGACCTGTACCTTCTGCCATACGGGCACGCAAAAGATGGTACGTAATCTTCAGGCAGATGAGATTCTTGGTCAAATCATGCTCGCGCGTTACCGACTTGCAGATTTTGTCGGAATGGATCCCGTTCCTGGGATGATCGCACCGTTAGAGGGACGTAAGATATCCAACATCGTGATGATGGGAATGGGCGAACCTCTGTTCAACTTTGAGAACGTGAAGAGTGCGTTACTGATCGCATTGGATGGCGAGGGGCTTTGTTTCTCTCGGAGGCGAATTACCTTGTCGACTTCGGGGGTTGTGCCCGGCATATATCGGACCGGTGAAGAAATCAAAGTCATGTTGGCAATCTCACTGCATGCAACTCGTGATGAGTTACGTGACGAATTGGTTCCGATCAACGGGAAGTATCCGCTTGAAAAATTAATGACGGCCTGTCGAGATTACCCGGGGCTTTCCAATGCCCGCCGGATTACCTTTGAGTATGTAATGCTCAAAGGTGTAAACGATAGTCTGCGTGACGGTCGGGAATTGGTTGAATTGTTGGATGGAATACCAGCCAAGATTAATTTAATTCCATTTAATCCCTGGCCGGGCACTGAATACGAGTGTTCCGATTCTAAAACAATCGAGAAATTCGCCGGCTATCTAAATTCAAAAGGACTTCCTGCGCCCATCCGAACACCCCGCGGAAGGGATATTTTAGCCGCGTGCGGACAACTTAAATCTGAAACGCAAAAGCTGACCAAGGCGAACTAGATTCCCAGTTCTACCTGAGGCAATCAAATGAGATTGATTGAGCTTAGATGGGGCTAATCAAGGTCGCTCGATTTGAACAGGGTGCTTCTCTTCTTTTCCGTCTGCTCTGAGTCAGCAAAGACTATTTTAGGTCTATTGGGAATTCGCTCAGATCCACCAGCGGCCTCTCGGCCTGCCGCGTTTAAGGCTGCAACGACCTCTTGCTCAGCGGGTTCGAGACCCGAACCTTCGCGATTAAGTTTCAAAAACTTCGGCATCGCATTTTGTTCTTCCTTCGGTGTACTCGATGGAATATCTGCGTCGCTGGGAAAGCCGTCTGCATTATTCTCCAGACGTCTCTCGTTTATGGTTGGCGTATTCGGAGTTGAATTCGGCGGTGTAGATTGTGTTGGAGCGGATTGTGACCCTTGAATTTCGATGTCGCCGAGGTATTTGTTTCGAACGTCAGGGTTGGAAAGAATCTCTTCCTGACTCCCGCTACAGAGAACTTGTCCTTCGCTGACCACATAGGTGCGGTCGGTGATTTGAAGAATTTCGCGCGCCGCATGGTCGGTTATCAAAACGGCAATACCATCGGTGGCAAGCGACTTGATGATAATCTGAATGCTCTGAACGGTAACAGGGTCAATCCCGGCAAAAGGTTCATCCAGCATTATAATTTTTGGCTCAGAAACCAGGCAGCGAGCAATTTCCAATCGACGACGTTCTCCGCCGGACAGTTTCCCTGCTCGAGTTTTTCGAATGTGACCAATTTTGAATTGCTCAAGCAGTTCCTCGGTTCGTCTTTTTTGTTGCTTTCGACTGAAGCCAAGCAATTGCATGACTCCCTTCAGGTTTTTCTCAACGGAAAGTTTGCCAAAAACACTGGCTTGCTGCGGAAGATATCCCATGCCTCCACTTCGACTTCGTTCATGTAGGGGCCACTGAGTGACATCCGCATCCTGAAGGTAAACTTTACCGCGGTCGGGGCGAACTAAGCCGCACATCATCTTAAATGAGGTCGTTTTACCCGCGCCGTTGGGTCCTAATAAGCCAACGATCTCGCCTGGATCCACCTGCAGCGACACGCCGTCCACCACCCTGCGTCGGCCATAAATTTTTACCAAGCCTTCTGCTTCAAGTATTGGCATTTCGTTCCTCCGTGAACATTAGGGTCGGGTTGGCTGCCGATGAGTAAAAGTGAATGACGTTGGCGATTTGCGTTTCAGCTCCGCCGGGCATTGATTCTGATTTATTTAATAAATCCCATGCGACTGAAGTTGGGGAAATACTTAACCGGTTTATTTAGCGTATGCGGCCAGTAAATCAGCATCGCACGACCAATAAGCATATCACGCTCGACGTATTTTTCTCCATCCCAAACACGGCCGTCAAGGCTGCGAGGGCTATTGTCTCCCATAGGAAGGAATTGGTCTTTATCTCGCGTTTTCCCTTTTTCGAGGCGAAACATTGGCTCCGTTTGCCCTTTTTTAGCGGTGAAAAATTCTTTGGCTCCGTCAGAACTCCACGATTCCGGATCGTGGTGATACGCTTCGATTATCGAAATGCTTTCTCCAGTTTCGTTCTCGGTCGAAACCTGACTGCCAAGCGGCCCCTGCCCTTTTACCGAGGTGTAATACAGGTCGCGAAGAACTTTAATTCGAGTAATTGCAACCTCTGCATTTCTTGCAGCGATCCCGGCCGGTTCAGCATCTCCCGCGTCCTCTGAGGAATAGGTGGGAACAGGAATTCCATCCCTCGTAAAGTTAGCTGCATCAAATTCGACGTATTGATTATCGATCCAAAGATTCAGACGGTCATCGGCATTTACGTACATAATGTGGTGAGCGCCTGAACCGTTAATACTCGTTTTACCAGATGGCGACTCGACTGGTGTTCCATTCGCGTCTCGAAATGTGACCTTCGATTCGGACGCTTTGTCTTGGGCTTTCAAAGTGGCTTTGCCGGTGGCAATGTCAATTTCACAGACAAAATGCACACCTCCCTCCACGACATCGAACATCAGCGTGCCTTCGGAGGATTTGATGTCAACCCAAAATTCAAGTCCAAGATCGCCGACCCAGTGCAATCCTAGGTTTTGCGTGCTGACGAGTGCTTCGTTGTTTTGGTAAACACCGTCGTTGTAACCATACTGGTCACCAATGAGTCTGCCCGGTGGCAGTTGATTATTTCGAAAGCGTGTCGGCAATAAACCGGAACTGATGGTGCTCCATTCGTTTTTAAAGGGTTGATAGTGGCGATAACGAAGCCAGTGTGCATCCGGTTGAGCGCTTGCGCGGAAGACGGGATTGTCTCCGGTGGTATCCAGAGTCCACTGATTCGAGCCGTCGAAGGCCTGCCAGCGCGAAGGCCACTTAATATCATTGAGCAGTTCACCAATATGGTTGGTGTCGTCTACGGCCTGGAGGACATTCTTTAGCTTTTCGGGCGGTTTGCGAGTGATTGATTTTTCGTACCCTTCCTCAGTCTCCTCCATGACATAGATGTCGCCATTTTCGATGAGGAGATTGTCGCCGGGCAGCCCGATCAGTCGTTTGATGTAATTCTGTTTGCCGTCGTTTGGGTTTTTGAAAACAATAACGTCGTATCGTTCCGGCTCGCTGAAATCATAAACAAACTTGTTGACTAAAATTCGATCGCCATTGTTCGACTTATGGTCCGGATCTTTCGTGTTGTAAACTTTGGTTTTGTACTGACAAATTGGGCAGTAAGTGCTGTCGACGAACTGTTTGGGATTCGTCTCTGAATTTTCTTTACTTGCGCCGGAGCGGTACCGCAATTTGCAGTTTTGGCACTCAAGGTCCATGTGCTGGCCCTGCAGGGAGGGCGCCATGGAGCCGGTCGGAATAATAAATGCTTCAGCTTCGTAAGCTCGAAACATTAACGCCAGAACGATGGCAACAATAATTGACTCAATCGTCTCACGGACGCCGAAGTCACGCATGAATCCGAAAACACCGCGTGATGGTTCGTCGGCGACAATGGTCTCCTTAATCGGGGGCATCTTCGCCCGTTTTCGATCCGGGAAAGAGTTCGTTCGTTTCGGTCGTCGGCTCATGGAGTTCCGCAGTATTTGACTCGTTTGATAATACGTTTAAAAAGTCGATTGTAACCTTAATCTTGATTTAAGCCTACGTTGATGGGAGGATCAAAATCCGTAGATTTATTCAAAAATCACCTTCCCCTGAATGCTATCGATGGCGACACCGGGTGAATCCCAATGTCGACTATCGCGAGACAGAGGTACATTATCGCCAATCACGAAAATACCAGTGTTTGAGGAATCTCCGGAAGCGTTGGGAGTTTCGATAGCCGCGTCGGAATCGAAATAATATATATCTCTCCAGATTCGAATTTGTTTGAATTTTACTCCGTCGCTGCTTGCTCCGAATGAAAGCAGCGTTTGAGTTACCGGAGAATTGATGGAATCACGGCGGTAGACCCAGAGTTCCGTGCCGTTGACAATAACTCGCAAGACTCGATCGAACGAGGAAAATTCAATCTTCGTCGATTGCAAAGACTTTAAGTCGAGTAAAATTTCTGTTTCGTAAAGTATGGATTGTGGAGTCTCCCCGGGTTTCCCGACAAAGATCTGAAATTTGGACGAAGCCGGGTTGATGCGAAACTCATACAGTTCATCCTGATTTCCAAATCGCCAGCCAAGACTTCCATTCTGAATCGCCGCGTTTAGCTCTACGAAAACTTCATCAGTCCGGTTCAATTTCCGGCTAAGCGATTGATTGTATCCGTAATAATCTTCGCAAGCTGGTTGGTCGGGGCTAGTTTTGGTTTGAAAGTAGTTTTTTTGAAAATGGAAATCAAACCAGGTGAATTTATTTTCGTCTGGTGGAGATTGCATTTGAAAAATTCCGTTGACAGACTCCCACGGATTTTCAGGGCTTAGAATCCAATTCCTTGAGTGAGTTGCTTGGTGTTTTGAGTCGCAAACAAGGATACGCATTTGTTTTTGAATTTCGAGCGGTTTGCTTATTAGAACCTGGTTCGCAAATACATTTCCATTCTTGAATTGAATTGCTTCTCCGGGCAGGCCGACAACTCGCTTCGTCATCAATTCATATTCCGGATTCATTCCGGATGAACGTTCACGCTTGAACGCAATGATGTCCCATCTCTTTATTTTTGACTCAGGTATGATCGATACAGGATCTGCGTCAATCGGAGTCCAGTATTCTCGATCGGCAGCGCTACCGCAGTTGGGGCAAATAACGGTTGCTCGCTCGTTAGCCTGAACAAGGTCGCAACTAAATTGAATTCCACACTCGGGGCAGTCGATGGAATAGTGAGAGCCACGTAAAGTGGGGCTCATGGAACTGCCGACAATTTTCCCCAACCGAGGCGGTGGAGGGTTGCAGCCTATGACGCCAGTTAGGAAGGCGATCAGGATAGCTATCTTCGGGATTGAGGTGGCGAAATTTCGCATTAAGTTCCTAGTTTGATCTTCGTTTCTACGTAGGGCTAGCGGCAGTGGGTCGCTTACGGGTAAGGTTTGGAAATGTGTTTGCCAATCGGGAGACTTAACTGAGCAGGTCTGGCTGGGCGGGTTTAAGTATCGTCGGTCTCGGACTATGATTCTAGGTGGAAATTTTTGTATCAGCGAGTCGTAGTATCGGAACATCGTAATGAGTAAGACCCGAGTGCTTGATCATCCGCTAGTCGATTGTCATCTGACGAATTTGAGGAAAAAGCAAACCCCTCCAGCGGTGTTCCGTCAATCGGTCGCTGAATTATCAAAGATTTTAGCTTATTTCGCCTCGGCCGATTTCCCAACTTCGGCGAACCAAATCGAAACACCAATTCAGGGCATGCAAGGAGCAGCGATTTCAGGTCGAGTCGGTTTGATTCCAATTATGCGGGCGGGGATCTCCATGGTGGAGCCTGTTTTAGGCTTGATTCCCGAAGCGGAGGTTTGGCATTTGGGGCTTTATCGAGATGAGCAGACAGCAATGCCAGTGCATTATTACAGCAAATTGCCGGCTTCTGCTCCGGTGGATGTTGCGCTGGTTTTAGATCCAATGTTGGCCACGGGCGGATCTGCGACACTTGCATGTGAGCAAATGCGGGACTGGGGCGTTTCCAACATTAAACTTCTCTCAATTATTGCGGCACCTGAAGGCATTCAAAAAGTTAACGATGAGTTTCCAAACGTCGAAATTCATGCCTGTGTTATCGACCAAGCGTTAAATGAAGACAATTTTATTGTGCCGGGGCTCGGGGATGCTGGTGACCGGATTTTTAATACATTGCATTGAATCTGAATTTTCGAGGGATTATTTTCCCTTCGATTGAGTCAACCGGTCATTCTGGTTTTCGTAATCGCCGATGTAACTGTTAAGATGAAGGCGTTCAGTGGTTGAGATTTTAGCGGACTTCGAGATATGAAACTCCAGGCTTTAGGGTGTCCGATTTGTCAACAACCGTTTCAGGTTGCGGAAACGCAAGCGGGGCAGGTGGTTGCCTGTCCATCGTGCGCGCAGCCGATCGAAATTCCCGCTGACATTTTTGCTCAGCCGCAAGAGGTTGCTCAGCCACAGCAGGTTCAAACCTGTGGCACTTGCTCGGGGCAGTTTGGCATTACGCCCGGCATGTTTGGTCAGACAGTCGGCTGTCCTCACTGCCAAGCTACTGTTGAAATTGGAGCAGATGGCAGCGAAAAAGAATCGGTTCCATCGTCTCCTGAACCTGATTTTAAGATTAAGAGCAAAAAGACTCGTTGGAAGTCGAGTTCCAGGGTTAAGTCTTCGAAGGCGAAATATCGAAAAAAAGTTTCGAAAATAAAGCCAATTGAGGGCGGTGATGAAGTCGAGGATTCACCGGCGGAAACTCAGCATCGAGCGGAACCCGGGAAACTGCCTGACGAAAATGTTCCTTCGCCACCTAGAAAATCTGGTAAGGAGAATGATAACGCAACTGTCGGAAGTTCAGACCTGGTTCCACCCAAAAAGAAACGCGTCGCGAAAACCCATTCGGTTGATCTTGCTCGGAGCGAACCGCCTTCAAAAGAATATTTAGATAAAAATGTCTCGACGGTTGCTGATACCGTAACGAATGAACATCTTGGAGCGGAACTTGATGGTCTCGCGTCCGAGGTAGACGTGCAGGGTGGTGCGGTGCCGCTGGATACCTCGCCAGTGGTTGCCGTACTGGAAAAAGAAGATACGCGAGTATCAATTGAGCATTTGCTCCCGCCGCGATTCGATGTTCTTGATCCTTCGCGTTTGAAAATGAGTCGCGAGGAAAGCGAATTTAAGGTTTTGCTGCCGGATGGCGACGGTGGAACAAAGCAAGTGGACAACCGAGTTGTTCGGGTTAGCCATGCTGGCGAGCAGGTATCGTTGGTAGCAAGTAGCGACAAAGAAAAAAGTCGTCGCCGAATGATCCAAAATGTTATCGCAATCTTAATCGGCGTTCTTATTTTAGCCGGTGCATTCTGGTTGCTTGGTTAAGATTTCTTAGGCGAACGGATTGAGCGTTGCTGATCTCGATGGCGTTCCAGCTGTATTATTTGAAATCGCTTTCGTATCCGTTGGGGTGTGACTTGTGCCACGCCCACGCAGTTTCAATGATGGCTTTAGGCGATCGATATTCCGGCGCCCAGCCGAGTAAATTGTTCGCAAGAGATGGGTCTGCAATCAGTTTTGGAGGGTCGCCGGGTCGGCGTTCGCCAACGACCTCTGCAATGTCGCAGTCCGTAACTTCGCGACAGGACTCGATGATTTGCCGCACACTGTAGCCATTGCCTGTCCCCAGGTTTAGTTTTAGGTTGCCCCCCGTGTCGAGACGTTCGAGCGCAAGTAAGTGTGCCGTACATAAGTCATCAACATGGATGTAGTCGCGAATACAGGTACCATCGGGCGTTTCCCAGTCGTCTCCAAAAATAGTGATTTTCTCTCTTTGGCCAAGGGCGACTTGAAGCACAATTGGGATGAGGTGTGATTCGGGTTGGTGGTCCTCGCCGATGTCACCCTCTGGCGAAGCGCCTGCCGCGTTGAAGTACCGCAGGGCCGCGAAATTTAATCCGTAGGCATGGGAATAGTCCTCGAGAGCCCGCTCGATCACTAGTTTGGTAAACCCATACGGATTGACCGGTTCCTGTTTTTCATTTTCAGTGATAGGGACCATTCGGGGTTGGCCGTAGGTCGCGCAGGTACTTGAAAATACTATTTTCTTGACGTCGCAATGCCGCATTGCTTCAAGCAATTCGAGGGTGGCGAGGACGTTATTCTGATAGTACTTCGCCGGCTCAACTACGGATTCGCCGACCAAGGCACATGCCGCAAAGTGCATTACGGATTCAATCTGGTGGTCACCCAGTATTCGTTGGACCAGAGCACGATCTTGCATATCCCCGATGATCAACTGCCCTGCCGTTACAGCTTCAGAAAAACCTGTCGACAAATTATCCAAGACGATGACGTTATGACCAGCTCGATCGAGTTGTCGAACCATGTGAGAGCCAATATAACCTGCGCCGCCAATCACTAAAATATTCATCGAGCTGTTAGGTTCCGTAGTGGTTGTTAGGTCGTGTCGCGGTGGGTTGGATGAGTTTATGTTGGAAAGCGGCGGTCGGTCGTTTTAGGCGAATTGGCGTGTCACCGAATTGTGTTGTTGGTAGGTGCCAACGAGAAAGTCCAGAGTCGCCTGCGGTTCGTGTCGGGCTCGCCAGGGTTCAGAAAATTGCATGGCTGTATCGCGGAGTGGTCGAAGTGCGTCACCATTTCCCGGACGCAACTAGCGAGATCCGTTTCATCAGACGCAATGACCCCAACTGCTCCGACGGGTTGCGGCAGGTGGGCGGCGTCTAATTTGATCGTCTTTATTTTGGTGCGGCGGATACTGGCTGTCGATTCATGGAATGCGTTGGACAAGCTAAATTCAACAACCGCCGTGTTGGGGGCGAGTGAAAAGGTTGTATTTGATTTTTTGTTGTTTCTACGATGACCAACCACGCGACTTGCCGTCTGGAGCGTATTTCCGGCGTCGTCACGTTGTGTAAAATCAATCCGACAAAAAGTCCCCGGTGATTCCGGCCAATGCCAATCGAATTCGAGTATCATCAAATCCTCGTCCGCTTGCTTGTTGAGCTGGAATTCAAAAGGGTGCTTGCCTTGATCAAACGAGAGAACATTCCCTGGAAGTGGGACGTTAGCCGTCGCCCACTCGAAATCCCGAGTTTCGATTGTACGGACAGTTTTAAATTCTCGGATTAATCGTTCACCGTGTTGGAAAATGGGTTCTGATATTTGTTCGGCAAGCCAGCTACCGGCAGGGACAATGACCGGTTTGCCGGAAGCGAGTAGTTCTCCTAAAACACCAGCCCTTCTGCTGAAATAGGCGCGACTGTCGTAAAACAGCAAACCGCAGTCGCTGTTCTTAATGAGATCTACGTATTGCTGGTCAGGCAGCGGATGCGAGTAATATTTAACGGAGGCGCTTGCAGCGGCATGCTTGCGCTGAACTATCGGAGCATTGAGTTCTATTTTCTGTTTTGTAGAGAGGAGTTTTTTCTTCGGGCGTTGGACAGCAATTTCAGCTAACCCCGTCACTAAGAGATCCTCCGAAATGTTGTTAATCAAAGTCTGTAGGTAGGAAACCTGTCCTTTTTCACGCCTCATCTCACCGGGACATGTAATTTTAATCGGAGCCGGCACGATAGACTTCAGGTGAGGCTCGGAAATATTTTGATTGATTAGAATTGAGGTGGGTTTAGACACCCCACGAAAAGCAGGGGCGACGGGATACGGAAGCGATTCGAACTGACCTATGCCTAATTGGTTGTATTGGTCTGCGAGCGTGGTGGAAGTTGTATACAAATGGATCGAATGGGCTGAAAGCCGAGAGAGGGCGGCAACACAGCACGCACGGACGGCTTTAGCAACGTTTGACTGTGATTCATATTCCGGGGTTCGACCCTCGAAAAGGTTGTAGTGAAATTGGAGGTGCCATTGGGTCTTGGTAGTCTCAGGATGACTGGATAAGTAAACCGCCAGCCCCATTAACTCTAATTCGGAGATGGTCGTAAGGAATGCGTGGTCTCCCGGGCGATGAATAATTCCCTCGAAGAAACGTTCGCAGTCCATTGCAAATCGGCAAACAAACTTTTCTCTGCGTCGGTGATGTCGATGCTTTTTAAACGAATGTCGAACGCGCTGGTTTAAACCAGCAGGCGGATCGGTCAAAATTTGGTGGGCGTTTCCGCGGGTTAGATGCTGTAACCCCGAAAGATAGCTGTCTGACTGATAGGTTGTGTCCCGGAAAACGCTTTTGACTGTGCCGAGTTGGCTCAGTTCATTTTCCTCATTCTGACGTAACTTTCCAAAGGCTAGGTGGGTACCGATTTGAGTATGGAAACCATTTTCTATGGATATCTCGGCGAGGCAGCGGACATAATCAAAATGATGTCCTCCTCGTTTTCGCAGCGAGTGGTCGATTAGGTAAAAATTAGCCACGGTGATTCCTTCGGCGCTCTCTGAAAGCATCTTGCTCTCAACGGTCTCCTCACTCTTCTCTGGTAAATCTAATTCGAGGGGCAAATGGAAGTCAATTCCAAACAGCTTAGAAACGAAGGGAAATGGTGCTGCAAATAACCGGCATCACAGCGATGACAAAAGACTGCTAGCGGTCGTCTTGCGATTGGAATTGACTGTTTTCCGGAAGATGAAATAGAACATAGCTTCGAACGAATCATCCCCTCGATAGTTGCCAGTTTTATGCAGAAAAAAAAGAAGCACATTGTAATACTCCCTTACTTTTGTCAGGAAGAAGTAGATCGATATCTTGCGATTGCGGAGCGAATGAAGTCATTTCCGACACCTAGCGTATCGTGTGATTTCTTACTTGCATCGAGTCCCCGTACTGAAACCAGTGAGGAGCTTGTCGCTGCGTTTTCTGAATTGGGCAACACCATTGCGTTTGCATGTCCAACCCAGATTTTTGGTTATCCCGAGGGCCCGGGGGCGATGTTCTGGGATTGCATGGAGTACATCAGTCAAAATTATGAGGGAAATGATGGTTTCAGTTTGTGGTTGGAATCAGACATGGCTCCCGTGAAGCCGGATTGGCTCGACCGTTTGTCAGAAGAATGGTATTCGGGAGATGAAGTGCCCGTGATGATGGGCTGTTTCGTCCCTGAGGTCTACAAACATCGCCTACTGAAGAAGCGGAAGCTAATTTTGCATCCGCACATTAATGGCGGGGCTTGTTATTCAATGGACTTCGCAAATCAAATGCCAGATGAAGCTCGCCAAGGCGTTTTTGATATGGCTGTTTATCAGTATGCGAAACAGTTAAATCGAGCCCGATTCACTCAACAGATTTCATTTTCGACGTTGGGGCGAGTGCGTCGGGATGTTGCGGATTCCAGTAAGGTATTACTGCATGGATTTATGCAGGAAAAAGATCTATTTATTGATCAGTGCTTGAAGCCGCTGACGGCTCAGGAGTTGAACCAGCGTGCTTGGCATTCAATACTAAATAAAATTGAGACGGCCAAGCGAAAATTGCGCGTTCAGTTCGTTCGCAAGGGTCGCCGGGCAATGCTGGAAAATATGTTTTTGGCAAAACAGAAATTTGAGTCTGAAAATCCAAAGATGTTTTACCGGCCCAACAGTCGAGCAGCTTAAGTAATAAGAGCCTGGAATAGCCGTTTGCTTTTTGAGAAAACAATACGCCTTTGAAAATAGCGCAATTCAACACGTTTCCCTATGGTGGCGCGGCGACTGCAGCAAAGCGGCTACATGAACAATTGCTTCAGCGGAATGTTGAAAGCCGTTTTTACTACTGCCTCAATGATAAACAGATTCAGTTGGACGATAGCTTTCGTTGTTTGGGATTCTGTAAGCCGCGCAGTGGGATTTGGGGAGCCATTGATAAACGCCTAGGTCGCCGACGCGAAAAGAAGATCCACCGCCTCTACGATGCTCACATCGCTGGCCGCCAAGACGGATTAGAAACGTTCTCAATGGCCGATTTGCCTGAGCCGACAGTCCTTGACTGGTCAGCCATCCATGCAGATTTGGTTCATTTACATTGGATTTCTTTTTTCGCGGACTACCATTCTTTTTTTAAATCAATCCCCGACAATGTGCCTTTGGTTTGGACGTTGCATGACATGAACGCTTTTACCGGCGGCTGTCATTATTCAAGTGGTTGCAATCAATTCGTGAAGGGATGCGGGAACTGTCCTCAAGTGGAGAACCGCCATGTGAGTGATGTTTCCGATTATAGTTTTCGGACGAAACGCCGTGCTCTCAGAGGGAAGTCGATTCACGTCATAACACCCAGTCAGTGGCTTGGTGATTTGGCGAAACAGAGTGAAGTTTGGCCGGAAGGCACGACCTTTCACACGATTCACTATGGACTCGATCTTGATTTGTTTCATGCCGTTGACAAACAGCAAGCTCGTAATGAGTTAGGAATTTCGGGTGACAAAACATTGATCGCTTTTGGCGCAGAGGATATTAATTGCCAAAGAAAAGGGGTTCAGCACTTGTTGCCGGCGTTGATGAATTTGAAGGATAAGTCGGCGGTTGAATGCTTGATGTTTGGCTCCGGGGGATTGCAGCCTTCCGAGGATTTGCCGCACATTCATCAAATGGGATATGTCGATTCACTCAAGCGACAACTGCTGATTTACTCTGCTGCCGACCTTGTGGCTGTGCCGTCCTTGGAAGACAACCAACCGCAAGTCGGTCTGGAGGCATTGGCTTGTGGAACCCCTGTGGTTGGATTTGATGCCGGGGGAATTCCCGAATATGTTCGGCCAGGCGAAACGGGTTTATTGGCTGAGGTAGGAGATTCAGGGGATCTATCGAAGCAGATAGGCTGGCTTGTCGCGCACGTTGACGAGCGGCGTCAGATGGGAAGCCGAGGAAGAAAAATGATGGAGCAGGAGTTTGAAAAGAATGCTCAATCACAAAAGCACGTAGATTTTTACGAGCAAGTTTTGTCAGGTAGATCTATTGGAGTGGTAACCTAGGTGTATCACTCACGAAGTAGAACCTTTGTGCAGCAGCGAAGTGCCCCGCCGTGCATCGCACTGGTTTGAAAACCTTCAATTGCTCGAACTTCAAAACCATTTTGTTCCCAGCATGTAATCGCGGCTGAATCGAGTTCAGCAATTCCGTATTGCGGCAAGTAAACGATGGAGAGATTGGCAACGGTTTCAGTTAAAACATTGTTGTATGACATGAATGGGAAGGCATGAGCCGGTTTGTTTTCCGCCTCAGATTCAGAATCGGCTGCCTGGTTGGGGATCAATGCGGGGATTCGAATGACCTCGTAGCCTCTTGCTGCCAATTGGTTTGCAATTGCATCTAGCGAATCGGCGAGTTTTTGACTGTCTTTAATCGCTGCCGCGGTCTGTCCGACGACGTCCGGACGGTCGATTGAATTTCCATCCGTGTCGATTAGAGCTTTTATCGACGCGTTTCCGAAGAAACCTCGTTCGCAATTGCGCTCGAATCGAGTAATGCGATCGGGCGATTGAGAAAGGGTGGTTTCCGCAATCTCTGCGCCCACGCGACTGTCAGCAACGGCAATTCGATTATTGGAGAGCGGGGTGAGGATCAAGTCGATATGGCCAATTTCCTGAGTTTTATCACCAATCGTGACAATCTTGCGTCCGAAGAGCTGGGAGAATCGGTTTTCTATTTCTTCGATCGAGGTTTCAAACACTTTGGAGTTGACGTAAAGCGTATCGAAGCCGATGAATGCTTCCGACTCACCGCAAACAATATTGCCCCCCTCAAAAAGGAGCTCTGATTGAACGACCTCTACACCGAGGATGGTCGATAATTGGGTCGCCATCAATTCGTCGTCTTTACGTGAAAAGAGACCGGGTGTGATTAATTTAGTGTTTTCTTCGTGGTTGATGACAACAAAGGGATCTTGCGGCCAGATGGTGATGTCACTTTCCTCTGGAACTTCGACAAAAGTTACCCGACCATTGTTGGAAGATTGCTTAAATGCTGCACGGTCGTTGACTAATAGCATGACGTGAACGTCATCGTCGAGTCCGTTAACAATATTGTTAACCAGTTCGGTATTTCGAAGAGACGATTTCCTAGCGCTGGTGGCACTGCAGACAACCAGTTTAATCTTGGTGCCAACGTCCGAGAGCATCGTTGGTCCGGGCTGGCTAATGAAAATCGGTTTGGCGAAGTACGTGATCA
Source organism: Mariniblastus sp. (assembly GCA_011523945.1). GTDB lineage: Bacteria > Planctomycetota > Planctomycetia > Pirellulales > Pirellulaceae > Mariniblastus. Next base: position 6,083 of record WTFU01000048.1, on the reverse strand, counting down.
GACTTAACAGGGTAAACAAGATGCCAATCGTTGTTGTTTTCATCGAATCAAAGCCTCGCCAAACCGTATTTTCACAGAACAAAAATCATACAAAAGTAAGTATTGCCATTAGTCGGATAACTTGATTCCGTTGGCGCGAAGGTCAGCCTTGAGGCGGTCAATGGTTGCGCGAATCATCCGTGCACCGGATCGGTTTTCACTAATTTGCTTCGCCATTTTTCCCGCTCGCGCCTCAGTTTCAGTAAGCCGTTTCCCGAGTCTTCCGGCTCGAGCTTCGTTGGCATCGACTCTCGCGTTTAAATCGCTTAAGGATGCGTCGACGAGAAGAAATTCTTTGTCATCCTCATCTTGAAGCAGTTCAAGAATTTTTACTCTTTCTCTGAGATTGTCTCCTTTGCCTGGAGCGTCCCCCGGTGTTGCAGAGGCGGAGCCCGACAATACCGATTGGGAAAGTAGTACAGCAATTGCCAAGACACAGATGGTTACAGCGTTAAGTAACATTCGTTTTGCATTCATTGGATTCTCACATTTTAGAGTGTTGAGTTTTGAAGCGGATTTCTCCGCTTCGTGACTTTGTTTACTTTGGCTGCAAGAAGAGATTGCAAACTGCGTGCCCAATGAAAAGATACGTGAAAAACCCGAAAAAAACGGTGTTTTTGTTTCGTAATGAGAAATTTGACTCAAAATGAGACGAATTTTGGGTCGGCTGAATCCCCGTTTCCCTGAAGTGTTGATTTGGAAAAAAGGCCAGGCCGATCAAGTGATTTTGCGTGTTGAATCGCTAATCGAAGACAGGGGGCGATTGGGTTAACGGGGAAGCTTAAGCAGAGAAAAGCGAGAGCGCCGCTTCAACGACGTCGTCTTCTGCAATCAGGACGACAGTATCGTTGGCGGTTAATCGATCTTTAGCGCCGGGAACGCGAACGTAGTCAAGGTGTATGATTGCGACAATCAAGCATCGTTCAGGTATTCCGATTTCAGCCAGGATTGCCTCCGTTGCAGGCGAGCCTTCCATGACTTCGACTTCGATTACGTTAATCAAGCCGCCCTCCATTTTCACTCTGGAGATCACAACTCCCTGATGGAGGTAGGATAAGATTTGTTTTGCCATTACGTCGCGGGAACTAATTGCGACATCGATACCCAGCCGTTGAGTGACGCTTGCATATTCCGGTCGACCAATGGTGCACATGACCTGTTTCGCGCCCAGCTCGTTGGACTTAACTGCCATTATCAGGTTATCTTCATCGTCGCCGGTGCAGGCGACGAAAATATCTGAATTACCCACCCGTTGTTCTTCGAGGTTCTCGGGATCGGTCGCAACCGCGTTGATGACAGAGGTCGACTTGAGCATGTTAGCCAGCGCGACGCAGCGCCGTTCGTCCTGCTCAATAACCGTGACTTTGAAGCTCTCCCTTTCCAGTGTTCGAGCAAGATGGAAACCAGTTTCCCCTCCTCCAGCAATCACAATTCGCCGCGTGGGATTCGAGCCGGTTTTAAATAAAGCCCGCACTGATTTCATATCTTCCGGCCTACAAAAGACGGTCACCTTATCGCCGATACACAGTTGATCATCTGCGGAAGCGATCCACATCCGTTTTTCTCTTTGGATCGTACCGACTCGAACGTTAGAAGAAATTCCAATATCGCGCAGAGTATTGCGGGTTAATTTTCCTTCCTGACCAACTACGAACTCCTGGACTTCCAGTCCTCCTCGGGCAAATTGTTCTACAACGACTGAACCAGGTTCGCGAATCCCTCTCGCGAGCGCCATTGCTGTAAGATGCTCAAGTGAGAGCATTCGATCGATTCCAAAGTGGCTGAGGTAATCAAAGCTACTAAGGTCTCGAAATACGGGAGCGTAAACTCTGGCAACCGCTCGGCGGACACCTAGCTTTTTCGCCATGCTGGCGGCGATGATATTGACTTCATCTTTGCCGGTCATAGCCAAACAGATGTCAGCGTTGTTGACTTCAGCCTGAAACAGCGTGGTCGAGTCAGATGCCGAACCAATGATCGCCCGGACGTCAAGTTCCTCGTTGATTTTTGCAACTCTGTCGGGATCGCTATCAACCACCGTTACGCTATGCTCCATTCGGCAAAGCAAATCAGCAATTGAAAAACCGACGCGTCCTGCTCCGAGGATCGCAATATTCACGAGGCCACCTAATCAATAGATTTAAAATACTGACAACACAAACGACCAATTATTTGAGTAGTTCCCAAGCCTCAGTGAAAGGGGGGAACATCGCCATCGGAACAGACGTGCCGGGCGTGAGAAATAGAGGTTAGAACGGCACTTCGCAGGCCAAAGGGCTGGAAAGTGCCACATCACTGAAATTCGCGGGCGACATTGAGAAAAGCCGCGTTATTCTTCTTCGTTCTCAGCCTTCATACTGAAGGCCAGGAAATGATAGCCAGTGTCATCGCTCACGACGAAACCACCCGTGGGGCGGAAATAGCCTTTCATCTCGTCGAAATCGGGAAGTGGATTCTCGGCAAAACGTGATTGGATCCCAGACAGAACTGGATTATCTTCGATTTGCGATGAAAGGAACGATTGGGTCTGCTCAGAACCAGCGAGTTCGAACAGCATTCGGAAAGCGTGTTCGGGGTTTTGGTAGGTCATCGCACACGGCATGTCGCTGCGAAGGAGTCGCGTCATCTTGCGTTGAACTTCCATGAATTTATCATCTTCGGACATCGGCATTTCCTCCCCGTCTGCCGTATCGATCGCGTGCTCGATAAAGTCCATGCTTCGCGAAGACCATGAAAAGAGCAGGTAATTCCCTACGATAGCCATCGCAGGTCGGGGTCTCATCTCCATTCTCATCGATTCAACTTCCGGGTTTTCTTCTTCTTGAAAATTTCTTTCTGGATTTTGTTCGCGAAATCGGGCTCTTCTTTCGCTGCGTCGCTCCTGTTGCCGGTCCATCGTAGCTTGAGAAATGGTCCAGGTTTTGAATCCTTTATATTCGGAAGTCGACATCCAGCTTTCCTGGTTGTCGTCGTCTCCTTCGTCATCATCACCGCGGCGGTTTTGCCTGGTGGTGATTTGGATAATCGACTCAAACGACTCTTCAAACGCTTCAGGATCAGAAAGTTCCATCGCAAACATCTGAACCTGGCTGTTGAGCGCCATTGGCGGGGCGATCCACTCGGCATAGGTTACTCTCCCGGTAAGATGAGCAAGCACATCTTCTTTCAAATCCATTTGAATGCGTTCGTTAATGTTGCCATCAATCCACTCGTCCACCAAGCCTTCTCCATTCTGGTAAAGGTCGACCATTTTAGATAACTCGGCGAGAAGTTGATCGACATCCCAGCTGGTAGTCATGTAAGTGGCAGTGTCAGCCGGTAACCACGGCTCAGGTTGGTAATCCGTTGGTTTTAATGCCAACATCTCCAACACTCCCTTTCGCGGATTTGAAAGAAGAATGTGGCCGTGAACCACCGATTCGAAATCGTCTTCAGACAAAAGCATGCTTCCGCCAACTCCAAGCAGCCCATCGAGGCCAATAATCGGAAGGAAATTGATGGCGGCCTGAGCAGCAAAATTACCTCGGGTCGCGCTGCGGGCTAAACCAATGGGGTCGATAAAGAAACGTGCTTCAGGTTCAATTTCGTTGTTGCCTAAGCAGCGATTCATGATCGTCACAAATTTACGGTTCGATGTGAGCGGGCGAACTTTTTCGACCTCGCGCTCCATCCAGCGATCGACAAAGGCATCGAGTTCTTCTGCTGAGCTACAGCCAACCATCAGCCCATCTTTTTCAAAGAACTTAAAGTTCTTTCCCGCTGCATTAAATGTTTCGTATTCGATCCCGTCTTCGCTCTCTTCCGTGGTGATTGGCTCGCCCGTTTCGGCTGCAATGACCTCACGTCCCCGTTCGAGTATCCGCTCTCCGGCCCCTGACTCTGTGTCTAATTCAATGATCAGCATATATTCTGGGCTCTGCCTTCGTGGTGCGATAATGGCAAAGGTCATCTCTCCCGAAGGGAGTTCTTGAATGTCGTCAAGCGTAACGCCGATGTCGGCTTCAACGTCGTTGTAAGCGAGTCTGGCTTCATCCCAGAGGCCGTCGAGGAGCGGCGCGATGGCCTCGTCACGAGTCATCTGCCCGAATGAAGTCTCCTGAAGCTTGCCAACCATATCGCGGAAGTCGTCAATCTGAATCAAGGCTACGGTAGTTTCCGGCAATAATTCCTGAGTTCTCGGGCGATTGCCCGGATCCGCTTCCTGGGCAACGGTAACCTTCGACTCAACCGTCAACGTCAGGATTGCAGTAAAGAGGATGCCGGCATTTACGAATGACTTGAAAAAACAGCGGTTATGAAAAATACACAAACGGGAAAGCATGGTTATTCCTGGGATTTAATTAGCTGTTATCGCGGAGTCATCGCCCAAATAGCGAATTGGACCAGTTTGATCGACTCTCTCCGCTTTATAAACCCGTCTGAACGGCAATTTGTTTCGGAGCTAACAGGGGAAAAGCAATTTTTTCGATTACGGCGAGTTTGCAAGTTGCGTTCAGTTTTAGCATGGGGTCCTTTTTTCTGTTATTTCAGTCAGTGACTCTTGGTTTTTCCGAGTTTCGGCGCCCCGACCAGATCGTTTTGACTAATGATTCGCGAAGGTCGATAAACGGAATAGGCCGATTTTGTTTATTTTAGGTAACTTTTTGCTTCGGCTGGGTTTAATGGGAAGATGACGTCCACGCTGGATGTTCGAAATCTTTTGATTTACTAATGCACGTTGGATTGCGGGTCCATTGGCTTTCTGCAACACGGGGAAAACAGTGTCTACAAAATTAATCTCATTCAAATTGTCATTCGTTTGTGCTTGCTCTTTGCTTTGTTTTGTCAGCGGAGTCGCTTTTGGACAGGGCGGCAGCGAACCGCGGCCTGATGAGGGTGGCTCAACGGGACAATTCGAACAGGTCGAAACCAACTTCGATCAAGACACCTCCGGTTCTTTTGGCGGCTCAAATGTGTCTGGAGCGGAGAACGGCGTAGGAGAGTTAGGCAACGCCGTCGAATTCGAGGAATTCAGTGACACCCGAAATCAGGGATTCGTCGGGGCGACCGCTGATCAAATTCAGGAGTCGGGGTTTATCGGACGCAGTGTTTTACTCGGGTCTCCGTTAGCCGAAGGAGCCAGTTTCGGAGGCGGCGTTAATAATATTAACAGCAACCAGGTTAACATCGGCGGTGCCGCTGCGGGCGGCCGAGGAGGATTTGGTGCGGCTTCTAATGGAGTTCAGGTGATCCGGCGCAGTATGAGATCCCGAGTTCGTCCTAGTTTTGAAGCGCCTAAACTTTCGGAAGCCCAGGTCGCCGGAAGATTTGACCGGCGGATGGAATTGCAGCCAAGTAAAGTAGCTGTTTCACGCGGTTATTCAGTGTCGATTAAAAATCGAACGGCAACGCTGAGTGGCTCCGTCGGCAGTAAAGCAGAAAGCGACCGACTCGCCCGCCAGTTGAGACTTGAGCCTGGCGTTTACAAGATTGTAAATCGCCTCAAAATCGCCAACTAAAAATACATTTCGTGTTGGGTGTGCCAATTTTAAACTCGTCCCGTCGATCAATCTTGGTTTAGATTTCCAAGTTCCTGATTCGAGTCAGACGCTTCGTTGGTGCATTCCATGGTGTTTGGTTTGCTAGAAGCGTTGTGCAAAATCAGTGCCGCACGAGTCCAGGCTTGATATCGAGATCGAGGTCTTCAAAGAGGCCGGCTTTGTAGCGTTCGACGGCAATTGCCCCCATGACCGCATTGTCTGTGCACAGCTCGAGTGGGGCAATGTGGAGGTGGAGGTGGTTTGCTTCGCATCGCGATTGCAGTTGCTCTCGGAGGACACGATTGGCTGCCACGCCTCCACCGACGCAAAGGTGGTCCAAGCCCGTCTGTTGTAGTGCAGCCACCGCTTTTGACACGAGACAGTCGACCACAGCTTGTTGAAAGCTTGCGCTCAGGTCAGCGACTTGTTGTTCGTCAAGTACAATTCCTGAAAGATCACTGCTTCCAGGACCGCCGATCGCGTAGCGTACTGCGGTCTTCAATCCGCTAAAACTGAAGTCAAGTC
>WTFU01000067.1 GCA_011523945.1 Mariniblastus sp. | reverse complement strand
GCATGATACTCAGCATTCTCTTTCAAATCACCTTCTGCGCGAGCTTCCGCAATTTTTTCGGCAATTGCAGGCATCTGCACGTTTTCCATCTCATCAATTTCAGCCTTACGCTTATTGTAGGCTTCTTGGGTCATGGGGACGCGTTCCACTTTGATCTCTCCTGCTCACTGTATCCAACTTGATACTACCAAATTAAAAAAGATTACGACCTGTCTCACCGAGAGACACGTCGTAATTTTGCTCAATTATGAATCATTTCGGTCAATTAAGCAACTAGCCGCGCTAGCTGTGTCTTGCAAAACGCAACTTTGCATGCGGTGTTTGGAACCGCAATTCACGACACTTTCGCTCAATCGTTCAGCTCGGGTGGTTCTTAACTTACAAGCAATATGGGGGAACTACCCACTACAATTCAAACTGAAACGTCTCATTAAGAAGCCGAATAAATCGCTGACCAAGCGTCTTAGAACCAACGCGTACCTTGGCATCGCCAGTACTCCCCGGCAGTATCGCACGTTCCGGATTGGAAAGCGGAACACTAACACGATATTTCGTACTCACTGGAACTAACCGACCTTCGCTATCGCTTTCAGTGACAATACTACCACCATGTTTTCCAGATAGTGACGGAGGTAATTCTACCAGCTCGCTCGGCGAAATCCACTCAGTCACCGAGTGAAAAACGGTACCGGGAATTTGATTTAAACACAACTCAACTTTTTGCTGCCGCTGAATGAACTCGATTTCTGATTGATCAACCACTAAAACAGCTTCCATTTTTGCCAAGTCAGGGACAACCTGGCCGACAAAGGTTCCGGAATTGAGAAAGGCACCAATATTTTTCCTTTCCAAAGGCGTACCGTTCCAGTCATCGAGTGTCTCTCGTTCTTCATCCTGGGGGTGGACTCTCGGAGGAGCAATAAGATAACCAGATACTGGAGCACGTATGGACAGTCGCTCACGATCCATCAACTTCCGTTCGTAACTTGCGTTGGAAGCGCGAACCGCGACCTCTGCGGACTGGCGCCCCTGAGAAAATGAGGCATCCAGAACTTCCGATTGCCGAATATTTTCTAAACGAACATACGAAGCAGCAAGCTGAGTCTTCATCCCTGCTAATTGCACGTCGAGCTGTTTACTAGTTAGCTCTATGATTCGCTGCCCCTCTTGAACATAGACATTTGGTTCAACATCTACCGCGCTAAGCATTCCCGCAACATCAACATAGATATTCCTCGCGTCCCGTGGCTGGACGTAGAATTTGCAATGAACGTAATGTGGCAAAGGAAAAATAAGCACACCTAGTAAAACAACTCCAATGCCAATCGCAGAAGTAACGACATTTACTCGCTTGACCACTCCTAACCTCCCTGGAACAGCAAAGAAACGAATAAGGTTCACCAAAGGAATCCCCACTAACCCATAAATTGCCGAAAGAGCAATCAGTTGCCCAATCAGTTTAAATCCATACGGCTCAAGCAAGCGATAGACAAACCAGAAAATCGAAAAGGTGATTAACCATCGATACAGCGCAGCCGAAACACTGTAAGCTGCAAAAAACCATTGCTTGCGTTTTGGTAAAAATGGGTCCGACCGTGTTTTCATTCCCAGAAGAATTGCTCCGCAGGTTCGCTGCAAAATAGTAGTCGCCTTAGCACGAAGATTGGGAATCTCAGTGAGATCAGAAAGAACGTAATAACCATCGTATCGAAGCAACGGATTCGCATTAAACAAGACGGTGCTAACGGAGCAAATAAAAACAACATTTAGCGCAAGTTGGTTTACTAGTCCAGGATGACTAAACCACCATACAAATACCGCAAGTGATGCCAAAATCAATTCAACATAAATTCCAGCGGCCGCAATCATTGCCCGCTTCCACTTATTAGGCAACAACCAGGAGTCGCTTACATTTACATAAAGACACGGAGTCAACACAAGTAACATCAATCCCATTTCATGGCACTCTCCGCCATAACGTTTGCAAGCTAACCCATGACCAAACTCATGCAAAACTTTGGTAATGGCTAATACTAGTGCTAACCAAATCCAATTACTGGAATCGAAAAAACTTTCAAACGAAGGCAGCTTGTTCTGAAATGTTTCGAACTGGGTGAAAACGAGGGCTAGTGCGGCCAACAAAAAAAGCAAAGTCCCAACCAATGCTGGAATTGAAAAAAACCAACCGATATAGCCGTTGAGCCACCCCAGCAACTTATCTGGATCAAAACCGCGATAACGAATCGCCAGTACATTGGTTAACGATTGAAATCTCTCCTGCCTTCTATGTTCTCGCCCGCGTTTGGAAAGCTCATATCCTTGATTGGGTAATTCAGAAATTAAAAGCGAGTTACGATGAAGCATACCAATGAATTGGAAGATCTCCTGAATCGTGATCTTCTGCGGAGAAAACCTCGCATTAAACTCAGCCTTCACCGTTTTCAGACTGTTCATACCATCAAGCAGTTTGAACAGCATGTACTCTTCTTCTTCGAAACGATAATACTTCATCGTTAAAGGATCTTTGATTACAACACAATCACGTCCTTGAAATTGCTGACGCTGAAAGGTGAGATCGGTTCGCGCATGCATGGCTAACGGTCGACCAGCGATCGTTGAACCAGCACGAATACCTTTCTCAGCGGTCGGCAGCATAATATTCTGCTCCAGCGTTTTAATTCAGCGGTTTCGTAACGTGCGTATGTTGTGTCTCAAAACCGCTGTTATTTAACCAGCTTTGCCATGCGTGCGCCTGGGGCTCGTCCTCCAATTCAATGGTCAGCCATTCCGGACATGAAAACGTTGCGTCTAGATGATTACCATGGCTGTTCGTCGTCACTTCACAGCCAATCATCCTGAGCGTATTGACGATCTGTTTGGCTTTGGTTTCGTCATGCAAGTGCACGGTCCGGGAATCTGCCTTGCGAAAACGAACGGTGGGCTGCTTAGTATCTGGCGAAGGATTCAATAAAACCGTTTCCATTCCACGATCCCGACACCATTGCGACCATTGTCCTACCAAGTTGGAGCTTGACAATTTCATCGATCGCCAATCAACGCAGCGATAAATTACATCAATGTGGTTGCCGTGCTTTTGAGTTTTGACCTCACAACCAATCTTCTCAAGGGTTGCCATCGACTGCTCGGCCTCTTCTGACGTATTGGCATGAAGTATCTTCCAGCCCTCTAAGCGATAACCCATTTTCATGGTTCTCGATTTAACAGGTTTTGCAGTTCCAAGCAAAGTCGTTGAGCCTGGTTCGGATTCCGAATCCTTAGCAACTGGCTTTTGAATAGCTGGCTCCTGCTCCAAGGCTGTTAAATCAACAGAATATCCAAAGATTGCAATCCCAACGAAAACCAAGACCTTCACAACGATACCCCTCGGAAACCAGTTAGCGTAAAAAACCTACCATTCAGAAAGACTTGATTAAGGAATCCGAGTGAAATCAACAAGACGACCACGCTTGCTAGCACCAGCGAGAAAGGAAGTTTTCAGCGTTACAAAATCTCAATAAGAGGAACGACATTGTAAAAAAAAGCCAGATTGCTTAACCTCCGGCGTCACCAAATCATTTATCTGCAATGCTATGAATCAAACCCCATTGCCAACCGTTTCCGTCATCGTTCCTGTTTACAACGAAATCGATAATGTCGATTTGATGTATCACGAATTGCTTGAAGCATTGCAATCTCAGCAACGTTCATTTGAAATCGTTCTTGTCGATGATGGAAGCATCGATGGAACGACAGCTAAGCTCGAGCAAGTAGCTGAAAAAGACCAGCGGGTAAAATTGGTTGTCTTTCGCAGAAACTATGGGCAAACGGCGGCTATGCATGCCGGAATCCAAAATGCGACGGGGGATTATTTGGTTACCATTGACGGCGATCTTCAAAATGACCCCAATGATATTCCGATGATGTTGGACAAGCTCGATGAAGGGTATGACCTCGTACATGGGTGGCGAAGAGATCGCAAAGACAAACTCCTGAGTCGGAAAATCCCCTCGAGAATTGCGAATTGGCTGATTTCAAAAGTAACGGAATTCCCAATACACGATCTTGGTTGCACGCTGAAGGCGATGCGTTCCGAAATTGCCCAGCAAATTGAATTATATGGTGAAATGCACCGTTTCATTCCTATTCTTGCCCATCAACTTGGAGCAAAGAGTGTCGAAGTCGTTACCAATCACCGGGCACGTCAATTTGGTGAAACCAAATATGGAATCAGTAGAACGTTTCGAGTCGTTCTCGATCTCATTACCGTCAAATATATGTTGAAGTACTTCTCAAGCCCAATGAAGCTATTTGGCAAGCTGGGCCTTTGGATTGGCGGCGCCGGAATGCTGTCCTGCACCACGGCAGTGTTGATGAAGCTATTTTCCGGAGTCGATATGACCGGCAATCCATTTTTGCTAATGGGTATTTTATCCGCAATTCTGAGCGTGCAGTTTTTCAGTCTCGGCCTGATTGGCGAAGTCTGTGCAAGAATCTACTACACTCACGAAAATCGCACGAATTACCAGATTCGCCATCTCGTAAATTTTCAAACGGCAGATATCATTTCGCTTCCTCGAAAAGCCGCTTAATTTCACAGGGAATAGGTCAACGGCTCTCCTGTCGGGAAATTCAAGATTCGCTGAGGCTGAAAAAAAATTTTTAGCGATGCCAAGCTTTGGTCTCCTACCGATCCCAACCGAATCCCGCCTACCCATTTACGGGCGACACATGGCACGCATTCCTCGAATGCCATTCGCAGTCGCATCAGGGAGCAAATCGCAGCCTGTAAATATCAATTAGGAACACCGTTTACACAGAGTTCACTGCGCCCCTGCAGTCCCCATGCGACTACCAAACCGACTGTTTACTTGCATCTTTCCGTCTTACAAAAAAGCCCCGACGCTGCTGTTTGCCCTACTGCAATAAACTAAAAAACCTTAAAACTTAAATCCCGAAATACGCGTTATTATTAGAACGAATTTATTATGAGTGCTGAACCAGATCTCGATCGTTTCCACCTCGCTGATTATTACGATTACGATTTACCTAAAAAACTAATCGCCCAAAACCCATTAGAGAATCGCGAGGACGCCCGTTTATTAACAGTTGACCGGGAACACGGTGAAATCGACCATCGCCACATCCGTGATCTCGCCCAACTGATTAATCCCGGCGATTGTTTAGTGCTCAATAACACCAAGGTTGTCCCTGCCAAACTCGTTGGGTTTCGAACGCTCACCAAAGGTCGCTGGCAAGGATTATTTTTAGAAGCAGATGCCAATGGCAACTGGCGCGTCCTCTGCAAGACACGCGGGAAAGCAAAACCGGGTGAGATGATCACCCTACAAGATCGACATGGCACCGAGCGGCTACAACTTGAGCTTGTCTCCCGTCTCGAGGACGGCTCCTGGGTTGTTCACCCAAAGACGGACGCCTCCACCGAGGACACGCTTGAACTCATTGGTCGTGTGCCTTTGCCAAATTACATTCGGTCTGGCAACATGGTAGACGACGATTTAAAAAACTATCAGACGGTATTTGCGAAAGAAGCAGGCGCCGTTGCCGCTCCAACTGCCGGACTGCATTTGACGAAGCCGCTTTTGTCGAAACTCATCGACCGTGGAATCAAAATTGCCCAAGTCACTCTTCACGTCGGGATTGGAACCTTCCGCCCTGTCTCTGTCGACAATCTTGCTGATCACAAAATGCATTTTGAACGGGGTTCCATCGACGAAAAATCCGTGGCGAGAATCCAAGAAGCAAAAGCAAATGGAGGCAGGGTGATCGCGATTGGGACTACCAGCGTCCGAGTCCTTGAAACCGCAGCAAGTGATGGAGAATTGAAACCTTGGTCCGGCGAGACGGAACTTTTTATTCGCCCACCGTATCAATTTAAATCAGTCGATGGATTACTCACCAACTTTCATTTGCCACGCAGCACTCTGCTCGTGATGATCCGCACCTTTGGCGGTGACGAACTAATGCAAAAGGCCTATCAAGCTGCAATTGAGGAAAAGTATCGCTTCTTCAGCTATGGCGACGCAATGTTGATCACTTGACCTCCATTTTTTCGCCCCTCTAACTTTGCTGAGCTGGAAATTTCAGTAAACTGCAACTATCGCAAAACAACGGAGGCAATCTGCCCGGTCGAGGAAAAACTCGATTTTAGGATGGCACCAGGCTTTAAGGGGATCGATTCACGCTGAACATTAATTTGAATGTCCGGATCGAGGTTTTCACAATTGATGGTTGCCGGACAAAGCCCGTGTTCCTTGGCGAGAACACCGCCGATCAGCTCGATAATCGATGTGCCGGGGCCAGCATTTCCAAAATTACTTTTATGTGCGACCACGGGAACGTCACAGCCGAAAACGCGGTTAATCGCCACCGCTTCATCCCGGTCCCCCCGAACACTGCCCGATGCATTCGCGTTGATTAGGTCTACGGATGAAGTTGCCATCCCCGCGTGTCGTAGGGCAGCCTGATAATTGTCTGCAATTGCGAAATCAAACTCATCGCTAGTCGGGCTTTGATAGGAGCGAGACCATCCGGTCAGCGTCGCCAGCGGAGTCGCCCCCCGTGCCTTGGCGTGCTCAGCAGATTCCAAAACCAACGCTCCGGCGCCCTCGCCTACGACCATTCCATCTCGGGAAAAATCAAAGGGTCGGGAAGCCTTTTCCGGCTCCGTCACTTGTTTTGTCAATTGCCCCGCACCGCGACAGAGCATCGCTGTTAACGCCATTTGGGACCCCGTGCCACCTGTCAACACAACATCCACTGCATTTCGACGAATCAGATCAGCAGCTTCTATCAGTGCCAGCAGACCAGAAACTTCTCCCTGACAAATAGAATTACTGGGGCCGCGGGCATCGAGCGCGATTGATATATGTGATGCCGCCATATTCGGCAGATATTTTAACATCCAGAGTGGTTGAATTTCGCGAACTGCGAATTCACCCCAACGATCATGCTGGTAGTCCTTATCAACCGTACACTTTCGAAAAACATCTGCGACTTCCGCGGGGTCAGCAAAGAACGTTTCCGTTCCAAATACTGTCCCTACCCTTTCAGAATCAATCGCGTCTCGATCTAGTCCAGCGTGATCAATTGCCATCGCTGCCGCGCCGCAACCAAATTGAATTGGCGCGCACATAATTTTAATTGCTTTCCTCGGTTTCACGAATTGCCTGGCATCGAAACCTCGCACAGGGGCGGCAATTCTGAATGGAGAATCTGAATCAGCGAACGGCTCTCGAACTGAAACTCCGCTTGCGCCCGAAACCAGCGAGTTCCAAAATGACTCGATCCCAACTCCGATGGACGAAACAACGCCGACACCGGTGATAACAACTTCTCGATGTGAGTTCATTCAGAAAACTTGGGCAGCAAATAAAATCGAAAATTCAACAATGAAACAATACTCAGCCGTCGTCGACCGGCGAGCGAAACCGCAACTTTACCTAAATTCGATTCGAAGACCTCTACGAAACAAAGAAGTCCTAAAGAATCTGGAAAATTCTACGGCTCAAAGTCATATATTCGATAAGTTTTGTCTCTTTTCACGCCACCACGCTCGAGTGTTCCCCGCGAAAGCTTATTCGATTCAAGCACCCACGAAAATTCTGCCTCCTGAATGCCCCACTTCAAAACATCCGGGACTAAACGATTCATCAAGACTAATCCAAGTCCCCAACGTTGGTATTCCGGGATCACATTGGTGCTGATGAGTCTGATTCTTTTTATCTTCTTGCGACCGAATAATATTCGTAAAAAACCAAAGGGAAACAGGCGTCCGTCAATTTTCTTAATGACTGGATTGTAATCAAGTAATCCAAAAACAACGCCGACCGGTCTCCCTTCAACCTCTGCAACCGTCGTCATCTCTGAAACGATTAACTGTTTGAGTCCACCTGCAGTCGCTTTCAATTCACCAGCCGACATGGGGGTAAACCCCCACTGGCCGGGAAGTGCGGCATTGTAGATATCTAAAAAGTTGTCAACGTCTTCGCGAAATCGTTTTTTATCAATCGGACGAACGTCGACATTAAAACGCTTCCTCGCCTCTTCTGCAATGAACATCAATTTAGGATCTAGTTCGCTGAGCATATCAACATGCCCCAAAAACGCGTACAAATCCTGCGACTTAACGAATCCATATCCCTCCACCAACTCACCGTAGTAGGGCTTGTTGTAAGTCATCATAAATGTTGGCGGGGTATGAAAACCCTCGACTAACATCCCCCACTCGTAATTCTGCGACGGGTTTGCGGGGCCTCTCATTAGAAAAATGTCGCGTTCAGCAAACCAAGCCTTTGCTGTATCGAATAGCGAATTGGCAACTTCCTGATCGTTAATTGATTCAAAAAAACCAAACATTCCCCGTTGCTCTTTGTGGTAATCATTATGAGCACGGTCGATGATTGCTGCGATTCTTCCGACTATTTCACCGTCCTTCTTTGCCAGGAAGGTCTGAATCTCAGCGTTGTCGTAAAACGCATGAGGCTTGTAATTGAGTAGCTGCCGAGTATTGTCAATCAAGGGAGGAATCCAGTTTGGATCACCCTTGTACAATTTCCATGGAAACCGGATAAATGCTTTTTCCTGAGAACGATTGGTAACGGGCTCAATTGAGATTGAATTATGGTTCATTACAGCATTTTCAAAACAGGTGTACCGGAAAACTTTCGCTATAATGTATTCCTTAAGCGTTCATTTCAACAGACAGGTTTGAGGGATAAATAAGGCAATTAGCAATCCAACAAATTTTATCCAACGAATTCGCTTTCCCTTCGGCTTTTATTCCGTTTTTCGATTTAAGACATGAGAATTTTACTTACAGGCGCTACTGGCTTTCTTGGCAACAATATTGCGAGATCTCTTGTTAAGCAAGGACATTCCATCGTCGTGACGCTCCGGCACTCGTCAAACCAAAGAACACTCGACGGCATTCCCCACGAACCGGTTATCGTCGATTTTGAATCTCCGGCGGATTTGTCGCTCGCATTTGAAAACATCGATGCAGTTATTCATTCGGCAGCACTAATTCAGATCGGCTGGACCAAACTGGCATTAAGTCGAAAAATTAATGTTGAAGCAACTTCCCGGATTGCAGAAGCCGCCCGCCGTCGGAACATTCGAATGGTACACATCAGTACCATTGACGCTCTGGGAATGACAACCGAAACAGAATTTGGAACTGAGACACACCTCAATCCACCCAAACCGGGTTGCTCCTATGTCATCAGTAAACGAGAAGCAGAAACCGCAGTTATTTTAGAGGTCGCCAATGGGCTTGACGCTGTTATTGTAAATCCGGGATTCATGGTCGGCCCCTATGACTGGCGTCCTTCCTCTGGGGAAATCATGCTTACTCTAAAAAAACAATTTATGCCGCTCGCTCCAGCAGGTGGGTGCTGCGTCGCCGATGTGCGTGACGTCGCCGACGGTGTCATCTCCGCAATGGAGCACGGCAAAACAGGTGAGCGATATATTCTCGGTGGGATCAATATGAGCTACCAGGAGCTGTTTCATCAAATGGCAAGCGTGATGCAATGCCGATCCCCCAAAGCAAAACTACCCAACTGGTTAGCTTTGTTGGTTGGAAAATCAGGCGACTTGATTGGAAAAATCCACGGACGCGAACCAGCCATTAACTCTGCCGCCACGAAAATGGGGCAACTTTTCCACTATTGCGATAGTGAAAAAGCAAAGCAAGAACTTGGCTATCAGATCGGCAGTGTAGAAGACGGCCTAAAAGACGCTTGGGACTGGTTTCAAGCTAACGGCTATGTTTAAAAACCTAGCAAGCCCAACACTTAAACACCCAGGCTCCTAATCAGAATTGAATTATGAATTCAGCCCGGTCATCGTTCCAGTCCCCGATGCAAACTGGCTTTCCTCAAGCCCCATTTGCTGCATCAGACTTACAAACAGATTGGGCAACGGATAATTCCGACGCTGATCAAAGGCCAGATGTTGTCCATGCCTAAATCCACCACCGGCCAACATGACTGGCATATTTTTGTTACTGTGATTTGAGGCATTTCCTAGATTACTTGTCAGCAGTACGGACGTGTGATCAAGTAAATCACCGTCGCCATCACTCGTCCGCTGCAACCCTCGCAGAAAATTCCCCCAAGAAGAAATAATCGCCGATTCGACAATCGCTAGTTGCTCCAGCTTCTCTTCGTCCAGACCGTGATGGCTCAACCCATGATACCCCTGCTGCACTCCCGGAATTG
>WTFU01000106.1 GCA_011523945.1 Mariniblastus sp. | reverse complement strand
CATGCTGTCGTCGTCGGCATGACTGGAAGTTGAAAACCAGGTTTGTGCATTGACCTGCTCGAAGAAGCCGCGATGGACAACATTCCTGCGATCGTCATTGACCCGAAAGGGGACATTTCGAATTTGCTCTTAACATTTCCCGAACTCAGTGCAGAAGAATTTCTGCCCTGGATCGATGAAGGCCAAGCGGATCGAAAAGGGCTTTCCAAGGAAGAATTCGCAAAAGCAGAAGCGGACAAATGGAAAAAAGGGTTGGCCGACTGGGGGCAGGACGGTGACCGCATCCAAAAAATGCGGGACAAAGTTGAGATGCGCATCTACACGCCCGGCAGCAATTCGGGACGCCCCCTCAATATCCTAAAATCATTCGCTGCGCCCGCTCCTGAAATTGTCAGCCAGACCGACTCGCTTAACGAAAGAATTACTTCCGCAGTAGCGGGACTTCTGGGGCTAATCGGCATTGATGCCGACCCAATCAATTCATCTGAGCACATTCTGATCTCTAAAATTCTCGACCACTCATGGAAACAGCAACAGAATTTAGATCTTGCCCAGTTGATCCAACAAATCCTAAACCCTCCATTTGAACGGCTTGGGGTTTTAGAGCTAGAGGACTTTTTCTCTAAAAAAGATCGCCAAGCACTGGCGATGACACTCAACAACCTCCTTGCATCGCCGTCCTTTTCCAGTTGGATGCAAGGAGAATCAATCAACATTAAGAAAATGTTGCATACCGATTCTGGCAAACCGTGTATTTCAATCATCTCAATTGCACACTTGTCAGACGATGAACGCATGTTCTTTGTAACGCTCATTCTCAACGAAATGATCACATGGATGCGATCTCAGGCTGGCACTTCAAGCTTGCGGGCAATCCTATATATGGATGAGGTCTTTGGATATTTCCCTCCCTCCAAAAACCCTCCCTCGAAACAACCGATGTTGACCTTGCTGAAACAGGCTCGCGCTTACGGACTGGGTTGCATCCTCGCCACTCAGAATCCAGTCGACCTTGACTACAAAGGACTATCAAATGCAGGCACTTGGTTTTTGGGACGTCTTCAAACTGAACGAGATAAAATGAGAGTCCTCGAAGGCCTCGAGGGAGCGTCTACCCACGCCGGCTCTGAATTCGATCGGGGACAAATGGAGAAAACTCTCGCCGGACTTGGAAGTCGTATATTTCTCATGAACAATGTCAATGAGCGCCACCCCGTTCTATTCGAAACTCGATGGGCGATGTCCTACCTTCGAGGCCCACTGACGCGGAAGCAATTGCAAAAATTAACCCAACGAGACACCTCCCAGGAGAACACCGAATCGCAGAAAAAAACATCTCCACCTGCGGCTTCATCGCCCTCCCAGCTTCCAAGCTCTACTGTCCAGCAATCCCCGACCCTGACAGCCTCACAAATTCAGGCAATGATTCCAAGTTCCATACCGCAACTCATCGTCCAACCCTCAAGCCCCGTAGATCCAACTGACCGCGTTGTTTATGAACCGGGTCTTCTCGCTACCGGACGATTACATTACGTCAGAGCCTCTTACAAGATCGACCAGTGGATCGACCGGTCTTTATTGACATTTATTCACGTGGGGGACATGCCCAACGATGTCTGGGAAAGATCCCAACAGCTTTCAGAAACCTTCAACATCCAATCAACCGCAACACCTGAACTCGCTCTCTCGCCCCCTGTTCCCGACCTACAAGTCTCAAAGAATTACACTCAATGGAAAAAATCTCTCGTTGACTTCTTGTACCAAAAACACGAACTCAAACTATGGAAATGCGAAGAACTGAAACTATACTCCCATGCGGAAGAAACGCTTGGGGAATTCAAGGTGCGGATTGAACAGGTGGCCTCCGAGCACCGCGACAGCGAAGTAAATAAACTTCGGCAAAAACATGAAAAACGATTCGCCTCACTCGAAGATAAAATCAAACGAGCCGAAGAAAAAGTCGAAATCCAAACCGAGCAGTACGAACAAAGCCGCACCTCGTTAATGACAACCCTCGGAACCACACTCGTTGGTGTCTTGATGGGACGGCGATCGACTCGTAATGCTTCTTCGTCCGTTCGCTCTTTTAGCAGATCTTCGAAAGAAAAATCAGATATTAGACGAGCCGAGGACAAGCTCAAGGAACTTGAGTCCGAAATCAAAGCTTTGAATCAAGAATTCGAAGAAGACGTTAATCGTCTGAACAGCAAGCTGACTGTTGAGAACCTCAAATACACAGAGCATCAATTAGCGCCTCGCAAGAGCGATATCTCGATCATTAATTACGCGATCCACTGGCTACCGTTTCGCGTTGATCCAAAAGGCGATCTGGAACAACTATTTTAACCCACCGTCACATAAACGGCTTTATTCAATTGGCCGCTCGCGAGTCACTTTCCCTTCAGCCCAGCGTTTTAAGCCGGCAAGTCGATCTTTGCCCAATTCAAAATAAAGGAAGGGCAATGCGCTCAGGTGCTCCCTAAACACGTCTCCACAATCTCGCTCGCCAGTGCTTGCATCAACCCATCCCTGTTCAATCATCTCCAGCAACAACAATTCAGAAATTTGCTGGTGCCCGAAGATGGTTGGATGAACGTGATCTAGCATCGACTCACGCCCTGGAATTCCATCCGGAGCTACTCCTTCAAAAAATGCCTTGACGTCTACTATCGGTAGTTCATTCGATTTTGCCACGCGACCAATGACTGCGTACATCGGTTCCACAATTCGCAGCGGGCAAACATCCTCCTCTTTTGCCAGAATCAAATGGTGTTTTGCAGATTCCAATTGCCCTAACTGCTGGTACACCTGCCCCAATTTATAGTGAGCTCCTGCATGCCGGGGATTAATTTCAACCAGTTTTTCCAACTTGGATTTTATCTGCTGCCACTCCATTTCCCCGTTGATGGACTGCCATTCAGATTCGAAAACTGAGAGCTCCGCATCCGTCATGCTCGCTGAATGCTGACTCTTAAAGGGCGAAGCGTCCCTTAAGTTTGTGACGGGATTACATAAAATCAACGGAACATTTACTGCTTGAGCGGCTCGAACCATCACATTGAGATTTTGCTCGAAGTGGTCGATCACATTGTTTCGCCAATCGTCATCTCGTTCGTACTGTTCTAAACCACCTCGAAAATCCAATCT
Organism: Mariniblastus sp.; assembly: GCA_011523945.1. Lineage (GTDB taxonomy): Bacteria > Planctomycetota > Planctomycetia > Pirellulales > Pirellulaceae > Mariniblastus. The sequence continues at coordinate 7,184 of WTFU01000106.1, read as the reverse complement.
CGCTTCAACATCCGCGGGCAAGACATTCTCCGGGTCGAGAGGGCGCGAACTGCCCCCCATCAAACTTGCCCTTAAAAAACTGTAAGTCCGGACCTTAGAAAGACGGTCATGTGTGCTTCCGATCCAACGAGGTAATTTTTTTATCTGACTGTACGTTCGATCTTCCAAGAACTCGTTTTGACCCGTGTAAAGAACAATTAAATCAGGTTTGTATTCGAGAACCTCTTTTACAATCGGAACCAGTCGATAACTCGCGTAGGATACGCCGCCACAATTGACAACCGTCCATTTTTTCGAAGCATCCAGTTTCTCGAGTCGCAATTGAAGCCACTTCGGAAACGATGTATCGGGAGCAAAAGGACGCCCCTGTACCGTCGATCCTCCAATACAAAAAATACGAAACTCGTTGTCCGCTTTGGTTATCGGAAACTTTGCCTCGCAGAACAAAGGCAGCCGATTCGACGCAATTTCATACTCACCCTCCTCCGCATTTACCTCAAAAAGCGGGCGAATTTCAGTGAAGCCAATGTAAGGGTCGGTAATTGCATCTGCGCTCTGCCACCCCAGACTCCAGAGCGTCACTTCGAACAACAAAAATGGCAATAGACCGATGGCAATTGCACCCAATCGAAACAAGAGCGAACGCTTCCATGATTTTGCAGCACTCACCTGAATATCGGCCACACCGTCTCCTCACACAATTTCCCAAGAGCTTGTAAGATACCCTTACCAGCGGAGTTCCTCCAAATGTAGCCAGAAGTATAATCCAGTTTTACATCCTCATGCGAGCAGTAAAGATTCAATGTCCGTAATTCTCGGCATCTCCGCTTTTTATCATGACTCCGCTGCCGCGTTGGTCGTCGACGGAGTCGTGGTCGCGGCTGCACAAGAAGAACGTTTTACGCGGAAGAAGCACGAATCTAATTTTCCGCACCATGCCATCGCATTCTGTCTCGCTCAAGCAGGCTGCGAAATTGAAGAACTCGATCACGTCGTCTTTTATGAAAAACCGTTTTTAAAATTCGAACGTATTCTTGAGACACATCTTGTCAACGCTCCTCGCGGCTTAGACTCGTTCATGACTTCGATTCCCATCTGGTTACGAAGTAAACTCTATATATCGCGAATAATCTCCCAAGGCCTAAAAGGACGATACAAAAAACGCATCCTCTTTGTCGAACACCATCAATCACACGCCGCCAGTGCGTTTTTTCAATCTCCATTCCAAAAAGCCGCAATTCTCACTGTCGACGGGGCAGGTGAATGGACAACGACAGCCATTGGAATAGGTACTGACTCAAAGATCCAACTCCAGCAAGAACTTCACTTTCCCGATTCACTCGGGTTACTCTATTCCGCCTTCACCTACTTTTGTGGATTTCGAATTAACAGCGGAGAAGGCAAACTCATGGGACTAGCACCCCTCGGTACGCCAGACTATGCAGACACAATCCTAGAAAACCTAATCGATTTAAAAGCTGACGGCTCATTCCGACTAAATCAGGAATTCTTTGATTACTGCACCGGACGCAAAATGACTTCGGCAAAATTCAACCAGTTGTTTGACGGCCCACCCAGAGCACCCGAGTCTCCGCTAACACAGCGAGAAAAAAACCTGGCTGCATCGATTCAATTGGTCACCGAATCTGTACTGCTGAAAATCGCCCGACACCTTCACCAGCAGACCCAATGCGACCAACTCTGCATTGCCGGCGGCGTCGCCCTAAATTGCGTTGCCAATGGGAAATTACTAAACGAGAGCCCATTTGAAAAGATTTGGGTTAATGCCGCTCCCGGAGATTCCGGAGGCGCTATTGGGGCCGCCTTGTTTACTTGGCATCAAATTCTTGAAAACCCAAAGCTTGAGGCTTCCACCCAATCGCCATTCCTTGGGCCGGAGTACTCCGCCTCTCAAATTCGCAATGCACTGAATCGATACAATGCTAATTTCCGACAACTCTCGAATGATGAATTGACCGATACTGCAGCGAGGGATTTGGCCGACAACAAGATCATTGGCTGGTTTCAAAACCGCATGGAATTTGGCCCTCGAGCATTAGGAAACCGCAGCATCCTCGCAGACCCCCGCCCCCAAACCGTTCAAGATGAGTTGAATCGGAAAGTCAAATTCCGGGAACCATTTCGCCCGTTTGCCCCTGTCATTCTTGAAGAAGAAACTAAAAAATGGTTTTCAACCATTCAGATGTCGCCACTGATGTCATTTGCTGCCCAACTGCACTCCACAATACCGACAACCAAATTCCCCGGAATTACACATGTAGATCGCTCATCTCGTATCCAAACCATCGCTCCGCATGAGAACCCTATCCTTTACCAACTACTTGCTCGGTTTCGAAAGGCAACCGACTGTCCCATGCTAGTAAATACGAGCTTCAACGTTCGTGGGGAGCCAGTCGTCTGCTCACCAGATGATGCGTACCAGTGTTTTATGAAGACGAATCTCGATGCTTTAGCGATCGGAAACTTCTATCTAAGAAAACAAGACCAACCCGTATTCAATCTCAAGGCAAACTCCAATAAGCAAAAAAACACATGGCGAAACCGTTTCTCCAGCGTATGGCAGTGCCTTACTTTTCCAGTCCGATGGGTTGTTTCGAAAACCGCGCTGTTACTAGTTTACTACCTTTGTATTTTCCCCATGAGTCTGCTGGTCTACCGGTCGCGAACCAAAATCAAATCAACCCCTGTTTCACAAACCGATAAGAAAACGATATCTTACTGGCGACTCCGAAACACAATCCAAAATAAGAACCGCTACTTTAGGCAGTATTGATTTCGTGAATTCCAAGCAGCAAAAACAGGAACCGGCGACATTTTTGGAACAATCAAAATCCAAACAACCGAACGTCTTCAATGAGTTTGCCGATTTCCTGATTCACAACAAGAAATGGTGGCTGACACCAATTTTCTTTATTTTGATTTTGTTCAGCCTCTTCATCGCCCTCACGGGAACTGCCATTGGTCCTTTCATTTACGCTTTCTTTTGAACCTTACTCTCAAAAGACCTTCAACGAATTATGTTATCAATTGACCCGCACCCGCTACTTGAGACTTCAGTCGTAATTACCGAATTCGATCAAGCAATTGGTGAAACACCAACACCAATCGAAATTGTAGAAAAACTTACTTTCCCTTTGGATGTCCCCGTTGCGATGGAGACAGACGTCAAATCCCATGTCCGTGACATGCTTCGATTCGGTGGCTACAAACCAACTGGCCGTGGAAAGCCAGCATCCGAGTATCTTCGGCAGGCAGTAGAAAAAGACAGACTGTCCAGCATCAACATTCCAGTGGATATCTGCAATGTCGTTTCGCTGCACAGCGGATTACCCATCAGTGTCATTGACCTTGAACTGGCATCGCCGCCGTTAAAGATTGGCATCGCCCCGGAGAACTCACAATATGTGTTTAACCAAACAGGACAAACTATCAAACTCGACGGCCTACTGTGCCTCTTCGATGAAAACGGCCCTTGTGCGAATGCCGTAAAAGATTCGCAGAGAACAAAAACATCCTCGAAGACTAACAAGACGCTCTCAATAATTTGGGGCACCCATTCTCTACCGGGTTACACAACAACCGTCGTTCAATGGTACCGCAAACTACTGAGCGAATTCGGAACTACCCAATCCGTTTAAACCAGCGTTCCAATATTCAAACAAGACGACGACAGGAAACCTCGGTTCATAAAAACCTAACCGAATAAAAACGATAAAGAGACGAGTCCCAGCGCCAAATGTTGCGGGACATTAGAAACGCCGAAACCCGCCTCAGAGAACCGCATAGACAGCGTGTACCAATCCACCGGAGCACAGGTTGGAATTTTGAACCCCCTGCCCGTTTAGAAGTTTCGAAATAGTTTGCGAGCACTCTCTGATGACCACTAACAAACTGGGAAATCTGTAAAGCCGAATACAAAATGTCGAACGCGCGCAAACTTCAAATAAAACTCTGGCATCTATTTTTCGTTCTTGCCCTGGTTGCAATCGGACTCTGGATTACAACTCAATACGGTATCTCTCGGGGCGAAATTGAGATTATCCAGCTTGAAGACTGGAACGGATTAAAGACGAGCGAAGATCGCGCCGTCCTTGAAGTCTCCAAGATCCAATTCCGCTTTTTAGCCCCCGACGGTCTAAATCAGAATTCACAAACCAATCTATTCATAAAGGCGCGAGTGTGGATCGATCGCACCAACATCAATGTTGGGCAAAAGGTAAGGTTTAAATACAGGAGCAAACCACTCCCCTGGGCTCAGACCGAAACACCTACGCAAGGAGTCCTCCAAGTACTCGGCTTAACCTCCAGTGACATCGAGGAAATCATCACCGAATCACTAATGCCAGCAAGCTGAACCAAAAGCAGACACACCTCGAAGAAGGCACCAAGTGCACCGAACTTAACTGGAATTAAGAACGTGAAAACTAAAGCGAATCAAAAAAAAGACACCACGTCGTTATCCGCTTACCTAGTTCGCTTTTTCAATTGCTCGCTTCATCGCAGCGCCCATATCAGCCGGGCTGTTTGCGACTTCAATCCCCGCAGCTTCCAAAGCCGAGATCTTTTCCGCCGCCGTCCCCTTACCACCACTAATAATCGCGCCAGCGTGCCCCATGCGTTTTCCGGGAGGTGCGGTCCGCCCGGCGATGAACGCGGCAACTGGCTTGGTGATGTGCTCTTTGACATAGGCGGCCGCCTCCTCTTCGGCTGTTCCACCAATCTCGCCCATCATCAGAATTGCTTCCGTTTCATCATCATCCTGAAACATTTGGAGGCAGTCGATGAACGACGTTCCTACGATTGGATCGCCGCCAAGACCAACGCAAGTTGTTTGCCCCAGTCCTAAATTAGACGTTTGCCAAACTGCTTCGTAAGTCAGGGTGCCCGAACGGCTCATTATTCCAACGCAACCCTTTTGGTGAATGTAACCGGGCATGATTCCAATCTTGCATTCATCAGCTGTGATCACACCTGGACAGTTTGGGCCGACCAAAACAGAATTCGATTGCTTCGCAGCTTCATACACACGCACCATATCAATCACCGGAACACCTTCGGTTACGGCAATCACGACTTCGATGCCCGCGTCAATCGCTTCGAGAATCGCATCTGCGGCGAAAGGCGGCGGCACAAATATCATCGTCGCGTTCGCTCCCGTTTGGAGTCGCGCCTCTTCAACGGTGTCAAAGACAGGCAATCCGGCAACCGTCTGCCCGCCCTTGCCGGGAGTCACTCCACCCACCATTTGCGTACCGTAGTCAAGGCACCCGCGAGTGTGGAATTCACCGACGTTTCCGGTAATACCCTGACAAATGACCTTTGTATCTTTGTTGATGAGGATGCTCATTGATCTTCCGCGTATGATTGATTTTTTAGAAACAGCTTATTTTTAGCAACTTGCATTGCAACTGAGCTTTCAAAACACCCAGCGAATCGTATCCGGTGAGAATTAGCTCAGTGTGGCAACTACCTTTTCAGCAGCGTCGCCCAAATCGGTCGCCGTCACCAACTCAACGTCCGATTCCTCTAAAATCCGACGCCCCTCTTCCACTTCCGTTCCCTCTAGACGAACAACCAGCGGAACAGTGAACCCGACCGACTTTGCCGCCACCACGATTGCTTCGGCGATCGTCGTGCACTTCATGATGCCGCCAAAAATGTTGACCAAAACAGCTTTCACATTGGCGTCCGACAAAATGATTCGAAAAGCCTCAGTTACCTGATCTGCGTTCGCACCGCCACCGACGTCAAGAAAGTTTGCAGGCTGGCCACCATGGGTTTTGATAATATCCATCGTGCTCATCGCCAAACCGGCACCGTTGACGAGACATCCAATGTTCCCTTCCAGCTTGACATAACTAAGGCCAGCCGCCGAAGCCCGAACTTCGGATTCCTCTTCTTCCGAAAGGTCCCGCATCTCCTCCCACTCTTTGTGACGAAAAGCAGCATTGGAATCAAAATTGATTTTAGCATCCAAGGCAACGAGGCCTCCGTCCCCTGTGACCACCAATGGGTTAATCTCCATCAAGCTGCAATCAGTATCGACATACAGCCGACAAAGCGCCTTCATAAACTTATCGGCAGCGCGAACTGATTTCCCTTCAATCCCGAGCTTCTTGCAGAGCTTTCGGACTTGGTAACTTTCAATCCCCTGTGCAGGATCAAAATGCTCCTTGAAGATTTTTTCCGGAGTCTCGTGAGCAACTTTTTCAATCTCGACACCACCCTCCTGCGAGCACATCAAGACCGGTTGTTTATTAGCGCGGTCGAGTACGATTCCAAGATAAAGTTCACGAGCGATATCACAGCCCGCCTCAACAATCACTTGATTGACGACTTTCCCAGCTGGCCCAGTCTGGATCGTTACCAAACGGTTACCCAGCATCGCAGCAGCGGCTTCGCGTGCTTCGTCGGCAGACTTAACAAGCTGTACGCCGTGCTGCTCAGGCTTTTCAATAAAGGTGCCTTTACCTCGACCGCCTGCGTGGATCTGCGATTTTACAACCGCAATTGCTCCCCCAAGCTCAGTGAAGGCTGCAGCGGCTTCTTCAGGAGTCCGCGAGACTCTGTTTTCGAGAACGTTAACGCCAAACTGCTGGAATAACTGCTTACCTTGATACTCGTGTATTTTCATCTTATTACATTCAAAATGTTGGGAGATAAGCCGCGGATTATATGAAAAGTTGATTTGAACGGTCAACCGGACACACAGCTCAAATTTTACTGTGAAAAAGGAGCATCGCTCTGAAATCCAAGTCCGTGATAATCCTAAAAACCGGCACCCTTGTGTGCGCATTTATCTCGAGAACCTCACCCTCCCGATGGAATAGTATCGACTTCCATTGTATTTGTGCCGGAATTTGAACATGAATCAACATCCCGAAAATCAGCCGGTGGTTCCATTCGACGAAACCTCCGAGCGCTCTCAGACGAAAAACTCTTCACAACCGAAGTCGCGCACTCCCGAAGAAATTGCTTTTACTGCACAAGAACTCGAAAAAAACATTTCTCAATTATCGCAAAACGCTCACGCTCCATCGAACCCCTCGTTTGCAGGCAGCCAACCATCTCAAAATTTTGATGCCGTCGACTATGCCTCACTTTCCCGATCGGCAGCTCGAAGAACCGAACGAAAACCTTCCACCAGCGAGCCAATTAGGAAC
>WTFU01000070.1:7589-10434 GCA_011523945.1 Mariniblastus sp. | reverse complement strand
ATCTAAGTGTTGGCGAATCGCTTCATAATTACCATCCTCTTCGAGTTGTTTTCCAGCAAGCTCGCAGATAGTATTCCACGCGTCCTCACCTTCCTGATCCGTTTCAATCTCACGCACGCGCGACCTGACCACGACATAGTCGTCCGCCTTTCCGCCTAACTGGTGAGCCAAAAACTCGTCGTCAGGCCGTTCCACTAGGTTATAGACTCCCCAGTAAAGCCCGTTGATCGTGGCATGCACGAACTGACCACGCGCCGCAACATTACCCATCGCACGATGAGTTTCTCGCGCCCACTGATCCCTTATATATTGAGCGTTTTCACGCACCTCCGAATCGTGTGTGACCCATGAATCATCCGTGCTTCGTAACACCAAGGTCGAAAACTTATCAAATCCGGACTGCTGAAATACGGGAGCGTTTAGAACTGGAACTCCGTAACGAGCTCGAAAATTCAATCGCAACGAATGTTTCTTCCAACCGCTCTTGCGACTTTCATTTCCAGAAATGCGGATACCCGCGTTCGCGGAAAATCCTGGTTCCCCATTAAATCCCAACATCTCTACCGACGCTGGCACTTCCCAGTCAAACCCTCTTTCCCAAGTATTCGAGTAGATGCCATCTAAACCAAAAAGTAATCCGTTTTCAACAACGATGGAAACCATCGGTAGCGAAGTCAGCGCCTTCTCTAGTTCAGTTCGATACGCCTCACCAATCTTTGGATCCATTTCGTAATCAGCGACAGTTTCATTCCATAACTCAGGAAACCCAACGGGGTTTTGAGTTTGGTCAATCAGGTTGCTCGTCCGTAAATAGCTTTTTACGGCAGGAGCTGTAGAAATCATGGAAGGCGCAGTTGCCACGGCATTAATCACGGTCGTTCGATCCAGCAATAATGGTTGGGTGTATACTTTTGCAGTTCCAAGCACTGGCCTGCTGCCATCGGTCGTAAACAGAATGGTGGCATCTTTTGTTTCACACCTCAGTTCCAACTTCAATGGAGAGTCGAACAGTTGTGATTCTTGTGAAAAACGAACCGGAGCAACAACACCTTTTCCTACCGCCGCATTCTTCTCTCCGGGAGTTGGGAACAACAACGGTGCCGATCCATTCTCAATGCGGCCGAAACTAACGCCATGCCGCGAATCAAACCTACTGAACGTCATTAATTGCGCAGTCGTTTTACCATCGGGCTTTACGAGTGCTACGTATTGATCAGAGGCTCCCAATCGAAAGTTTGTTTCCAGTGGAAGACTGTCTTTGATATCCCGCCCTGATGCATAAACCAACAATCGAGCCCCCGCGGGCACAACGATTTTCGGGAATCGCCACTTCCGGGGTTTGTTGATATCATCCGTCAGGAACCATCCGCTGAGTTCAGAATCTACTTCCGATGGATTCCACAATTCAATCCAATCAGGACAGTAGCCTGTTTGATCCACTATTTCGCCGGCATTGGACGGTTGAATTTCTGATATCACCACATTTCCAGCCTGGTCCGCTACTTTAGTAGATTCAAGTGAACCAGTACCTGTCGAGGTCGTGTCCTCAGGGCCAGCGACTATCAAAGCCAACGGCTCTTCAGCCTTGCCCCTCTCTTGAGTTGAAACCTGCGCAGAGCCAGCGTCTAGCGCCTGAACAGACTCTGTCTTGTTTCTCTTTTCTTTCGTTGGCTCCGCGTGACACCCGAGAAACTGAGCGGTAATGTAGAGTCCAACAAAAATGAATGTTAATGAGTAAAATTTCATTTGCTATCCATTCAACTTATGGAAAATCAAAGGTACAACTCAAGTAAACTTTTTCCGAACAACCATTACAAATTGGTGCCGATTCAATTTCTGAAGGCCGCCTAAAACTTGCCGTAGATTATGTTCGATCGTATCAATTGCTGGATTTGATCAGGGAAATTTACCCCCCAATTTGAAGACCGCCATTCACATGTCGTATTATGACAAATTATTGAGGTCACGCGGGAATCGCGACCCTCAAAGTTGACGCAACCCACACTTAAGCGCTGCAAGCCCAAGCAAAAGGCCTAACCGAAGCCAACCCAATCCTCACACTATAGAACGAGGCAAAGCGAGAGCCGAGACGTCTCATCAATCCGAAGAATTTGAATTGAGAAAAGTCAATCTCTTTCGAATAACTTGAATTAATCTCGACAATTTATACTGCGACTGAAAAGCTCTAACATTTCTTCAAAAAAAAAACAAATTTTTCGCATCTTCGTTCGTTAACACTTCGATCCGTTAAAAATATTTCCATGATTGAAGGCGTGTCGCTGATGTCGAGCGAGAAGCATTCTAGTTCAGCTTAGGAGCGATCCAGTGCAAACCAAGTTGTCAATCCTATTCCTTTTGCTGGCCACACTGACGATAACGGGTTGCCGACAACCTGTTCCCTCAATTAGCGTAACGAATCAATCTCCCTGGCCTCTTAAAGTAGTTTCATTAGGCAACGTTGCGCACTTTAAAAGAGGACGAGTGTTGTCAGGCCAAACAAAAGCGCTCGTCACCCAACCCAGCTTTATTTCAGAATCAATAACGATCACATGGTATATCTATGGTGCTCCCAAAGCACTTCCTGCAATTCATGAGGACCAAGTCCTCATTCCCGACGACTGGGATGGCCAAACGCCACTCTTATTATCATTCGATCAGAAAAAACAGTGGACAGCAAAATATTTGCACGCGGAGATTTCCTCGAATAATTCTCAGTGACAAAATCTAAATGACGTTTCAAGAGACGCCGACTTCAGTTGGCAACTTCCACTTGCTTTTGACTGAGAAAATAAAAACCAATCCACAAAAACCAATCAACCGAACGCTCGATACCAGAATCTAAATA
>WTFU01000070.1:0-7489 GCA_011523945.1 Mariniblastus sp. | reverse complement strand
AAAAACCAATCCACAAAAACCAATCAACCGAACGCTCGATACCAGAATCTAAATATCTGGAATTATCTCAAGAGCAAATTTAACGCTAACGCAACAAACCTCTTTGCATTTCCAACCTCAAGAAATGGTAGATACTCACAAACTCCTGCCAAATAATTTCGCAAGCGAGGTTTAATCAGAATTGATTTATTTCGATTAAGTTTTTTAAAATTGGAATTGTGCAATACTCAAGCTCACGGTTGAGGAGTACTGTCATTCATTCGTTAAGTGAGGAGATTAGTCGTTATGTTCTCTGATGCGTCGCTAGGAAAATTTTTGAATAAAAAACAATTTAACGGCAACATCTACGTTTTACCGGTTTCATTGATATTTAATCGAACGTTCTTGATCCTCAGCATTTGCCTACATGCTTGGACGGCCGGACTGGCAGATTCACCCAGAACCAACTCGAATCAGCTCCAGACTACTGCGGCCATCCAAGAAGAAGAGCCGGCACCACGAAAGTTCACCTCAGAAGAACAGACAAATATCAATGTCTATGAAAAGTCTAATCGAGGCGTTGTAAACATTGATACCCGCGCCAATCGGCAACAGGCCTGGTTTCTTGAACCACAATCGGAAGAGGGATCGGGCTCGGGATGGGTGCTCGATAAAGAGGGACATATTGTAACAAACTACCACGTCATCGAAGGTGCCGATGTGGTGACCGTTAGCCTTTCGGCATCAAGCAATCCGTTCACCGCCCGAGTTATCGGAATCGATCCACAAAATGACATCGCAGTTCTCAAGATCAACGCGCCTCAGGAGTTGCTTTTCCCTCTCACGCTTGGGAATTCCAAAACCTTAAAAGTCGGTCAAAAAATCTTTGCCATCGGGAACCCTTTCGGTCTTGCAAGAACGCTAACCGTTGGGATTGTCTCAAGCCTCGATCGCACAATGCGATCAAAGACGGGCCGACTCATGAAAGGGATCATCCAAATTGACGCGGCGCTCAACCAGGGTAATTCAGGCGGCCCACTCCTCGACAATGAAGGCTTACTGGTCGGAATGAACACGGCAATTGCCTCCCTAACGGGAGAGAACACTGGAGTCGGATTTTCAGTTCCAGTTGCAACCATCAAACGAGTCGTGCCGCAATTACTTCAATTTGGAGAGGTCCGCAGGGCTTCATTGGGAATTGATCTGTTTTGGAAAACAGAACTTGGAATCGGAGTTGCAAGAACACAAGAGAACGGACCGGCTTTCAATGCGGGGATTCAAGGATTCAAAATTGAACGTAAGCTCGTGCGATCTGGCAATCGTCTGTTTGAAACAATCGAGGCGGATCGAAATTCAGCAGATCGGATTCTTGCCATTGATGGAATCAACATCAATTCAACCGACGACTTGCAAGAGGCGCTTGATCGATACAAACCGGGACAGGAAGTCGTGGTTTCGGTTCTACGACAAGGACGAGAGCTTAAAATCCCTCTACGATTGGGACTCGATCGGTAATTTTTGAATCGGCCGTATTTCCCACATTCACGACCGAAAGAGAACTGAAAATGAATGAATGCTGAACCAAAAAGAAACCCTGACTCACCTCAAAAATTGGTTTCGCTGGGTCATTTGCATGGACGACGGGACGCTAGCGATGAAAACGTTTTTAAAACAACAGCGATGAGCTTGGCACCCTGAATCTAACATTGTTAGACAACGCAAGTGCTACCACTTCATCAAAAGTTAATCTGATTTTTATAAAAAAATAAACACCACTTTGACGATAAGGTAAGAACGCCTAGTCGAACAATTTTTAACGCCTTGCCTTCGAGTAATTATCACCTCACCCGATTCTCAATTCAGTTTAAAACATCATGAGAATAAACGCATCTACTTTTCCGCTTCGGAAATCGGCTCTAACATGTGCTTTCGTCGGATTAACATTTTTCTTTCTAATTAATGTCAGTCGGGCCCAAGATGAACACGATTTCGGGAGCTGGTTCTCAGTTAACACGCAAGGCTCACTTTCTCCCGATTTGAACTCAGAGTCTCGTTTCCGATGGTGGTTTGATGGCCATCTCAGGTACTTAACAGACTCGGGTGGATTTCATCAAAGTATTTTTCGCCCAGGCATTGGATACAAACTGAATGATCAAACGAGCCTCTGGATTGGATACGGATGGATTAACGAACTGCCTACCAACAAGCAACCAATCTTCGATGAAAATCGAGTTTGGCAGCAGTTGATTCGCACCAAAACGCTAGGACGATTCGATTACATGTCACGAACTCGATTCGAGCAACGTTTCAGAAACAACAGTGACAATACGGGTTTGCGGCTGCGACAATTTTGCAAATTAAGCTTACCACTGGATTGTGAAAATCGATGGAGCTGGGTCGTATGGGATGAAATGTTTTTTGATTTAAACGAAACTGACTGGGGACAAATCGGTAGTTTTTCGCAAAACCGAGTCTTCACTGGTATCGGATGTAATTTGAATGGATTGAATAAACCGAGGCTCGAGGTCGGGTATCTCAATCAGTTCATTCGTAGGCCTGGTGATGACGACCCAATTAACCATGTTTTATCTGCCAACTGGTTCTGGACATTCTAAGTGCGGTGATTGAATCGGCACGCAAAAACGTTCGCTTCTCACCTAGCGGCTATTTTAAATTATCTTGTGCTGAACCATTCTAACGGAGCGCATAACCTCAGAGACTCGCTTCAACGTCCGTTAAAGTGAAACAAGCCAGTCCATTGCTTTTTTCCAGTATTTTTTCATTCTTCTTCGCAAGGTAAAATGATGCACGGGGCATTACCCACGCACTAATTGTCCGGAAACTGTTTCCAAGCACCAAGGACTCCGCCGTCGCATTGGCTTCATTGCGATTAAATGTTTAACGTTGTGTTTATTCTCAGCCAATCCGAACATCTCACTTACACCCTCGCAAATCCTTCCCTAGCTCGCATTGCGCATTATCTTGAATTAATCTGTAGGGAATTAGTTCAAGGGTTCTTACCCAAGAATTCCACTTCAGCAATTAAATTAATGATGGCTGCAGCTTGATTCCGGCTATACCTAGGCTCACTCTTTACCCTGGCAAGTATTTTAAGAAAAGTGCAGTAGCATGACGATCTCAAAACACAAAACGTTCTCTCGCCAAGCCATTTCCGTGAACTATCTCGTACTCGCTGTCTTTCTCTTCATTCCGTCAGCGGTTGGCTTCGCGGATGTCGTTAGCTTCCTCGTAGATCCGGATACGATTGATTCGAATAATGATGGCTTCATTACCGGCGACGAATTTCAGCCGATTGGTAGCAGTGGGACAATCTTTGAGTTCACACCAACCAATAACCTTGTCAGCTTCCCGCGCTTCCAATTATCCTCCCAAAGCGGCCTTCGATACGGAGGCGGGGGTGGCAGTAGTCTCGAATTTACCTTTTCAACAAACCGTGACATTCTTCTTAACTCGTACACTATCGCTTCAAGTGGCTCGATTCTCGGTGACCCAACCTTCGCCATCAAAGCTGGTGATACCATTCTTTCTAACTCCAACACCTCGACGGGTAATGGGAACACATACAGCTTTAACTCAGGTCCCATCTCGATTAGCTCCGGTCAGGAATACACGTTTGAGGTGATTAACAGCGGAGCAGCAATCCAATCTTATATGGATTCGTGGGACTACTCCGTTTCTGCAGTTCCCGAACCGAGCGGAGTCCTGTTTCTCTCTTCGCTCTACCTGATATTTACAACCTCGCGACGTCGAAGAAGGCAGCTTGGTAGACATTGAAACGAAGTCTCTGCGCCCCACATAATTTAAAAGGTAATGTCGTCACGGCTCCGATACAGTAATCACCCATCTTCCACGCATCTTTGTTTCCACTTGACCTCACCATTGGTGCGGGTCGGCAATCCAGCTGCATTCAAAAGGTCGAGAATATGGATGCCTGTGGAGATTGCACGCTTCGGGAAAAACATCGGCGTTCGGTCAAAAAATTCACGAAAAAATCTTTGATTATCTATTTTGGTTATTCGCGTCCGGCCTCACACGGACTGCCACCGATCCCTCTAACGGCCCCCTAAATAGTGCGTAGTGCTCTTGGGTGGTTAGTGCACTTCAAAGTACCGTCCATCCAGCGATTAAAAACTCGCGTTCTATTCCTTTCGCCAGGAAACTACTCGAAACGTCACAGGGATGCGAACATAATTTCTCTGGGCGCTCCCAAACAAACGAAGAAAATCCATGAACTTGGCTGCAATCCGGTTTCTCAAAAAACACCCAACACAACTTATTCCCCAACACTGAAACCAACGATGCGGTAAACTTACATAAACTTCGGCAGAGCGGTTTTTAGAAATATTTGCTGATAAGTTCAGAACCAAAAATAAGATAACCTATATGAAAAATACAGCACTCCTGATAACAATTTTTTTTGCAACCGGTACCATCGGGCTGGCAAATCCGCAAGACCGTCCGTTACCCGCCAGTCCGCACCAAACTTTGCCCAACATTCTATTTATCGTTTCAGACGATCATGGGTGGGGAGACTTGCCATCGAATTGGGACAAAACCGAAGTACAGCTTCCCACTTTGGAAGCACTTGCCGCCAAAGGTGTGCGGTTTCCGAACTACCATACCGTTCCGCTCTGTGGGCCCTCACGGGCTTGCATGTTTACAGGCCAATACTCGACCGAAAATGGCATGTGGCGTGGGCCGGGAAAACAGCCTCTTGGATCGGAAGGATACCGAGGTATCAAACGCGACGTGAAAATGCTCTCGGAGTATCTCGCCGAGTCAGGCTATAAGACAGGCGCCTTCGGTAAATGGCATATGGGTGAACTCCAGGGAGAAATCCCGAATGACCGCGGATTTGATGAGTTTCACGGGTTTCTCGGCGGTGCGCATCCCTACTGGATTAACGGAAACCGGTCAAAGATCATTCACAATTCCGAATCTGATCGTAATTCCAAAGGCCATACGACCGATTTGTTTACCGACTGGGCCAAAGATTTTATTCGAACCAGCGTTTCCGATGGCGATCCATTCTTTTGTTACCTCGCTTACAACGCTGTCCACGGCCCGCTTCGGGTCGATAAATCGAAACCCGCTTCAGCGCCTGACGCTTGGCTAAAAAAAGCACTCAGTCGTGGCGTCAGTTTTCTGCGGAGCGATTATGTTGCCATTCTCGAGCATATGGATCACAACATCGGTCTTTTAGTTGACGTGCTGGAAGAACTGGACGTTGCCGAGAGTACGCTTATTGTTTTTGTTAGTGACAACGGCGGTTGTACCATGGAAGACGGAGCGGCCGGCGGTCGATTTCCGGGAAACAATGGCCCATTCCGTGGTGGAAAGGCCACCACTTACCAAGGCGGTATTAACGTTCCATTCCTCATGAATTGGAAAGGTCGCTTGCCTCAAGGCTATGTTTCGGATCAACAAGTGATGCATTGCGATCTATTTGCCACATTGCTCGACGCGGCTGGAATTCCCGTTCCGACAATAAACGGAAAGAACCCGGTGCGAGGAATTTCCCTAATGGCGCATGCGTTATCCGCTGGTAAGACTAGCATCCCCGAGCGAACGATGATCTTTGAGCTGTGGGGGAACATCGGACTGCGAAAAGGGGACTACAAATTATGGAGCCAAATCGGGCGGGAGTACTCTCCAAATTGGGAATCGCTAGTCACCGCACTGAAACGCGAAGACCTGGAACTCTTCGATATTCGCGAGGACGTCGCCGAAAAGCACGATCTACGAACACAACTCCCGGAAGTTTACTCAGCACTCAAAAGCGAACTTATTGACCATTTCGCCAATGTCAACTCCGAATATCCCGGCATTAAACCCTCCACAGACTTAAACAACGTCGCCCCCAAGCCGAAAGGGACAGCCTCCCCCAAGCCCAAACCTCGTTCGACCGATCAGTTCTTTAACAGTCGGGATCGCAATTCAGACGGTGCAATCACCCTTGATGAGTTCATCGGCAACCCCAAGGGGCGAAACGTCGCCGCGCTTACCCGGCAGTTCCAGAAGTTGGATACGGATGGAGATGCAAAACTACAGCGCAAGGAATTACAAAAGTAGACAAAAAGAGCCAAGCAAGAATCAACGAAGCAAGGGCTGCCAATCTAGACGCGGGCTGCCAGCGCTTCATCAACGCTAACATTCCATTGAGGAAACGGATCCTGAAATTGCGCCCACGCTTGAATACCCAAGTCCATTTCTTCATCCGTTAACAAACACGCCTGTAGCGAGTCATAGATCGCTAATTCATCCATGCCGATCCCAATAAAAACAAGTTCTTGACGGCAATCCCCCACCTCAGCGTTCCATTTTTTCTCTAACTCAACTTGAAACACTTCCGACTCAGGCCAATGCTCCCGGGGTACTGCAGCCCACCAGAATCCACCAAAATCTAAACGAGCCACCCGGCCTGCCTGCGACCAAATTCCGATCTTGTCAATTTTGCTCCCAAGCCAAAAAAACCCTTTACTTCGAAGGACACCATTCCAATCCTGATTAAGACGGTCGAAGAACCTCTGTGGATGAAAAGGGCGTCTGGATCGATAAACAAAACTGCTGACTCCGTACTCCTCAACCTCACTCGCTCCATCGTCGCGCAATGTTAATTGCCAGCCTTTACTCTGCTTGGCCACCTCAAAATCAAATCGACCGGTTCCCATGATTTTTGCAGAATCAATTTGACCGAAACAGGCTCTCAACTTTAGAGCAAACGGATTGAGTTGTTCGAGATAAGCCTGAAGGGTCGCAAGGGTATCCTCGTCCACCAAATCTGTTTTATTTAAAACAATGACGTTTGCAAATTCGACTTGCTCCGTCAACAGATCTGCGACGGTGCGAGGATCCTCTTCCGTTGCTGCTTGATCAATACTTTTAAGGTCTTTTCCAATACGAAGATCATCCAGAAAATTAACGGCGTCAACCAAAGTAACCATCGTGTCCAACTCCGCAACGGAAGACAGTGGTGTGTCATCACCAATGGCAAAAGTGAACGTATCGGCCACCGGTGCCGGCTCCGAAATCCCGGTCGATTCAATCAACAAATAATCAAATCGTCCCTCCCTTGCCAACGCTGCTACCTCCGCAAGAAGATCTTCCCGCAAGGTACAGCAAATACAACCGTTGGTCATCTCTACCAGTTTCTCCTCCGTCCGGCTGAGAGCTGCTTCACCGCCTGCAACCAACTGGGAATCGATATTCACCTCACTCATATCGTTAACGATCACAGCGACACGCAATCCAGCTCGATTAGACAACACATGATTCAACAGGGTTGTTTTGCCGGCCCCCAAGAAACCACTAAGGACCGTTACGGGCAATTTTTTAAGAGGAGATGAGTTTACCATGATCGATTCAGGTCAATTCTATTTTTTTGGCAGGCTCTAGCTTCGAATCGCGGCACCTTTAAACACAAGAAATGCACATACAATCCTTATGCAATATAGCGTCACTAACTTTTATAACAAGTCTAAATCTGACT
>WTFU01000041.1 GCA_011523945.1 Mariniblastus sp. | reverse complement strand
CCGATTCACAAATCTTCGATGGTAAATCGCTCGACAACTGGAGTCTTGAAAATGGGAAACCAGTCCCCGCCGGCTGGGAGGTGAAGAAGGGCACCATTCATCGCAAGCGTGGAAAAAAGCGAATTGGCAACATCGTCACGCGCGAACTGTACGGAGATTTTGAATTCTCATTTGAATGGAAAATTGCCAAGGGTGGTAATAGCGGTGTCAAATACCGTGTCCAAAAATATGGCCGCAAAATGCTAGGCTACGAATTTCAGATTCTCGATACTGGAAAAACAAATCAACCGCCTAGTAAAAAAGACACTGGTTCTATCTACGCTCTCTTCGAACCTAGCCCCGACCGAACGCTCAATCCCGCTGGCCAGTTCAACAAGAGCCGAATCATCGCCCAAGGCAATCACATTGAACATTGGCTAAACGGAAAGTTAATTGCGTCGGCGACCATTGGAAGCGATGAATGGCAAAATCGAGTTGCTGAAAGCAAGTTTAATGATGTGCCTGATTTTGGTCGCAACGCGAAAGGCCGAATCATGCTCACCGATCACGGCGCTGAAGTCTGGTACCGCAATTTAAAAATTAGTTCCCCGCCTGCGCCCACCAAGTCGAATGCGGCAACGCCTAAATAGTTCCTAAAGCCTTCAGACAAACTCATCGACTTGTTCGACTTGATTCCGTATCCATCCTTGATTTTTAATGCGCTCAATGTTCTCTGACGCACCCAAAATAGAATAATCTCCGAAATAAAAAAATCGACGCGGATTTAACGGACAGTCCACGGCTGCAGTCGCATCCTTCGCACGTTATTCTTAGTTACTCTTTTATTAAATCTCCATCGTTCGTAGATTATTGAATAACGTCTGTTATCACATTCTAAAATTGAATGAAATGGCTATACCTTCTCAAAACCGCAGATGCTGGAATGTTCTAGCCAGAGCTCTTTTTGTAACGACTGTATTCTCATTCCCCTCATGCCTTTTTAGCGATGAAAATGACAACGCTGCTAAGACTGATTCTCAATTCCCGCATTCCAGACAGTTTTCAAAAGTACTGAAAACGGACGTTGTCATTTCCAGTCAACCTCTTCGGCAGCCGATTGGAAACAGTTTGCAGTCCGCCCGTTTTGGGATTACCCGAAATGACTTCGAGTCGATTCGTAAGTCCATTCCTGAAATTAGCATCGCGGTCCCCATTCGTACTTTTAATCAGCGAGCGACCTACGGCGAAGCAGATCTTGATTTGACGGTCGTTGGGACCACTGAATCCCTTTCGAAAATCGAAAACATCCCGCTGGTTCAAGGGCGATTTTTGAAAGAAGATGACTTAAAAAAAATGAACAATGTTGCGGTCGTCTCTCAGGCTGTTGCTCAGCAAATGTTCAAAGGCAAAAACCCGATCGGCAGAAACATAAAACTACAAAAAGATTACTTTCTAATCGTGGGAGTTACAAAATCGAACGAGCCGGATTTAGCCGATAAATTATCAAATTCTGCAAAAGTGTTTATCCCCATCAGTACCATGCAGGCGCGATTTGGCGACAATGTGATTAAACGCAAATCGGGCTCATTTGAAATGCAAACCTATGAGTTAAGCGAAGTTCGCTGCGTTGTTAAAGATAAAAAACAAATGAGCAAAACGATAGAAACAATAGAACGCCTTCTCTCAAAAAACCACAAGACGAAAGATTATTCCATTGATCTTTCGGACACTTGAACTGACTATTACTACCCACCGAGCTGAAGCAATATGAATAGCATATTTACCAAAACACTTTATAGCTTACTGCTCTTTGGCCCCAGCCTCACGATCGCGCAAAACCGGGACCTCGAGAATCGGATCGCTCAAACCGTTCGCGAATATGGGGAAATAGAAAGTGCGAATACAGTCGATATCCGCAGCCCGATGGCATCGACAATCTTGTCCGTCGCCACCGAGGGAAAAACAGTTAAAAAGGGAGATACCCTAGTCCAACTTGACGCTAGGGAAGTACGTGAAAAAATCGAACAACAGTCAATGGTTGTAACGACAGCCAAAGCTGAATTAACACAAGCTCAAGTGATACTGGATTCCCTGAAAACAGAATTTAACGGCAAATTGGCCATCACCGAGATGGCTGTTGAAGTTGCCAACTTGGGTTTGCGGCGATTCATGGCAAAAGACGGAGAGCTCGCATTGCGACAAAAAGAAATAGATCTTGAAATTAAATTTGGCAAGGAGCGCTTAAGCCAACTTCAAAAAACTGCTGAGAAAGCAAAATCTCTCAACGATTCAGAGGAGAAGACGGAAGAATTGGCGAAAATTGCCATGGCCATCAATGAAGCAGAAGCAAAGCTCTCATTAACTAATGCCAAGAAAATCTTTCTCAATAAACACTTTCAAAAAGAAAAACTGGCAGCTCTACAATTAGCACTTTCCAAGGCTCAAAATGAAAAATTAATCGGCATTGGTAATTTCGAAAAACAAGTCAAAATCCAGGAAGCCAACATGCTCGCTTCGAAGACTGCTCTTACCATCCAACAAAGCAAACTTGACCAATTAAAGGAAATTGCCTTTAACTGCAACGCCGCTTCTCCCATCGATGGATTGGTAATTTACCCCGCGGCTTCTGCCGGCCGCGGCGCGCGTGTTTCGAAAATCGAAGTGGGCGCTAAAGTAATTGACAACCAATTGATCATGAAAGTCGCTGATAGTAAAAAACTGCAAATGAAAGTCAGTGTGAATCAGTCTCGAATCCGCAGAATTCGAGTCGGTCAAACGGCAGTCATTCGGGTTGACGCCGCAGGTGACCTGAAACTTTCAGGGAAAGTACTCCAGATCAACACCGCCCCCGAGCCATCCGTCTGGCTTTCAAACGATGTCAAACGTTACTCTGTTATCGTATCGATTGAAAACCCACCTTCTTTTTTGAGATTGGGAATGACAGGAGTCGTCGAAATAAATGCGCCAGCGGGGGAAGACTAAGGAATCCCTTTTGGCTCTACCAAACCATCGAGAAACGAGACCGCTGCCCTGATTCGTTTGTCATCAACACAACACAAAAATTTAACCATTTACACTAATAGATCAACTCGTGAGTCCCTTTAATTATGAACTGGTCTGACAAACAGAGTACAACATGAAACTGGACTGGCAGAAATTATTAAGCGCCTCGCGTTACGAAACCAAACCAAAGGACACGATCAAATCCCGAAGCCCATTTGAAACGGATTATGACCGTGCCATTTACTCTTCTTCATTTCGCCGACTCGGAAAAAAAACCCAAGTCCATCCGATGGAGCAAAATGCTCACATCCACAATCGCCTGACCCATTCGCTCGAAGTCGCATCAGTCGCCCGCTCTTTTGGAAGACGCCTTGGCCAATTTCTAGAAGAGAGAGGAGAGCTTCCAGATCATATGAATGAATATGATCTCGCTTTCTCCCTTATGGCAGCCTCGCTTGCCCATGACATTGGTAACCCACCGTTTGGACACGCGGGGGAATATGCCATTCGAGAATGGTTAGAAAGTCACTCTGACGAGTTCTTTCCGCCAAACTTCGATGATCCAGGCTTGAGAGCAGATGTTCTTATTTTTGAAGGTAATGCCCAGGGTTTTCGAATCGCCTCGCGACGAGACCTTGGAGAGCTGGCCTACCTACACTTTACCTACTGTTCTCTTGGAACGATGGTGAAGTACCCCTGGACATCCACGGATCCTCAAGCACAAAGTCTTGGCAAATACAATTTTTTCTCGAGCGAGGAGGAACTTGCCAGAGTTGTTTTTGGGGAGATGGGACTTGTACAGGGGGAGCAATTCATCAGGCACCCGATGTCATTTTTATCGGAAGCCGCGGATGACATTTGTTACCGGGTTATCGATATTGAAGATGCCGTTGAAATGAACGAAATCTCTCCCTGCGAGGCCCGCGAGCTTTACTTTGGTCTGCTGGGGGACCAAAAGCAAGAGTACCACGACAAAGCAAATCTTCCGCAACTTCGCGCCGAAGTAATTGGCCGATTGATCGATGCATTCTGGGAAGTGTTCGTAACCAACTATGACGAAATCATGTCTGGAACGCGAGTTGATGATCTAAAAGCCGGACTTTCTCCGCAAGATTCCGCATGCATGGCAACGGTTAAAACAACGAACACGACCAAGATTTTTACTGCAGAGAAAAAAATTCGCGTGGAAATAGGATCCTATCAGGTTATGGGACGAATCCTAAAAGCCTTCGGGAAAGCGACGTACGCTTTATCAGAACACCAGGACTTGAAATCAGTCCCATTCATAGCGCAACGCTGTTTATCACTTGCGTGGAGCCAGGAATACCTGGCGGCCAATGCGGCACAACCCTTCACCTGGTGGATTCACCAGACACTGGATTTCATTTCCGGCATGACCGATGATCGCGCGATTGAAATTTCCAATTCGATCAATGGATTTAACTAAAACAAATATTAACATTTTCTGCAAACGGAACGCGATGTATTTCAATCTGAATTTACAACTCAAGCCGCTGGCCACTTTTTAGTTGCTCAATTCCATATTGCGTACCGCGCCATTGCACACCTCCCCTGCTCCACAACAAAAATAAAGCACGGGCAAAAATGAACCACAACACAGTCAGTCCAACCGGAAACAAGATGAAACTTATCTTTGAGAGTGAAGATTGACGCGAGAATGTTGATGCAAATATCAGTGGAAAACCAATGGTTACTGCCCAAATGGCAACAATACTCATCGGTGGCAGAAAAAAAGTACAACAGAATCCAAACACAGTCACTGGCAAAATTGCCAGTAACCCTATCGCACGAAGAACACTGTATTTCGTCAACCCTGGACTATTCTTCTCCAATCCGCCTGTCATCTCCTTAATATCTTGATACCAATGCAATGAGATCTGCTTTCCAGCCCGGGCAACCAGAGGACGTCCACCAGTACGTTTCATCATTAGGCCCAAACCGACATCGTCTATCGTCTCCATCTTTAGCCATTCAAAACCCTCGGTCTGTTTGAAAACGCTTGCACGAACCAGATTCAATGCACCTATACCGACTGCTAAAGGGTCCTCGACATTGGCAACTCGTTTAGCCGAGACAAAAAACATCGAACTTGTATAAAACGCCGCGATTGCGATTTCAATCAAAGCACCAGCGGGTTTCATTC
Source organism: Mariniblastus sp. (assembly GCA_011523945.1). GTDB lineage: Bacteria > Planctomycetota > Planctomycetia > Pirellulales > Pirellulaceae > Mariniblastus. Next base: position 5,405 of record WTFU01000041.1, on the reverse strand, counting down.
GGGGGAGACCTGCGAGATGGTCAATTTCATGCGATTGGGCAAATTCAACTAATTCAACGAGAGCATTTGGCTCAAAACTCACATCTGCATCGGTATACAACAACCACTCGCCAGTGGCCTGTTCTGTGGCGACATGCAATGCATGAACCTTGCCCAACCATCCATCAGGCAACGTGTCGATATGAATCGCGGTAATGCGTTCGTTCTGCGCGGCGAGTCGGTCGATGATCTCACCCGTCCCGTCCGTCGAGCGATCATTGATAAATATCAACTGCAAGTTCGGGTAGTTTTGCTCCAGCAAACCCATTGCGGTTGATTCAATACTCGCCGCCTCGTTACAAGCGGGTATCAAAACGGACAGTGGCGGTAATTTGCGAAAACCCTCTTCCGACAGCGAGATGTTTTCTGGAATATCGAGATACTGCCGCGAATGCCACCAAGCGCGGCACCAGCTAAGACACCAAACAGTAGCCGTTAAGATGCCGATCACTTTTAAAACGGCCACCCATTCGAACATTCATTCTCTCTTCAAAGGACAGTTAACACATTTGATAATTCAGTTTGGCGATTATCAGTTGATTTGATGGATGCACGCAACCGCCATAGCGTCTTGAAAAATGAAAACACACAAAATCGGTCACAATCTCGCGGCGCTATCAAAATCCCGATCAGAAATAACGTCAGAAACAGTTTGTCGACAACCGCAGTTTTCAAGTCCATCGAAAGTGAGGGGCTCGGAGTTTATCGGTAGCACTAACTTCGGATGAGCGAAACTGCTCAAACGGGCGAGTACGCACACCTAACTCAGAGTATTTCCTGTTGACTCATCGAAAATCATACCCAGCCTGACCTTGGCATAGTGTTTGCGTCTGCTTTTTCTAACGATCTCAGCAAAGAAGCCCAATTCCACTTACGGAGGAAGATAATGACAACGATTTTAATCGCGGTGGGCGGAGCAAGTAGTTTGATGTTTTTCTTATTTTTCATCATTCGCATATTACCTAACGAAGGAAGAGTACAATCTGGCTACCATCAGTTAGCTGAAAGACCGCACAACAAAAGTGGTCAATTAAGCAGCCATGCAAGATAAAGCGAAACGAAAAACATACTTAAGTACCGCCCGATTGTTTGGGCGATTAAAAGAAACATACAGGATCTTAACTCTTGCTACTTGATCGAATGGCAAAAACTTTAGAATAGACAATTAGCCGGCAACAATTAATTAAATCAAATTCCAATGGGCATACAGGAACTTAATGAACACAGATCAACATCCAAATATCGCACTGCTCATTGTCGATGATGAAACTGATTTTCGACATCAAGCGGTTAGTTATTTCAAGCGAATTGGATTCGAAGTTGACCAAGCAGAGGATGGAGAGGAAGCTCTCAACGTCTCCACCAACCGGAAGTTTGATGTGGTTATTCTCGATATTCACATGCCGGGAATGCCTGGAATCGAAGTTCTCGAAAAACTGGTGGAACAGGAGCACGCACCCAAGGTTATCATGCTTACCGGGGGCGGAACCATTGAGCATGCGGTAGAGTCAATGAAAAAAGGTGCGTACGATTTCGTGACCAAACCGGCAAAACTTGAAGACCTGCAAAGACTGGTGGAGCGCGCCGGCACTGCTCATGAGCTTGAACGGGAAAACCGCCAACTGAAAGCTGTCTTGCGCCTCAATACACCCGATCACCAGATGATCGGTGATTCCGAACAAATGCAAGAAGTAATCCGCTTAGTCGAAAGAACGGCCAATTCCGACAAACCCGTATTGATTCAAGGAGAAAGCGGCACTGGTAAGGAACTGGTGGCGAGAGCAATTCACCAGGCGAGCCCTCTTTCAGACAAGCCTCTGGTAGTCGTCAACTGTGCCGCGCTTGCGGAACAACTTTTGGAAAGTGAATTGTTTGGGCACGAGGAAGGTGCGTTCACCGGCGCCATCGCAACGAAACAGGGGCTATTCGAATTGGCCGACGGAGGGACTTTGTTTATCGATGAATTTGGAGAAATGTCCGGTGGATTGCAGGTAAAACTTTTACGTGTCCTTCAAGATGGAACAATGAGACGTGTCGGCTCCGTCACCGAACAGCGAGTTAATGTCCGCGTTATCGCCGCGACTAATCGCGATCTAGAAAAAGAAGTCGCTGAAAAAAAATTCCGCGAAGATTTGTTTTACCGAATTAACGTACTGGGAATTCATGTACCCCCACTTCGGAATCGCACCGGCGACATTCCGCGTCTGGCGAATTATTTTGCCGGCCCCGACTGGAAGATTAGCAGCGAAGTTATGAGTCACCTCGAATCGTATAGCTGGCCCGGAAACATTCGACAACTGCAAAATGCAATCGAGCGGGCCAAGGTTCTAGCGGAAGAAGATAAGATTGAATTGCAAAATCTTCCACATGCAATCTTACAAAACAATCAAGCCGTGACAGCAGCTTGCTCAAATACCAGTACGACTTCTGAAGCAAAGCTAGATCTAGAAACACTGAATCGGATGCACGTTGAAGAAACTTACTATCGCTGCAATCAAAACAAAACTAAAACAGCAAGAGCACTTGGTATCAATCGCCGCTCTTTGTATAGATTGCTCGAAAAGTTCGAAATCGGATAACCAACACGCTGTTGAGAACCAACAGAATTACCTACCCCTCAGTCTTCACCTGATCATCCGTAGCAAGCTTTGCAACTGAGTCTGGGGAAGCCCAGACTCCAATCTTCCGGTCAGATACTAGCGAGCCTCTTCTCTTTACGCCAGACTATAAAACAGCCAAATGAATGCTCGGACTTAAACCCAGTAAATGCTTGTGAATCAAGAATCAAAATCAAATCCCGTTTACCACGAACAGTTAGGAGCAATTCTGGATAATGCCGTGGACGCGATCATTACCATCAGCAAAAAAGGGACGATGATCGCCGTCAATCGAGGCACGGAAAAAATGTTCGGTTATTCAAATCCCGAATTAATAGGCAACAACATTAATATGTTGATGCCCGCTCCCTATCACGAACATCATGATAAATATCTTGCTGACTATTTAGAATCCGGCGTACGAAAAATCATTGGAATTGGCCGAGAGGTCATTGGTCGACGAAAGGACGGATCAGAATTCCCGATACACCTCGCCGTAAGTGAAATCCATCTTCATGATGAACGTCTATTCACGGGTATCATCCGGGACATCTCTGATGTAAAAGCCGTTGAGAAAAAACTCGTCCAAAATGAGCGGCTTGCGGCAATCGGCCAAATGATGGCTGGACTGGCACACGAAAGTCGCAATGCGTTGCAAATGAGCCACGCTTGTCTGACCAACCTTGCCTTCGACGTCAGAGAGCAACCCGAGAGTTTAGATTTAGTTCACAAGGTTCAAAACAAGCTTGATCATCTCAATTCACTTTTGGATGAAGTTCGTGATTATGCGGCGCCGATCGTTATCAAAAAAACTGAAGTTAACCTCGGGTCTTTGATCTCTGAAACTTGGCAACAAATTACAATCGCTAACGAGGAATCCGAAAATAACGCTAACGTCTCCTTTTTGCTGGAAGTCTCCGAAGACTTTCCTGAAAATGTCAAAATTGATCGCCCTCGCATAGGACAAGTTATCTGGAACCTGCTTGAGAATGCGCGTACGGCATGCCCTCCAGAGCATGGCCAAATAACAGTGAGTCTCCAGTGCAACCAGAAAGCGAACGATACTTTTCAATTCGTTATTTCTGATAATGGCAAGGGAATTCCCAAGTCCGAGAGCCACCTAATCTTTGAGCCGTTTTTCACCACGAAAACAAAAGGGACAGGACTTGGCCTTGCGATAAGCAAGCGAATCGTTGAGGCTCATCGTGGCACGCTCAAGTTGGTCAATGATGAGCTTCTAGGGGCAAAATTAGTATGCGAAATACCCATGGAACCATAGCGCCACCGATTCACCAAAAGACGAATCTCGAGTTTCAGTAAATCTTCAGGCAGGGTGAATTCGACCACAAAACCTCCCAGCGATATTAGTGGATGTGTTGTTGAGTATATGCGACAATACTTTTGCTTTGAGTATTACCGCCAACGGTTATTTGAAGCGCACCATTCGAATCCCGACAATTACCCGAAAGTTCAACTGCCTCATGAGCGAGATCATTACAAATGATTGGAACTAAAGGGATAAACGTTTCGCACAATCACAAACGCTTGGAAGTCTTATCCGATGACAGCCATCACCCGTATTTTCATCTGCGTTCTTATCGCTTCTGTAACGCAAGCTTTGGCAGAAGAACCATCTAGCAATTCCTCGAATGCCAGTAAAAATAAACAAGCTCCTAATGTGATCTTAATTTACATTGACGACCTCGGATTTGGTGACCTCGGTTGTTTTGGGTGCGAAGATATACCAACTCCCAACATTGATCTTCTGGCGGCTGAGGGAGTTCGGTGCACTGCTTCTTATATCACCAATCCGCCCTGCTGCCCAAGCCGTTGCAGCATGATCATGGGTCAGTACGGCCAACGTTTTGGAAAGTATGGCATGTCACGAGGACTTCCGATCCCCGAAGATCGACCAACCCTTCCGAAATTTCTCGCTGACAATGGATACGCCACCGGGCAAATCGGCAAGTGGGATATTGGAACTAAATTACAAGGCCCCCTCCAAGTTGGATTTAAGGAAGTCGCAAAGACACCGCCTAAAAAGAAATACACCCAACAGGAAATTGCCCAGTCACCGGAGGCTCTAAAAAAACTAACGGCAAAAAAGGATACTTCGAAGTACTTTTGTATCAACGAAGCCGGCGAAACCGTATGGTTGACTGATTACGATGGCGACTCAATAGTCGACTACGTAAATCGCCACAAGGACGAACCCTTCTTCCTTTATTGGTCTCCCGAAGCTGTCCACTCGCCAAGTATTGAAGCCCCTGAGCGACTGATGGCTCGAACGACAGCGAAAGGCAAACGCCGGAAACTTGCCGGCACAATCGTATCCGTCGACGATCAAGTTGGCAAACTGATCAAAACGCTCGAACAATGCGGTTTGCGAAAAAATACGATGGTAATTTTCACCAGCGACAACGGAGCCAATGGAAGTGAGGGGGGATCTTCAGCTCCCTACACCGGTGGAAAAGGAGGCGGCACTCAAAAAGAAGGATGGGTGCGAGTTCCCACCATTTTTTCAATGCCCGGCACCCTTCCCCAAGGCAAAACCTACGAAGGGCTGTTTGCCAACTTCGATTTTTACTCCACGATTGCAACCTTGGCAGGCCAACCCATCCCACAACACTGCGATGGAGTTGATTTATTACCGTTCCTGAAAGGAGAGAAGGCAAATGATGCTCATGAATATTTGTATTGGCTCAACAATGAACCGGGAGACGCCGTTCGGAGGCATCTGATTGCTGCTCGCTGGAAAGACTGGCGGCT
>WTFU01000127.1 GCA_011523945.1 Mariniblastus sp. | reverse complement strand
ACGAGAAACGGAAGCACACATGCAAATTCAATCGCTGCCGCTCCGAGGCGCGCACGTCGATATCTATCTTTCGTTAGTCTGGCGGGAGAATTATTCATTCTATTTCAACAGGTAGGAGGATGTTTTCTATCGGGGATTTATCCATAACAAATAAATGGAATTACAGCGGCACTGCCTCAAAAGAGGGTGCTGCCTTTGTGAAAGATAGGTTGATTTTGCCCGCGTGCGGCAAAAAAGAATAAAAATTCAATAAAAAAGATTACCGGTTTTTGTTCTTAGTGCGTTTTTAAAAGCTACGTTTCACTAGAAATCTTATTCGAGCCAACTGCGCGCTAAAGAAATGTCTGCTAAAAAATCAAAAACAACCAAAAAACACGGTAAATACCGAGCTTTACGTTTGATTGTCTTGGGTTGCGCGGCACAAGCAATTGGCCTTCTTTTATTCATCAACTGGTTCGAAAACGACTTCTCCAAGCATTGCGAAGACGTTACGGAAATTAAACATGGTGAATTAATTCAACGTGAAATCGTTAAAGCGACCGAAGAAAAATCCGAAAGAGTTTTAAAACTGCTTAGCACCCTTTCAAGAGAAGACCGGGTCACTGGTCGTGAAAGAGAAAAGTGGAGCAAGCAGATCGAAAGCTCAACACTTCGCTACATCGCCAATTTAAAGCAAACAAAGCCTGATTCAATTTCCCCCCATTCCTTCGTTAAATATCAAACCACCAACCTCTCAAGCAAGCTCGCTGGTTTCGAAAGCGAGAACAACGCCACAGAAGACGCCTCTCTCCATTGGTCATTGAAACGTGTCAGCCGTCCGGTTGCCCCGATCGTTGCAATTGAATTCAAGCAATGGTGCAAAAATCCAATTGACCAATTCGTTCTTGACAAAATGCTCAGTGCCGGTCTCGCGCCTAATCCACCTGCATCTCAAGCCAGGCTGGCAAGGCGTCTATCATACGATCTTACCGGACTTCCATTGACGCAAGTTCGTTCGCAGTATTGGTCAGAAGATCGAAGCCAAGACCCCCAGACGACCATCAGTTACAGGAATTACATCAACAAACTACTCGATAACGACGGATTTGGAGAGCACTGGGCTCGCATGTGGCTGGACGTCGCTGGCTATGCCGACAGCAACGGCTACGAAGAAGACGAAATTCGAGAAAAGTCGTACACATATCGGGACTTCGTCATCTGGGCGATGAATAACGATCTTCCTTTTGACGAATTCACACGTTGGCAAATAGCGGGAGACGAACTCGAACCGAACAATGCCATGGCGGTTGCCGCCACCGGTTTTATGACAACCGCTCCCTACAACACGTTTCGACCTCAAGAATCCGAACGGATGGATGAACTGGATAAACAGGTTTCCACTTACAGTTCCGCGATTCTTGGAATGACGGTTGGATGCGCCCGCTGCCACGACCATTTCTATGATGAAATTTCGACTGAAGAATATTATCGCATGGTTGCTATTTTTTCTGAAACAGAGCGGACGCACGCCTATCTCAATTCCGAGAGCGGTAAGAGTTATCGAAAGTACTACGACCTCGTGAAAGTACGCCAGGATGAACTCGATGAGATGCAGTACCGACGATTGAGAGAAGACAGCATTGCTGATCTGGAGAATTTCACAGAAGAAGAAAAAAACATTCTCAGGAAGCCAGTCGATCCAGAAGACCTTGAACAAGATCGATTGATTTCGATCTGTAAACGATGCTTAGACTTTAACGATTCCTATCTGGATGAAGACTTCACCCCACTTCCTGAAGATGAAGAACGATACGAAAAGCTAAAGGCGGAAGTCCACTACTACAAAAGGCTTCTCCCCGAGTGTCCGCCACAGGGGCTTACTTTGCACGGCAGCAAAATCTCTAAAACAGCCATTCTTGAGAATGGTGATCTAAAAAATAAAGACAGCGGCGATTTGGTCGGACCAGGTTTTCTCGCCTGCCTGACTCCGGGCTTGGACAATTGGAACGACGATCAGTGGCAACGATGGGCTCCCAACGAATCTGAACCACTGCCCAGATCTGCATTGGCGAATTGGACAACCGACACCACTCACGGAGCCGGATCCATCGTGGCAAGAGTAATCGTCAACCGACTCTGGCAACAATATTTTGGACGTGGACTTGTTACCACCGCTGGAGATTTTGGCCTGGAGGGAGACATCCCCAGCCATCCTGAATTACTCGACTGGCTCGCCATGGAATTAATTGAGCACAACTGGAGTCTCAAACATATTCACCGACTGATTATTACAAGTGCGACGTACCGGCAAGATTCCAGAGTGACACTGAATCACATGGAACTCGATCCAGAAAACATTTATCTCTCCCGCTTCAATTCTCGCCGCATCACGTCGGAAGTAATGCGAGATTCAATGCTGGTTGCTGCTGGCAACCTCAATCCGACAATGTATGGCCCTGCAGTCATGCCGCCCATTCCGCGCGACGCCGTTTTTAACACTGAAAAGGGGCCTGAAGAAACATGGCCGATCGACTACGAAATTGACCGCGAGGCACTCTGGCGGCGGGGCATTTACGTCCTTCTCCGCAGAACCATGCCAGTCCCCGTGCTCAAACTGTTTGATGGGACTGATGGAAGTTTTTCCTGCCAAAAGCGAAAAACATCTACACTTCCTACCCAGGCATTAGCCTTGTTCAACTCCCCGTTTGTGACTCGTCAATCTAGGTTTCTCGCAAATCGAATTCTTGAAGCGGAGTCTGAACCTGAGCAACAAGTTCAACTCCTAGTACGTCTGACATTAGGTCGCGAGGCGACATCTTCGGAAATCTCGAACTTCGTGGAGTTTTTATCCGAAAAACCCGCGCAAACTGAATACCGCTGGAAAGAGAAAAACTTAGAGTCACTCTGCCAGGTTCTGTTTATGTCGAATGAATTTTTCTATATCAACTGAAACAGGGTTTCGATTCGATTAAAAGAGAGAGCGACCGATTAGCTTTCGAGGATCATCTGGGAAACCCGCCAGTCGCGTCACTGCTCCCTATCGTTCCGCTTGGTCAATCGGCTCAACCCAACTCACCACTCAAAATTCACCCACTTATATTAGAGTGACATCTTCTCATGAGCGATTTAAATCGATCAATGAAAGCCATTCAGCGACGCGAATTTCTCAAAAAAAGCGGCGGCGGATTTGGCATGTTGGCTTTATCCTCCCTTCTTGGTTCAAGTCAGTCTCTTGGTGCAAACACCCCGATTTCGTTTCCCAAAGTTGGTAAAGCGAAATCCGTCATCTGGTTATTTATGAATGGAGGACCGTCGGGATTAGACCTTTTCTCTCATAAGCCAGCTCTCGAAAAATGGCATGACAAACGATTCCCGGGCAGTATCGAGACACTATTCCCTCACCCCGGACCAATCATGAAGTCGCCATTTAAATTCCAGCGACACGGCGAGTCAGGTTTACCGGTATCGGAACTTTATCCAAACGTTGCCAAACATGTCGACGATATCGCCTTTCTTAACGCCTGCTCATGCCATTCCCACAACCATGTACCCGCCTGCTACATGGTGAACTGCGGAATTTCACGGATCGGAGCTCCCTGCCTTGGGTCTTGGGCCAGCTATGGCCTCGGCTCCGGTAACCAAGACCTGCCAAGTTTCGTGGTCATGTACGATCATCGAACTGCACCGGAAGGTGGTGCGAATCTCTGGGACGCAGCCTATCTCCCGGGAGAAAACCAGGGCGTTCCATTTCGCGCTTCAGAACAACCGATTCTCTACCTGAATCGAGATAAGAATATCTCTTCAAGCAGCCAGCAAAAACAACTGGCGATGCTTCAGAAAATGAATCACTGGCACGCCAATCAAAATCCCAACCAACAGGAATTGCTAACTCGTATCAACAGTTTTGAAACTGCTTTTAAGATGCAAATGACGGCGCCAAAAATCGTCGACACCTCCAATGAAACCGCGGCCACAAAAAACCTCTATGGCATCGATGTCGAAGAATCAAAAATATTCGGGACGCAGCTATTGATGGCTCGAAAAATGGCAGAGCAGGGCGTGCGGTTCATTCAAATCTACCATGGTGGTTACAAGAACAATTGGGATAGCCATGGCGGATTAGAAAAAGCCCATCGCGGTCTATGCATGGAAACTGATAAACCCATCGCGGGACTCCTTCAGGATCTTAAACAGCGGGGGCTGCTGGACGAAACCTTAGTCATTTGGGGAGGTGAGTTCGGCAGGACTCCAACATCTCAAGACCAAAACGGGCGGGACCACAATCCCTATGGATTTACCATGTGGATGGCGGGCGGGGGTGTCAAACCAGGCATCGCCTATGGCGAAACCGACGAACTCGGATACAAGCCCGTTGAAAACGAAGTGACCATGCATGACCTTCATGCAACCATCCTCCATCTTTTGGGGCTCGATCATGAGTCGCTGACTTACCGGTTTGGCGGACGAGAACAAAGCCTCGTCAACGGACTGGGACACGTCATCAAAGAACTACTCGCCTGATTTGAATATATCAGTTCCCATAAATTGGCCGGCCTTAGAGACCCAAACCGATTTTCTTCGCCGGGAATTTTTTAAATGTTTTTAAGTGTGCTTTCAGTTGCCCGCCGATTGTCGCCAACCACGCATTCCTTCGATGCCCGACGGTTGTCTGCTCTTTGGGATCGATATACAAATTAAACAACCAGGGAGCGAGCCCCAGGTCTACCAGAAGTGACATATCGATGTACAAATTTTTAGATTTAGGCAAAATCACCTTGGTGTGCAATTTATACTCCCGCATTCGGATTGCCGTTTCGACGCTTCCCCACCAAAAATAAACTGACTCACGATTCGATTTACCGTGGTCGGTTAATAAATAGCTTGACTGGTCGATAAAGTCATAAAATCGATCGTCAGGCAGTTTGTCATAAGAGACTTCCGCCAATTTAAGTGCGGTGCCAAACAAATCCATCAGATCAAAAACATCGTCACTCTCCTGACCTGGAGAGATCATTCCTTTCCAATACGCAATTCCGGGCACCCGCACACCACCTTCAAAAGTAGTCCCTTTGGCGCCTCGAAAAGGCGTGTACCCGGCATCAGGCCAAGCGTCCATCTGCGGTCCATTGTCGCTGGTCACAAAGACAAATGTATTCTCCAAAAGCCCTTCTTCTTTCAGAGTTTCCATGAATGTGCCAATATGCATATCAACTTCCCAGACGTTATCTTTGAAAGCGTATTTGGCTTTACTTTTGCCAGCGTAATCTGGGTTGGCGAAATTGTCACAATGAACTTTCATGAAACAATGCTCAAGAAAAAATGGCTTGTCTGACTTAGCAAGCTCTTTAATTTTGGCGACTGTGAAATCTGCGAGGACCTGATCCGCCCGCCCCATTTCTTCGGTCGATTTGATCGCAGAGACATTGGTGGTCTTGCCACCTTTAAAACCGTGAACGAGATTTAGATTCGCTCCAATATCGTAGTAGTCTTCCAGCAATTCAGGATTAAGAACCAGATCGGGATAACGTCGAGCGTCAATACTCTGGGAGATCTCTTTTTGAGCAGGATAGAAACCATAAAACTCATCAAAACCGACATCCTGAGGACGCATTCCCACCGCTTCGCCAATGTGCCATTTACCGGTCAAATTTGTCGTATAACCAGCGTCACTGAGTAGTTTTGCCAGACTCAATTCATCCGCCCAAGGATTCTTGGTAATTTTATCTCCAGCTAAAATTGGACGCGTTAACCCCGTTCTTACCGGAAGCCGTCCAGTCAAAATTGCACTTCGCGTTGGCGTACAAGTGTGCTGGGAGTAACAGGATGTCAACCTCAGCCCCTCACGAGCAAGCCGATCGATATTTTCAGTTGCCGCTCCAATGGCCGCTCCACCGCCGTAACATCCGGGATCACCGTATCCCATATCATCAATAATGAGCCAGACAATATTTGGACGCTTACCCGTTTTTGCTTTTAATTGGGCCAACTTCTCTTGAGCCAGCTTATCTTGCTCAGGGTGCGGAATGGGGGCTTCAAAATTGGAAGCAAAAGAAACCGCTCGATTGAATTTTTGGGCGACAACACAAGTCGGCAACGAACAAACCAGTAACAAGACAATCGCGAATTTAGTTTTCATGTGACCTTCTGCTCTGTTGGTATTTATTTTTGCGAGCCCCAATGGGCTTTCGTTCACGAACTTAACGCTAGACGAGAGTTATTTCAAATCAACGGTCATTTTCTTTATTTTACCCTGAAATTTAAATGGGCGTAGGTTCGCGTATTGGAGGGAAACGGTCGATCCTAAATCGACGCCAACGTCAAAGGTTTCACTCGCGGTAAACACCCCTGGAACCGTTTGCTTCAGCTTCAACGTTCCCACCCTTTTACCATCCACTTTAATGACCACAGTTCCTGACTTTCCAAGACCGACAATTTGAGTATCCACCTCAATCCGATGTTTACCCGCCGCAATCGGCTCATCGGTCGTTAATTTATATTGCTCAATAATCAACATGTTGTAGAGATAAGTTAAATAACCATCTTGCAGGTAAACAGTAATTCCACCGCTCGCGCCACCGAGTGCGTACAGTACACCATTCGCATTATCGCCAATCTCAATATCCACAAAGACGCGGTTGTTCTGCTTTCCCAAGCCGGGTGCCATAAACTCGGGCATCCTCCGTGTGTTCTGATTAAACTCCCAACTGGTGTAAGACGTTTCCACCCGGTCTTTTGGATGAATCCTTAGCCAATCGCCAGCTCCAATGGGAAAATCCTGATTGTCAGCGGCAAGCTTCAGGAAGTCCTTTTTAAGCGCCTCTAATTTTTCCGGCATGGTCGCCGCCAGATCGTTCGCCTGAGAAAAATCATTTTCAAGGTGGTAAAGTTCCCAAACATCCTTCGCTGAGTCCCACTGGGCAATCTTGGGAACCGACAAAGGTGTGTTCCACGGAATCAAAGGACCAAACGTACAGGCCATCCAGCCATCCTTGTAAATGGCTCGACTTCCGTTGTTGTCAAAGAACTGAACTTTCTTTCGCGATGGAGCCTTCGCTTGATCAAACGTGTAAGCGAAGCTGATTCCATCGAGAGGTATCTGCCGATGGCCATTCACAACTTTCGGCGGAGTGATTTCGAGAAGTTCATAGATCGTTGGTGCCACATCAACGACATGATGAAACTGGGTACGAATTTCAGTGCTCGGTTTAATCCGTTTTGGCCATGAAATCACCATTGGATTCCGAGTACCGCCAAAATAGGATGCCAACTGTTTCGTCCCCTTGAAGGGCGTCCCGCCTGCCCAGGCCCATCCCGCATGATAAATATTATCCACTTTGGACGATCCTAAAGCGTCGAGTCCGCCGAGCTTGTCGAGTGCTTCGATTTGCTGGTCAAACGTATTGGGAATGTTATTTTGCGCAAGTAATTCACTAATTGATCCCCGCTGCCCCTCGGCACTCGAACCATTATCGCCCCAGATATAAAAGATAATGGTATTTTCCTTCAAGCCACGTGCCTCCAGGCCATCAACCAGCCTGCCGACCTGTGTATCGGTATGCTCTACATAACCTGCAAACGTCTCCATAAGCCGCAACTGAAACGCTCGTTGTTTCTCCGGAATGCTCTCCCACGAATCAAGCGTCTTGTCGCGCGGTGTTAATTTTGTGCCTGGCGGAATGATCCCCATTTCCAACTGACGCTGGTAGACACGTTCACGATAGGCATCCCAGCCTTCATCGAATTTCCCTTTGTACTTCGCGATCCATTCTGGAAAAACCTGATGCGGGCCATGCACGCCACCAGGCGCCCAGTACATCAGGAAAGGCGAGTCCGGTGAAAACGACTGGCGATCGTCAAGCCAATGCAGCGCCTGATCTACGAGGTCGTTCGTCAGATGATAGGTGTCTGTTTGTGGAGGTTCGATCTGATCCAGGTTCCGGACGAGCCGAGGCTCGTATTGCGAGGTCTCACCCGCCAGGAATCCGTAGAAATGCTGGAATCCATAACCGGTTGGCCAACGATCCATGGGCCCCACCGGCGAGGTCTCCAGCGTAGGCGTGTTGTGCCATTTCCCGAATGCACTGGTCATATACCCATATTGTTTAAGCACTTCCGCGAGTGTCGCAGCCTCTTTAGGGATAATTCCAGTGAACCCGTCAAACGCAACGGCCCGCTCCGCAATCGTCCCCGAGCCGACACGTGTCTGGTTGCGCCCCGTCAAAATCGCTGCCCGGGTCGGCGAACAAAGCGATGTCGTATGGAATGTATTGTATTGGATTCCTTCAGCGGCCAAGCGGGAAAAGGTCGGCGTATGAACCTCACCGCCAAACACTTCAGATACACCAAAGCCAACGTCGTCCAGCATTACAATTAAAACATTCGGGGCACCGTCAGGAAGACGCTTGATTGGCGTCGGCCATTTCATGGTCGAATCCTGCATACGAGGTTTGACAACGCTGTCCATTGGCTGAGGAGGGAAGGGCAGCACCGAACCGTCATTTGGAATGCTTTGAGAATGGGAATAAGATGGATAGCCGAACCAACAACTAACCGTTACAAAAACTGCACAGACCAGACCGCGTTTCGATAAGAGACTCGACATTTTGAACCTTTGCATAGAATCTGAACGATCAATTTTTTTCACCGAGAAGCAGCGGCAGTCTAATTTCAAGTTGCTCTTAAACATAACAAGCTGAATTCCGTCCCCCATCATAACAACTTCCTTCTCTTTATCACGCTTACGAATCAAAAATGATGTTTTTGATTTTGAGGAAAGTACAGTTAAGAGACATTGAACATCAAATTCCCATTGGAAATTAAATTAGTCGACCCTCATAAAACCTGAACAGTTCGGCACTGTAACTTCGACGATCTCTTACCGATGAATGACTATACTGAGCCAATGCATCATCACCAATCACGTCTGACAGCAGTTCACCCGATTTGGCCAATCGTCTTTTTGACGTCCATCGCGACCTGGGCATTGCCTGTGGACGGTTCCATGCAACAAAGCACTCACGTTCCGCCGCATGAATTGGTGGACATTTCGTCTGTAGAGCCAGACCTAACGCTCCCACCACTTTCTAACTCCCCGATTCCCAACGCAGGGAAACGTTTCAAAGAAGTTCTACCCACTCTTAATACGACTGACATTCACCACGTCGTTTACCTTCCCACCGACTGGAAACCAACAGGGACCTACCCGGTAATTGTCGAGTACGTTGGAAACGGTAATTATCGAAATAAATACGGAGACATCTGCACAGGGAAAGTCACCGATGGCAAACTTGGCTATGGTATCTCTGGAGGGGAAAAATTCATCTGGGTCTGCCTGCCGTTCATTAATGAAGAACGAACGAAAAACGCCATTACCTGGTGGGGAAATCCACCCGACTATAACCCGCGACCAACCGTGGACTATTGCAAGCAGGCCGTCCCGTGGATTTGTCAACGGTACGGTGGAGACCCAAATCGGGTTGTGCTTGCCGGATTTTCTCGCGGTTCAATCGCCTGCAATTTCATCGGACTCTATGACGACGACATTGCTAAACTCTGGTGCGGATTCATCGCCTGTAGTCACTACGATGGCGTCTCTAATTTCGGCTTACCCCATGGCGATCGAAATTCCGCCCGGCAGCGGCTAGATCGACTAGGTCAGCGTCCCCAGTTTATTTGCGCTGAAACCCCCGCCGGCAATCAATCGATCCAATCCACCCGAACCTATCTGCAATCGACTGGAGTAGAGGGAAAATTCACATTCCAAACAACCGGTTTTCGCAACCATAACGATAGCTGGATCCTGCGTCCCAGCCCATCGAGAAAGTTATTACGAACTTGGATGAAAGAGCTGGTTCAATAAAATCCCCTTGGCCATTAACAGGATTTGAATTCATAGGCCTCGACTGCTGCCACTAACTCGGTCATACCAGGCTTGATCGCTTCAGCAGCCACTTCAAATCCGAGCTCACTCAAAACTTGAGTTATATTCGGGCTAAGACTTACAAGCTTTGACCGTCTCAAATCCTCTCCAAATAACGAGACGGTCGCTTTGGCAATAGCGCTACTGGTAATGGTTACCCAGTCAATGTCCCCAGCTCTTAATAACAATTGCACCTCATGCTGAGGAGCAAGAACATCGGTGCTCTGGTAAACAACAATCTCCCGAAATTCGAGTTGTGTACGCGAAAGACACTGTCCCAACGCAGCACTGCCTCGATTTCCTCTGAAAATCATCGCCTTCTCTGATTTCGCAATCGCCGCTAACTCGACTCCCAACGTCTCGCTATTAGCAGTGGTCGGTACCAAATCGACAGCGTTGCCAGTTATGGCGCGAAACAAATCGGCAGTCGTCTGCCCGATCGCAGCAACTTTGCCAATCGGAGCCCGCTCGAATCCTCCAAACTCTTGTTCGATTGCCTGAAGCGCATACCTAACCGAATTACGACTAACAAAGACCAACCACTCAAAATCTCCAATTTGAGCGATGGCCTCCAACAAATCTTGTTGATTTTCAGCTGCGTTAATCTTAATAACAGGGTGCCGATAGGTTTTTGCCCCCTTTGCTTCAAATAGTTCGCACAAACTTCCAGACTGCCGATTCGGCCTTGTAACCAGCACAAATTTACCGGAAACCCCGTTTTCGAGCGGTTTTTGGGGGTCATAGCCGCTAGAAGCAGGTGGTTGAGGAGGATTGTTCATAAAAACAGAGGAAAAGAGGGTAAATTAGCGCTAGACAAAAACCCGATAACTCGCGATATTGTTTGATTCTCAAATTTCAACGCAGCCACGTCAACAGATTTATAGACAAATGCCAAATACAGCAAGCGCCAGCAAGCGTCTCCGACAAACTAAAGTCCGTCAAGCTCGCAACAAAGCGACAAAAACGGCCATGAAGACCCAAGTTAAAAAGGTTCTTTCCCTTGCTTCCGAAGGCAATGTCGAACAAGCTGAAGTCGAGTTCAAGGTTGCAGCGAAGAAACTAGACCGAGCGGGTGCCAAAGGCGTCATTCACAAAAACGCTGCTGGACGGCAAAAGTCACGACTTCAACGTGCAATCAAAAAAGCTAAAAATAGCTAACTGCACTCAACGGTCGTCAGGTACGCTTGTACTTTATTTGGTAAGTCGTGCCTTCTTGCTCGTGGCGACCCTTGTGGAGTGATCCACAAACCGCGATACGGGAATTCGAAACTTGCATTCCCGCTTTTTGCGAGGACGATCAATGATCTCTACACCGGTGATCACCGTTTACCCAATCTACGAGACTTGCTGCGCTCAAAAACTGGTATTTCCCAGTTAGCGTCTCCGCTTAGGTTTCGAATTGAAACCACCTCGCCGCGGCTTTTTCGAAGCAACCTTTTTCTTTGCCGGTCTGTTTTTACCTCGCGTGACTTTCTTTTTCGTAGCCTTCCGAGTTCCTCTGACAACAGTTTTCTTGCCGCTGCCGGAACGACTTGATGCTTTGCCAGAGGATCGCCGGACCCCTTCTGTTTTTTCGGCCTCTCCACCTTCCGAACTGACTTTTATCTTTTTCCGCTTCACGGGGCGACGTCTTTTTTTCAATGGCTCTAAAGACGGTGCTTTTTTCAGCATTTTAATTTCAGCAGGTGTCAGCGCGCGATGCGCTCCCCGGGGAAGGTCTCCTAATCGAAGCGGCCCAATTGAAACACGTTTAAGCGTCCTAACTTTATGCCCAATCCCGGCAAGCATACGGCGAATTTCCCGGTTTCGTCCTTCCGCCAGAACGATCTCTAGCCAACATCCGCCCGTCGCCCGTTTTAAGAACTTGGCTTTCGTAGCTCGAGCCAAACCTTCGGCGATATAGACGCCCTCTTCCAACTTTCTCAAATCCCCGGCTGCGGGCGTTCCGACGACCTGAACGTGATATTTCTTTTCAACGCCATATCGGGGGTGAGTCAATTGATTCGCCAATTCGCCGTCATTGGTGACCAAAATCAATCCCTCGCTCGACTGATCTAGACGCCCAACGTTATACACGCGTTTGTCGGTTTTTATTAAATCAATAACCCGCGGTCGCCCTGACGGATCACTACTTGTCGAAAGAATTCCAGGAGGCTTGTTGAGAATAAAATACTGCAGGCGTTGAACCGTCAGTTTTTCAGCATCGACGTAAATCTCCTGTTTAGTTGGATCTACTTTGACTCCAAGGGTCGTGACGATTTGGCCATCAATTTCAACACGCCCCTCTTCAATGATCAGTTCGCACTCCCTGCGACTGCCGATCCCTGCCGACGCCATCACGCGTTGCAGTCTCAGCCGCCCATCTTTGGGTTTCGACGACTTGGCTTTCGCTCCTGATTTCTTCGCAGGCTTTCGCTCGGTTGACGGTTTTCCTCGTCCAGATGCCTTGGGCCGAACTTTTGGTTTACCGCTGGATTTCTTTTTCGCCATCGTGAATCACTTCCTCTAGCGCAAAGACGCGCTAAACCATTATTTAATAAGGAAACCAAGTGTAGTACCAATCCGGTTTATGTATACGTCCAATCTGGCTCCAATTCAGAAAATTAGAACGGTTAGCGAATATCACCGCTATCGCTAAGAATTGAATTGGTTATACCAAGTGACAGGCCAGTTACCCGCGAACCACAAACGAAGCCCCAACAAAAACTCTCCCCCCCGCGACGCGACTGAAAGGATCCAATTGACGCTAAACGACGAAATTGAGGAAATCACAGCCTATCACGAGGCTGGGCACGCCGTGATGGCAGTAGCACTTGGCGGACGCATCATTCGAGTTTCCATTGAACCGCCGGAAGATGATGGTTTAAAACGGTTCGGTGAATCGATTGTCAGCTGGCCCCCGGCAACGGATGCAGCGATTTACGAAGTCGAGCTCAAAGTCAGTCTCGCTGGTCCGATCGCCGAACTGCTCTATCGATCGGAGCAAATGCCCATCGATTCCATTCCAGAGTTCGCCGCCGACTGGCAACGGGCAGCCGAATCTGCTGTCCTTCTCAAGCCCACAAGATGTGAACAAATTCAGCTGCTCTCCAAAGCTGAACTCTGGGTTCGAGAATTTTTCAATCGGACTTGTAATTGGGCTGCCGTCGGTGCCGTTGCCGACGAACTCCTAGCACACTATACGCTTGAGAGTGAACAGCTTGAGGAGACGATCGCGTTCTGGATCGACACCGAGACCGGTTAGCCGTTGAACCTTAATTCATGGCGTAGGCACGAACTCTCAAAAGTGCCGGCTCAATTGATCCCTTGGGCAAGACCATCCAAGCGACTTGAAATATTCCTCAGCATCTCTTGCTCGAGAGAGAAATCACGTCCCATCGGAATCCACCCCTCATTAGGACTTGGTACAGTTCCTGCTACCGAATCATGATCAAGCGAATTATCAAACCTTAACTGACCCTGCGTCGTTGCCCCTATTGGCTGGTTAAGATCTTCCAACTCTTTGAAGACCTTCACGTCAATTTGATAGGCATTACCGGTTGGAATCACGCGAATTTTCGCAAATCGCCGGACCGTTTGAAACGTCGCATGCAGTCGCTCGAAACCTCGAGTTGAATCTTTCTGCCATGGCTCACCCAGGGTACTGCCAATCTTGGGATGCGTTTCAATCCATCCTTCTGACATGATTCCGTCCAATACGCGAATTCGCTCCTCGCGATAGATCTTAAAATAATTATCAACTTCATCACTAACTTGTTCCATTACGATCCAGCGATCGACCATCGGAACAACCATTGGATTCTGAACCGGAGCATGCCCCATCAGGTTCGACGATTTCTCGTCATAATGAAAAACGCGACAACCGACTTGGCAAGTAAACAGCAGTAACAGCAACGCCAAGAGCGCGTGCGGAATGGCTGCCTTCAATCGGTGGTGTCGCTGCAAACTCAAAACCCAATCCCCTTATTTCATAATTTCGCGGCGTAGTGTGCGAAATTTACGACCAAGGAGCAATGCCAGGTTTGCTAGCAGGAACCTATAACTGACCGGTTTTTTTTTATCTGAATTGCAGAAAATCAGATTATTTATTGAGTTGACCGCCGTAGTCGTTCGTTGGATCGCGATAATTTGAGTGCAGATGATCCAACGGATCACCACCGAGATCTTGACAGGCATACTCAATAACAAGAGAAGGGGACTGAATTCGATACGAAATATCACTCTTAGGATTTCGATTTCCGTTCCAAGCAAAGCTCATTTGACTCAATTCCGACCGAATCTTTTTCATTCGCATTTTTGATTGCTGGGGAGGGAGATCACCGACCCACTGTTCAATCAGTTTTATCAAAACGGCCTGTTGCTCTTTTGACAATTGCTCACACGGCAACCCTTGAGGAACCGGAACAAACCCATCACGCCCCGGGCCGGTCACAATCCGGGCTCGTTTCGACTGAACCACCGCTTTTTTCACTTGCTCGTCTGAAAGGCTCATCGCTAACTGATGGGCCATCGCCGTCTCGTTTTTAAAAGGTCGATACTCAACATTACCGACCTTAAAAGCATGCGGTTGCGTGCCGATAAAACTCGGCGACATTGTCATTCTTCTACCTTGGATTGAAACATTCGCTCCGACATGATGACCATCTAACTGGAAACACCACGGTTTTGTTTTGGAGGGCGTCCCGAAAATTACAATCGCAAAATTCTCAGTTCCAAATCCACGCCTCGGCTTGCCATCCTTTAGGAGCTGATCATCGGCGAGCATGATGCTCCTCATTTTATCAAACCCTTGACGACTCAGCAGGCTCCCCATCAACGCACACGCTTTTTCAATTTGCGCTTTGTTTAGTTCCGAGAACTTCACTCCATCAGCATCATTGCGGGCAGGTAAATTCGTCCACTCTCTCCGCTTCTCACTTGATAGCTCGCCCAGACATTTTGACTTCTGTTCCTCGGTTAACGATCCAAGAAATTGCTCCGCTTTGCTCACAATCGAATCGATAGCATGGTCAGCCCCGGAAGGATCGTAAGTTCCAACGATAAAACTTGCTTCCGAGACAAAATCATCTCGATCTACCGCCCCTTGGGATAACTGCGCAGAGCAGGCCGAACCTCCGAGCAAAACAACAAAGGGAATTAAAACTAACCAACTACGAAACATGCCAGAGCAATACTTCATTCCTCGACCTCTTTATAAAGGAGCTTATGCGTGAGTTTTTTATCGATCGGTAAACATCAACCAACTTCCACAATAGACGGATCATAATCCTCAGGTGGTACAAAACCAAGACAATTCATCGCAGTTGCCGCCAAGCTACTAATCCCAAGATCACGCTCGGGCCCTAGTCTCAGGTTAGCTTTACCGGTGGGGTCGTAGATATAACACGGGACGGGATTAAGCGTATGGCTGGTTTTCGGTTTGGGATTTCCACTTGCGTCCAACTTCAAATTGCCGTCTTTTCCCACCTCAAACATCTCATCGGCATTCCCGTGATCCGCCGTCACAATCAATATTCCGCCTGTCTGGTCGATCGCTTCTTTTAAACGGCCAACACAAAGATCAACGCACTCCACTGAAATCTCGACAGCTAAGAGATCACCCGTATGCCCCACCATGTCGCCATTGGGGTAATTGGCACGAATAAAGTCGTGCTTTTGATTATTGATCGAATCGAGAATAACGTCTGTAATCTCTCCGCCTTTCATCCAGGGTCGTTGCTCGAACGGCAGCAGATCGGATTTAATCTCGACATAATCCTCCGCCGATTCATCGAACTTACCACTGCGATTGCCATTGAAAAAATAAGTCACATGACCATATTTCTGGGTTTCACTCACAGCTAATTGCGAAACGCCTGAACTGGCGAGATACTCACCCATCGGACGGTCGATCGCCGGTGGCGTTACAAGGAATCGTTTTGGAATTTCAAGGTCAGCATCATATTGCATGATTCCAGCAAACTTTACGTCTGGCACTTCGCCGCGGTCAAATGCGTCGAATTCAGCATCATCAAACGCTTGAGAAATTTCCATCGCACGGTCACCCCGAAAATTAAACAGGACGACGCTATCGCCATCGACAATCGGACCAACCGGTTTTCCATCCCGAACCACAACAAACTCTTTGAGATCCTGATCGATCACCCCTGGAGTTTCTTCGCGTAACGTTTCCACGGCCGATTTCGCCGATTCAAACTCACGTCCTCTCCCTTTCACATGCACATTCCAACCACGCTCGACCATCGGCCAATCCGCATTGTATCGATCCATGGTGATATATAATCGCCCACCACCGGAAGCAATGGCATAGTCAAATTCGCCTGAAGCATTAATTTCGGAAAGCTGATTCTCCAATGCTTCGATATAGATCAGTGCTGAGGTCGGGGGGACATCGCGACCATCCAATAATGCATGGACGCGAACTTTACGTATCCCCTGCTCATGAGTTTGCTTCAGGATTGAGGCCAAAATATCTACATGGGAGTGAACATTTCCATCAGAAAGAAGACCGATTAGGTGGAGCGTATTTTCTTCCAGTGCCCCTGTGAGATCTTGCCAAGTTTCTCCCTTAAACATTTCACCCGACTGCACCGAATTCTGAACCAGTAGTGCTCCTTGATCAAAGACACGACCGGCACCGATTGCGTTATGTCCCACTTCGCTGTTGCCCATATCATCATCCGTCGGCATCCCCACGGATCGCCCGTGCGCGCGAAGGGTGGTGTAAACCGAGTTGGCCATCAAGTGATCGAGATGAGGAGTGGATGCTTTTGCAACCATATCGCCGGGATCTCCTTGACCAATCCCAACTCCATCCATGATGACAAGAACTACGGGGCCTTCGGCTCCAGAAAATGAAGGATGCTTCGTAAGTTGATTCATGACGTTTGTATATTTTTGACAATTTAGACGGAAAACCGGGATCGTCGCGTTTAACCCAACCCGATGCAATGACGCTCTATTGTAGAGACCTCTGCGGAAATCGGGAGGGTTCGTAGATTAAAAAAGAAGCTTCCTAAATAGATTTACCTATCTCGATCGAAACAATCGTCGCCAAGACTTCAAACAAGACAATTTCCTTGGAAAAGCTTTGTCTCTTGAAAATTGAATTCCTGTTTCGGCAACCGCCAGTCCACTAGAACGGATCGAACTTTTGGAGGACAATTTAGCCCGAGATTAATCTATTTTTCCACTTTCAAATTGACACTTTTTGGCGACTTCGATGGCAAAAGTAAAACCACTTGTTTTTGACTACCGCGGCTCTTTAATTCCAGAAAACGGCATCACACCCGATCAAATACAGCAACTCGGTGCAGCACTTGATTCGGCACGGAATGAAATCCTCAAAACAGATGTTGAATTATTTGCATCGCAAGCCAACATCCCCGAAGAAAAACTGCCCCTCGACGCGGGTTTTTTTGAAATGCCCGAACGAATCCTCGATGAGTATCAGTCGAATCGCCCCGAAAGTGAACTCGGTCGCATACTCGATACGGCGACACGGCTGAGAGAACGGGTCGACAAGGTCGTCGTTCTCGGAATTGGCGGTTCCTACATGGGAGCCCGTGCGTTAATGGAAACCTGTTGCCAACCTTACTTCAATGAACTCACCCGCGCCGAACGGGGTGGACGACCGCGAATGTATTTTGAAGGCAATAATGTTGATAACGATTGGTCGCAAGGACTTTTGGAGTTCCTGAAAAATCACTCCCAAGGCGACGGGCCGGAAGGTAAATGGGCCATTGTTGTAATCAGCAAGAGTGGCGGCACACTCGAAACTGCTG
The DNA here is from genome assembly GCA_011523945.1 of Mariniblastus sp. Classification (GTDB taxonomy): domain Bacteria; phylum Planctomycetota; class Planctomycetia; order Pirellulales; family Pirellulaceae; genus Mariniblastus. The sequence goes on along the minus strand of WTFU01000127.1, from coordinate 49,623 downwards.
CAGCATTTCGACAATTCCTGGCCGCTCTGGAATCGCAAGTAGGCACTGAAAATCTGCCAGACTATGTTGTCCCAGTCACTGGCGAATCGGGAAAACTGGCAAGCTTAGCTGACGAGATTGGCTGCCAAGACCGATTCCTCGTTCCTGACGGGGTAGGGGGGAGGTTCTCGGTTCTTTCCGCCGTGGGTCTACTGCCAGCCGCGATTTTAGGGATTGATATCGTGGCCCTCCTTGAGGGGGCGGCTGCGATGAACAGTCAATTTAGAACGCAACCGCTCGGTAGTAACCCAGTCCTCGACTATGTCGCGGTCAACCATCTCCTTGAAAAAGAACAGGGCGTGGTCACTCGAGTTCTGTCAGTATGGAGCAAGTCGCTGGAGTCAGCCGGGTTTTGGTATGACCAGTTATTGGCCGAAAGCCTTGGTAAATTCGAACGCGGAGCTCTGCCTTTGACCTGCTTAAATTCGCGTGATCTCCACTCACGTGCCCAGCAACACCAGGAAGGCGCACGCGACAAGGTGATGAACAATGTGATCGTGGACCACTGGCGTTGCGATCCACTCCCGATTGGCTCAAGTGAGCGGAACCAGGATCAACTCAACGAACTATCTGACAAAACGCTACCAGATATCATGTCAGCTGCGATCGCCGGCACGAACCAGGCGTACCTTGATGACAATCGCCCGACGACCAATCTCCACTTCCCGGCAGCGGACGAGGCAAGCCTCGGTCAATTTTTTCAAATGATGATGTTGGCCACGGTTCTTGAAGGCCGGTTGGTCGAAATCAACCCTTACGGACAACCGGGGGTCGAGAAATACAAAGTCAATATGAACCGAATATTACGAGAACCCGTAGATAAGTAGTCTACCACGGTCGAATTATCAATTGCGAGCCACTAAAATTTAGGGGCTCGCCGGAACCCCGTTAAACGTTAACGACTCAGCGTCATGCAAAATTCGCCTCTTACTTAATTTAAGTAGAATCTAACTGACCGCTTCGACCTTAAAGGAATGGACATATGAGCATTGAATTAACTTGGCTCGGACATGCCACGTGGTTAATCAACGACGGACATCATCGAATCCTTCTTGATCCATTTTTGAACGATTCGCCAACTGCTCCCCAGAAAGCAAGCGAAGTCGACGCCGATTTCATATTGGTTTCCCATGGCCATTTCGACCACGTGGCTGACGTCGCTGAAATCGCCAATCGCTGCAACGCAACGGTCATTGCGGGGTTTGAGGTGGCAGAGTGGTTTGCCAAGCAACATGACGTGAAAAGCACCACAGGCATGAACATCGGAGGCTCCCTCACTCTGCCATTTGGCAGTGTCAAGATGACACCGGCGATTCACAGTTCACAACTTCCCGACGGCTCATACGGAGGTGTCGCGGGGGGTTTTTTAGTCATGATTAACGAAAGAACACTCTACTTTGCCTGCGACACTGCATTGTTTTCAGACATGCAACTCCTTCGTGACAAAGGAATCGACGTTGCGATCCTTCCAATCGGAGACTTATTTACCATGGGACCTCGCGACAGCGTAACAGCAACCAACTACCTAAACCCCAAACAGGTTCTCCCCACGCACTACAACACATGGCCTCCTATCGAACAGGACGCCGAAAGCTGGGCCGAAATGGTGAGAGCCGGTGCCACCGCTGAACCCGTTGTATTGCAACCGGGCCAATCTCACGTGATTGAATAATTTCGTTTAAGAAGAATTTTATGCTCCAAGTCTACTCCGCTCGCCGACTCCAATCGTCCGCGGCATTCATCACTGCGATTGTCCTAACAGCCATGGTCTGGGGGGCGCCTAGCCACGCCCAGTCAAATGAAGTTCGCTGGAAACTGAAAACGAATGACCAGTTCGATCTACAATTCAATCAAACTTCTAAATCGAACACGACGATTGATTCTCGGGAAACAAGCATCGAGAGCAAAACTGAAATTGAGATGACGTGGAAGATCAGCAACGTCGATCCAGAAGGAACTGCCACGATCCAGCAAATGATCACAGGCATTAACTTGGTCGTAAACGGGTTTACCAGAAAGAAGAAGGGGGAAACGGGTGCACCGCTGCTCGAAGTTGCAGTCGACACGTCAGTCCCCGCCAAGACCTCAACCCAGGGTAAAAAATTACTAAAACAAATCCAACCACTTCTCAACGTTCCGATCGATGTGGTGATGGCACCGACTGGTGAAATCCTAGATGTAAAAATCTCCACGGACGTTGCTGAGCTACTTAATGAGCTTCCTAACACACAGAATCTACGGCAACTGTTTAGCGCCGATGGTCTCAAACAAATGATGGGCGCTTCGTCTGTCATCCTCCCGCAACCCCTGACGGTTGGCCAGACCTGGAATCGTCAATCGACCACTGACACCGCAATGGGAGCCATGGAGCAGACCGAAACTTATACCTACCTAGGCAACAAGGAAAGTAAGCAAGGACAAGTTGCTGTGTTCAAAGTTTTGACCGCGTTGAAACCCCTTGATTCAAAATCAAAACAACAAGGTTCAAGCTTACAAGGGAAACTAATTAGCTTTAGTGGATCAGGTAATTTAATGATGGATCTTGAAAACGGCTTTTTCAGCACCAGTAAAATTCAAAATACGGTGAGCACCGAAAAACCGTATCGCGAGAAAGTGATCAAAACGACAGTTTCGAATGAAATCGAAATGAATATGAAAAAGCGAAAATAAGAATCTTTCTTGTTTGAGGAATTTCACACCCAAACACAAGACTTTTTAAAAGCGTCAGCCAGTTTGTTTTTTAATTCTCGCACTTGATTTTAACCCTACTTCAAATTCCTTTAAAAACACGAGTCGATGACCGATTTCATTACAGTTGCGAAATTAGGTGACATCCCCGAAGGCGAGGGAAAAGCATACAAATACAATAGTCGCATGGTTGCGGTTTTTAATCGAAACGGTGAGTACCACGCCATCGACGATATGTGCCCCCACATGGGCGCGTCACTTGCCTCGGGCCACCTCGAAGAATGTACGGTCGTATGCCCTTGGCATTCGTGGAGCTTTGACATCCGAGATGGAGCATGGTGCGAAAACCGACGTATTAACATTGACGTCTATCAGGTGAGAGTTGTTGGCGACGACATTCAAATCGCAGCGACTGAAAAAAACCAAGGTAATGATTCTGAAACGCCCTCCCCAACCAACCCGGACGGTTCTTCTGATGACAGAAACTGACCCACTAGAATCAAATGTTACGCTCAGTGAATTTCAAACGCTGATCCGAAATATGTATTTGGAAAAAGATCAAACGCGAGGCGTTCCCGCGACTTTCATGTGGTTGATGGAGGAGGTGGGTGAGTTAGCATCGGCGCTACGCGAAACAACCCCTTCGGAACAAACACGCATCCCTTCCGATCAATGGCAAGCTCGACGGGAAAATCTAAAACAGGAATTTGCCGATGTGCTTGCATGGTTGGCAACAATCGCAAACGTGGTCGATGTCGATCTAAGTGAGGCAATCACCCAAAAATATGGCTCTGGATGCCCAGGATGTACGAAATTTAACTGCATTTGTCCCGATGAGCAAAAACCGTAAAACCGCCCAACCACTGGTCAGCCAGGAAAGAATCCTTCAAGCAAATCCTCAAAACTCACCCCTTCACTACAGGGTGTCCATTTCGATTCGTGCATTATGGGAATGGTTCTTAAATCTCTGCCCCTTATGATAGCCTGAAATAGAGACTTCGATTATGCTTAGAGAGTGTTCGTTCGTTTCAACCCTTTGCGAAATATTCATGAGCTTTTCTTCTGTGCTTCATCGAATCGGGTTGTTTACTTTGGTCTTGCTGACCTGTCAGCTAAGCCTCTGCCTCACTGCAAATTCGGCACTCCTTCAAGAACCAAACTCAGGTGAGGCCAGCTTCCCCACAAAGGTTTCAACCGGCTTTGATGGGAATGTAAAACTCGGGAAATGGGTTCCAATCTTTCTTTCGCTTAACCCGAAGACGCCGGCTACTCAATTCGAGGTTGAGAATCTCGATGGTGATGACACCCCAGTGATTTATAAAGGTCCACTTTTGTCGGATCCGAATTTCCCTGGGCAGTTTCAAGCGTGGACACGAATTGGTCGCACTTATGGAAAATCAGAGTTGCGATTACTTAACTCTACCAACGAACTAATCCAAACAATTCAACTCAATTTCACTGGGCAGGAACGGGTCGGGAATTTCATCGGTTCGACTCAAGAACTGGTGCTTACCCTTGAACCTCAGGAATTATTCAAAGATAAAATTGAATCAGTATCCTCATTGGCATCGAAGGAAGATGCCCGGATCATCGCAGCCTTAGGGGAAGATTCAACACTACCCTTCAATTGGATTGAGTACGATTCCGCGGACGCTATTTTACTAGTAACGTCCGACATCGAGCGAATTAAACAGATTTCGGACGTGCAACTGGATGCTATTGAAACATGGGTTAAGCAAGGTGGAACATTAATTCTTTCTGCGACGTCCAACGCCGATGAACTGCTTTCGGAAAATGGCCGCCTCGCAAGATTTTGCCCCGGCACTTTTGTGGGACTCGATGAGTGCAACAACAGTAGTCGACTGGAAACTTTTTGCGACAGTCAGGAAAAATTACTGACGTCGAATAACGAGTCGATTCCAATTGTCAAGCTCGACGAAGTTCGCGGCACCGTTTTAGTCGATAACTCTAACACGAAGAATCGTAAACCTTTAATTATTAAAACCGCTTTTGGAATGGGAAAGGTCCTGTTTGTCACTTTCGATTTAGATGACTCGCAGACGACTGAGTGGAGTGGATTCCCAAAACTGGTCGAAAAATTGGTATCCGGCGCAGCAACCGAAAGGGAGACCACCTCTTCAACGACGACTCGCGGGAGCTCTGTTTCTCACTTCGGCTACAAAGACCTCATTGGTCAATTGCGAGTTCCTCTCGATAGATTCCGGGATGTGCAATTCGTCAAATTCGCAATGATTGCTTTATTAATCGGGTTGTACATTTTGTGCATTGGGCCAGGCGACTATTTTCTGCTGCACAAATTTTTCAAAAAAATGGAACTAACCTGGATCACGTTCCCGCTGGTCTCCTTAATTTTTTGCGGCCTCGCAATTGGGATTTCGATTGCGACTCGCCCCGACACCATCAAGATCAATCAATTAGAAATCATCGATATTGACACGATCAATGGAGAAGTGCGAGGAACTGTATGGGGTAATCTTTACAGCCCGGTTGGACAGACCTGCTCGATTGGTTTAGACAAATCACACCAACTCGGCTTCGAAATTGAATCGGACTTAGTGACTTGGCATGGGCTCCCCGGAAATGGCCTGGGCGGTATGAAAACCACTGCGAATCCGGGGCTGTTGAAAACAAACTACGAGCAGTCGTTTCAAGTAAGTGACAATGGTCAAACTCTGGATACTGAAATTGAGAATCTACCTCTTCAGGTTTCATCAACAAAACCCATTTTCGCGACGTGGTGGGCAAATATTGAACCCGAATCAAGAATTCAACTCAATCGCGATCCTCGACTAACTCAGCTTCGCGGTCGTGTGAACTACAAGCTTCCGTTCAAACTGAAAAACTGCCGTCTGATTTTTGAAAACTGGGCCTATGTACTGGAAAACCCCCTCAATCCAACCGATACATTTGATGTTCAAACCGGAACGACTGAAAAATCGTTGAAAAGTATCCTGACGCGAAAGGTTAAACTCAAGAAGAGTGACCGGAGTGAAAACAGTCCGTGGGATCCAACCGACATTCGAGTCAATCGAATCGCCGACATCATGATGTTCTACCAAGCCGCCGGTGGTATGGCCTACACAAACCTGAGTCATCAATACCATTCGTTCACCGACATGACTGACCAACTCAATCTTCATCGTGCAATCTTGGTTGGCGAAGTTGACAAACCAGGCGCAGTTTTAAAAATCAACGGCGAATCCGCACTTTCACAGTACGACCAAACCACGACCATCGTGCGGATACTCCTCGAAGTTCAATATTAATGAGCCACCGACAGTTCTATGATCAAAACTGAAAATCTCACAAAAAAGTACGGCGATTTGTTCGCGATCAAGGGTATTGAGCTCGATCTGAAACAAGGCGATCTGTTTGGTTTTATTGGCCCCAACGGTGCCGGCAAAACGACGACGATGAGGATCATTGCGACGCTATCCGAACCATCCTGGGGCGAGGCCTACGTTTGCAATCACTCCATCTATCGAGAGCCAAAAGAAATCCGCCGCCTTGTCGGCTACATGCCGGATTTCTTCGGTGTTTATGATGACATGAAGGTAATCGAGTACCTCGAGTTTTTTGCGGCCGCCTATCGAATAAAAGGGCCAGCACGACGAAAAAAATGTGATGAGATGCTCGAAATCGTTGACCTCGATTTTAAGCGCGATGCGTTTGCCAATACGCTTTCCCGGGGACAGACCCAGCGACTTGGACTCGCTCGAGTTCTACTCCACGATCCGCAGGTATTGCTGCTTGACGAGCCGTTGAGTGGCCTTGATCCTCGCGCTCGAATCGAAATGCGAAACTTGCTTCGTAGACTGGGACAAACGGGAAAAACAATTATTGTTTCTAGTCATATCCTTCCAGAACTGGCTGACGTCTGTAACAAAATTGGCATTATCGATCGTGGCGTAATGAGCTTCTCCGATGAGGTATCTGAGGTCATTAAAAAAGTTCGAAGCCAGATTATTTTACAGGTTGGTGTCAAAGACGATGAAGAGCGGGCCATCAAATTCCTCGATGCCGACGAACAAGTCGCCAGCGTTGTTAAAGGAGATGGGTTTCTCGTCGTGACTCTTAAGGCGGAAGTTACTGACTACTCCGAATTACCAACGGCCTTAATTGGAGAGGGGTTCAAGTTGACCCTGTTCCAGGAAGAAGAAGTGAATCTCGAATCTGCGTTCATGGCACTTACTAAAGGAACCGGTCAGAATTTCTAGCTCGGCAAAGAAACATAGCGGACGCCCGACTGCGACCCGATAACATTGCCGAAACACGCCGATGACTGTGAACGGCAGTTCAAACTCGGTCAGAGAAGTTAGATTGCGTCGGGCCCCGTTTCACCCGTTCGAATCCGAATGCAGTCGTCGATAGGTACGACGAATATCTTTCCGTCACCAATCTCTCCGCGTGTCCCCGATCTCCCGCCCTCAACAATCGCATCGATCGTCGGCTTGACGAATTCTTCATTCACTGCAATTTGAAGCTGGATCTTTCGGCGAAGGTCTCCGGCAAAATCTTCGGCTCCGTAGGCTGGCATTTGACCGTGCTGATTTCCAAAACCCTGACAATCCATGATCGTCAATCGAAAAACCTCAACCTTGCTCAAGGCGGTTTTTACCGACTCAAGATGATGAGGCTGGATAATCGCAATTATTAATTTCACGTTAAAACAAACATCCACTCAAAATTTATTTACCTAAGGTGCCAGTGAAAATAACTCACAACGGAAAAATTACAACCACAACACCCGCCCAAATTGGAAACTCAGCAACAATCTGGTTTCCATTGGAAAACGACAGAAAAACTGCCTTTTTTAGCCCCATTTTAATGGTTGCCAAAGCCTTCCCCACCAATTACTATCCCCAGCAGATTTCTGTCCCCAGCATTCATCTCGATTTACATCATGAATTACAAAACACGCTTAATTGTTCCAACTCTAGCCATTTTGCTTTTCGCCTGCCATTCAGTAAAAGGCGACCTAATTTTCTCCGAAGATTTTGGCAACATCGCCGATGGAACAAACATTACCACCTCAAACACGAACTTTAATTACCGCCGAATCGGATCTGGAGGCGGAGCAATTGTCTCCGCCAATCCCTCTAATTTCACACAAGCTGCGATGTCGCTCGGTGGCTCATCTACTGGAAGTTTAAATGGTGTCGGTCTGACATCAGGTCTGGGTAACCATAATTTTGTCGGATTATCATTCAACTTTCGCTCTGCTGACGTTTCTCAAGGCGACCTTGTTATTACAACCGGGTCAGGATCAACCTTTAGCAACAACAGTGGTTTCTCTACCTCCCAACTATTCTTTGGAATCCAGTTCGACGCTGGTAATGTTGAGTATAGAACATCAGGCTGGAACAACGCCGGTTTTTCACTAAGTGATAACACCGATTATAAAATCGAAATTTATGGCAATAACACTGGAAGCGATGTTGATTACGGTAGTGGCTCGGTCGCTAGTCAAACATTAGATATTTTGATTAATGGTTCAACAATCGCAGACAATGTTTCTTTTTCTAACAATCAACTTGCCGATGGCTTTCGGATCTATCAAGTCAACGGTGCGCAAACTTATGAGATCGACGACATCACTCTTGTCGATGGTAACTTTTCATCCGTCCCGGAACCAACATCCTTGCTGATGTTTGGAGCCACTGCATTGATTGGACTCAAGCGCCGAAGGAAAACTTCGCGTGCCTAAAAGTGCCTGAGAAGGCAACTGCACCGCGAGCTAAAAATCAAAAAAAGCCCCGTCAGCGAGAACACTGACGGGGCTTTTAAATTCGAAGATTCAAACCAAAGTCATAGATAGCAACCGCAACTTTGGCCTTTGCTTTTGAAAATCGAAACCGGCCTGCTGGGAACAGCGCGAACGGCCTTTCGACCTTGGTTTCGATCAGCAAAAACACTTCGTATCAACGGTACCGAAAGAGCCTGTTTCTCAAGGAGTAAAGAAAAACGGGGATCGGTCTAAATCACTCCTTCGACCGTTGTTAGAGCATTCACCACCGGTTCGATTTAAAAAACCGCAGCGATGATGAAACTTAGCGTTTCGCAACACGAGCGTTTATCGGGCGGCCCCGTTAAACTCAGGCTGCCAACTAAGCGCTCTTGGTTTCAGGCATCGAAAAAGATTGGGGATCAATACCTCGACTCACGATCTTTTCATCGATCACAATCTTGGTACCTTTCGGTTGCTCTGGCAGGTCATACATGATATCGAGCATCACCTGTTCGAGAATCGAGCGTAATCCACGTGCTCCCGTCCCTTTTTCCATCGCCTTCCCGGCAATTTTCGACAGCGCCCCGTCGGTGAACTTCAGTTCGCAATCTTCCATTTGGAAAAGTGACTCGAATTGACGCACGAGTGCGTTTTTCGGTTCGGTCAGAACTTTGATAAGCCCTTCTTCTCCCAATGGTGCCAACGCGGTGGTTACCGGCAAACGACCTACTAATTCAGGAATCAGCCCGAATTCGAGAATGTCGTCACTGGTAACCTGCGGCATGATTTCAGCCATTTCGGCTTCCTCTCGGAAACCCGCTCCAGAGCCGAAACCAATCGTCCGCTCACCAAGACGCTTTCGAATAATATCGTCGATTCCAACAAACGTACCACCACAAATAAACAGTATGTTACTAGTGTCAATCTGAATGTACTGCTGCTCAGGGTGCTTACGTCCACCCTGAGGTGGAACGTTGGCGACGGTGCCTTCTAACATTTTTAGAAGGGCTTGTTGCACGCCTTCTCCTGAAACGTCTCGAGTGATCGAAACGTTGTTGCTCGTCTTGCCGATCTTGTCGATCTCATCGATGTAGATCACCCCACGTTGGGCTGCCTCCACGTCGAAATCGGCAGCATGTAGCAACTTCAAAAGAAGGTTTTCGACGTCCTCACCGACATAGCCGGCTTCCGTCAGCGTCGTGGCATCACCGATTGCAAAGGGAACATTTAAGATCCGTGCGAGTGTTCGAGCCAATAACGTCTTACCCGATCCCGTAGGACCAGCAAGCATGATATTCGACTTGTCAATCTCGACGTCGTTTCCTTCCCAACCAAGCGAGAGACGCTTGTAATGATTATGAACCGCTACGCCCAGCACCTTCTTCGCATCTTGCTGACCAATAACGTATTCATCCATTCGTTCGACAATTTCGCGCGGTGTCAAAATCTTGTTGAATAACTGTTTTGACGGTCCTCGACGACGTTGCTCCTGTTCCAAAATAGACTGGCACAGTTCAATGCAATCTCCACAAATGTAGACATCGCCTGGTCCTTCGACTAAGGGTCCAACATCGCGATAGTTTTTACGACAAAACGAGCAATGCGCGTTCTTTTTAGATGTACCGCTCGTGCGGCGGTTTCCCGAATCGTTGCCTGCGGGCATTTCTACTCCTTAAAGCTTTTCTAAGTCCAACCGTTGCTATCCCAGTTGACGTTCGAACATTGCTCAGTGACTACACCTCACCAAGCAACGGTGCTTCCTTGCCCGCGAACTTCGAACTAATTTGTTCTTCAGCATAAGTGCTATCAATTCTTAACAAGCTGATAGCGACCTGTTTTCTTCTACTCAGTTGTCATCTCCCCAACAACTGAAGGATATATCCCCAATCCCATTCTCTGAAAAAGCCTACTAATCGTCAGCTTCTGGCTCTTCCTCAAAATCCGGCGTCTCGCCAGACGAATCCACTTCCTCCGGTTTGCCACCCGAGTCGGTCTTTGGCTCAAATTTTGAGCTGACCGGATCTTTGGGGATGGAATGGGCTAACCGCGAAAATTCGTCGTCGTCCAGCTTTCCTTCGTCTCGTAATTTTTGAAATTCGCCAATGAAATCGGTGGGAGGTGATTCTCGACCAATCGCCATCTCTCTCAAGGATTTCAGCACATAATAGGCAATCGCCATTAGAATGACCAATCCGGCGAGAATGGCAATCCACCGAGCTTCCGGGATCTGCATCGTCTCTGTCCACAGCTTTTTGATTGCGTTCATGGCTTCGCAGCAACCCTCAACTCATTTTGGAACTAACACACCAACGAAAGTCGTCTCGACCTTACCAATTAAACACCCCAAAGGCGGCTTAATTATAACGTTTCCCGCGATCGACGTTTAGTTCAATCTACTCCGACAACCGTCCCGCCGACACGGTTTTTCCCAATCACGAACAACAAACGACTAGGTGAGGGGGGAACCGGTCAACCCAGCCAACTTTGCTTCCACCGTCCACCAAAATTTTGATCCCTTCTCCCTGTTTTTCATCACTCTCAATTCAAACCACTGCTAATCACGTTCAGTAAATCCTCGAGAGTCCAACTTAAATCGGATCGCACGGGTGTTACGCGATCTGACGATTATTGGTTCGGTTATTAATTTTGTAGTCATTCGGAGCGATCGCGATTGGTGAAAAACCGTCAATAAAGTCGTGAAACCCCGATCTCATGCGATCCTCAAAAACAAACTACTCGGTGGCTTTAAGGCACTTCTGAAGCTTTCGAGGCATTGAGCCGAATTCGGAGAAGGGGAGTTTTGCGCGAACAGCATACCCAGCCCAACTGGATGCGTCCCCTCCCTGGAAGCGATTGCAACACGAAAGGTCACCCGATCCGGACTGGTGCATAGACCTGCTCGACTAGCGATGAGGCATCCCGAAATGAATCAAATCAACAGTTCGCAAACTGACGATCAATTACTATGGCTGCCGGCAATCCAGTCAACGCGCAAGTTAATTCAAGCCAATGTTCCTGCCAAAGTTCGACCTCGTCGCATGACCATGCGCTTCGCAAATTCGCCGCTGCTCTTGATTTTTGGATTACTGTTAACGCTCCTTCTAAATAAAGGGATTGCCCAGAATACAAATCTAATCAGTCAGAACGAGCAAGCACAGGAAATAGAAACAGCGCAACGAGATTCAAGACTGGCTCAAGATGTTTTTCGCAAAATAGATCAACCAGCGAGTGCCCCATTCTCACCTCCAGCACGAGCCGAGCTGAATCGAGTGAAAATGGTAGGAACGAACCTTCGATCGTTTGGGATCCCCTTCCAAATTAACGCAGACAACAGCGCCTTCATCGAGGTGCAACTCTATCTTTCTCGCGACTTTGGTTCGACCTGGAATTTTGCCGGGCGGCAAACAACAGACCGTAGAGACTTTCCTTTTACGTGCAACGAAGACGGGGAATACTGGTTTTCAATGAAGACGCTCGACCGGGATCGACGCCTGCTTCCAGAAGGCAACCCTCAGCCAGAGCTAAAGATAATCGTCGATACGATTAAGCCAACCCTCGATTTCCAAGTGGAGGCCGATGCTGCGGGTCGGGTAATTTGTCGCTGGACTGCCAAAGACAAGAACTTACAACCGGAATCTATGCAGATTTTTTACCAGAGCATCGCCCCAAACAACAACACCTGGAAAAAAGTTCCTGTCCAATTAAATGGCAAGCAACGAAACGGAGTTTACTCTGATCAGATCGCCTGGTGGCCGGAAACCAAAGAACGACAGTTAAGGGTTGTCGTCGAGCTCAAAGACATTGCAGGGAATATAGTGCAGGCGAACCGACTACTCACGATCCAACCCTCGGCGTGGCGGCACAGTTCCGAGTCAACCGCTCAGATTACCGATCAACCGCAAACGCCCCGAGATATCGCCATTGCAAATATGCAACTGCCCGGCAATTCGCGTCAGGATCCGCTAGAAAACAACTACGCAACAACCCAATTTGGCTCACCACAAGAACACCTCGGTAGTGTCAGCTCAAAAATTAAAACGGCAAAAGAACCGATGCCACCTGCCTCTAGATCGTTCCCCCCACGAGCAATCACCCCTGACCGTGTTGCTCCACCGACCAGCGCTACAACGCAACCGGACTCAATCGTCTGGGAAAGTAAAATAAAACGAGAGTTTTCTAAAAATCAAACGAACGTAGCAACGGCGCTTCCTCGGAGTTTCCCGCTGAACACCCAATTCCCCTCACAACCTTCACCCCGGCAACTACTCGCAAAACCTCCAATCGAGGTTCCTGCCAATGAGAGTAAAACTAAGATTTCGAAAGGTATGTTTATCGGCGAATCCTCCACAATGGGTGCCACCAACCAATTCCGCGGTCCCCGCCCGAAAACCGAACGCCCCATCACCGCGCCAACCTTAGTTCCGGCAGTTTCCGGCCAATCTCCAACAATCCCCCCTTCTGACGGTCAGTACTCAACCCAACCACTCCCCGCACTCCCGCCGGAAATTGAAAACCTCACGACTACCTTGAAACCGGCCAGCGCTGTTGATTCGGCAACCCCCAATGCCAGCGCATCCGTTCCAAGTGCAATTTCAAGCTGGGAACGAAACACATCTCCAACGCGTACCAAAAAACCAAAAATGAACACGGAAGACCAAGTGATTGGTTCGATGCGGTTCGACCTGAAATATGCAATCGACGCCATTGATCCGTCAGGCGTCGATCGGGTTATTTTGTGGGGAACTCAGGATGGCGTTCAGTGGAAATCTTGGGCAAGCGATCCAGATAGTCGTAGTCCGTTTCCAGTATCTGTCGATCAGGACGGCACCTACGGCTTTCGAATCGTTGTCCACTCGAAAGACGGGTTGACTGGTACAGGCCCTTCGACGGGCGATCCTGCCGACATCTGGATTACCGTCGACACCCAAAAACCACAAACAAGAATTAACTCAGTTCCCTACGGACGCGGTCGCGAAGCTGGCCACCTTGTAATCAACTACGCGGTCAACGATTCAGAGCTTACCCTCCAGCCCATCACACTTGCCTACAGCAGCACGGTGAATGGGCCTTGGATTTTGATTGACGAAAACCTTACTAACACAGGCCGTCACGTGTGGAAACCGGGAACAGAAGTACCCCAGAAAATATTCCTAATGATCGAGGCGCGTGACAAAGCTGGAAACGTCGGAACCCATTTGCTCCAACAACCCATCGATATCTCAGGACTCGTTCCCAGCGGAACCATCAGCGGAGTTTCCGTTGTCGGCAAGGATTAAAGTGGCCAATCCTCCACAACTGTTTTCTCACTAATGATTTTGTGAAAGACAATGGGGAATCCACCGCCGATTCTCATTTTCCCTTCGAAGAATCTCACTAGGGGAAACGCTTCGCAATCGACATCCACTCTCATCCTGAAATCCCCTTAAGGGTGACTCTGAGGCATTCCGAAGTTACTTCCTGTGATATCCCGACACTAGATTGCAATCACGATCCGTATCAACGCCGCGTTCAGCAGATGGTATTGGACTGACATTTCCTGATTAGTATTTAAAAAAACACGACAATTCATTTGGCAGGGCAGGGGACTGGCTTGTCAAACTCACCCATCCCTTGTCTAGGGAGTCGATATTAGGATCAAAACGGCTTATGCTGTTTAGTCGATACTTGAAACGAGGATCCAAACCATGTCGACTGAAATAGAGTCCAACGCTACAGAACCTTCACGAACGTCACTCCCCGAGATCACGCTCCGCGTCATTGTGTTGGGCATCATACTCTCGGTCGTCATGGGCGCCGCCAACGTGTACGTTGGCCTCAAAGCGGGAATGACGGTATCGGCTTCGATTCCGGCGGCGGTCATGTCAATGTTGTTATTTCGATACCTGTTTCGCAGACCCAGCATTCTCGAAGCTAATCAAGTGCAAACCTGCGCTTCGGCGGGCGAATCTCTCGCCGCAGGAATTATTTTCACCATGCCGGCTATGATTTTAATCGGCCACTGGGAATCATTTGATTACTGGACAATCACAATCGTCGCATTCACGGGAGGAATGTTAGGTATCTTGTTCATGATTCCCATGCGTCGAGTTTTTGTAGTAAATAACGACGAATTAAAGTATCCGGAAGGTATCGCGTGCGCCGCTGTCCTAAATGCAGGCGGACAGGAAGGCGACGCAAGTGCCGGTCGCAGCCTTATTTTTGGCGGCATCTTAGGTGCTCTTGTAAAGGTCGTCGGTGGATTTTTATCGCTGATCAACGGAAGCCTGGAAACAGCGACCGTCGTTAACTCACGTATCCTTTATTTTGGTGGCGACATTTCGCCAATGTTAATTGCCGTCGGTTTTATCGTCCGGCTTAATGTTGCTATTTTAATATTTTTTGGCGGAGCACTGGCATGGCTAATTGGTATCCCATTACTAGGAGGAGGGCTCGCCGACGGAAATCCTGTTGATCAAGCCTATGGAATTTGGAGCGGGCAGATGCGTTATGTAGGTGTGGGGGCCATGGTGGTCGGAGGGTTCAGCGCCCTGATCGCCGTCCGAAAAGGGCTACTCGCCGCCATCTTACATCTCTGGCATGGATTTCAAAAAAAGTCAGAGACCCAGGAAGACCTTTCCCAACGCGACATTCCCTCTTGGGCAATCCTCGCCCTTGGAAGTATTTGTTTAGCCCTTCTGGCAGTAGTTAATTTTTCATTTACTCACAACACAGGAATCACGCTGCTCTCGACAACGGTAATGGTGGTGATGGGATTTTTCTTCACCGCCGTGGCAAGCTACATCGTTGGACTTGTTGGAAACTCAAACAGTCCTGTTTCGGGGATGACCATCACAGCTGTTCTGGTCGCCGGTGGATTATTGTACTTGTTTAACTATACCGGTGCGGAAGCAGCGGTCGCCACGCTCGGAATTGCAGCGATCGTCTGCTGCGTGGCTTGCACCAGCGGCGACGTTTGTAATGATCTAAAAACCGGATCAATCGTAGGTGCCTCTCCTTTCCGCCAGCAAATCATGCAAATTCTTGGCGTCTTCGTCGCCGCCTTTGTCATGGCGCCCATTTTGACGCTATTGCATGAAAACACGCCGGGAGGAATTGGTGGAAAAGAACTGTCCGCCCCGCAAGCGGGGTTGTTTGCGAGTCTTGCCGAAGGTTTTTCAGGCAAGGGCGAACTTCCGTGGCGGCTAATTGGCATCGGGGCCGGGTTGGGAGTGGTCATTCTCGTGGTTGACGAATTTTTAAAGAAACAGAAGTTCAAATTCAGAGCTCACTTAATGCCAATAGCTGTTGGCATGTACCTCCCGTTTGGACTGGCAACTCCGATCTTAGTCGGTGGATTGATTGCCTATTTCTATTCCCGAAACATTCCCGAGAAAGACCACGAAGAAACGCTCCATCGAGGAGTCCTATTCTCTTCGGGTGTCATCGCCGGTGAAGCATTGACTGCCGTTGGGATCGCCGGTCTGGCTGCATGGGGCATTCAATCCCTTGATTTCAAACTGTCTTCCTCGACGGTCACGCTGCTTACCGCACTAGCGGCGATTGCAATCGTCGTTGCATTTTCATTGTTCACCCGTCCTCAAAAAAATAAATAGTTCAAACTGAATTATATGAATGGCACCCATCACGTTTTCGAATTCCTCGAAAAGTCGTCCTTGCAGGACCTCACAGGAGCCTGCGCTATATTTGGAAGCGAACGGTTTTTAAAAAAATTAGCCGTCAAGCATATAATCAAAGCAATCGGAGGCGACGAAGATTTCGTTCCGTCGGAATACGACTCCAATCATGCTTCATGGCCTGCCATTTGGCCGGATGTTCATGACGAACTTTCAACGCGCAGCCTCTTCGGGGGCAACAACCCTAAAGTTGTTCTAGTGGACGATGCTGACAAATTCGTCACCGAGAATAGAGATCGCATTCATGATTATATCTCTGATAGCAAAGGTACCGGATTACTCGTCCTGATCGTCAGTACGTGGGCGAGCAACACGAAACTCTACAAGCTAATTAACAAAGTTGGGTTTCAGGTCCGCTGCGATCCTCCCAAAACCAGCGCCAAGAGCAAGACATCCGATGAACCTCGAATCGTTCAGTGGCTAATCCAGCGAGCGAAGGAGGAATATGAATTCACGCTACCTAAAATGGGCGGCCAAATGTTAGTTGATCTGACCAGCAATGAATTTGGTCGCATGGATCAGGAGCTCCAAAAACTATCTCTCTTTGCAGACAGCAAAGGTAAAGTTAGCCAGGAAACCATCAAAAAAGTAGTCGGAGGCTGGCGCGCGCGAACCATGTGGGACGCCGTGGATGCAGCAGCAGACGGTGACGCAAAACGTGCCGTCACCTTGCTTGACCAACTACTCCGAAGCGGCGAACACCCACTCGGCTTATTTGGACAGCTTTCGTGGTCACTACGACGCTATTCGACCACATCCGAAATCGTGATGCGGCAGATGCGTCAGAAAAAGAAACCGGACTTGGCTTCGGCTGTTCGGCAAGCCGGTTTTCGAAGCTGGGGTGGAGAGATTGAAACCGCGCAAACACGAATCAGACAACTGGGAAGAAAGCGAGCCGAACTGATGCTTGACTGGCTACTCGAAGCTGACATGCAACTAAAAAACACACATTCCAAAGAAGATCGCGGGCGGCTAGTTCTGGAGAAACTATTTGTCCGAATGGCGAAAGAGCTCGGCCCGAATGCAGCTTAAATTACCACAACTGATACGGCTTCAAAACGACAAGAGCAAATCTACGAACTCGGGTGATGGTCAAGCGTTAACCAGTAGACTTTTATGCCTGACCAGAAACCTTTCGGGATCCTTCCACCCGCCCCTCGATCACTCCTGACTGTCGGGGAAAGAAAATCACCCGCCAAGCCGCGACGATGCTGATGCTATTTTACAATTCCGTCTGATTGAGCCTCCGTTTTTTCGCGAAAATCTTGAGTCGTTTACTTACAGCGCTCGAATTACCAAGGTTCAAAACCGTGGCGCGAGCCAACCTCCACCCCCCATCCCTCCCAATATGCCAGCACGTTAGCCGCTGGCTACCGCGATTGCTGCCTTGAGCAGATAGAGCGATTTCTCTAATATCGCCGCAAATATAGAACCACTCTAGGTTTTAAATCTGAGTGGCTGGCACCCATTCTCCTTCCGGTTGTGACGACCAAAACCCATTTTGGCAAATAGCAAAATGAAATATCAGTGGCTTTTGATCATGGTCTTTTTTATCACAAGCACCGGCTGTGCGAAATTGGGACAGACGACAATTTCGGAAGAACTACTTGGCGAACAATCCGCTTGGCTGGATGATTCGCCAAAAATTTCTGATCTACCTGCTCAGAACGAACAAACGGAGAAAGAAGAATCAGCGGAAGATCAAAGCAAAACAATTGACCTGGCCGACCAGAAATCAACAGACATTTCTGTCAAGCTGACGGCAAAACCTCAAAAAAAACTATCGGATCAACCGACTCCTCTCAACCCAATTAATTGTGGCCACTCGCTGGATTGTGACTGCCAGAATTTAAAAAAACCTTCCCCGCCACCTCCCGCCCCATTACCTTCCGCGAAACCAGGCAATCCCACCGTCACACTATCACCTGAATTAAATAAACAACCTTTAAAACCACTTAGTAGCAAAGAGGAAGGGGCTTCGACTCCAGCCCGCGCCAACACCTTCAACCTATTGCGGTCCCGCGGAACAACTAAAGCGTTGGGGCCGCTGGCAATCCAACCTCAGACTCAACTGAAACCACTACCCATCCAAGTACTTACGCCATCAACTTCTCCAACGACGAACGATGGTCTCAAGGCACTGCCACAGCAACCACCGAAAAAGCAATTTGTGCAGTCGGCAGCCAACACCAAGACGGACTCTCTCCAATCTCTTGTCGAGCAACCTTGTGAAAACTGCGATCAAATTTCGTGCCCTGGCAGTTGCCCTAGTGCGGAAACCCGGGAAGATCGAGGCTGGGAAAATCTATTCGCAATTGACACATCGCAGAGTAGCAATTGCCCGGACTGCGAATCTGACTCATGCGAGACGAAGGATTTAGTAATCGTTCCGCAAGATCCCATCGAAATGACCGAGCCACCATTCGACAGATCTCCCAAGCCATCGTTAGATAAAACAGGCGTTGAATCAACTGCGTCACCTTTGGTAGCTCCAGCTAAATCCGCAATTCAGTCCAACAATCCCCACCGTCAGGTAAACGGGATTGAACAAAAGGACGTACCGACGATTAAGCGCGCATTCCGGCCACCAGCAGGCCCAATTCCAGATTTACCGCCTGAAACCTCTGAAAAGAAACCCTCAAATGATTTCATCCCCCGATCTAACATCGATTCGAACACCAAAGAACAGTCACATATTCCAGCTGACAAAAAAATTCAAATTGAAAAATCAATTCAAAAACTAAAAAACCAGCTGGACCTTGAGACCGATTCAAAACGCCGAAATGCCTTAGAGGTCAATCTGCACTTGTTCGAGTTTTTACGTCGTCAACTAGCCCATGATGGCACACTCACATCCATAACCGTAGAAGAAAAAAAGTACTGGGATCATCAGCTGGAAGCCATTGAAATGATGACCCAAGGAGGTGGCGAAGAAGAATCCGGCAAGGCTGCCGATGCAACGCTCGACAATCTAAGAAAAGCAGTGAACCGTCTCGAATCCATCGCCGATTTGCAAATCAAAAACGGTGCTATTTGCTGCGAAATCACAGGCTTCGGGCAACACAAGCCTTTCCCCGAAAACAAATTCCAACCGGGGCAAGCCATCCTCGTTTATTGCGAAGTTGAAAATTACGAAACCAAAGATCAGGAAATCAATTCGAAAAACGTTGCACAGTCTCGATTTCAGGGGAGTTACCGAATCGAGAACGAGGATGGCCAACAAGTTCAATCGGGTGACTTTCCGATTATCGAAGATAACGCCCGTCAGCGGCGACGTGATTATTACTTGTATTTTAAAATCGTATTAAACGAATTAAAACCGGGTAACTATCGACTGCAAATGGAGATCGAAGATCTCAACGGGCAGAAAAAAGGAAACCTTGAACAAGATCTTTTATTCATGGTTCAATAAGCCAAGGTAACTTGCCTCGATGGATCTGATTCTCATCATCCTGCTACCCATTTTAGTTGTTTGTGGATGCGCCTGGTATCGCTTTAATCCACAGATTCCGATGGTGATCTCGACCATGCCGGCGCTCTTACTGGGTGTCGTAATCGTCGGTTCCGTTTTTGGGCACGATTTCTTTCATGCACCATTTGGCCCAATTCCGATCACACTGGATCGTTTGCTCCTGCTAACCGCACTCGTCATATTCGCATGGAGGTGGCTCAAGGGAAGCGAAGACTTACCCAATTTCAATTCGATGGATTTAGCGATTTTCGTTTGGATCGTTTGCTTGACATTAAATACAATATCCCATGACTGGCGCGCCATGGATAAATCTCCAATGTCACGGTTACTGTTTTTTAACCTACTTCCCGTGACTATCTATTTTTTAGCCCGCACTTACAAAACCAAAATTGGGGACCTACGAGTCATTACTCTCGTACTTGGCGGGTTTGGGATTTATTTAGCCCTGATTGCTTTGGCCGAAATCTCAGAATTCTATGCAGTCATTTTCCCCCGCTACATTGTAAACTCGGAGGAGGTCGAGTTTTTTGGACGTGGCCGTGGACCGTTCCTTAACCCCGTCTCCAATGGAATTTTCCTGTCGGTCTGCCTGTGTTGCTCTTGGATGTGGTGGCCCCGATTTAATCGACTCGGCAAATTTGGATTGTTATTGGTTGGCGGTTTGCTTGGTGCAGGTTGCTTTGCCACTCTCACGAGGAGTGTATGGCTCGGGTTCGTCGTGGGAGCAGGGATCTTTATCTGGCTGCCAGCGTCCCGCAAACAACAGGGAATTCTAGTTGTTGCCACAACCATCATTGCCATCATTGCGTTCCCGTTTGTTTCGGACAAAATCTGGGCTTTCAAAAGAGATAAGTATGTTTCAGTCGTTGACATGGAACAATCGGCGCAACTGCGAGAGCTGTTCTTAACGATCGCGGTCGACATGTTCCAAGATCGCCCGCTCTTGGGATGCGGATTTGGTCAGTACACAATTGCCAAACGACCCTACCTTCAGGATCCTTACTCTGGACAACCACTTTCACTTGCTAAACCATTTTACCAACACAATGTATTCCTCGCCCATCTCGTCGAAACTGGACTAGTTGGGCTAATTACTTTGCTTTGGGTCCTCGCGGTTGTCGCCTACGCCAGTTGGTCGATTTGGCGGGATGACTCTCTCGACCTTTGGCCACGACAATTTGGACTACTCGCACTGGTCATCATCGCTCACTATTTTATTTCCGGAATGTTTCATGACGTTTCCATTGTGCCCATGAACCAAACGCTCTTCTTTTTTCTAGCCGGAATCATTAATAACATTAAATGCAATGGCTCAGCATTTTCGAGTTCCCAAAGTTCACCGTCAAATCACGATCCTGCTCCTGTAGATCAGTTCGATTTCGAACTACCTTCGTTCAGTGAAAAAGCAACATTCTCTTAAAAAGTAGCAAGCTTTTTTTCAGTAACGAACTACCACAAATGCCATTGTTCAAAAATCAATACGTATACGCCAAGTAACAGATTGGTCACGGCATGAGCAACGACACAGTCCCAGAGACTGCCTGTTTTATTCATCAGCCAGCTTATTAAACCAAACCAGATAAAAGCTGCGATGGCTTCGGTTGGATGAGTCAAGACACCGTACGCACTTGCGGCCAACAACGCCTTCCATGACAAGCCTTGCAGCGAAAGGTCCTCCCATTCCGGATCCTCGACCCAGCGGATAAACCAACCGCGCAAAAATAACTCCTCAATGAGTGGGACAATAATGGCCAGCAGCAGGATTCGAAAAAAAAGAAACGCTGCTAAAATTCCAGAACCGTCAAGCGTAAATGGGTCGAAGGAGGGCCGGCTAAAATCAAATCCCATCGCCTCTAGGATCTTTGGCTCGATCTGAAGGCTGCAAACACCAATCCAGATTGCGACGCCTATCGCCCCCACTGCAACAGACAGGAACGAGATACGGAGAGGAAAATGCTGTTGATAGATTTTTCGAAAATAGACCAACAGCCCGACTGCCAAAACCACTTGCGCGGCGACCATTCCGACATACCAATAGGTCGTCGTCAGGATCAAACGAGGTTCTTCCTCTGATGAAAATTCAGGGTACCGGCTTGCAATCATCAAAAAAACGACCAGCGGCAAAACAAACGGCACGGGACTCGATGAACGAGGAATCCCCGTCGTGTCTCGCTGTATTTCTTGCTTTGCCATAACCGCTCCTACACCCAATTATAACTCGATTTAGCTATTCTCCGCGGTTAATCGCTATAAAGTCACACCCGATTGTATCGATCAGTGAGCAAAAATTCGGCTTGATCAAAACAACCTGCTTATAATAGCCTGCGTTCGTGTTAATTGTCACTTCGTTGGCTACGATTTAAAACACAATGCGTTTTAGCCACCGACACCCGTTTGATCAGGTTTGAATCATGCAAATGAGCTATCTCAAATTTTGGATCTGTTGCCTACTGTTCGCAGCAGTAACATCCCAGACATCGTTGGGTTTGGCAGCCATGCCTCAAAATGAGGCGGAGTTCGAAAAACTAAGAAACGAAATGGTTGAGGTCGCCGTAATTGGAGCCGGAATCTCTGATGAACGCGTTTTGAAAACCATGCGGGCAACACCCAGGCATGAATTCGTCCCGAAAAAAATCCGCAAGACTCAGTCCTATTTGGACGCAGGGGTACCTATCGGCAAAAGTCAAACCATTTCTTCGCCGTTCATTGTGGCCTACATGACACAGGAATTAGATCCTCAACCAACCGACAAAGTCCTTGAGATTGGTACGGGAAGTGGCTATCAAGCCGCCATCTTAAGCCCGTTGGTCAAAGAAGTTTATTCGATTGAAATCGTTGAGAAACTCGGGAAATCTGCTGCAAAGGTTTTGAAAAAACTCAAATACGACAATGTATTTACGAAAATTGGCGATGGCTACAAAGGCTGGGCAGAACATGCACCTTTCGACAAAATCATTGTCACTTGCTCACCAGAAGCAATCCCACAACCGCTTGTTGATCAGCTTGTCGAAGGCGGAATCATTATCGTTCCCATGGGAGAAAGGCATCAGCAGACACTTTTTCTCATGAAAAAAACTAACGGAGAAATGAAGCGGTTCGCATTGCGGCCGACCCTGTTTGTTCCAATGACCGGAACCGCCGAGGACAATCGAAAGATTCTTCCCGATCCTACCAAACCTCGGCTCATCAATTCAGATTTTGAACAAGGACTCGATGAAAAAGGATTTGCGCAGGGCTGGTATTACCAACGCCAACTAACGCTGGAACAAGGAAGTGGTGAAGACGCTAGTAACAACTTCGTACAATTCAAAAACGACGTACCAGGACAACTAGCTCAAGTGATGCAGGCGTTTGCGTGCGACGGGCGAAAAGTTCCACTCATCAAATTTTCGGCATCATTTGCATGTGAAAACGTTGTGGTTGGACCGCGCCCTAAAGATCTACCCACCGCCGTGATTTCGTTCTACGACGAAGAGCGTCAAGAACTCGGCATGTTTTCTCTGGGAGCTCACAAAGGCACAAAAGACTGGTTCACGCAATCGAGAGTCATCCGTATCCCTCGCTCAGCTAGAGAGGGGATCGTTCGCATTGGCCTTTGGGGGGCTACCGGCACTGCTCAATTCGACAATGTTGAGATCGAAGCCGTCAAAAAATAACAAGCGAAACTACCATTCGCCTGCCACAGAGGCTTCTAGCCGACATCGTTGAATTATCATCGCCCTGACCTCCCACTTTTCAACAAATTACCGATCGGAGAGCGGAACAGTATCAAGCTGACTCGTAATTTCAGTAAAATCGCGCTAGAAACCGAGCTTTTCCGGCCGCAAAACTAACCCAGACACTCAAAACGACCCAATCGACTTGAATTAACATTCTCGCCTGTTATTCTGAACACCGTTGGGAGCCATGAGTTTTGGAGCCTAATTTCAGGATAACGATCGCTCGCACCGATCCAATTTCCTCATCATGACGAGAATTCTTCGGAGTAAAAACAACAATGACTGGGTTCAATTCCTTGAGGGGTTTAGCAATAGTCGCAACCCTCTCACTTAGTCTTTCTGTAATCACGATCGGTGATGCATTGGCTAACAGCGGTGGTTGGGGTGGCACCACAACTACCTACGGTTCAACCGGAAGTTTTGCCTGCAGCGGTGGTAGTTCCGGTGGCGTACAACGGGTCTACCGAACGCCCGTTAGAAATCTCCTAGGCCGAATTGGCTATCGCATTTCTAACATTGGTTACCACTCCTGCGGCGGATGCTGTGGGGGCTTTTATCGTCCGTCAATCGGAATGTGGGGGACTTCGAATTACGGTTGCTGCGGCGGTTGGGATGCTGGAGCGGGCAGTCTCTCCATGATGGCACCTTACGGCGATACCATGTCAGGATCTGTCGGCCCCAATTCGATTTTAGAACAATCTCCACAGAACGCGCCACGTATTCCTGATGGTGGCTCGATCAACTCAATGCTTGATAGTCCGGGTCCTGCAGCACAAGGCCAACCTGGGAATTCCACTAACTCAATTGGCACGGACACAGACAACAAGGATAAACCAGCTGTCGGTTCTTCAATCTTGAAGGTCCAGTTGCCTAACGACGCTAAAGTTTTCATTAACGATCGCTTAACCAAAACAGAAGGATCCAGTCGAAGTTATCGTTCTACCAATTTGGAAATCGGCAAAGAGCATCGTTACAGTGTAAAGGCAGTCCTCAATCGAGATGGAGTCGAGACGATCAAAACTAAATTGGTCAAATTGACGCCTGGCAAAAATGAAACGATTCGATTTGATTTTGATTCGGCCGCCCCTGCAAAGACTGCGATTGCAACAACGCTAAAACTGGAAGTTCCAGCGGACGCAGTTGTTACGCTTTGCGGAACTCGTACCGAAAAGAATGGTAAGTTGAGAACTTTCACCACCAACCAGCTTCCCTTTGGAAAGACTTGGAAAGATTACAAAATCGAAGTCAAATTCGAACGTAATGGTGAAATGATCACACAGGAAAAGACCGTCGATCTTTTCGCGGGTCAGTCCTATTCATTTTCGTTCCATGATGAGGATTCATTAGCATCCCAATTCGCCAAGAACTAGCGAATTATAGTTAAACAAGCTTTATGCCTGACAAACCACCAAGTGTTTTGGTGGTTTGTTTTTTTGTATAAAGCAGTAATTGGAATTCCGCGGACAACCTTAGGCTTAATTTGCTCCAGCTCATTCCTAAACTAGACTAGGTTCACGACGGCAGACATTTGCCGCATCGCAATCAACGATACCCTCGCGCTGGCAATGGCAAATCGCAAACGAAATACGAAATCTAAGAATCGATCAAATCGATCCGAGTTTGAGCACGCACTCTCAGGGCCAACCGACCAACAGTCGAACTCCAATCCAACCTTCCATTGGTCACCCACCGCACGGGCAATTGCCACCGTGTTAATTTTGTTTTACTTATTCGTGGTGGTCATCGGACCGCTTGCGAATCCAATTGCATCGAAACATTTCAGCAGTCCAATTGCAGAACGACTTGCCCCATTACATCGCATTCTATTCTTAGGCCATGGTTATCGTTTTTTTGGCCCTGATCCTGGGCCAACGCATCGGCTGGTCTTTCGGGGCGTGAGAAGTGACGGATCAAAATTTGAGGGATTTTTTCCCGATCGTCAAACCCAGCAACCCCGTTTAATTTACCATCGCTGGTTCATGCTGAGCGAAACCCTCTTTGTAGAACACGCAAGTCAGGCAGATCCAAATTTCTTGAAAAATCGCACCGCAGATTATGAACGGCAAGTGGCAAGATTAGCTTCAGCGAACCAGACAAACCAAGTAAAGCGATTGCAAATGGATCGCCAACGGGAACTCCACTACCACCAACGAACTTCAGAAAGAATCAATTCCCTGGCCAAGTCTGTAGCCCAAGTTCTGCTTGAGCAGCACGATGCATCGTCAATAGAGCTTTTCAGCCAAGAACGAAGCATCCCGTTTCCAGAAGAAGTTTTAGACGGGCTGAAACTCAACTCAGAACAACTACTTCTACCGTTAAATAAAATTGGCGAACTAGATGCCGATGGTTATCGCCCCGCGACCGCCGCTGACCCAAAAACAATAATTGGGTCAGACGAATGAAAACAAATCTAGAAACCACGCCTACCCAGTCCGGCCCTTTCGCCACGTTTTCTCATGCGTGGAACCAAGCTTGGAATCAGTTCTGGTTTCAACCAGAATCCCCCTGCATTTTAGGGCTAATTCGAATAATCGTCGGCCTAATCGTGTTTTACACACATCTTACCTGGGGCCTTCAATTCTCTATATTTTTAGGTGTCGATGGCTTACTACCACTGGAATACCGTGCGTTACTATTCGATAGTCCGTTTGCATGGAGTCATTTCGACTGGTTCGCCAGCAACCAATCACTAATCGTAATTCACGTCCTCGGGTTAATCACGATCACCATGTTCACGCTTGGGATTTGGACGAACTGGACGTCCATTTTGACGACGCTTTTGATCATTTCATACGC
The DNA here is from genome assembly GCA_011523945.1 of Mariniblastus sp. Lineage (GTDB taxonomy): Bacteria > Planctomycetota > Planctomycetia > Pirellulales > Pirellulaceae > Mariniblastus. The sequence continues at coordinate 23,487 of WTFU01000127.1, read as the reverse complement.
GAATCGCGGAACCGGCGCGAACTTTGGGCTCGATCAAATCAGCAGTTTTCTCTGTATTTATCTCGCTATTGGAAATTGCGGAGGTGCTTACTCGTTTGATGGTTGGCTTGCAAAACGCCGCGGGGCAGGGGAGGGCAGACCGTCCACTCGCAATCGAATAGCAATTCGATTGATTCAGGTTCACATGTGTATTGTCTATCTTTTTGCTGCCATCGGCAAACTCCAAGGCACCACCTGGCTCAATGGGGAAGCCGTCTGGGGAGCTTTGGCAAGCTACGAATATCAGTCGATTGATATGTCGTGGATATCTAATCATATGGGGTTGGTTGCCATACTCACCCTCGGTGCCCTCGCTTGGGAATGCGCCTACCCCGCACTAATTTGGTTCAAATTAACTCGGCCCATCATGCTGTTCTTTGCCATCCCCATTCATCTTGGGATCGGCATTTGCATGGGAATGCTTTCCTTTGGCCTTATAATGCTGGCGGGCAATCTAGCTTTCGTCGATTCTCGCTGGATCAAAAAAAGATTCCAACGATCTCGAGAACCATAGGTTGAATTAGGAGACATGACTTGAGTCAAGGCCAACCCGTCTGAACTGAAAAGTTCGTATTCGAATTGAGAATTCATTAATGCCAAGTCATTTCGGATTTTGATTCTGCCTCGTATAATAGGCAACCCAAGAAACACGCGCGACTATCTTTCGCGCAGCCATTTACCAACAGTTGATTCGGAGTTAGGCGTGGCCAAAAACATTGCCATTGCAGGAGCAACCGGGGCCGTCGGCCGCCTCGTAAGACAAATACTTGAGCAAAGGGATTTTCCCTACGAAACCATCACATTTCTCGCATCTCAGCGTTCAGCTGGAAAAACGATTCAGTTTAAAGGTGAACCGCATACAATCCAATTATTGGAACCCAGTGTTTTCGACAACATTGATCTGGTCATTGGCAGCACTCCAGATGACGTCGCTGAAACTTTCGTACCCTGGGCGGTTGAACGCGGAACGATCGTCGTTGACGAAAGCGGATACCATCGGATGCTCGATCATGTTCCGTTAGTTGTACCCGAAGTTAACCCGGGTGCGGTCACCGAACACCAAGGTATTGTCGCCAGTCCAAATTGCAGCACCACACAAATGGTTGTCGCGATGAAGCCTCTCCATGATTTCTCAAAAATCAAACGCGTCGTTGTTTCAACTTACCAATCTACGAGCGGGGCAGGGGTTGCTGGCCAGGCAGATCTAATCGAGGGAACACGAAATGCGCTCGAAGACAAGCCATGGGACTACCAAGCCTTCGCCCATCCAATCGCCTTTAATGTCATTCCTCAGATTGGATCTGCGAAACATCAGGGCTATACGTCGGAAGAAATGAAAATGGTGTGGGAAACCCAGAAAATTTTTGGTGACGACTCAATTCAGGTTTGCCCAACCTGCGTCCGAGTCCCTGTATCCAATTGCCACAGTGAATCCATTTTAGTCGAAACAGAAAAACCTATCTCCGTGGAACAGGCAATTCAGTTATTCGAAGCCGCACCCGGAATTCAAGTTATGGATAATCTTGAGCAAGGGGTCTATCCAATGCCGAGCAACAGTGACGATCGGGATGACGTCTTTGTCGGACGCATTCGCAAAGACCTTAGCTGTGAGAATGGCCTCGCGTTTTGGTGCGTCAGTGACAACCTCCGCAAGGGCGCTGCGACCAATGCTGTGCAAATCGCCGAGCTCCTTGTTTAAGACAGGTGGTGCAGATGCGGCATATCAAACTGGTCATTTCGTACGATGGAACGGACTATGTTGGCTGGCAAGTCCAACCAAATGGCAGGTCCATTCAACAATGTCTCGAAACTGCCTGGGCTTCGGTTAGCGGTGAACAACTTCGAATCACCGCCAGTGGGCGAACCGACAGCGGTGTTCACGCTCTGGGACAGGTCTGCAGCTTCGCCACCGAAAGCCAATTGCCGACTCAGCAGATAGTTCGGGCCATTAATGCGGAAACACCTTTTGACATTTCAGTATTAACCGCAGAGGAGGCCCCTGACGGGTTTCACGCGATCCGGGACGCAAAACAAAAAACGTATCGTTACCACGTCCAATATGGCAGGATCATGGACCCACTCAGATTGAGAACCTGCTGGTACGTGCCGGGGGAGATGGATCTTGAATCGATGCAAAAAGCCGCGGTTTTGATCACGGGCGAGCATGATTTTGCCAGTTTCGAAAGCGCGGGTGCCGAGCGTTCCACAACGATCCGAAACGTCATCGACCTGCAAGTCACTCCGGAATCCGTCCACAATTTCGCGGGATTGGAAATCGCGATTACCGCCAACGGATTTCTATACAATATGGTTCGAAATATCGTTGGCACACTGATTCGAGTAGGTAAAAACAGGGAAGAAATCGAATGGGTCGCTTGGGTACGCGATCAAAAAAACCGCCGCTATGCTGGACAAACAGCACCCGCACATGGATTATTTTTAGACCATGTTGTCTACTAGCACCATTACCCTCCATTATCCTCCCCTTTAGGAATCGGTTTCTAAAACGAAATGGCATCTACGGAAGACAATTCGATCGAATCGAATCGGAAACTCAACCCTGGTTTCAGGATTTTTGCCGGCGCGATCGCGATGACGCTGATCTTTTTCATTGCCTCACACCAATACTCAAACTGGCTCGTCGAACTTGGCTTTATTCTCTCCGCCTGTGTGGCCATTTCAATTCTAATCGCTGAGGCCTGTGAGCCATTTGCCGATGCTGCCCAGTGGGTAGGAATCCGCTTGCGTCTGCCACCATCGGTCAGAGGAGCAACACTCGATGCAGTGGCGAGCAGCATGCCGGAGTTGTTTACCGGTTTATTCTTCGTAACAATTGCGCTCTTCGGCACTCAGGACGATCGAAGCCAGATGCTTGCCAGCGCCGAAGGTTACGGGTCAACGGTTGCAACGTGCGCAGGAAGTTCGATTTACAATTTAATTCTAATACCTGCCCTCTGCGCGATTGTCGTTTCTTTTTCTCGACGGGAGCGCCCCCAAATTACCGTATCCAGAGAAGTCATTCACCGGGATGGCATGTGGGTAATTTTCACTCAAGCCGGGCTACTCGTATTCTTGTTTCAGGAAAAGCTGGAATGGTGGATGGGAGTCGCAGCACTGCTGACTTACATCGTCTATGTATTACATCTCTATCTCGCGACGCGGCAATTTCGAAATCAACTTTCGGAAGATAAAACTGAAATGGAAGCGACTGATTGCAAAACTGCATCCGCCTGCTTTGGCTATTTTGATATTCGACTAAATGGATTTACTTCAACCCTTGTTATTATTTCGGCAACCGCCGTCGCCGCATTAGCGTGCTATCTACTTGTCGATCTCACTAATCAATCGGCTCATAAACTCGGAGTCAGTCCTTTTTTCGTCGCGGTGATCTTAACGGCCGCGGTATCCTCGATCCCGGACACGTTTATGTCCCTCGGATCAGCTCGCCGAGGTGATGATGCTGGAGCGATGTCGAATGTCTTTGGGTCCAATGTGTTCGACGTTTGTATTGGTATGTCGATTCCGCTGATCGTGAGCTGCTACCTTCACCAATGGGAGCCAATTGAACTAGTGATGAGCAATGGCGAGACAATGGATGGAGTCGTTGGATTACGTATCTTTCTGTTCATTTTGACCAGCGTTGCGATGGCTTGCATGTGGCAATTGAAGCAGATCAACCGTCGAACCGGAATCCTCTTTTGTGCTCTCTATGCCTCTTTCGTGATATACGCGATTCTCGGAGCGCTCGAGCTGATTCCAGCTTAGTGGCAGAAAACACTCAATTCTCGCCAGGATGGTGGCAAATTAAAGCGTTTGCTGAATGCACAAACCAGCGCTCAATCCCGGCAAGTCGACTTTGGTTTCCTCGAATCTTCGACTAAAATGAACAGCGATCGGGGGTTCGACGCGACACCCGAGTTATCAAGCTTGAAATCGATGGATTAGAAATAAATGTCAATAGGCAGAGACTTTATCGGGCCGTTCCAACTGCTCAGACTCATTCGTGCCGGTACGACAACTCAGGTTTGGGAAGCGTTGAAAACGGGCGAGAGTGAACGAATCGCACTCAAGGTTTTAATGGAGACCTACCGAAAAGATCGCTACGAAATTGGCCAACTGAAACACGAAGCCTTAGTCGGTGCCGAGCTTGACCATCCCAACGTGATTAAAATCTTTGGTTACCACAATGATCAAGGATACCCACTCGTATCCATGCAACTGTTCCCATCTCGCAACCTCAAAATTGAAATGCGAGAACGTAAAGAATTCATGATGCCCAATGTATCTTCCATCATCCGAAGTTGCGCCAAAGGACTGGAGCACATGCATGAAAAGGGATGGGTTCATTGCGATGTAAAACCAGACAACTTCCTCGCGGATGAGCAGGGGCATGTCAAATTAATTGACTTTTCCATCGGCGTAAAATTAAGATCAAAAAAAGGTGGAATCGGGGGACTGCTTTCTGGTCGACCTAAAGCTATTCGTGGCACTAGAAGTTACATGTCTCCGGAACAAATTCGTCGCCAACATCCGGATCGCCGATCCGATGTCTACGGTTTTGGCTGTGTTATTTTTGAATTGCTATCGGGGAAAACCCCCTACTCAGCCAACTCACCGGATGAGTTATTGACCAAACATTTAAAAGCTCCCATTCCATCACTGGAAGCCTACAGTGGTGCTTCGAGAGAGTTTTCAAACCTGGTCAAATTAATGCTCGCTAAAAATCCCGACGACCGCATTCAGAACCTTACTGAATTCCTTCAGGTTTTTGAGTCAACACAGATGTTCCGATCTGGGCAACGGCCCGAGGGCTTTCGCCGATAACCAATTATTTGCAAACTGTGAGTCACGATCATCTGTCCGATAGTGACAATTCCCATCCCACTGACCCAATTTAAGACACCATGGATTATCTGCCATTTGAGCAACCGATTGCCGACCTTGCTCTCGAAATCGAAAAATGTGAATCCGAATCTTCCGACTCTGTCGAGTCAGCAGAGAAAATTCGGAACCTGAAACAGTCGTTGACTGATTTAACACGCGATATCTATGGAAAACTGACTCCATGGGAAACGGTGCAGGTGGCGCGACACAAGGATCGACCTCACACTACTGATTATCTCTCACTCGTATTTGATGAGTTCGTCGAATTACATGGTGATAAATTATTTGGTGATGATCGTGCAATTCGTGTTGGCTTCGCTTCGCTTGACCGCACGAAAGTCATGGTGCTCGGTCACCAGAAAGGCCGCACGTTTCAGGATCGAACCGAGAACTTTTTCGGTTGTGCTCATCCTGAAGGCTACCGCAAAGCGATGGCGAAAATGAAGATGGCTGAAAAATACAATCTTCCAGTCATTTGCCTGATCGATACCCCCGGGGCTTACCCCGGCATTGGTGCTGAAGAACGTGGCCAGGCTCAAGTCATCGCGGAAAACATGTATGAAATGTCTCGGTTGAAAACACCGATCATCTGCATTGTGATTGGTGAAGGTGGAAGTGGCGGCGCGTTGGGAATCGGTGTTGGAGATCGCGTCGCAGTCATGGAGCACGCCTACTACTCTGTTATCAGTCCAGAAGGATGCGCCGGCATTCTTTGGAAAGGCGCTGAACATGCAGAAAAGGCCGCCACAGCTTTAAAATTCACCTCTAAAAATCTACTTCAGATGGGAATTGTGGATGATGTGATCAATGAACCGCTCGGAGGTGCCCATCGTGACCACCACAAGACAGCATCTCAAATGAAGGCCTATTTAAAGAAGACGCTTAAAGACCTCGTTGGAAAACCACACGAGTCCTTATTGGAAGAGCGCTACCAGAGGTTCCGAAAAATTGGTGTCTTCAATGAAGCCGGAGAACTACCTGCGTAGTCGCCAAGCCTGAATAACGGGGTGAGCCATTGACGTTCAACGCACACCAACGGAACGCAACTGCCTTGTGCAACAAAACTCTTGGGAGCAGCCATGAAAACCGTTAAACAGGTCATGTCGGCACTGAAAAAAAAGGGTTCGGCCCAAACTCGGAAAACGTTCGCCCGACACTGCGCCCCAGACAACATGTTTGGAGTTAAAATTGCCGACCTGAAAGTCATTGCGAAACAAATCAAAGGCAACCAGACGCTGGCGATGGAACTTTATGAGACTGGCAACACCGATGCCATGTACTTGGCTGGTATCGTCGCCGACGGCAAGGCCATGTCTAAAAAAGAACTGAACGATTGGTGCCGCGCTGCCGAATGGCATATGATTGCCGAGTATTCGGTACCCGGTGTCGCCCACGAAAGCCCTCACGCAAAATCCCTTGCCTTGAAATGGATCAAATCTAAAAAAGAACACATAGCCGCTGCTGGCTGGAATACGTACTCAGGTATAGTCGCAACAAAACCCGACGCCGAATTAGATCTAGATGAAATCAAGTTGCTACTCGAGGAAATTGCTTCATCGATTCACGATTGTGGTGAACGCGTGAAATACACCATGAATGGCTTTGTAATTTCTGTCGGCGGTTATGTTAAACCGCTGGCCGCGAAAGCAAAATCGACAGCCAAAAAAATTGGCAAAGTATCGGTCGACATGGGCGAAACGGCTTGTAAAGTCCCACTTGCGATTGATTACATCGCGAAGATGGAAAATATGGGACGCGTTTATAAAAAACGCAAGACGATCAAGTGCTAGGCAGTCTATTGCCGCTTGGAATTCTGCTTAACCGATTTGCACCTGCTCAACCGTAATTTTAGCAATAAGAACATATTGAATTGGGGCAGGGGGGGCAGTAGAAAATTTCTGTGCCGACCAATCGCCACCCCTCCAACCAACGGTTGTTTATCGAGGGAATTAAAACGGATCTGCTTTTATTTAAATACGCTCAAGTATTGCCATGCTCAATTTGCCAAAAATTTTCGAGACTGTTATTTATGCCGATGATCTCGACGAAGCCAAAGATTTTTACACTCAGGTGATGGGACTGCGTTTGCTCAGCCACAATGATCTGATGCTAGTTTTTGAGATCAAAGAAAGCTATTTGTTAGTTTTCAATCCAAGCAAAAGCTCGGTAGCGGGGAGGCAAGTCCCATCCCATGGAACCTACGGACAAGGCCACATTGCTTTTGTCATTACTGAAGCCGAACAAAAGACATGGAGAAGTCGCTTGGCCGAAGCCGGTATCGAAATTGAATCGGAGGTTTGCTGGGATAATGGAGCCCGCGGAACTTCAATTTACTTTCGCGACCCCGCCGGCAACTCGATTGAATTAGCGCCGCCCAGTTTATGGAGCTATTTAAAGAATCCATAATTTCAAAAATGGAAAAACTCTCTGGCAGAGCCCTTAGAGCATAGATTGAAGAATAAACCCCCAAACCACAAATATCAGGATTAACCCCGCGCAACCTGATTGACTGTTAGGTTTCTCAAGAATCTCAAATTCGTCAATCAGACTCTCAATGAATGTCTTTGATTCCAATATCGACTTACCGGTGTGATCTTTATAAATTCGCACCGCATCCAGTTTACAACCAGCTTCTAAGAGATCGAGAATTTGCTCAACCAACGCCTCTTCGGAGCCTTCTGCAGCCTCTGATCTGCTCGGATCGCCGCTCGAAAGATTATCAACAAATTGCTTCGCTTCTCTTAGAGAGCTGCCTGTGAAACCGCGATAGAGTTTACACGCATCGAGCTTTCGGCCATCGCCTATTTTTTTTCGAATCTGGTCGACCTGGGCGTCTGTTAATTGCGAATCCATGGCTAAGTCTCCTGAATGAAAATGCAAAAAACCAACGAAACAGTGGATATCTTGACCAATCCCCAACGTCCGATAATGTTTCTTATGTTCGGTTAGGTCTCTCGTTTTCCCCGTAAATATCGCCTTTTTAAAATTCGCTCCCGACTCCCTACTCGAGATTCCATTTAGATTCCAAACTCCGGCTTAGCCAAGAACTTTGGTCATGGACTATCTCGCTGCTACGGGCACGCATTTATGAATTGCTTAACGCTTGTAGACGTTTTCAAACAAATTCTCCGCCGCCTCATTGGTCGCTTCTAGAGCCTGCTTCCCAATATTTTCGAGCGTTTGTTTGGACGCCTCCGAAATATCTACATTCGACCAGTCGACCCCCTTCGTAGCTGGAGCCTGCGGCTGTGTAAACTTCTTTTGAAAAGTTCCCCGAAATGGCTGAATATGAATCATCTCCGAGGTATCGGTCGAGGGTTTTTTCCAACGACCGGTAAAACCGCTGGACTGGAACTGTTTGACTTCTTCGCCATTGGGTTGTTCGACTGGATAGGTCGTTCCCAGTGAGCTTCCAAAAAATCCGCTGGTATCAACAGCAGGTTCGTGGTGGCCAACTGCATCTTTGTAATTCTCAATATGAGGATTAACAAAACGCGCTAATTCGTCCGGCACAAAATCCGAAACCTGCCAAATTCCTTTTTCGATATAAGGCCCAAATTTCGAATGATCAATCTTCTCATGGACGTCCTCACCAAGAAACGAAACCGCGAACATGGTCACTACCATGCACAGCAAACCTCCCTTGAGAGCGCCGAGAATTGCTCCTGCCTGTCGATCAAAACCTTTCAGCTCATTCTTTTTTAATGATTTAGAAACCGATGAATAAATCGCCCAAATCAAAAGGGATGTGCCAAGAAAAAGTATCAGCATCGCACCTATTTTATTCCATGGCTCATCCACCTTCAAAAGTGTTGCCATCTGGTCTCTAAAATTTACCGCGACAATGTAACTCACCACCAGGGCAGCAAGCGATGCAATTTGCCAAGCCAATCCTTTCCAGTAGCCGAAAACAATGGCTCCGAGAAAAATTACAAGCATTGCAATATCGTAAATCCCCACAATCTCTCCTTGTACAAATTTGACGTTGCTGCTTCACCATTCGCAACAACCTCACGCTGCCCACACGCTATCTTAGGTGAATTCAGAGACGTGATCACGTTCAGAATCACCAGCTCGCTTTCGGATTTTTTTAAGCTTTCCATCCGTAGAAAAACTGATGGGATTAGAGATAAATTTTCGGTTTACCTCAATACAGATAGGCTCAACATTGGCTTACGCCCCAACAATTGACCAAATTTAATTCCTTGCCTGTTAATGCTGCTAGCGATGGCAAGATTCACGAATCCACGTTGGTCGACGGGTGACAGTTCTCTATTGTCTTCTTCCACAACGCTCGACGTTCTCTGGACTAGAGCCGCCAATTTTTGGTTCATTCCAATCAACCGTTTATCGCTCGAATTCATGGCTGATTTCAAAACTCACATTACGACCAGCACCGTCCTCGGATTTGTCTATGGGGGCGTTGGGTACTTTGGCTTTGAGGTACCGCTGGCTCACTGCATGATTGCGGGAAGCTTATGTAGCGTCGCCGGAATGTTGCCCGATCTCGACAGTAATTCCGGAAAGCCACAACGCGAAATGCTTTCATTTGTCTCAGTCATCATCCCCATGATGATGCTGCCTCGTTTTGAAGCGATTGGCATGACAACGGAACATATGATTTTTGTCGCTGGCGTGATGTACGTTTTGATTCGGTTTGGTATCGGAGGCCTATTCCGTCGGTTCACGAAACATCGCGGCATGTGGCATAGCATTCCCGCCGCGATCATCGCTGGCCTGGTTACCTTTATGATCTGTCTTTCCAACGACCTCGAAATCCGTATCTTCAAATCATGGGCCGTTGTGCTTGGCTTCATTTGCCATCTTGTGCTCGATGAAATTTATGCGGTTAACTGGGAAGGCAAGCTTCCCAAGAAAAAGAAGAGTTTTGGCACCGCGATGAAGTTCTGGGGAAATTCCACTTGGCATAACGTTACTACATATCTCAAGTTGGCAATTTTGATCGGTATCGTCGCGAGTGATAATTATGTAATGGATTGCATTTGCGAACCGCCCATTGAATCGCCCACCACAACCGCCCAGTGGATTCGCAATCTCTTTTTACATGACCACGGTCAGACACTACATCGATAGGACATTGTCAAGAAATTCAGACTAGCTCTTATGGCTAGTTCATCTAATCGGTTTAGAACTGTTTTCGACTATCAAGAAGAATCGTAACAGGACCATCATTGACAAGTTCTACAGCCATGTCAGCTTGAAAGATCCCAGTCTGTACTGGCACATTGATTCCACGACAGGACTCGATGAATTCTTGATACAAACGTCGAGCCAACTCTGGCTTTGCCGCGCGCACGAAACTGGGCCGCTTACCTTTTTTCACATCACCAAGAAGTGTGAACTGACTAATAACGAGCAGAGAGCCCTGAATATCCAACACGGAAAGATTCATCTTTCCGTCACTATCTTCAAAAATCCTTAAGCCGGTAATTTTTCCGACCAGATAATCCAAGTCAGCTTTTTCATCGCCGGCCTCTACTCCGAGAAAAACAAGTAGACCACGTTGGATCTGGCCCACCGTTTCATCCTCAACAGCAACGGAAGCCCGAGTTACGCGTTGTACAACCGCCCGCATGGATGCACCCTTTATCTCTCGATCGTCTCAGTGCTTTTTTCAGCAGACTGAGACTCACTCGAAAAACCAATTTCTTTTAATCGAGCTATATAGTCTTCTGTTACATCTACTTTTTCAACATCAATGTACTTCGCTCTAAACGACTCATCAGAAATATTGGCGAGCACATGGAATTTTGAGAATTCAATATTTATCAATCCCCTGCTCTCCGACTGACGATATCGATTGGGAAATCTTGAAAAGCTCATTCGTTTTGGAACAAATGAAAATGTCGAATCCACACTCAAGACCAGTTCAACAGCATGTGGGAAATGCGGCGGCAATGCCTCCCAGGCGGGTTGCTCTGTCAAACCCGTCTCTCCGGTTAACCTTGCGACTGTCTTTGCATTCAATACTCCCCAAAGCAATACGTCACCGTTTGACTGCTGCTTTTTCTGTTCGAAATCGAAAGCCGAGGACAAATGACGGATGGTGCAAGCGATCCCTCCAGAGGCAACCCACCCCGCAGGCACCAAGGCACTCGTCGTGCCAGCCACACTTTCTCTTAACTCATCCAAATTTACGAATTCAAGCGTGTCCTTTCGATCAACTAATCCGCCGTTGGAAAATTTCTGTAATTTGAAAACAATGTTGCCATCACACAATTGGTGAATCAAAACTGGATTGGATTTGCCCCCAAACTCCAAGACTAAACTCGATTTTTGAGTCCCCTGCCCCATTTGATAGTACTTTCCCTCGGCTTCCACATGCTGCTCAAAAATCGAGCCGCTCATTGAAATATCCACCTCAAACGGCATCGAATTAGCAAGCGAATCGGAAACATCCAGTAAAAAACGCTGTGGGCTTGGATTGCTATCAGACCAGTTTTTCTTGATCGCACTTCTTTTCCCAGAGACAGACGAGGTTTCCGCCTTCCAAATGGTCGATGGGATCTCTTCTTCGTAGGTTGTCAGACCAATCGCCGATTTGATCGAGCCCTCTGGATTGGTTACCTCCTCCAAGGCGGCACGTTCGTGGTAGCCCCGTATCGGTAATGGGATTTTTGGATCGACCGGTCGGGGTAGCCGAAGAATTTCTAATTCTTCTCCGATAACTGAATCACTTTTTGACACACTTGCATCCAAAACAGCCTTGTTAGAGTCTGCGGGTTCGGCCAACTGGGTAAGCCACAAAAGACTTCCGGCTGCTAGCAAAGCGACGGCAAGGGGTAATTCTTGCTTCATGAATCGGATATGCGGATTTTTCCAAAGAATTGTGTTGTGACGGGCCGAACTAACAACTACGTAGCCAACCCGCGCAGGATTGCGTGCCTATTGGGCGAGCATCTTAGGAGGGGCGGACCAAATGGTCTACGGCAGTTTGCTGTTGAAACAGCAAAAAAGAAACACTTTTACAACCCAGACTTTTGATTGCACGTGCCATGAGGCCCGAGCAAAGTCGACAAGCCGAGCAGTTTCGGCAAAAAACCTTTAAGGGGGGAATCTGATGTACGCACGTTATGTAACGGGCATCACAATGCTGGCGTTAGCCACTTTGACTACTTCGGCGCTCGCATACCAAGTGCCAGGTGCCCGCACTGGAATTCCGGTAGGGCACAATTTGCCTCCGGCTCAAATGCTTATGGAGCCAGGCCCAGGCGTCGGCGGACCGGGACCAGGTGTTCTCAACCGATCGATGCGAAGCGGTCCAATGCAGAACGCAAGCTATGGATCTTTTGGAGCGGCCACAACCCAAAATGTACAGGTCCTATTTGATCAGCCCAAAATGATGAAAATCTCTTGGGACGTTTCTGCCGTTGGAATGTATGACTCAACACCTTTGGTCGTACCTGGCCGACAGAACTTTGCTCAAGGCGGAATATTCCGTTTGAAGGTAACTGACATTGAAGGTCGACCGGGAATGGAACTCTATCCAACTCTAGAGATTGGCCGAGCGAACACACGAACTGCTGCTTACCTTTCGCATGCTGCCGTTCCTATCCAACTGACTCAAGAAGATTTCGATCAAGTTGCAGCCGCTAACTTTGTCACCAAAGTTATCTACGTTCCCGATCCGGAATTCCAAGAGTTAGCACTAGCTGGCGTTGACACTATTGTCAGCACTCGCCTGGATCCCGGTGTCGATCCGATCACCGAAGCAGATCGTCGCGGATCAATTCTTGCAATCGTAAGAATGGGTAACAAAGACCTTGAAGTACCTGGTTCCGATCCTGCGGTTGCAGCGGGTGGCCCAGCGATGATGGGTGGCGGAGTTTCCAATTACATCTCCGGAGTCACAGGCCCGAATTACGGAATGCCAATGACCGGAACCAACATCGGTCTTCCCGGCCCTCCTCATGTTCCACTCGGTGGACCAGCAGGATTGCAGCAGTACGAAATGTACAACCACACGGCAATGCAAATCCCAACGCCGACGAAGCAAGTGGATGTTCACATGCGTCAGCGACCAGGACTTAGCTATCCATCACCAGTCAACAAAGTGTTGATTGACGAAAGAACGATTCGACCATCGAGAATGAACACTCAGCCACCAGCCGACATGGTTCGTGGAGTTCTTCCTCCAGACTGCCCTCCCGGGCAACTAGGAAATCGATTCCGTCGCTAGTGCTCTTTAGAAATCTCACGAGCCGCGATGGCGAAAGTCATCGCGGCTCGTTTTTTGCACTTCAATTCGAAGTGGCAGGAACAACGAAGGACGACCGGTCCGATCTAAAATTCGCAAAAGGTCAAAACCTGATGTCGAAAGTTAACGAGTAAAATGATGAAGCATTCCCTAGCAAACAACCTTATCCTGCTGGCTGTCATCTCAACGCTTGTGATGAACGCGGCATCAGCTTCCGCGCAACAGCGCAATCGCCACCACTTAATCGATGGTAATATGGTTCCCGGTGCTGCCGCTGATCATTATCGTCTTGGAAACCCCGCTCTACGCGGGCACGTACAGCCGGTTCGATTAATTACTCCTGAAGGAACAAATATCGAAGTGGGTACTGGCAATAGCTTCATTCAAACAAATGCATCAAAAGCTTCATTAGCGATGCAAATCGGTCCTGTCTACCGATTCAAATTGACCAATGTTCCCCGCTATGAAGGACAAGCACTTTATCCTTCCATCGAACTTCTAAATCGACTTAATCCGCCCCAGGGCCTCGAGAACGAATTCCCAGTCGAAGTCGTATTAACGCAAGAAGATGTCGTCGATGCCATGCGTGGCAGCCTCGTGACCAAGGTCATCTATCTTGAGAATCCCGAGACCGCGTTACCTCAACGACATATGGCCGATCAACAACCGTCGATCGATATTGGTGGTGCTCGAGACCCGTTACGTGAAGCGGAACGACTGGGCCGTCCAATGGCAATCCTGAGAATTGGATCTCGCATTCCTCTGGCGACTGACGAAGTGAACCTATTTAATTTTAACGCTCCCGAAGCAACGCAACTTCCCGACCCAACCCCGGATCCTGCGAAATAAGACAAGGGCCTTCGAACGTGGTGGAACCGTATTTTTCACCAATCAGCCCAACCACAATCGACACTCAATTCGGAACAAGTAATGACACGTAAACAGAAACACTTCTCCGGCTTGCTCGCCGGCATTACAGTCATTGGAAGTTTAGTTTTCGGCGGGGCTGAATCGCAAGCTCAGGACGGTTTCGGTCGACTGCTCAAACGAGCTTCACTTCCCGAGAAATTGAACACCTCCGTCGAACCAAGAGCCGAAGACAAGCTCCCGTTGAAAATGATTACCTCCGATGCGGTTGTACCGGGCGCCACTCGGATCTCAGCAGAAACCAAATCGGAAACCAATAACTCAGCAACGCTTGCTGGCGCGGAAAATGAAATCCCCCCTGCCCTGAACCGCTCATATCCAAAACCGATTGGATATGGAATGGTCTATCGGGGAAACAAGCCCATCCAAGAGACCTCCAAATTCGCCAGTCCGGACTTTAAAGGCTGGAACCCAAAAGCCAACCGGGATGAGTATGTATTTGACGGCAGTGATCGTGGCGTGAAGGTAACGGTCGGTGATAATTTAGTGCTCCAAGGGCTTGAAACCGAAGATACCGTAGGACATTTCGAAACTGTTGATGGTCGTCGTCTGGTAGCGCCAAGCAACCGTGTTGCGATCTACGCGCCGCGATTTGGTGCCGTCCGTCGTCTCGACGGTGTCTTCAATGCACGGCTCCGTCAACCAATCGGATCAATCGAAGAAAAAACCCCGATAGCCATGGCCAATGGCAATAACGAAACCGCGACATCCAATCAGCATGTCGCGCTGGATCAGTTCGAAAACTCAAAGCGAGCCAGCGAGTTTGTCGACCGCACCCGTGGCGTATTGGCTGACAATGTCATTCATTTACTAGGTGCCCGAAACTCCTTTAAAGCTTACGAGAACCTCTCCCTGATACGCCTCGGAAAACACTCTAACAGTGAATCAGCGCGATTAGATCTTGGAATCCAATCCGCTACTGTTTGGCAAGATAATCTGGGACTTCAGATTGCAGTCAGCAATACTGCTCCGGTCGCAATTGAAAAAGTAAAATCAGCTCAACAGTTTGTGCATGTTGAAACGAAAGAAGGGTCCGACATTCTTCGAGTCACCAAAGTGGCTTCGAAGATCGCAGCCCGCACCGGAGATATCGTTGAATTCACGATTCGCTTTGACAATCTCAGCGCCCGTGACCTCGCAGACGTAACCATCATTGACAACCTGACTCGCCGACTCGAATACATCGACGGCTCAGCATCCTCTACCGTAGATTCCGAATTCTCCCAGGAGGAAAATGACGGTGGTTCTTTAATGCTTCGTTGGAAATTATCTGAATCACTCGCCCCTCAACAAGGTGGACTGGTTCGGTTCAAATGTCGCGTCAGGTAGAACGCGAATTTCGCTTTGCAATTAACGCTTCTTTTGCGTCGCAAGCTTAATCCCCTTGCTTCATCACTCAATTCCGCCCTTGGCTCTCAGATAGCCGAGCGAAACAAGAAAAGCGTCCATCTCGGCGACCGTTTTCTTAAAGTACACTGAATCGCCCTTCCCGAAATTAAAAAAACCGTGTTGTTGGTTTTCGTATCCGATTAACCGGCACTCTCTACCATTGGTTTTCATTTTCTCGGTGTAGAACTCAACCGTTTGAAATGGCACGGTCGTATCCGCTTTTCCGTGAACAATGAACGTGGGAGGCGCCGATGTCAAATCACCGTGATAAGGGGAAATTTTTGACGATTCAACCCCTGCCCTCTCGTTAATCCTCTCCGTTCGTTCGCGATCAATCTCCGTTTTGCCTGGAATCTCCGCAAGTACAACGGCGGGATTAAATAATAACAGTGCATCGGGGCGGCAGCTCACCGTGGCCGGATCATTAGGAGAATCAAATCCAGCCACCGTAGCGGTCGCCGCAGCCAAATGGCCGCCGGCAGACCCACCTCCTGCCGCGATTTTCTCCGGATCGATCCCCAAACGCTCGGAATTAGAACGAACCCAGCGAACCGCAGATTTTGCATCCGCAATGCAGTCAACGACTTTTACAGGGTGCCGGGATGAAACACGATAATCTACTACAATTCCAACCATACCTCGGCCGGCGAGATGTTTACAATGCTCAACGAATTGTTTTGGGGTTCCACCTCGCCAACCTCCCCCAAAAAAGAAGATGGCTGCAGGTAGTTTTTGAGATTCGTCAATCGATGTTGGTTTAAAAATCCAAGCCTTAAGCTCAGTTTGGCCAACCGTTTTATAGGTTTCGACGGTCGCGTCTTTAAATACCTTATCATCCAGCCTCTTTGCCGCTGGTTTCGCAGTCTTTTGAGCCATCGCCGGGCTAAAACTAAAGCAAGTTGCGACCACGACCGCTACGTATATTTGAAAAGTATTTTTCATTTCCTATTCCCTCGAAAAACCCCCGAGTATGATCACTTAAAAATCAGCGTCTGGGTTCCCATCTTTAAATCAAAAACTGTGATAAGAAAACCTAACCATTCGTTACGGCACAAGCAGTACTTTTCCAATGTTTTTTCGATCTTGAATATAGTGGTGAGCTTCAGCTGCTTGTGAAAATTCAAAGGTTGTATCGACGCGCGGCTTGATAATCCCTTCACGATACAGCTCAAGCAGGTCTTCCATCCAACTCTCAACCCGATCTAGCTCACCCCACAATCGTCCTAAATTCACACCAAAAACGCCTTTGTTGTGATTGATCAATTCAATTGGAGTGAACTTAAACCAGGGCAAATTAGCAACCATTTTAAAAAAAGCTATTCTATTTCTAGATTTGCCAACCGCAGCCGACGAGACACCAAACATCCCAAGGCGACCAGTCGCCGCGAGCGAGCGATAGCTTTTCTTAAATGATTTCCCCCCTACAGCGTCGAGAGCCAATTCGACTCCCAATCCATCGGTAATTTCCATGACCTTCTTTTCAAAATCTTCTTGGCGATAATCAATGCAATGATCGACACCAATTTCCTTGAGGTAATCATGCTTACCTGTAGATGCAGTCCCGATAATCTTGGCACCGCGATGTTTAGCCAGCTGCACTGCTGCAATGCCGACACCGCCACCCGCCGAGTGAACTAATACCGTCTCCCCTGCCCTGACTCCACCCATCACACAAACAAGTTGGTAGGCGGTTAGAAAGTTAACGGGTAACGCAGCACCTTCGATAGCCGTCATTCCGGCCGGGCGTTGGAAAACCTGTTGCTGATCAACACAGATGGATTCGCTGTAACCGCCAAAACGCGTCAAACCCAGCACGTCTCTCCCGAGCCATTCTGGATTTACATTTTCACCAACTTTGTCAATGCAGCCGCCAACCTCATACCCTACAACTACGGGCATCGGAGGTAAGTCTTGATAGATCCCCAGCCTACCGGAAATATCAGCGAAATTAACACCTGCCGCCTCAACCTTGATCCGCACCTCATCCGGTTTTGGTTCGGGCAATTCAGTTTCTCGAATCTCCAGAACTTCCGGGAGGCCGGGACGTGGAATCCAGATTTGACGCATGAGTTTTACTTTTTCAAAAACTGGAAATTCTACAATCTGGCAGGAGCAAAAAGTCTCTCAACCTTCCGTCTCGTAACCTTCCTCAACTCAATGGATGCCCCGCCGCATGCGATTCAATTAATTTAGCAATCTGATTAACCGAGGCATTCAGCGAAACAGCAGCCATTTGGAAATTAGTATGAGACGAAATCTCTGGCTGTATCTCTAAAAACAATTCATTAGCGTTAAGAAGTTTCTTCAATTTCTTTTTCGCTTGCTTCAGATATTTCCCGTGATCGCCCGCGCGAAGCGGACCGCCTAACGCCAACATGTAATCGTAAAGAGTCCGCTGAACATCTCTCAGTTCATCATCCTCTTCCGCCTCTTCACAGTGCTTTAGGAAAGCTCTGATCATCCAAACGTGACTCAACCACCGGTCAATTTCCCGAACATAATCAGCGTCTATATCGCCTGATGAGCTTGGTGAATTCAACAGTCCAATCTCCCGCTATTCCAATCCTATGAAGAAAAACTAATTGAGCCTGTTCCACTGGAACCGAGCACAAACTTCTCCACACTTGTTTAATTGATTGCCGGCTCGTTTGCAGGCTTTGGTTTTGGACCTCGCGGCGCAAATACCAAAACGATCGTCGCCCCGACAATAACCATCGCAAGGCTCCCAAGAAACAGGGGAGAGACTTCGCCGAGTAGATTTTTCGAAACCGTCTCAGTAAGCGTGTTCACCACGGGAGCAAACCCAAAAACAAGCGGCATAATAAATATTGGCTTGCCACCAAAATTAAATGCATAAATAATTCCAAGAGCTCCCACGGCACCGGCAGCACCAGCCGCCAACGACCAAAACACGCCGCCAATATGTTTCCAACCACCAGGCTCCTCAAAAACTCCGCTTCCCAATAAAATCCACGGCACAATAACTGCGATAGCGAAATAAGCGAGTCCCACACAAAGGAATGGACGCAAACGGCCGCCTCCCATTTTGGCCTGCCCTTTGTGCAGGACAGGACCATAGGCCCCCCAACTCAACGCCGTTATCCCAATGCACAGAGCAATGATGAATAAATTAGGTTTGCTTTCTTCGCTCTCCAACGCTTCAGTTATCTTTGCAACCTCTTCCTTCAGCTCGCCTTTTGTCGAATCTTTTTTAGCCGCAGCTTCCTCAGATTGCACGGATTCCTCTGCCCCTTGCTCGTCTTGCGTAACGGTTTTCGGATCGCTGGCCGCAACGTCTTCCGATTCCTGTCGAAACGATGCCAATGTGATTAACGAACCAGCAGTTTCTAGTTGAGAACTCGCATCGTCCTTTTTCACTTCTTCAGTCGGCTTGAACGTCAACACTCCGGCTGCTCCAACCGCAACGATTAGAATCCCAGCGTAAAAAATCCGAGACGCCTGCTTGAAAGTGCCGGACATAAACATCGTCACGAATGTGTTTACAATCGGAGCCAAACCAAAAACGAGGGGCATCACGTAAACAGGTTTCCCTTGGAACTTAAATGCCAACACAATCCCAAGTGCACCAATCGCGCCCACGGCTCCGGCCGTGAATGACCAAAAGATTCCACTCATCGACCACTGGCCTTTTTCGCCTGTGGTTTTGAGTATCACCATTGGATAAACAACAGCAATCAAAAAATAAGCAATTCCCACGCACATGAACGGACGCAGACTCGCCTTCCCTTCTCCACCTGCCATTTGCCCCTGCCCAATATGTAGAACAGGACCGTAGATGCCCCAGCAACAAATGGTGAGCACAACAAAAACCAGAAAGCTAAGACTTTTCATAACGTCACTTCATTTGAAATCGATTTAATAAGGCGTCAGTTTAACCCACGCTGTCCGAATGGAAAACTCCGGAACGAAAGTCGATTGATAACCCAATTTAACCAGAATTTGAATAATTCCAGTTGGATGGACTTGAAAATCCCCATGTTGCTAACCGAACGTGTTTTTTATGTACCTCGCTGGTTTCCGTACCACTCGATATGCATCCGAGGGCAAAATACAAATCCATTTTTTTCGCACAGCGGCTCCAACCAGCGTCGACGTTTATCAAGTCCATTCTGGTCTACGCCCTGAGGCATCAAAAGTACGCGATCACCAGCAGGTCGGCCTAATACTTCGAGGTAGTCGAGTATTTCGTCTATATCCTCGGGAACGTCCAATACAAATTTGAGCTGAAATTCGTAATCGCGCATTAGTTGGGTTACGACCTGTGGTTGATAACGAGTCGCAATATGACGTTGTCGCCACTCCCCTGCCCTCGTTAACGTCGGATCCGAATTTCCAAACTTTGGGCTAATCGACATCAGCTGACAATCAACCGGTTGAAACTCGGTTCCGGCGGTCTCAATCGTAATGTGAAACCCATCTGAACGTATTTTTTCGCACAGCTCCGCAAGGTCTTTCGCGATCATGGGCTCGCCACCAGTGATGACGACATGTTTTGCGCCACTTCCTTCCCCGTGAATCCGGTGAACGATTTCCTCGATTGGCATGGAATCCCCCTGCGGGCTCCATGAAGCAAAGGGAGTATCGCAAAAACCACACCGCAAATTACAACCCGACGTTCGGACAAATACGCTCTGCGTACCCGTTAGCAATCCTTCTCCCTGACGGGAGCAATAAATTTCAGAAATCAGCATAACCCAGTGTTCTACCTACTGTGCTGGCGGTTGTGATTGAGTATCTTGACGTTATCTCTCAGGCTCGCTTGTCTGGCCAAATCACTCAGCGACGCGTACTGGAAAACAGAATCAGTTACTTTAACCATTTAAACTACCGAAGATTGTACCGATGACAGCTAATTTCCGCGACACACTAGAAACGTTCGAAAACTCGTACCCCGATCGTGATTACATGATCGAAATCACATGCCCAGAGTTTACTTCGGTCTGCCCAAAAACTGGACAACCCGACTTCGGTTTACTTACCTTTGAGTATATTCCGGACGAGGTCTGTGTTGAATTAAAAAGTCTAAAAATGTATTTGCAACAATTCAGAAATGAAGGGATTTTTTATGAAAAGGTAACCAATCGCATCCTC
Source organism: Mariniblastus sp. (assembly GCA_011523945.1). Taxonomy (GTDB): domain Bacteria; phylum Planctomycetota; class Planctomycetia; order Pirellulales; family Pirellulaceae; genus Mariniblastus. The sequence goes on along the minus strand of WTFU01000127.1, from coordinate 2,918 downwards.
GATGATTTTGTTGCCGTTTCAAAACCAAGACGCGCAACCCTGACAGCTGAATTCACTCCCCGCGGTGGAATCTCTTCGGTGATTAAAGTCGAATACACCCTTGAGCAATCTTAATTCACCCAATTCGATCGCAATGTACTCGATTTTCGTTGTTGCTTATCCTGCGTTTGTTCTTACTTGTTTCCGCTCAGCGTAGCGAGGATTTATATGAGCCAGCCATCAATCTTGCTTTCCGGGTTTGCTGACGAAGCAGCCAATCAAAAAACGCTTGATCAACAGTTTTCAGCGTTTGCAGCTTTGGGAATGCGTTATTTTTCAATTCGCTTCGTTGACGCCGGATCCGGTATCAAGAATGTTATGGCCTTGAGTAACACCGAACTTGAAATTGTAAAAGCGAAAATGGAGGAATACGGTTTGCTTGTTTCTTCCATTGGATCGCCTATTGGAAAAGTAAAACTCTGCGACGTCGAAGATGGTACAAAAACGCCTTATCGCCCTTTTGCGAGTTACATTGAAGACGAGGTTCCTCGGGCTTGTGAGCTTGCCAATTTTTTTGATTGCAAGTTGATTCGAGGGTTTTCGTTCTACCATCCGAAAGGTTCCAAGTTAGAAGACCACGTCAATCAGGCAACTGAGCAAGTCGGCCAAATTGCCGAAATCTGCGACCGGCATGGGCTCACCTACGGTCTGGAAGTAGAAGCAAATCTGATCGGGCAGAATGGAGAATTACTTGCTGCGATGCATCAAGACATCAATCATGACGCGCTCGTGTTGATTTTCGACGGCGGCAATCTGGTCACGATGGGCTACTCCTCCCAAGAAGTTTTAGAGCAATACAAACTGATGAAACCAGGGCTCGGCTGGCTGCATATTAAAGACTTTTTAAAGCCCGAAACGGTCAAAGGTGAACACGTTGACGAGGACGCATTAAAACATTTCGTGCCAGCCGATATGGGTGATTCTGGTCATCATGAAATCTTCCAAGACCTGGCAAACTTCCTGCCAGAACTTGAATCTCGAATGACCGCACGCGGCGTTCCGGGAGTTTTTCTGGACCTCGAACCACACGTAAAAGGAGGCGGACAATTTGGTGGTTTCAGTGGACCGGATGGTTTCGGAGTCGCATTGCGGGCACTGTGCCGAGTTTGTGATGCCGCTGGAATCAACTACCAGTTGCGAGATTTCTCTGACATCCAAAACAGCCGCGGGTTTTGAGAAACAGAAACCTTACCTTACTTGGATGCGGCCTCTGCCGATTTCTCTGAGTTGCCGATCTGTTGATTTTTAAGCGATTCTTTGGCCTCGTTCATTGAGACTGTCATCTTCTCGAGTTCTAACATTTCGTTAAATCTCATCGTTTGATAAAGCTTATAAGTCAAAAACCCGGTGATGCTTACGCAGCAGAAACCTGTAATGAAGCCAAGATTGAGCTGGCCGACCGAAACGAATAGAAAGTAGTAGACGGCGAGGAAAAAACTGAACACCGCGACGAGGATTCGAATTTTCCCCAATTCTTTCCGGCGACTCTCTTCACTTACTTGAATATTGCGGCGTGTGTTGGTGTTGGCAATTTCACGCATTGCTGACAATTCAATCTTCTGCGCTTTCTTAGCCGGTTTAAACTCTCCCTCGTTAAACGGCGGCTTATTCTCTTCCGGAGCCGCCTCAGCCGCTAATTCCGAATCGGCTGCTACTTGCTTGGAATCGGATGGCCTGAAATCGGAAAATAATTGCTGGCCGGGTATCCGCATCCGGTTAATTAAGTCAGCAACATACCCATGCACATCGACGGCTGACTGTTCAGCATCGTCGTCCCAACCTGCATTCTCAGAATCAGGTGGAACCGGCGTGTCGGCGTCGTTCAGTTCAACGGGGGGCTCGTCCGAACTTAAAACTTCGGAACCTTGCTGCCAATACTCCTCCGTCCGGTATTTCTCAAGCAAATCACCAACGGTTGCCTGTGTTGCAGTTTCACTCGCCTCGGAATTCTCAGGCACAGGCTCATTCTCAGGAGCCTGATGCTCGTCCATGGCAAGATCGTTCAATAGCTGCTGAGCGAGTGAATTAGAGTTGTCGAACTCATTCGGGGCCGTGGTGGATTCAACTGCGGACGAGTCAGCACCTTCGACTTTGCTGTGGGTCATTGGGTCAAAGGTTTGCTCTACCTGCTCGTCCGCAGTTAATGAAATTAGTTTATCGTCGTCGTAAGGATCACTTTCCTGATGACTGGTCGCGGAAGACGCGGATACAGCCTGGTCGTTCGCCTTCCAGTCGAGTGAGGAAAATATCTTCTCTTCATCACTCTCGGTTAACGAAGCAACATCAGTTGAAGCAATATCAGTTGGAGCAATATTGGCACGAGTCACTGGATTGGCGGAAGAATCTGCCAAAGGAAGACGACCTTCCTTGGCAACGAAAATCAGTTCATTGAGATGGTCAGTTAGCAGATTTAACTTTTCATCCAACAACGCAAATTTCTCGGAATTAACACTGTTTTGTGATTGAATCTTGGAAACTTGAATTCGTATTTGGTTTAAGCAATGATCTTCAAATCTGTTCCCATCGACTAACCCTCTTCCAAACTCAAGATCAACGTCCGTCGCAAGCTCACCCGAGATTGGGGAATCAACCTGTAGTTTTCCCAGTTGGGTCACCTCCATGGCAATCGCGTTCCCGAAGTCAATTCGATCACCTGCTTTCAACCAGTGAACCGAGTCTACCTCTCCATTGAAGGCAACTTGTGAATCAAAAGCACGAACGGCAGTTCCATGCGGCCCCCGAAAAATCGCGCACTGAGGTGCATTCTCTAAGCCCGCTCCCGTCGAGATTAAACACTTTGGTGTTGTCACCGTGACCAATTCGCCATCGCGTTTACCTCCTGCAAGACGAAGCACAAGATCGCTCGGCGAGTATTGTGT
>WTFU01000208.1:8249-10609 GCA_011523945.1 Mariniblastus sp. | reverse complement strand
ATTTTTAGATTGGGATCTGGCCAACGAGGAAGCTGATCCGGCCATTGTGGCGGTGCGGGCAGCGGTACCACTGACCGTGCGTGTTTGGGGGGGGATGACTCAATGGATTCGGAGCAAAGTTCCTCAAATCGATAGAGAACGGCGGGTGAAACTGGTTGACAACTTACAGCTTAACTCACAGTTCAATTTTGATTTTGGCGCGTTGATTTCTCTTTCAACCCTTATCGCTGCCTTGGGTTTGGTGCGAGATTCAGGTGCTGTTGTCATCGGTGCAATGTTAGTCGCTCCGCTAATGACTCCGCTCGTAGCTATGGGGTTTGCGTTAGTCCAGGGAAATTTAAAACTCATTCGTTCTGCCTTGAGATCCGTTGCGTTGGGCTTTGCAATCGCAATGTTAATCGGTGCTTCGATTGGACTGATGTTGCGATTGTTTGCACCGGGGCTCGAGATCAGTAGTGAAATGTCGAACCGGGGATCGCCAAATTTTCTTGATCTCGTTGTGGCCTTGGCAAGTGGAGTGGCGGCAGCATATGCCATGGGGCGCCCGAATTTAATTTCGGCCTTACCCGGCGTCGCGATTGCGGCTGCGCTGGTCCCACCGATAGCGACATCGGGTTTGGCGCTAACGATGGGGGATCTTGCTCTTGCGGGGGGCGCTTCGCTGATGTTTTTCACAAATATCGTTGCGATCGTCCTCGGAACAGCAATTACTTTTTGGTCGGTTGGAATCAGCACCCGGATGAGTGACGGTCGTCCGGCTCAAATATGGCCGCGTTATTGGTTGATCGGTTTTGTGATCTTGTCGATCCTGCTGACGTTGGAAATGTGGAAATTCAACCCGTTGGCGACGCCTTAGGCATTGGCGCTGTTTTGGCGACGAGCAAAAATCTTGCCGGAGAGTGTCCGGATTAGCTATGACTGTAAGCTTAGTTTTTAGGGTTTTTCCAGCGATTCCTCGACGTTCTTTAATTTCCCGTAAAAATAAGCTTAATACGAAGCGATGATTCGACAATAGATACGCGAAACACTAGAATTTCGTCGTGAGAATCACTGTCGTTTGATCTGATTCCACGATTCGATATTGCTTTTTCTACAACAGAGCAGAGAATCGATGAACGGTCGATTATCTGGTTGCGCAGGAAGCGATTTAGATACAACTTATTCGGCTGCAAGTTCCCAAGCGGTCTCAGTGTTCCAGGAGAAAAAAATGTCGTTCCATTCGATTTTACGATCGCCAATCTGCTCACTTGCATGCGGAACATTTTTGGTTCTCGGCGTGCTACAAGATGCCAATGCTCAAGGCAAATTTGCTAATGGTGGCGGGCAGATGAAGCAAGGCAAGCCAGACGGAGACCGCGATGGCCTTTCGGATGGATTTACTGGTGGAACAACGGGTAAAGCTAGGTTTGTCGATTTGCTCGACTCAAGAGATCTGAGACAATTTCGTGGTTACAAGTCCGAAGAAATTGGTGAGGGGTGGTCGCTGGACGGTCGCAATCTTTATTTTGACGGTTCGGGCGGCGGTGACCTGATCACGCGACAAACTTACGGTGATTTTGATTTGCAAGTTGAGTGGAAGGTAGCCGTCGGAGCTAACAGCGGAATCATGTGGCGCGTTTCTCTTGGTGATAACGCGCCTTATATGTCAGGTCCGGAATACCAAATTCTCGATGATAAAGAGCATTCTGATGGGGCTAATGAATTAACTTCAGCCGGTTCTTTGTACGGAATGTTTCCGGCAAGAGATCGTGATGGAAACAAGACACTACGTGAAGTTGGTACATGGAATAAAACGCGTATTACGGTTGTGGGAAATCGTGTTACTTACTACCTGAATTTGAAAAAGGTGCTTGAAACCGAAATTGGCAGTCCCGAGTGGAACGAGCAGTTGGCAAAAAGTAAGTTTAAGGACTGGGACAAGTTCGCTAAGAATCGTGGCGGGCATATCGCGTTTCAAGATCATGGAAATGAGGTTTGGTTTCGGAATATTCGAATTAAACGATTGGACAACGGAACACCAGAAGGCGGCTACGCTCAAGGGGGAGATGTTGCGGGGGCAGGGCGAAGCCTCAGGAATTCAAAATTCGAAGGGATGCAAAATTCTTTGAATGCTGGTGGAGCGAATGATCGTGGTATCCCTCGTGATCGACAGGGTGGCGCTGGTTTGCCTCCCGAATTTGATTCAAGCGGACGACCGTCCAGCATGAATCGCGGTGGTACACGCGGCACAGGTGGTACGACGCCTGATCGGAATTCAGGTCGCAGTCCACGCAATTCCAAATTCTCTGGAATGCAAAACTCCCTAGATACGGGCGCTTCTGATCGTGGTAGTCAGGGAGACCCCCGTGGTGGTGGTCGCT
>WTFU01000208.1:0-8149 GCA_011523945.1 Mariniblastus sp. | reverse complement strand
GTGGTACGACGCCTGATCGGAATTCAGGTCGCAGTCCACGCAATTCCAAATTCTCTGGAATGCAAAACTCCCTGGATACGGGCGCTTCTGATCGCTCCTCGCAAAGTGACTCCAAGAAATCAACATCAGGTTCAAAAAAGAGCAGTAGTGAACCAGCGGGGCCTGCTAAGCTTTGAGTTGAATTTGACTGTGGAGGTTTAAGGCCAGCGGGATATCATTTGAGTTTGTTAACCGCACTTACAGAATGTTATACGCAAACGCTCGGTTTTCGCCGGGCGTTCGTCTTTTATGGAAAACAAATCCAGAGATTTGAATCATGAATTATTTCCGATGCTCATGTCGAGCATCGAGAAATTTCATTGGTACGACAGTCGACCGAGTCACCCAAATTTTATATTTGGGAGGCTTGAATTTAAAGAACAAATCAATCCGGTTCTTGCTGAAGAAGCTTGGAGAATCGCGTTAGAACGGCAACCGTTCGCAGGTGTCAAACCACAGAAGGTTAAAGGGCGTTGGTATTGGGTTGCTGATGTTGACGCTGGAGTGCGTGAGGCCAAATCGACGAAGGGGAGTTTTCATTATCTTGAAACTGACTCGTCTCCGGAACCTTGGAACTTTGGAGACGACGAATCTCGTTTAACCACTTCCGGGCATTTGGAAATTCGGGCCGGCGGATTTAAGATGCGAGCGCCTGACTTTAGTGATGAATCAGTTGAAGCCAAAACGTTGGTCTACTTTGCCGTTCATCATGCGATTTGTGACGGTGCTGGGGCTATTTTAGTCATCAACGAATGGCTGGTGATTTACGCGAATTTGGCAGCAGAGAGAGGCGCAATCGACGGGCTTCAGCGATTGGAAGCCGGACGTCTTAAAACGCGAAACCACTTGGGCATGCTTCGGTGGAGTTATTGGAAGCATGTCCTTAAGCAGCCGGTCGCGTTGTTTGGAGCGGCCAAATTCATCTTTCGAAAGTCTGTTAATTTAACGGATCATAGAGATGTACCTGATGGCGTGGTAGGGCGCTATCCGGCGCTAGCTGGACGTTGGGTTGATGCGGATGCGGTTCGTGTTCTTGGTCAGGAGAGTCGCCGTCTAGGAGTGACGCTGAATTCAATCATGTTGGGACGTTTATTTGCGTCTTTATCTCCTTTTTTGGCAGAAGATAAAGCAGGGCATGAAAAGGCCTGGTTGCGTGTTATCCTGCCGATAAGTATTCGCGGAATGGCTGACCGACGACTGCCAGCGGCCAACCGAACAACCATCGTCCAGTTGGATCGGCGCACCAATGAATTTGCCTTGTCTGACAGTTTTTATCAAAACTTGGATCGTGAGGTTCGTATCATCCGCGGCTGGCAGCTAGACAAGATGTTTTTGATTTCTATCCGTTTACTTTCGATGTTTGACCCGTTATTACGCAAAGCGGCGGGGAATCGGAAATCGCGTGGGACAGTTGTTTTCACCAATCTTGGGGAGCCTTTTCGGCAGCAACTTAAATCCAAAATTCCGTTAGGCAGAGAAGCGATTGATCAATTTGATCTTGTTGGGCCTGTCCGCGAGGGTACTCCTCTGAATTATACGGTCGCCCGCCATGGTGACCAACTTCGCGTTTCATTACACTACGACGCTGGTGTGATCTCCGGGAAACGAGCAGACGAATTGTTGGAAAGATACGTTAGTGAATTACAGAGCGGAGCTTCAGGTGAGAATCAATGATCACCGTATTTAGCAAGGGTGTTCTTAAGCGGCTGCTTTACCTGCTTTCGACTGAGCAAGAAATTCAGCCTGTTGTTTCCAAGTTTGCTTGATTAACGACTCGGCAATTCCTAATTGATTGGAGAATTCGGAAACCGCTTCTTCGGACCAGTTCAGAATCTGGTTGTAGGTGTAGATGCCGCAATCGTTTAAACGAGCCTCCAGTATTTCGCTGATGCCGGAAATGAATTTGAGATTATCTGGTTTTTGCGGTGGTGATTCGAAGAGCATGCCTCGCCGGGAGTGTTTTACGAGATACCCTTGATGCTCAGCGTCGAATTGCTGAGATTGCGATTTTCTTTGCTCCATAGCTTGGGCAAAAGAAATGATTGCGGAGTCGGAAGAAACAATTGACTTTTGGTTGGCAAGACGCACTGAAAGGTCTGAGCATTCTTGTTGTAGTTGGTCGTTTGAGATTTTGAGTTTTTCAATTGTCTCAGATAACTCTAATACTCTAGTCTTTTGGGAGTTCAGTTTCTCAATTGAATCTTCTTTTGATCGACTGTTTTCATTCCGTAAATCGCTGATTTCGTTCGAAAGTTCTTTCTGTATTGAAAGGAGTTTTTGTTGTTCGTTTTCGAGAGTTTTCTTCTCTAAATTCAGTTTCTTGTTTTCTATTTCTACACCCTGCATATGAGACTCATATTGAGAAATTCTCAAGCAGGTCGCTTTTAAGTCTTCAATTTTCGTGCTGAGAAGAGCTGTTCGGGAATTGGATTCCATTAATGCGGATTCAGCGATTGCCAGATTCTTTTGAGAGTGGTCTAGTTTTAGCGCTAATTTTTGAAGGTGCTGGTCAGTTTTTTTAATTGATTCAGCTTGGCAGCATATCCGATCTTCCAAACGGCTCACTTGTTCAGTGTGTTTCTCTTCTTTTTCAACCAGTGCTTTTCTATTTCCTTCATTGATTTTGCTGATCGTAGCTTGTTGATTTTCAAGGCGTTTTTGCAGTGCTAGATTTTCGGCCGTTAATTCTTCTAAATTAGCTTTTAATTCGAGTTGCTGCTGGTCAGTGGAGCCCCCGTCTCGTTTTTGGGGAGTTGGGTCTACCGCTTGAAGATACCGTTCCTGACTCTGATTTGTTTCAGTGCCGTCGGTGGAATTAGCGACAGCATGTTGGGGTGCCGCGTTAAGGTCATCGCAAAGACGTTGCAAAACAGCAAGTTGAGAAGTTTGGCGCTGGAACCGGTCGTTTAATTGACGGTGGGTTGCATGAGCGAGTGTCAGGCTACTACGCAGGTCGTTGTTTTCTTTTTTGAGTGACTGCTGCAATAAAGTTTCATTGCGTCTGTCGCGATACCAAAGTAGGTAGCCCGTTAAAAGGCCGGAAAAAACAAGAATTAGATTTGTCATGTAGGCCGGCATAGCAGCTCCGTCGGACGTTAAAATCGATCCGATAACCGCTAGCAACTTGGTAATCTATAACGGTTACGCTCTTTATTTCGGTCGGATTTAATTTGCGATTATCTCCAGCATAATTTCCCGTAACGGCCGAAGTTTTCCGTTTGTTTCTTCAATGGGGTGTTTTTTTAGCTTGCCCACTCAATAAGCTTGCGAAATGCCATTTGAAACGGTTGAGAAACATTACAGCCAAAAGGGAGCTGGCAGAAGAAATACGTGGTTTTCAAAGAGGCTCAGAGCACCGTTCCAGCTCACATATCGCGTTAGCGTCAAGATGATGGCAAAAGCAAATGCGACAGGGGCAGAGGCCAGTAACATTGGATACCTGATCCACCAACGACGTAAACCGGAAGCTGTTTTGCCGCGACGATAGGCCCAGCCAAGAGCGAGGCGAGCCGGCCAGGAGAAAATGATAAAGACGAGACTCAATGTCCAAAGAAGTTCAGTGGGAATAGTTTCAATTTTCAATAAAAACAACGGCAAGGCGAGAACCAAACTAACAGTAAGGGCGAAAAGATGGGCGATTGGAGCATGGCCAAAATTACTCCAAACTTGTTTCACTTCGATGAAGCGAGTTAATTTACCATCAACCGAAAAATGGGTTTGTAAAAACAGGAGAGCTCCAAAGATGGGAATTGCAAACAAGACACCGAGAATGCCAAACAGAATCGAAAGCCCACTTTCTTCATAGCTGGCTGCAACCAGGAGTAGCGTGGGCATAAGTAGCCACGCAAAAGATCCAACAAATCCTTTGAGGCCTAAAACCATGTAATATTTTAGATTTAGACTGACCAAAAAATTCCAAGTCTGGTCTCTGGTTGTTAAATATATATTCTCGGTGCGCAACCTAGAAAGAAGGATAAGAGGCGGAAACCAATCACTGATCGGTTTCGCGTAACTAATATCTTTTTCGATATTGGGAGCAAGTAATCCAAGTGTGTACTTGAGGACGAATTGAAATGCCTTAATGCCGGTAAATCGGCGGGCTGTCCAAATGGAAAGCGAAACGGGGGCTATGAGTGGCCAAAAAAAATATCGCAACCGAGCCCCACAAATGAGTGCAATCAAGATGTGCAAGATTGACAAGGTGATGAGTAAGAGTAAAGAGTATTTTGCAATTAGAGTTTGCGAGCTGTTGGGGTCGATTAAGTAAGCTTCCTCCCAAATGTTGGAGAGAAACCTAACAGGCAAGCAGGTAAGCCAGCAGCCAACGATCACACCTCCAAGTTGCGAAGCTTTAGAAAGTCCAATCATCGCATCGCGGAAAGTCCGCTGTCGCGCAAGTCGACCAGAGACTTCAATTAAGTAACCGAAGCTAATGAATTGTAAGATAGGAATGCTTGCCGTTATTGCGAGTAGAATAACAATGCTGACAATTCCAAAAACTCGGGAGCCGAAGGTTGATATCGAATTAAATAATCGAAAAGGCCAGCTCTTCCGTAACGGGGACTGAACTTCGTGCCAAGTATCGTTGCACGGGAGTCTAGTTTCACGACAGTGGTTTCGGAATTCCGTAGCGTAATTGTTTGACGATTGGTGATCAATTTGTGCACTTTGAGCCGGAAAACTTGGCCCTTCTGGCTGCCGTCGTACATTGGGATTCTCAAAATCACCTGAATTGGTCATTTAAAATGAACGTTTAAAAGGAACGGATTGGATATTTTCTGGAGGTTATAAAACTGTTGGTCGGTTGGTTGAGTATAACTAATTGGCTGCGTCTGGATAACTAAACCCAACGCTTAGGGTTTTTGTTTCGAATAAGAGCCATTCCTAATGACTATAATCGAGCTGTTTCATAGCCAAGTGTGTTTTTGCGATTAGCTTTGCTTAATTTCAATTCGAGCCGATATCTAAATCTGATAGGGAGCGTTAAGCGTTCATTGAAGATCATGAAAGATATATTTTTTTTGAGCTTGTTGTTTGGCGGAATCACTGCATTTTCGTTTACATTGACTCGAGTGGAAAAGTCCGACGCCCCCAAGGCTTTGAGAGACAACAATCTCGTTGTAGAGGACGTTACTGCGGTCACTGAGGCAGTCGACGCTGCGTTCGCTAAGGATTGGTTGTTTCGTGGTTTGTCTCATGCTGAACAAGTTAATAATCTCTTGGTTGCCCGGCGAATTTCACTTGGGATCGCAGGAACCATTCCTTCCTTAGCGGAAATCAGGGAATTGGAATTACAGCCGGAATCGGAGCAAATCGACTGGTGGCTAACTCGACTACTGGAGGATCGGAGAACCAGCAATTATCTGGCGGAACGATTAACGCGAGCACTAGTTGGCGTTGAGGATGGGCCTTTTCTGATTTTTCGTCGGCGTCGATTTGTCAGTTGGCTTTCGGATGAGTTGTTTTTGAATCGGCCTTATGATGAATTGGTTTCCGAGATTTTAACGGAGGAAGGTCTTTGGACGGATACTCCGGCTGTAAATTTTTATACGCGAACAATCGCACAGGGAGAGGAAAGTAATAAGCCTGATCCTGTGTTGCTGGCAGGGCGTACGTCGCGTGCTTTTCTTGGGATGCGAATTGACTGCTTGCAATGTCATGATGATTTTTTGGATTCGGTTGCGTTAGGAGATGCAGAGGATTTGAGAAGTGGAACTCAGCGCGACTTTCACTCGCTCGCAGCATTTTTTAGTGATGTGGAAAGTTCACTTCTTGGCATTCGAGACTTGAACGAACACTCTCCTTATGAATACCAATTGCTGGACGAGGAAAAGGCATCGGTTGTTGTTCCGAGGGTACCCTTCCACAGGGAGTTGGATGGGAAGGAAGCCAATCAGAGGGTTAGGCTTGCTAAATGGGTAACCCACAAGGAGAACCGCCCTTTTGCTCGGGCTGCTGTGAATCGAGTCTGGGCAATTATGTTTGGACGCGGGTTGATCAATCCCGTAGATGAAATTCCTCTTGGGGGGCCGTTTCCAGAAGCTTTGGAAATTTTGACGGATGACTTTGTCAGTCACGGCTATGATTTGCATCGCCTAATTCGCGTAATAGGATCAACTCAAGCTTTGAAATTGAACAGTGCTGCTGATTTTACGGTGACACAAAGTCATGAAAATGCGATCGCTGTTTTTCCTACGATTCGCCTGCGTCCCGAGCAGGTTGCCGGTGCAATTGGACAATCAACGAGTCTAACGACGATCAACTCGGGGTCGCACATCACGACGCGACTGATGAAGTTTGGTCAGCAGAATGAATTTGTTAGTCGTTTCGGAGATCCTGGAGAAGATGAGTTTAGTGATCGGGGCGAGACTGTTACTCAGCGGTTATTGATGCTCAATGGTGAGATGGTGGGCGAGCGATTAGAGAATGTTTTTAACGCTCCCTCTCATCTGGCGAGCCTCGCACCAGATCTCGATACGGCAGTCGATGTGATTTACTTAACAACCTTGACGCGGTATCCAAATGAGGATGAAAGACAAAAGGCTGTTGGTTGGCTGAGTGAGCAAGGTCGCCAACAACGTGGTCAGGAAGTTATTGATTTATACTGGTCGCTATTAAATAGTTCGGAATTTCGCTGGAATCATTAGTTGGGCGTCGTGTTCGCAATCTTGAAAGCCGGCAGTTGTAAAGAGAAATATAGTAGTTAATTCAAGCAGTTTTATTGGATGGGCGGCGTGGTGATACGATGGTGAATCCAACAGATATTATTCAATCGCAGCAATCTCATTTTCACCGCCGTTCTTTGTTAAAAATGGCAGGGCTTAGTGGTTTCTCCTGGTTAACCCCATTGGCGACGCGTTTGGCCAGAAGTGCCGAGAGCGACGAAAGGGGAAAAGCGAAGTCGTTAATCGTCCTCTGGCTTGAAGGTGCTCCGAGCCAGCTTGAAACGTTTGATCCGCATGAAGGCACCGCGATTGCAGGCGGGAGTAAGTCTCGAAAGACTAACGTCGAAGGTATTAGGCTGGGGGAAGGGCTTCAGCAAGTTGCTGAGCAAATGGACAGCATCTCTTTAATAAGATCTGTGACCAGTAAAGAGGGCGATCACGAACGGGCTATTTATAATGTCAAAACTGGTTTCCGGCCGGATCCTACGTTAATTCATCCGTCCATTGGTAGCGTTATCTGCCATCAAATGAATCATGAGCAAGATCGCGAGGTCGATATCCCGCGGCATATCTCAATTTTGCCAAGCAATACGCCCGGGCGTGGTGGTTATCTTGGGGACCAGTTTGACGCTTTTAAGGTGTTCGATCCCGTTCAACCGATTCCTGATGTAGCCGCGCGAGTAGAGACGAAGCGTCAGCTAAGCCGACTGGAGAAATTAAGATTTGCAGACCAGCAGTTTTTAAAAAATCGCGGCAACAATTCAGTTGTTGGCGATTCACTAAAAAACTCCAATCTTAATGCCGCCATTCGTTTGATGTCCTCTGATCAGTTGAATGCCTTTGATGTCAGTCAGGTTTCAGAGTCCGAAAGGGCTAAATTTGGAGACACTCCGTTTGGGCGAGGTTGTCTTGCCGCATTAAGGCTGATTGAGACAGGGGTGAGGTGCGTGGAGGTGACCCTCACGGGTTGGGATTCCCATGTTAACAATCATGAGATACAAGCTGGCCGCATCAAAATTCTCGACCCTGCCTATGCTTCCTTGATCAGTGAGTTAAAAAAGCGAGATTTATTGGACTCGACGATGGTGGTATGCGGTGGTGAGTTCGGACGAACACCGTGGATTAATCCTCTTGGGGGTCGCGATCATTGGCCTCATGGATTTAGCATTGCTTTAGCGGGGGGAGGAATTCAGGGCGGACGAGTAATTGGCGAAACGAATCCAAATCCAGTTCGTGATTCAGCACCAAAGGCATCGCTAAGGGAGCCGCATCCAATTGAAGATGTGCACGCGACCGTGTTTTCAGCGATGGGGATTGAATTTGAAAATGAGTTAGAAACACCTATCGGACGGCCGATGAAGATCTGCGAAGGAAATCCAGTAAAGGCGTTGCTTGATTCATAGAACTCTGGGGGATGCACTGTTTTTACCCAAGTGGCGTCGACT
>WTFU01000156.1 GCA_011523945.1 Mariniblastus sp. | reverse complement strand
CTCCTGTTCAGCCAATTACTGTTTCTGGGTCTCATCAATAGCCTCGGCGAAGCGTCCGCAGCGGCCCACGGTCTGGCAGTTCAAATTGAAGCCTGCGCTTTTTTGCCTGGAGCTGCTTTTCAAGTCGCTGCCGCGACGATGGCAGGCCAATTTCTTGGTGCGAAATCGCCGGAGCGCGCAACAAAAAGCGTATTACTCTGCCTTTATATTGGTGGAACAATCATGTGCCTCGGTGGCATCTGCATGTACTTTTGTGGAATACAAATAGCGACATTCTTCACCGGCGACTCCACCGATCCCACCACCATCAGCGTCGCCTCGTTACTTAAAATCGTTGCCTTCGCCTTGCCAAGTCTCGCTGTGGTAATGGTGCTCACCGGGGGCTTTCGAGGCGCGGGCGATACCTTCTGGCCATTTATCTTCACGGCAATAGGATTCTTTTTGATCCGAATCCCGTTGGCAGTTTTTCTCGCCTTTGGGCAATTTGAAATCCCTTACACTGAAATAACAATCCAAGGACTTGAATGGGGGGTAGCCGGTGCATGGTATGCAATGGTAGCCGACCTTGTTGTGCGCAGCGTCCTGGTCGGTTTTCGATTCGGCTGTGGAAGCTGGCGCGAAATAAAGATATAGCTTCCACCTGCCTTTTGCTTACTCCCATCGGTTCTAGTCTACCCTCTATTTACAAACTTACGTTCGAACTCCTGAACGACCGGGCGACTTGGTAGATGTGGATTAACATGGGGTCGCTTTTCAATTAACCACTTTTGTGCCGCTTCAGCGCTTATCTGTTTTGATTTCATCAGCCAGCAAATTGCAACCGTCGCGCTTCTTCCTCGTCCAGCCTTACAGTGAATATAAACTGTCTTTCCAGCGTCAACGTTCTCCTGAATAAAATCAACAGCTCTCTTCACATCCACGAACGAGGGATGGGTGAAGTCGATCGTGGGCATTCGCATTTGCTCTATTCCGTATCTGGCGTACTCTTTTTGTGGCCCTGCGTATTCTTCACATGTGTTTACCACCGCTTTCACGCCCTCGGCCGCAAGCTCAGAAACATCTTTTGAAAATGGAAATGCTCCCAGAACAACATGATCGTCAATTGGATCCCGCCAATGACGTAGCTTCAGCCAGCGCCCAAGCACGACATTCCACAGTAGCGTCGGGTAAAAGACCAATCTCGCTTTGATCCAATTGAAAGCCTGCATTCAATCCGTCCATTAAAAAACACTTTTGACGCGAATATTTACACGGGCATCCTAAGCCCATACTCGGCGTCGGCGCCAAATACTCAAACCTTGCACCATTGCTATGGGAAGATGATCATCTTAATTCGACGACTTGCTCCGATGACTTGCTCCGACGACTGCCTCAATCGATCCGGCTTCGATCCACTATCTTAATTGGCCAAAATAACCTCAGCCCTTTCGATCAATAAAGAGGGGGTTGCGTTTGCCGTTTCTAGCTCACCCAATACTTCTCCATCTTGACCCAATAAAAGCAAGGTCGGATATTTAGAAATCTGATACCGCTTCTTTAAAGATTCATTCTGTTCCTTCTGCTCAGCCGTTTGCTTTGTCGTTTTTGGATAATCTAACTCGAGTAAAACCGCATGCCTTCCAGCCCAATCCATGAATTCATCTGTATCTAAAACATCGTTCTTTAGCCGCTTGCAAGGTCTACACCAATCGCTTCCTGTAAAACCTGCGAGGATTGGCTTCCCAGTTTCAAAAGCAATTCCCTGGGCCGCTTCAAAGGAATCATGCCAAATTGCTAGGGGAACGAAACTAGAATCTGATATCGTCTCTTCAATTGAGGTAACTCCGTCTTCACTCGACTTCCAAATAGAAAGACTTCGCAGCGAGGTCGTATTACATCCGGCGAGACACACGATACACAATAAACATAATGGGAAAGTTTTATTGCGAGTTAAAATGGCTAGTCGATTCGTCATTTCCTTCGTTTCCTCAAGCATTACGTAAGCGTCGAAAGTCGCGAAACAATACCGAATTCGCCAGTTAGACTCTATTCCAATTCAAACGCCGCAGAGCACTTATCAAAAAACGGAACGAATCGCCGAAAAAACGCTGTTTTTATTTTGCTATCAAATTCGCGACAACCGCCGGATTCCCTCATCCTTTTTGTGCCCCCTCTTCCGAAAAACACAAAGTTTTTTCACCCAGACATTTCACTACGCATCGACAAATTCCATTTCCAGAATCACGATTGCATCAGCACAATATCTCTACGATTTCACCAATCAGCGCAAAAAAGAGATTCTGTTAGCGTGGTTGACTTAACCAGCCTGAAGACTAATTTGGACGCATGTCAAACAAAAAACTAAGTCCAGAAATTCAAGCGATTCTGAGCGCATCCGATGCAGGTCTCCACGTCACCACTATTTCACTGGTGCAAAAATTTTTAGTCGAACATCCGAATAGCCCTCGAGGATTGATTGACCTTGGGCGGGCTTTCGCTCAGGTTTTTCGATTTGATGAGGCAGAGCAGGCCTTCAATAAAGTCATCGAACTATCGGATGAAAAGTCTGCCGCTGCAATTTATGGCGAAATTGGAAATCTCTACCGGACTCAAGGTAAATTCGAACAGGCAATGCAATGGTATGAAAAGCAAATTGCTGCTGATCCAGAGGATGCGCTTGGCTATCTCTATCTGGGAAATCTGCTCTTGCGTCAGGGAGACTTTTCCTCTGCAGCAACCGTGTTTCACAAAGCACTGGAATGCAAAACTGCCTGTTTTGATGAAATCCACTATTCCATCGGATTAGTGAACCGTTCTCTTGAAAACTACGGCGAGGCAGCCTCCCACTTTAAGCAGGCGATTGAGTTGAATGACCGGCACGACGATGCAAAAGTCGCGTTAAAAGATGTCAAAAAACTTTGTTAACAACGATCGAACTGATACGATCACGCTCCACGCGGTTTAGCCGAATGACAATTAAGCTGCGTCTGGAAAATAAGCACTAAAAATTTCAGCGTCTCAAATGAAAAGTTGGAATCATGGCTGAGCCAAAACATATCCCCCTGACAAACCAGCGGACCTATTCCATCGACGAAACAGTTGAACGCTCTCGTAACTTTTATCAGGAAATAAAAAGACGACGGACGGTAAGAGATTTTTCAGACCGACCGATTCCGCGAGAGGTGATCGAAAACTGTATACTCGCTGCCGGCACCGCTCCCAACGGTGCAAATTTACAGCCCTGGCATTTTTCCGTTGTTAAAAATCCAGAAGTCAAAACAGCAATTCGACAAGCGGCAGAGCAGGAAGAAGAGGCCTTTTACAATGGCAAAGCCCCTCAAGCGTGGCTAGATGCTCTCGCTCCACTTGGCACAGATTCTAGCAAGCCTTTTTTGGAACTAGCGCCGTATCTGATTGTCGTTTTTTCTAAATCGTATGAGCAACGGGAGGACGGCTCAACTGTAAAGAACTACTATGCCAACGAATCAACCGGGATTGCGACGGGATTTCTGATCGCTGCACTCCACGACGCGGGGCTTGCGACGCTGACGCACACTCCCTCGCCTATGAAGTTTTTAAACAAGATACTTAAACGCCCATCGCACGAACGGCCATTCGTACTCCTCGTCGTAGGCTATCCAGCCAAAGATGCAGTCGTACCCGACATCTCGAAGAAGAGCCTCGAAGAAATCACCGATTTCTTCGATTAAATTTCGCCCGCTGCAATGAATCAGGCCCGCAAATTCTAGCGACGTCCACCCGATTGCGGTTCCAACTCAGCCACTTGCTGGTAGACAGGCAAATACCGGTAATAAACCTCAAGGCTTAGGGTGGCAATTGCCGTCGAATAAACTCGCCCGCCATATCCACCCCAAGTTCCATTGGCAGGCCAACTCCCGGCATCGATTCCACTTTGGTTTTGTAGTGACAACAGTGATCGCTTGAGCGCTTTATTCCAACGTTCCCAACCGCTTCCACCGGCTTGGTACATCGCCAGAGTACCATAATACCAATAATATAGGTTGACTTGGTTTTCACTAGGAAGCTCCATCTCCATTTGCCGCTGAGCTTCCTCCAGTGAGTTTGGTCCAACCGATTGGTTGAGAATGTAGCGGCACAGCAAAGCTTCTGCCGTCATTGGCGAGCTCGGACCTTGACCCGGGCGATAGGAAGCAAGACCGCGATGTTGCCCGGTACTACAGGACTCCAAAAATTCCTTCATCAACTGAATAGTTTTATCGGGCACCAGAATTCCACCTAGCCGCGCACTGTGTAATGCGAGGACTTGCCATCCAAACTGGCTCATATCCCCCGAATCACCGGGAGCATAACGCCATCCCCCTTGGCGTCGATCTTGTGCATTAATTGAATAACTGACGCCTTTGCGTACCGCCCCCGCGAGACGCTGATCTCCCGTCATCGCCAAAGCCTCGCTCAACGCTAAAAGTGACATACTGTGACAGTACATTTTGGCGAATAACTTTGCATCTCCCGAAAGATCACCATTCGGTTTTTGTTGCCTTACCAAATACTCCAAACCACGAAGAACCTCCGTCTGATATCGCCCCTCCAGATGAGACTCTCCACCCGCCAGAAACGCAAGAGTGGCCAACGCAGTGATTCCATTGTCCGCATTTGACCCCGCACCGCCTCGGTCCTCACCAAGCACGCGGTCTTCCCGACCTCCCCCAGAATTCTTCGAACTCCAACTCCCATCCGCCTCTTGATGATCGGCCAACCATTGCAGGCCCAATTCAACTGCCCGCTCTGTCGCTACCGATCCACCACGGCTCTTTGCGACCTCGCTCCGGTCTTTGGACTTTCGCAGAGCAAATGCCGCTGGCAATGGCAGACCGTCGCCGAGCCGCCGAATATCACCCTGGAGTACGACATTGTTCGCTTGACGGAACCCAACGGGTAAATGCTGGGTCGGATGCGTTGGCACCTGCGGAGCGTTCGGAACTGATTCCGGCGCCGATAAAAACTCAGAACGCGAATCAACAAGATCGCTCACGAAAGGTGTCACACTCGATTGGTCAATATCTGAAACGATCTTTTTTTCAATGGTTGCTGCAGAATCAACACGATTAGTGACTGCCTTCCGCTCGACCGCCTGATCCGTTTCAAATGGCAAACCGGACCGGGCACCTTGCGTCTCACTCCCTCGGCGGGTGAATTCAATCTCCTTCGGTTGAATCTCCTTTTTTATACTTGGAGAACTCTCTGCAAGCTCTTCTGGTTTCTTCAAAAATTCAGTCCGCTTTCCCGCAGTCTCCATCGATTTCATCGAGATTGCGGTCTTTTTGGTGGGCATTTTGGCTGGAACTCGATCGACGACTTCTCCTGAAAAACTCTCCGCGTCCATGTCGGGCCGCGCCAACTCATTCTCAGTTGGCAGAGGTTGCGCGACCACAAATTGCTTCATACTTTGAGAAAGTGATTCCGATGACTTCAAAATTTCCGAGCCATCAATTGAATCACCCGATTCCTCAGTCAGGTTCACGCGAAGCGGAGTCACTTCCCGTTCAGCGACGGCCGGTGGCTCTAAAATCAACCAGGTTCCCCAGGCGTAGGCGAGCAAAAGAATATGTGCGACAAAAGACAAAATCACACACTTCCAAACTGGCCGCGAATGCCCCCATTTGGTCATCGCCAGGACAAGTAAAGAGACCGCAAGGATCCCTGAACCAATCAGCAAAAACCACTGCAAATTTCCTGCCGGTAATACGGAGGAAAGCAATTCGGGCTTGCTTGGTAAAAAGTACATCTTTACTAATCCAATATTTTCGATGTCGACACTCAAGAAAATTGATGCAACGGCATTAACGTTTTAAATTGATCGCCATAGGTCAGCGTCTCACTACAGATCGAACTGAAATATTCAAATCGGAGATTCCCGCTTTTTGGCAGGTCGCAAAGACACTGGCCACATTTCCATACTGGCTTGATTCATCACCGCGAATAACTACTCCCAATTTTTTGTACTGTTGCCTTGCAGCCACTAAATCATCTCGCAACTGGCCCAGCGAAACCATTTTTTTGTCGAGATCAATTCGACCGTCTGCGTGTACATTGATTACGCGTTTTCTTGGAGCAGTCGTAAGCGCAGCCACCCCACTGACAGCGGGCACCTTAATTGAAATATCTCGTTCCAGATCATTGAGCTCACTGAACTTGGTGCCAACCATAAAAAATATGATCAACAAGAAGACAATATCTATCATCGGAGTTAGATTGATAGATGACTGGTCATCGGGTTGTGTTTTCAAAGGCATATCGCAATCTCCTTCCCTTAAGCAGCTTGCCGTGCAGGATCACGCTCGAGGATGGCTTCGGCTGAAATCAGATTGACCACCTTCATTCCGAGTTCGTCAATTTCCATCACATGCTTATCTACACGACTGCAGAAAAAGATATAGGCAATCAAGGCCGGGATGGCGACCGAAAGCCCGGCCGCGGTCGTTAGCAACGCCTGACTAATCCCGATAGCGATCAAGGCTTTCGGATCCGTTGCGGACGAACTGACGGTTGCGATTGAGTCGAATGCATGAATCATGCCGAGAACTGTTCCCAGCAATCCGAGTAGAGGGCAGACGGTCGCAACGCCATTGATTAGTCGCAAGTACTTTCTTAAATGGTTCGAGGAACGCTCCCCCTCATCCAAGACTGATTGCTCAATTTCCACGGCAGACCGACCCCACTTGAGCACCCCTGCTTTAAAAACATTCGCCATTGGGCTTTTGTCTCTTTCACAAAGCTGCAACGCCGTTTCACGATCAAGATCACCGTCTCTCAATTGCTCGAGAAACCGCTTCGTGAACGGCCCTGGAATGATTCTTCCTCTCCGGAGCCCAATAAACCGTTCAAAAATGAAAACGACGAGAATGAAAGAACAGATACCAATTGGAATCATGAGTGGGCCGCCACTCTTCACAATGTCGGTCAGTCGGCGCGTTCCGGAGATTACCTGACTTGAGGATTCTGAATCCAGAGTTGAATCCACATCGCTGTCCGAACCGGTCGATTCAACCGCGGTTGAAGGCATTTCAAATCCACTGCCAATCTCTTGTGCGAAGAGTTCGCCCGACGAGACTATTGCGAAAAGCGTCGCGACGAGACCGACTCTTAAGAGCAATTCTCGTAGCGAAGAACCGGAACATAATATCATCTTTATCTCTCACTCTCGTTTTAACCAACACGTCATTAGCAATGCCAATCAAATTCCAAGGCTGGGAAATTCCAACCGTATAGATTAACGGTCGCTGGTTGTTTTTAGTTGCTCAGCTACATCCGCATTTTTTTGACCTGAACTATCGTCAATTACGGCTAGTCGCTTTTTTGCATTAGTCGAAAATTCGGATTCGGGGAATCCATCTACCAAACGCGTATATAACTTTACAGACTGTCGCTTATTTCCTAACAACTCTTGACACTTCCCCGCTTGCAATAATGCTGCCCCTCGCCAGTATCTATACGCGAACAAGGAGTCAACTTTATGGTAGGCCCGCACTGCTTTGGCATATTCTTCCTGATGAAAATAAGTTTCACCAATTCGCCATTGAGCCATCGCTGCGGTCTCCGTAGACCCGCAATCTTCCGATGCGACAAGAGATTCGTAAATGGATCGGGCATCTGATAAACGCCCGTCATCCTCTAAGCGGCGTCCAATTAAAAAATCAAATTCATACGCCATTTTGAATTTTGGAAATTCTTCTTTGGACTGTTTCGCGAGTTCCCCTGCTTCAACCCAGCGATCCAGGAAGCCCAAACACTGAGCACGACGCAGTAACACCCAAGGCTTTAAACCTGATTGCGTCGCTTGACCGGTAAAGTTCAAACTATTGAGTTGTTTAAGCGATTCTTCATATTTTTTCTGTCGATAGAGCGACTCTGCCAGCCAATACTGAGTTTTTGCATAGGCAAGTGGCTTATCGTTCGCCTTCTTTAATTGTGTCTCAACTAAACGTATCGATTCTGTAAAGCCTTCCCAATTCCCCTCGTTCAGGGTCAGTTCTGCAAACAGCGACATAACCTTTGAAAGCAATTCATCTTCAATCTCTTCTGTCTGGACGAGTTTTGAAACCAATTTTTGAGCAGAATCAAATTCCCGTTTTTTGAAACACGAAAGTGCCACGCGATAGGCCGAATCAGACCAATATTTACTGTTGGGATGTTCATTGGCGATCTCTCTGAAGGCAGCCTGCCCCTCTTCGACCCGGTCGAGATCGACCAAAATCCAAGCCAACAGATAAAGCGATTCGTCATAATCGCTGGCTGCCTGATCCGATTGCAAACAATGCTCAAGAAGTGCCTCAGCTTCTTCTAAATCAGCAACCGTGCCCAATTGCTGCAACGCATAGGCTTTGCGAAGCCTGGCGAGATCGCCCATACTCGATCCGCTATGTTCGCGAATCACTAAATCATAAATCTTGGAGGCCTCCTCAAATTCAGAATTATCTTCGCAATATTTTCCCCGGGCCAAAGCTGCTTCGAGTCCGAATTTACTATCTGGGAATTCGGTAAGCAATCGCTCAAAAATAAGATTGGCTGCTTCCGATTCCTTTGACTTCATCTTCAGCCAAGCTAGTCCGGAGAGCCCACGGGCAACCGTCTCGTGCTTCATCCCGTCTTGAATCATCAACGTAAACCAGATTTCAGCAAACTCAACTTCCCCCGCGGAATATGATTTCTCGGCGACAAAGGCGAGAGTTGTTTCAAAAATTTCGGCACCAGAGGATTGCGTTTGAAGCATATCAACTTGCGACTTTGCATCCGCCCACTGGCCATTCTCAACAAGGCAGATTGCCAACTCAGCCATCGCACGATTCGCGCCAGGACCCGTTTTTTCCAGTTTGAGATATTCGCGATAATGAGAGACTGCGGCAGCGAATTCCCCCAAACCATAAAGCGTGGTCGCACGTGCGATTTGATACTTTGGAATTAGATCGTCCTGCATCCCATCGATTGAAATCTTGGAGAGCTCATTGTTCGAGTATTCAAATTCCTCGACGCCGATGTGAGCCAGCGCCTTGAGATAACGCCAATTTGAATCGCGAGCGGCACTTCCTGAATAGTTTTTCAACAAATCCCGAAAGACGTTGATTGCGGTCTGATACTCTTCCGCAGAGTAATGGATTCGACCCTCAAGTTCTAAAACCTCTGGCATTAATCGACTGTCTTTATAGGCAACACGAAATTTATCAATCAGTCGAAGTGCTGAAGCTGTATCTTTACCTCTGATGTCGATTTCAAGCGATTGCCGCATTGCATCGTCGGCAAGTGGATTCTGAGGATACCGTTCCCATATCTTTTTTAACCATGTTTTTGAAAGCTCTGACTGGTTCATTCGATCGGCCGCGATTGCGCCATCAAACCAAATTGCAACTTTCACCCGTTCTTGGCATTCACTCTCATAAACGTCTTTGAGAAGAACCAGAGCCTCGGAGTATTGGCTCAACTCATTGTGACTTCTCGCAAGCCAATAAGTCGCCTCCACCCGAAACGGATCCGTTTCTGCCAGCCGAATGGCGTTTCGAAAGCTCTCTTTTGCATCATCAAATTCACGTCTTCCCAGATAAATGATCCCCAATTGCAAATTACAATCAGCCAGTAATCCGTCACAGTTTTGGGAAATCAAAAATTGATAAAACTTAACAGCGTCTTCCTCATGCCCCAGCACTTGGAGAGCCTTTGCCAAACCAAGCCTGCAATTGTTTGACATTGTGCTGGTTGGGTAGATTCGCAAGGCGGTCTCGAATGCCCGCTTAGCAAGCTGAGGCTCCTCTTTAATCAGCCGAATTTCACCCAAATAGGCAAGCGCATACTCGTTTAGATCGTGCTGTGCGTGGTTGAGAATAAAATCCTCAAGCGAACGAATAGCTACATCATAATTTGACAGACGATACGCCGATTCGCCCAACCGGAAGGTCGCCCGCGACCGATAAGCATTACTCGGATAATCTTGAATAAAATTTTGATACGCCCGGAATGCACTTTGATAGTCCTGTTGCTTCATTAGGATTTCAGCAATAAAGAACTTGGCCGTCACGGCCTCTTCGGATGCGGGATAGTCTCTTACGAGCTTGCCGAATGCTTCAATCGACTCTTCCCAGCTCTCTTGGGTATAATGATTTGCTGCAACCGCGTAATCGATCTGAGCGGTTTGCGCGAAACCGAAACTTGGTGAAGCAAGACTTAATGTGATTCCAATGATCAGTTGCAAATAGATTCGCCAATACGAATGCTGCTGAAATTTATCATTCATAGTAAGTTAATCCGCACGAACATTTGTTCGGCTCTGGGTTGCGGAAACCAGACAACTCCCCATCTCGTGCAACGTGGGGGAGTCAATCTCTGGCATCTAGTGGATTGAAAACCAATTCAGACCACACATAGCGCGGTCGTCCATCGTCTTCATCGACGCGGCGAAGAGCGGGACTAGACCGGATATTGATCGCTAGCATTCGTCGAGCGAGCCAAGACTGGTCGAGTCTTCCGATTTGTAAAGCAGGGTAAGCTGAAAACCGCCCCCCAATGGCCGGTTTTTGAGAAAGGCCAAGAAAGGCCGCCACTGCCAACTGAAAACCTCCGAGGCATCTCTTTATTGAAAAGTGCCTCGGTGAATGGGGAAAATTCTTAATCGTAGGTGATTTCGAGAACTTTGAACTGCAGAGTTCCCTTGGGCACTTCAATGTCTGCAATATCGCCGACTTTCTTCCCTAACAGCCCCCTGCCAATCGGGCTTGTGATCAAATATTTTCCAGCGTCGTAGTCCTCATCACCGTCACCGACAAGTGTGATTTCTTCTTCGTCGTCAAGATCGACGTCCAGCACTTTAACGGTTGCTCCAAACGCAAC
>WTFU01000169.1 GCA_011523945.1 Mariniblastus sp. | reverse complement strand
TTCTTTGCGCACACCTTCGTAAATGGAAATCAGTTGCAAATCAGAAAGCTTGAGTTTAGTTTTCTTGGCGTGATTCAGAAGTGTAAACGTTTTTTGGCGACTATCAAAAATTACGGTTTCTTCGGTTTCGATCTCTCCGGTGTCAGAGAGTTGAAAGTCATAAATAATACCTGAGGAAAAGAGCGTGATATTCTCAGAGACAGGTGATCTTTGAGCGTCAATGTAAACCTGGGAGTCGATTCGAAAATCCTGCCCAAGCAAACACGAGGTCCCGAATTGCGGGATTAGGAGCCAACTAATTGCGAGCAGTAGAGTAATTTTTGCGTATTTCACGGCGCGGTTTTTCATTAACGCAATCTCCAGAGACGGGTCGTTAGCGGGGAAGTTAGAAAAACCCGAGATTTAAGTCCAGACGTTTAGCACGCTAGCACTTCATCATTCGAAAAAACCGACGACTCAAGGCCTGCCATTCACGGTTGATTGGGAGGAAGGTTGTGCTGGTAAAACGTATGGATTAAGTGTGGATTGCCCGGCCATCGACGGCGAGTGCCGCTTCCTGCATGATTTCTGACAGTGTCGGATGGGCATGGCAGCATCTAGCCAGATCTTCACTAGAGGCACCGAAATTCATTGCCACCGCTGCTTCCGCGATCAAATCGCCTGCACGAGCGCCAATTGCATGGACACCGACGATACGGTCAGATTGGGCATCGGCAAGAATTTTAATTTTTCCTTCAGCTTCGCCCATCGCTCTCGCTCGACCGTTAGCCCCGAATGGGCAGGAGCCTTTCCGGTAGGAAACACCCTCGGCCTTGAGCTGTTCTTCGGTCTTCCCGACCATCGCAATCTCAGGGTGGGTGTAAACAACAGCAGGAATCGTGTCGTGGTTGACATGCCCTGCCCCGTTCACGATCCACTCAACACAGGCAATTCCCTCCTCGGATGCTTTATGAGCCAGCATTGCTCCTCCGATACAGTCTCCAATCGCGAAGACCCCAGGAGCTGAAGTAGCAAGGTGTTGATTGACGGAAATAAATCCTCGCTGGTCAAGTTCGACGCCAGCTTCTTTCAGTCCAACGTCGGCGGTATTGGGAACCCGTCCTGCCGAGACCAGTACCCGATCGCATTGGATGGGGGCGGCATCTTTGCATTTGACGACGCAGTTGTTTCCCTCGCGTTTCGCGCTTTCGACCCACATGCTGGTGTGGAATTCGAGTCCCTGCTTTTCAAATGTTCGTTTTGCGGTTCTTGCAATCTCTTGGTCAAGGCCCGGCAGTACGTGGTCCATGCCTTCAAGAATAATGACTTTCGAACCGAGTCTGCTCCAGACCGATCCTAGTTCGAGGCCAATGTAGCCTCCACCAATCACGACTAGGCTTTTAGGAACATTCGGATAGCTCAGTGCGGTTGTACTGTCACCAATGAATTCGCCATCGAACTCGATACCGGGAAGACGCATGGGGACACTGCCGGTCGCGACAATGATGTTCGCCGCGACGAGAGTGTCCCCAGTAGAGACAACGACCTGTCCGTTCCCCGCTAGTTTTCCGCGGCCGACGTAAGTTGTAACTTTGTTCCGCTTGAGAAGCATGTTGATTCCACCGGTAAGGGTGTCAACAATTTTCGACTTCCGCTTCATCATGGCTGAGAGGTCAACAGTTAATTTGGTCGCCGTGATTCCGTGTTCGACCATGTGGTCGCGAGCCTCGACGAGCAGGTGGCTGGACTCGAGAAGGGCTTTGCTGGGAATACAGCCAACGCGAAGACAAGTTCCACCAAATTGTGGATTCTCGTCGATGACAGCCGTTTTTAATCCCAATTGCGCGGCACGTATTGCTGCGACATAACCACCGGGACCACCTCCGACAATGATAAGGTCAAATTTTTGATCAGCCATGATAAATAAAGTATCGCTATGAGGTTGAGGATAAGCGGCAATAACTTGAGAAAATCTGAAGTGGTTGTTCGAGACCTTCAAATCCGGATTTCGAATCTGAATGAAGCATTCAAACTTCAAGGAATAAGCGGGCGGGCTCTTCGAGCACTTCCTTAATTGTTTTTAGAAAACCGACCGCCTCTTTTCCGTCAACGATTCGGTGGTCGTAAGTCAGCGCCACGTACATCATCGGGCGGATCACGACTTCTCCGTTGAGAGCAATTGGACGTTCCTGAATCGTATGGAGTCCAAGTATTCCACTTTGAGGCGGGTTCACGATGGGTGTGGAGAGTAGCGAACCGTAGACGCCGCCGTTACTAATCGTAAAGGTACCGCCTTTTAGGTCGTCGGGAACGATTTTGTTTGCCTGAGCCAGCGCCGCGAATTCGCCGATTTTCCGCTCGACGACTGCGAAGCTCATGTTTTCGACGTTGCGAAGGATAGGTACGACTAACCCCTTACCGCCTCCAATCGCGATTCCAATATCGTGATAGTTTTTGACGATCACACGATCGCCTCGAACTTCAGAGTTAATGGCGGGGTAACGTTTTAACCCTTCGACGACTGCTTTTGCAAAGAACGACATAAATCCTAACTTAACGCCATGCTTCTTGAGGAAAGCATCTTTGTATTTCGAACGAAGTTCTTTTACCGGCAACATGTCGATTTCGTTAAACGTAGTCAGCAAGGCAGCTGTTTGCTGAGCTTCGACCAGTCTCTTCGAGATGGTTCGCCGAATCATGCTCATTGGAACAGATTTTTCAATCCGTTCATTGGTGTCTGGTGCTGAGACAGTGACCGGTTGCGGTTTGCTCGGGGGGCTTGCCGAAGTAGGTTGGGCAGGTTGGGCGTCGGTTGGTTTGAGACCTTTGGTTCGTACGTAATTAAGAACGTCTTCTTTCAAAAGTCGTCCGCCGGGGCCGGTGGGTGTGATCGCATCCGCGGAGATTTGGTACTCGCTAAGCACGCGTTCGGCTGCCGGCATGATCCATTCAGTGGTTTTAGCAGGTGGATGAGCGACAACCGCGGTGCTTCCCCCTGCAGCGGCTGCAGCAGCGCTGGCGGCGCCGGTCGGTTTTTCGCCTTCCTCAATGACACACAGGATATCTCCGACTTGAGCAAATTCCCCATCGGCAACCTTGATTTGTTGCAAGATGCCCGCTCGCTCGGAGCTCAGCGCCTGAGATGCTTTTTCGGATTCGAGTTCGACGATGTCTTCGTCTTTTTCAATCCAGTCGCCAGGCTGCTTAAGCCATGCTGCGACCTGAACTTCCTGAATTGACTCGCCAAATTCGGGGACTTTGATTTCAAACATGTTCGACTGATTCTGAGTTGGGATTTATTGGGCTAAAATAATTATTCGAAAATCGACGGAACGGTTTTCTGTTGGATTCGGTGCTGATTGTCTAGACGTTTGCGATTCGTTGGAAACTCATCGCAGTGTTCATGATATCCTCTTGCTCAATTTTGTGAGACTTCTTTGAGCCGGTGGACGGACTAGCCGATTCCGGCCGGCAGATGACTTTTAAAGGCCATTTTTCTTCGAGTCCAAATTCATCCCATTTAACCTTCATAAAGTACCAGGCACCCATGTTTCTAGGCTCTTCCTGAACCCAGAGAACCGGCGTGCCTGAGGCGTATTGGCTTAAACAGGCTTCGATTTCTTTATGAGGTAGGGGGTAAAGTTGTTCGACTCTAATAACGGCAAAATCATTACGTTGAGCGTGCTCCCTGGCTTTCAGTAGTTCCACGCCAATTTTTCCGGCGGTCAACAGCACACGTTGCGGTGCGCTGTTGTGACGAACTGCCTCGTCAGCGATGACCCGTTGGAATTGCCCATTGGTGAACTGCTCAATTGGCGACGCGACATACGGTTCACGAAGTAGACTCTTCGGCGTGAAAACAACCAACGGTTTTCGCCATTTTCGTTTGACCTGTCGGCGGAGCAGGTGAAAGTGCTGCGCGGCGGTTGTCGGAATGGCGACCTGGAAATTGTGTTCCGCCGCGGACGTCAAAAATCTCTCAAGTCGACCGCTGCAATGTTCAGGGCCCGCACCTTCAAAACCGTGCGGTAGGAACATCGTTAATCCACTCAATCGATCCCATTTGTCTTCTGCGCTGCAGATGAATTGGTCAACGATCACTTGAGCGGCGTTGAAGAAGTCACCAAACTGAGCTTCCCAGATAATCAGGCTGTCAGGCGAGTCGAGGCTGTATCCATAGTCGAATCCGAGAACGCCGGCCTCGCTTAGAGGGCTATTGATAACGTTTACCTTGGCTTGTGACTCTCCGAGGTGGTTGAGAGGTGTGTACGACTCAGCTGATTCTGTGTCATGCAATACTGCATGACGTTGGCTAAACGTTCCACGACCGCAGTCCTGACCGGAAAGACGGACCGGGTGGCCTTCCATCGCGAGCGTGCCCATCGCTGCAAGTTCAGCCGTGGCCCAATCGATTGCTCGATTGCCATTGGCTGAGTCGATGCGTGTCTCGAGCACACGCTTTAATTTTCGGTGTAGATTAAAGGTTTCGGGGACCGTCGCTGATTTACGAATCACCTCAGTTAAAGACGCTTCAGAAACCGTGGTATCCGCTTCGTCATCGGATCGCTCTTTTCCTCCGTAGTATCCGGCCCACAATCCTTCGAGCGTTTGGGTATCTGGAGTAAATCCTTCCACCTTGGTGGATTCGAATTCGTCCTGAAGCTTGGTGCCTCGCTGTTCGGCAATCTGATCGGCTTCCTCCTGCGTGACTTCCTGCATTTTAAGAAGTCGTTTTAGGTAGCTGTCGCGGATTGTCGGTCGACTGTCAATGGATTTATACATCAACGGTTGGGTGAATCTCGGCTCGTCACTTTCGTTGTGTCCCAGCCTCCGGTAGCAATACATGTCGATGACAACATCCCGATTGAAGGCGCGTCGAAATTCCATCGCGAGGTTGACTACCTGGGCGACAGCTTCTGGGTCTTCTCCGTTGACGTGAAAAATTGGGATTTGCAGCATTTTTGCGACATCGCTTGCGTAAGTTGTAGAGCGACTGTCGCGGCAATCGGTGGTGAAACCAACTTGATTATTGACGATGACGTGCAGCGTTCCGCCGACCTTATAGCCGTCGAGTTGGCTCAGGTTGAGTGTTTCCTGGACAACGCCTTCGCCAGCAAAGGCAGCATCGCCGTGGATCAAGACTGTCATGGTTTCCGATTGATCGAAATCTGAGGAGCGATCTTGCTTGCTTCGGCAACGTCCCATGGCTACCGGATTTACAAACTCAAGGTGGCTGGGATTAAAGCAAAGTGAGATATGAACCCTCTTACCTTTGCTGGTGACCCAGTCGTTGCTGTGCCCGAGGTGGTAGAGGACATCTCCGCCGCCGCGGTGTTTTTCAGGATCAGGGTCATCGAATCCCCAGAAAATATTCTGTGCCCGTTTGCCCATGATATTGGCCAGCACGTTTAGGCGGCCGCGATGAGCCATTCCTAACACTACTTGCTTGACGCCGTGATCACCGGCTTTTTCAAGTGCAAGATCGAGTAACGGAATTAGGGTCTCAGCTCCCTCGAGTGAAAATGTCTTTGCGCCCAAAAACTTCTTGCGCATGAATTCTTCGAAAATGACGGCGTCCGTCAGTTTGGTCAAAATTCTTAGTTGTGTCTTTCGGTGCAGCTGCATCCGATTCCGCGAACCTTCCATTCGCGTTTGCAACCAATTACGGACATCGTGGTCATCAATGTGCATGAACTGGACGCCAATCGAGCGACAGTAGGTTTGCCGCATCAGATCAACGATCTCCTCGAGCGATCTGAAATTTTGACCATCAACAGTCCGTGCCGAGAAGTTTTTGGGGAAATCAGATGGTAGGAGTCCGTAGGATTCCGGATTCAATTCATTGTTGGTGGCTCTAGGCCGACCGAGTGGGTCAATCTTTGCTTCGAGGTGCCCACGGACACGAAAGCCACGAATGAGTTGATCCACCCGGTCCTGCAGTTGAGCAACACTGCGACTGTTCGTCGTGTTGTGATCTGGCGAAGAGGCGGAAGAATTTGAAGCTACCGGAAGCGAAGTGAAGTCGATCTCACTGTCTTCGGGATCAAAGCTCTCAAAAAAGGTTTGCCATTCAGGTGGCAACGAACTTGGATCTTGTTGGTAATCATCAAATAAACTGTCGATGTAAGCTCGACTGAAAACGTTCATTAATCAATGCCGATCGTCGTCACAGGCCGGGATTCGTCCATGAAGGAATTGCCAAGACAGCTCTATTCACAATGCTGAAGTGTCGCATAAGGTGGTCGAGTTTGTTTGGGATTTCCGTCGGAAACCACATTTCTTGTAACCGGTCCGTCCACAAAAAATTTGGAATCGTTTTTACAACCCTCCGTGGGTTGCTTCTTTGACGTTAAATGTACCTCAGATTATCGAATTAGGCTGTTGGTTTCCATTGCACAAATCGAAATTTTCTTCGGAATCGACAAGTTTTTATGGCTTGGGGGAGACAGGACTTCAACGGTTCTTTTTAGGAAATCGTTCGTTGGCCAAAAACGAATTCACTTAGATGAGAAGATGGTGCCTGTTTTAGACTTTCGATTTTGAGTTTGGAGGGATGGGAGGCTTCCCGTTGGCCAGCTTGACGCATAGCTTACTGACAGAGAGGTTTTATACGGAATTAGTTTTTTTACTGGTTTTTATCAAGCTAAGTCACAATTATTGCTGGTGAGCGGTAGGCTAGAGAGTCGGTGATTACGTTACCGAAATGGGTAGTCGCAGTGTGCGTTTGAGGCTTCGCCGACAATAACCTGCGTAATCGTATCCTTTTCCAACGGTTGGTCTGCCTGAGCGATGGTGGGAGGCGGCTTGTGGTTTGAGTGTAGCGGTGTAGTGAAAATAATAAGAGTATGGCAAAACGCAACATTGGAATTTTAAAAGCGACACTTGGGCATTGCCCGTCGGTCTATCGTGATTTGCCGAAACATGGGTTTACGCTCGTCGAGTTGCTGGTTGTCATCGCGATCATCGGAATTTTGATCGGGATGCTGTTGCCTGCAATTCAATCGGTCCGAAGTGCGGCACGGCGAGTGAGTTGCGCCAATAATTTGCGTCAAATCTCTTTGGCTGTGGCCAATCACGAAACAGCACATCATGAGTATCCCACGAGCTTTGACATACCAAAGAGCGGTCTGACTCGTGGTTCTTGGTCAATTCATGCAAAATTACTGCCGATGATTGAGCAGGCAAATGCCCAAAAGGGGATCAACTTTGAGGTTGATTGGCATGAACAAGTCGATTCCGGTATTCCTGCCTTTGGAGCGCCCGTCTATTCATGTCCAAGCGATTATCAGTCGGGAGTGCGAACGAAAGATGGAAAAGATTACGTTCATTCGACCAGCTACGGTTTTAATCTCGGCAGTTGGCTGGTTTACGACCCGGTATCTCGGGAATCTGGGGATGGTGCGTTCTGTGTTGCCAACGCGACGCGGCACTCAGACTTCACCGATGGACTGAGCAATACCTGGGCGATCTCGGACGTAAAGTCTTTTACGAGTTACCTGCGCAATCATGACTCGTTTGATGGTGTGTTTCCGGCAGGGCCACAGGCTTTTTTGGGGATGAGTTCGGTTGAACGCAAGCTGGGGGCGGGAAAAGATCGAAATACTGGCCACACCGTTTGGAGTGACGGGAGAGTGCATCACACCGGATTTACCACGGTGTTCTCTCCTAATACGGTCGTTTCCTATGAGTTTGAAGGCGTTCAATATGATATTGATTTCAATTCCCAACAGGAAGGTCGGCATCTGGAAAGGCCGACTTATGCGGCTGTAACGGTTCGTTCATACCATGAGCAGGGAGTAAACGTAGCGCGGATGGATGGGTCAGTTAGTTTTGTCGTAAATAGTATTTCCCGACCCATTTGGGCGGCGATGGGAACCCGGGGTGGACGCGAGGTTGCTGTGCTCCCTTGATTCGAGAACTTAATAATATTCAATTGCAACAAGCATTTAGCGGTAGAATCGGTTAAAACGTTTGTTTTGCAAGTATAAGTTGGAGTTTGACCTGTATGCTTTTCCCCTCAACTTGTCTTGCGAACTATAATTGAAAGCTTGAAAACCGAACTGAGGCCTTTGGTCTCAAAAGCTGGCCCCCGGATTATTTTTTTTAAACCCCTGAATCTAAATGCCTGTCTCTATTGCTTGCCCAAAATGTAAAACGAAGTATCGTCTCCCCGACAGTGCTTTGGGAAAGCCGGTGAAGTGCCAGAAATGTGGTGCTAGTTTCCGTACTCCCGCGCCGCCGCAGAATGCTGGGAAGCCAACTCCGTCACAGCAATTGTCGACCAGGAAGTCGGAACCTCAGACGGCCGTCAGTAAGGTCTTGCAGCCGAGCCAGCAAGAGATTTCGAAGATGGGAATTCAGGGAAGCATTAAACAACAAGCTGATATTTTTTCGGCGCCTCCGCCACCTACTCGAAGCAATCCGCTTGGGAATTTCTCGATTGAGGATCCCGGGTTTGCAGATTTAGAAGTTGCCAAGAAAGAGGTACAACAAGAAGAGGAAGTGAAATCCGATGGGATGGAGTCGATCCTCGGCAATCCTTACGCCTCCGCTCCAGCAAACAAACCCAAGGGAGGCGTGAAGCGGAAAAGGCAGGAACCTGCCGTCGACGTTCGGCCTTATGCGGTTGCCCGAATTGGAATTTGGATGCAGTTGGTTTCGTGGTGCCTTCTGTTAGGGGCGTCCGTTTTTTTCTTATTGGTCATACTGCTTATGGCTTTAACGCCGTCTCCCGATGAAGACAGTCTGATCATAAAAGTTTTTAGTATCATCTTTATACTGATAGGCATTGCTACACCATTTGCAGGATTTATTGCGTTTGTTGGCCAAGTTCTTTGTTTATTCGCTCCCAACAAGAATGAAAAATTGGCGGCAGGATTTGCGATTGGTTCGCTGGTAGGCCTGATTGTTTTGCCAATCGTTATAATCTTGGTGGGCGCGGTGGGCGCCGTTGGTGTTGGTGTTATTAGTGGGGTTAGCGGTCAGGATGCCGAAGCGACCGGGCGAGCGGTAGGAGGAATTTTCGCTTTCGCTATCCTCTTAAGTCCGTTTGCTTTATTGTTAGCTAACGTCTTGTTTATGTTTTTGTTCTTCCAGCGTCTTGGTAGAAACATCAAGGCGAAAGCAGTTGAACAAGCGGCGAAGTTGGCGATGGGCAGTTGGATCGGATCGGTCGCTAACGTGGTTATTTTGTTCGTTTTTATAATGGTCGTCGGATTTCTCTACTCTGGCGGTTCGGAACCACCTCCAAGCTTCCTAGGGCGTGTCCTGCAGATTTGGTTAGTCCTTACCTTGGTTTTGAACCTGGTAGTTGTCGTTGCGATGGTCGCCATGGGATTTGCGGCGGTCAAGCATACGAAGGTAGCCTAGCCAACCTTTGGGTGGTCATCTCGATCCTAATGAGCGAATGTTTCAAAAGAGAATCCGAAAATCAGATTCGTATTAACCGAAAATATTCTCGTACATCTCTGCGTTAAATCCAACGATCATTTTCTTGCCGCAAGTCAACGTTGGAGCACGGAGGTTTCCGGTTGGTCCAAGGATCAACTTTAAAATTTCGGTTTCTGAGGGCGCGTCTTTTTTTAGATTGAGTTCGACGACTTTCTTACCCCGAGCGACAAACAGGTGGTTAGCTGCCCCGACAAGCTTGAGTGCCTGCTGTTTTTGATAGGTCTCTTTTTTCGCATTAATTTCGGTATTGGGGGTAATGCCGGCGTTCGCAAGAAACTCTTGCGTTTTTACACAGGTCTTTCAGCCCGGGCGATGGTAACTCCAGTCTACATTTGGCATTGGTGGGACTCCTTCAGTTTGGTGTTGCGCCTGTTTGAATGTTGACCGCGGACCGTTTGCGTCAGACCGCAGTCCTCCAAATTTCTTCACCCCGTTTCGGGTAAGTTATTTGAAAACAGATCAATTTTGATCTGCCTGCAGACTCGTTTATACTCGGAAGTTCAAGATTTGCCAGTAAAGTTTCGTCTGCTGTTTTTGTTTTAGGATCGGGAATGAAATTATATGATCTCGGTGCGAGTTGTCTCATTGGAGCGATTACGCTGATTTTTGCCGTGTGTGGTTCGTTACCAACGCTTGCTTCTGAACCGGCTGAGCGGAATATCGTTTTCTTTATTACCGATGATGAAGGTCCAACACTTGGCTGTTATGGAGATCCCTTGGCGGCAACCCCCTGCATTGATCAACTGGCCAAGGACGGTGTTGTGTTTAATCGCGCCTATGCGACCACTGCAAGTTGCAGTGCAAGTCGATCCGTTGTCATGTCAGGACTCCACAACCACAAGAATGGACAGTACGGCCACCAGCACCATTTTCATAAGTTTGACTCCTATCACAATGTTGTGTCACTGGCCTTGCCGCGGGTTTTGGCGAATGCCGGATATCGAACGGGGCACATCGGTAAATACCATGTCGGTCCGGAAGCTGTTTATCGGTTTGAAACCTATTTGCGCGGCAATTCGAGAAGCGCCGTTGAGATGGCAGAAAAGTGTCGTGACTTTATTTCAGACCGCTCTGATGATCGGCCATTTTTCTTGTATTTTGGAACCTCGGATCCACACCGCGGTGGCGGGGTCGATAAGACGTCCGAGTTAAAGCTCAAGCCTGATCTGTTTGGGAATAAACCGGAACGAGGGTCTTATCCCGGTGTCGAGGAAGTTTTTTACGATCCTGCCAAGGTTACGGTACCTCCATTCCTGAGTGATACAGCCGAAACGCGTTCTGAAATTGCCCAGTACTACCAATCCTGTGCTCGAATCGATCAAGGCCTAGGGAGGCTCGTTGAAATATTAAAAGAGGCCGGTGTTTATGATAAGACGCTGATTGTGTTTACCGCTGATCACGGCATGGCGTTTGCAGGTGCTAAAAC
>WTFU01000044.1 GCA_011523945.1 Mariniblastus sp. | reverse complement strand
ATGATATAGAGACCGTTTGGTCAGCGATCAAAGAAGGTA
The DNA here is from genome assembly GCA_011523945.1 of Mariniblastus sp. GTDB lineage: Bacteria > Planctomycetota > Planctomycetia > Pirellulales > Pirellulaceae > Mariniblastus. The sequence continues at coordinate 69,618 of WTFU01000044.1, read as the reverse complement.
AGTCGGGCGTCGGCTATACGACGATTTTTGATGCAGGTAATTTCCCTACCCGCATTTCAGCTGAAATCAAAGATTGGGACATCTCCAGCGTCGTTGACGATCCAAAGTTGTGGGAATTGCGTGGTCGGCATTCCAAGTTTGCAGCTGGAGCTGCGATTCAGGCTTTTCAGGCTTCGGGGGTTGGTGATTCAATAACGGACCCACGACGATTTGGGGTCTACATGGGAAGTGGCGAGGGGAATCAGGATTTTCTTTCTTTTGCCGCGATGATGGCGTCATCGCTTAAAGACGATGGCAGTCTCGATCTCGCAGAATTTACCCGTACGGGGCTCGATCGGCTCAACCCTGTCGTAGAATTGGAGCAGGAACCCAATATGCCCGTTGGCCATATTGCCAGTTTATTTAATGCTCAGGGGCCGAATGCGAATTGCTTAACCGCCTGTGCTGCGAGTAATCAGGCGGTTGGTGAGGCAACAGAGATCATTCGTCGTGGGGAGGCGGATGTAATGCTCTCCGGTGGAACTCACAGTATGATTCATCCCTTCGGCGTGACTGGATTCAATCTATTAACGGCCCTCTCAACCAATAATGACAACCCTCAGGGTGCGTCTCGGCCCTTCGATCGTTTGCGTGATGGATTTGTTTTAGGTGAGGGATCGGCGATGGTTGTGCTCGAGGAATATGAGCGAGCCAAAGCGCGTGGTGCACATATTTGGGGCGAGATTGTGGGTTACGGTTCCACCGCCGATGCGTTTCGGGTGACAGATATTCACCCTGACGGTCGCGGTGCAATTGGGTGCATGAGGATGGCATTGGAAGATGCAGGCATTGTGCCTGAGCAAATCGATTATGTTAATGCTCACGGTACAAGTACGACGGTAAACGACAAAGTGGAAACGAAAGCGTGTCGCGAGGTGTTCGGTGAAAATGCCATGAACACTCCAATTTCCAGTACCAAGAGTATGATGGGCCACTTGATTGCCGCCGCTGGAGCGACGGAGTTAATCGTCTGCTTAATGGCAATGCGAGACAACGTGCTGCCACCAACCATCAATTACGAAAATCCTGACCCATTGTGCGATCTCGATTATATTCCCAATGAAGCCCGCGAGGCTGAGTGTAACATGGCGTTAACCAACAGTTTTGGTTTTGGCGGCCAGAATATCTCGGTGGCTGTCTCTCAGTTGCGAGACTGATAAATAAAGGGTGGCTGCTCTGTCGATTGTACGTTCCATTTTGCAGCATTATGTGCTTCCTGAAGTACTGAACATTGACTATCTCGGAGGCAATGGCGGTTTCAGCGGAGCTCAGCTATGGAAAATTGGAACCGCAGAGAGCAGTTACTGCGTCCGTCGTTGGCCTCTGTCCCACCCAAATCGCGAACGCCTCGAATGGATCAACTTAGTCTTGGTACACACTGCCGGAATGGGCTGTGACTTCATTCCTGCACCATTGGAAACGAAATCTGGGAAGCGTTTTATCTCGGCGGGCGGATTTTTCTGGGAAGTGACGAAGTGGATGGAGGGCGTTGCTTGCTTTAAGGATGACCCGAACGAAACTCGGCTAGCGAGGGTGGCCGAGAGTCTTGCGAAATTCCATCTTGCTTCTGCGCAAGTGAATCTAGGATTTGAAAGGTCGAAGAATCTGCGCATGCGATACGAGGCGATGGCGGATTCTACATCATTGATCGCAGCGATTGGGCAGTGCTCAGGTCCGGAATTGCCAGATTATATTTATCGATTACGGGCTTTGGTTTTGGGACTGGGTGCTTCTTATATCCAGCGAATCACTGCAAATCTCGAGTCGTTGCGAGTGGTCGTGTTTCCTGTCCAACCAGTTATTCGCGATATTTGGCATGACCATCTTTTTTTTCGCGGGAATGAGCTTTCAGGATTGGTCGATTTTGGTGCGATGCAAATGGACAGTGTCGCGTGCGATCTTTCGCGAGTACTGGGAAGCCTTGTTCCGGAGGATCGATCACGTTGGGAGTACGCAATCGATTTGTACTCTCAATCCCGACCGTTAACTGCTCAGGAAATTGATCTAATTTATATTCTTGATCAACCCTCAGCTTTTCTTGGTGCTTTGAATTGGTTGAAATGGATTCTGATTGAGGAACGAGCGTTTGAATCGGAAGCGAATGTAGAGGCGCGAATCATGGAATTAACTGGCAGGCTCGAGGCCTCAGTTTAGCTCTTCCACCCGTTGGATTAATTTCTCTCAGGCAATTTGGTCACGTAGCTTGCGCCGCATGACTTTTCCGGATGCAGTCCTTGGCATTGCTTTAATCTCGATGACCGAGTGGACTTTGAATAGTGGATTGAGTTCTGTTTTTAATGCCTGGTTCATTGTTCTCTGGAGCTGGTTTGCGTCCGTGGCGTGGCTGAGGACCGCAAAAATGACTAGTTGATCCGGACCATGTGTGGGAGAGTACGAGACGGCTGCCGATTCGATAACGGGGGCGACTTGATTGAGTACCCGCTCTATTTCCGCAGAGCTTATTTTGATCCCTCCAAGATTCATAGTGTCGTCCGCTCGTCCACCTGCTTCGAAAACGGGGCCGTCATCCGTCATGAATTTACGAAAATAATCTCCGTGGCGCCGAAGTTGAGATGTGTTGGGGAGATTGGGAGTTTCGGCATAATAGGTTTCAAAGTGGTCTCGATTGATAAGGCGGTCACTTAGGCCAATCGAGGGCGGGACAAGAAAAACTTCACCTTGATCGCTAAGATGGTGGTCAACCGGGTCAATTAATAGGAAATCCAAACCAACTGCTGGCGAATTGAAGGCGGCCGGAACGTTGGGCAGGACGGCGACGGAGGAAACGTAGCCACCACCGATTTCAGTGCCACCACAATATTCGATCACCGGCTTGATGTTAGCCAAGGCTGATAGAAAAACCATGGTGCCTGCTTGAGAGCTTTCTCCGGTAGAACTAAAGCACTTAATGTTTGACCAATCGAGTTCATTCATGCACCCACTTGCCTCCCAGGCTTTGACAATTGTTGGAACGACGCCGAGCATGGTGACTTCGGCCTGTTGAATAAATGTCCCAAACTCAACGCCGGAGGGAGCATCTTCGTAGAGGGCAATCGTCGCCTTGTTGATGAGACTAGCGAAAATCAACCAGGGTCCCATCATCCAGCCGAGATTGGTAGGCCAGGCACAAACGTCGCCGGGCTGAATGTTTTGGTGGCAGTATCCATCGATTGCACATTTGATCGGAGTTGTATGATTCCACGGAATAGCTTTCGGGTCTCCTGTGGTGCCACTCGAGAAAAGAATGTTAATCGTATCATGGCTGGCACAGTCGACACATTCGAAACTTGTTTCTGTGGCTAGAAAATCAGTCCACGCAATGTCCTGTGAGCGAAGAGTACAACTGAGATTTTCATCTGCGTTTAGGACAATAGCTGGAAGTTCCGTAGCGTTCGCGACTTTTGAAAAGAGTGGTAGCTTTTTTCCGGCGCGATTCTGGTGGTCATAGGTGAACACAAGTCTTGCATCTGAAATTATTAAACGCGTTGAAATCTCAGGGGCTGCGAAACTGTCGGCGATAGATACGACTGAGCAGCCTGCGAAAACGATTCCTAAATAAATAGCAACTGACCACGCCGTCATGGGCATTACAACTGCGATGGCGTCTCCCGGTTGACAGCCCGCGCGGACGAGGCTGTTGGCAACTTGATTGGCCCTTGCTCTTAACTCTTGATACGTCTGCCGTTGAATTGGATGGCCAGGTTTTTGACTGAGAATTGCGACATCCGTTGGCAATGCTGAAAAGCAACTCTCTGCGATATTAAGCCTTGCTTGATCAAGCCAAATCGCTTCGGCGACCCCCTCAGAATCATTAAGAATTTCTACTGGATTCTGATTAAATTTAATTCCCAATTTTTCGATAGCTTTGGTCCAAAACGCGACCCGAGAAGAGATGCTCCATTGGTGGAATTCTGAAAAATCCTCCATTCCCAACTCGCTCATCCATTGGTAGACATTGGATGCGTCGAGATCCTTGTCGTTTGGGAACCAGATAGGCGTTAAATGGTTATCCGATTGAGTTTGATCCCGGCATCTTTCCCAAAGATGAATATAATCCTCTGGGGCGATAGGTGGTTGGAACTGCCGCGCTTGTACTAATACCTCTGGCCACCGTGAGCGAAAGCTAAGACGATTGGAAACAGACGATTCTATCTTGGAGACACAGCTTGGAATGGATGACTTGGGAGAAGAAAATTGTGCCATAAGATCGCCTGAAAAACCGAATGCTTTCGACGTATTCTAAAATGAAGCCCCGCCCACGACCACACGGGGGAAACCCGTGGATCGTCTCGGAGGGGGTGTCACTTAGGATGGCTGGTGAAGTAACTCTGGAAATATACAGTTGAAGCGAAGTACAACAAATCTCCAATTCCACGAATGCTACCTATTTCACGCGTGGAATTTTTCTTCCGGGCGTCCACGGTGCATTCGCAGCGTCAAGCTGTTTGTTGAGTTTAGGGATTTCAACATCCACTATCTTTTCAAGCTCTTTGGAAGCTTTTTGAAACTGTTTTAACGCAATTTCGTATTGGCGCTTGTGGGTTCCGGTTGGCCCCTCTGTGCTACCCATGGCTCCAAACATCATTGTCCTGACGCGACGGCTGATTCCCGGTGCCGCAGGTTCATTACGTTGTGGTTTGGTAGGGTCGCCTTCGAACTGCTCCATTACGTCCATCAGTTGTAATTCAATAGCGCGAACATTGTTCAAAAGTGATGCATCGAGTTCGAGTGATCTCGAAATCACGCTTTCGATTGCATCGAGCGTTTCCTGCACGTTAGCCGCAATTTGGCTCGCGCCTTGAAGTGATTGCGATAAAGATTGTGCTTTTTTGACAAATTTCAAAATGGCCTCGCGGTCAGGGCCGCTGGTTTGCCCATAGAGTAACGGTTCAATTTCAAATTCCGTCGCTCCGACTAATTCTGTCGTTTCTCCGTCCACTGTCTGAGTGATGTCGACGGTGTATTTTCCCGGGATTGCTAACATGCCGCGACTGCCACCGCCGTAACGAAGATCCCAGTTAGTGCGATGTGTTCCACTGGAGGTACTGCCTCTAAGTCGACGAACTAGATTTCCTTTGGTGTCGCGAATGTTTAATTCTACTCGCGGGGCAGTTTCCCGATCTTCTTCTTTGAATCTCTCCCAGCTTGGATAAGGAGTGTCTTTCCCTGCAGCAGCTAATTTTCGATCTCTCGAGATTCTTTCCGACTTTTTTGTCTTAAGTGAATCTTTTAGATGATAGGTAATCGCTACTCCGTAGGCCGGATTGGGAGCCGTGAAAAAGTTAGAACCTTGGAAAGCACGCGTTCCTCCCGCCAAAGGCGACGTCACTCCGTAGATTAAACCCTTGCGAATCGGCATGACGGCGTTCTGATTGACCAATTCAGCAGTGATATGCCGCATCGGTGAGTAATCATCGAGAACATAGAACCCACGGCCGAATGATGCCAAAACTAGGTCGTTCTCGTCACGTTGAATTTCAATATCGCGGATCGCGACGGTTGGTAGTCCTGCTCCAAGCTTAAGCCATTTTTTCCCGCCGTCGATGGTGGTAAAGCAACCAAATTCAGTTCCGCAGAAAAGAAGTTCTGCTTTCTCGTGATCTTGTTTTAGCGTGTAGACGCTTCCACGTTCCGGCAGATTACCAGTGATATCGGACCACGTTTTTCCGCGATCTGTTGATTTCACGATATATGGTTTGAAGTCTCCGCGTTTGTGATTGTTGATTGCGACGTAAACCGTATCGGGATCGTGCAAGTCAGCTTCGATATCGTTGATGTAACCAAATTCCGGTATTGCTAACGAACCAAATTTGCTGACTCCTCGCCAGTTTTTTCCGCCGTCTTCGGTGATTTGAACCATGCCGTCATCGGTACCTACATAAATCAGACCTTCTGCAAGCGGCGATTCACTGACGCTAACGATGGTGCCGTACTGTGAGGTAGATGCATTTTTAGCAACGGCGTCTGGTCCCCAGACACGACCCATGACCTTTAACTTGTTTCGGTCGAGGTTGCGCGACAGATCCGGACTGATCGCTTCCCAGCTGTCTCCGCGATTGTTACTGGCAAAAAGGATTTGCGATCCGTAATAAATTCGCTCATGGTTATGTGGCGAAATCAGCAAAGCTGAATCCCAGTTCCAACGCAATGGAGGTGTTTCAATTTCAGGTTGAGGTTTAATGTCGACCCGCTCGCCAGTTTTTCGATTGAAACGGACGAGCCCACCGTACTGCCACTGGGAATAAATTGTATCGGGGTCATGGGGATCAACCGCTGGATCAAATCCATCGCCGAAGACGGTAATAAACCAATCGCTATTTCGAATTCCGTGGGAGTTATTGGTTCGCGAAGGTCCACCTTGAGTTGCGTTGTCCTGAGTTCCTCCGTAAATGTAATAAAATGGTTTCTCGTTGGAGACGGCGACTTTATAAAACTGAGTGATTGGTAAGTTGGATTTAAAGTCGTAAGTTTTTCCGCGGTCCCAGGTCTCATAAACGCCTCCATCGCAGCCGAGGATCAAGTGGTCGGGATCGACTGGATCGATGACCAGCGCGTGGTTATCGACGTGTTTATCCGCTTCCCCCAAGCGGTTGAAGGTTTTCCCGCCGTCCTCCGAAACCATATTGTAAGTGTCGAGGGAATAGACTCGGTCAAACTGATGGGGGCAGGCAACAATTTCCTGATAATACTGTGGACTGGTGGAGACGTAGCTGCTCATTTTTGACCATGACTCTCCTTTATTGCTACTGCGGTAGAATCCGCCACCATCGGCTGCTTCTACAATGGCATAAAGGATTTCTGGATTAATTGGAGACACGGCAAGGCCAATTCGACCTTTGTCGCCACCTGGCAGTCCACGATTGATCGGTTTCCAGTTTTCCCCGCCATCGGTTGATTTATAAATTCCTGACTCCGGTCCACCGTCGATAAGAACCCAGGTGTGTCGTCTCCGCTGGTAGGCGGAGGCGTACATGATGTCTGGGTTGTGGGGGTCCATATGGACTTCATTAACCCCTGTGTTTTCGCTGATTTCGAGGACTTTGTCCCACGTCTTGCCACCATCACTCGTTTTGTAAAGCCCGCGATCGCCTCCTTCTTTCCAGAGAGGCCCCTGAGCTGCGACAAAAACTACATTTGAGTCTTCGGGGTGGACGATAATCTTGCCAATATGTTCACTGGTTTCCAGACCAACCTTTTTAAAGCTCGCGCCGCCATCGGTTGATTTATAAAGACCATCGCCATAGCCGACGCTTCGTTGTGAATTGTTTTCACCTGTGCCAACCCATAGCGTAAATCGATCCTTTGGATCCAACGCGAGGCAACCGATCGAATAACTCCCTTGGCCATCAAAAATTGGTTTCCAGGTGACTCCCGCGTTGGTTGTTTTCCAGACACCTCCGCTGCAAGCGGCGACATACCAAGTGCTTCGCTTTACCGGGTCAACGACGATGTCGCCAATTCGTCCCGACATGAGTGCCGGGCCAATGCCACGGAATCGAAGTGAAGAAAATAAACTAGAATTTATTGCAGGTGACTCATCCTTCGGTTGGTCAGAATCTTGGCCGAGTAAGGCAGAATTCATGCCCAAAATGGAAAACAACAAGAGTGCAAGAGGAAGGGCAGGGCACCGTCGCGACATGGTAAACTCCGAAGCAGAACAAGGCGTAGATTGGGAATCAAATATTGAAATCGATAGATTTCGTCAGGCTCATGGCCTTCGACTCAAGTTTAGTCGCGCCCTGCGTAAAAATGAACTAAATGTTCACGATTTGGTGTAGGTTCTGTGTAATAACTCTCTCTAGAAGACCGGTGGGAACGATGGTCGGAAATCGACCATCAAATTCAGTCAAAAATCGAGCCAAAATGTGATTGAAATTCGGAGAGACTCGCGTTCAGACTCACTGCGGAGATCTATCGCCAGTCCTTGAATCGGCAGGGAAGCCATCAGAGCCCGTCCGAACTATGGCTGTTGTCTAACAGGACGGCCTCTGCGAGACCGTTTAGGTGGAGTTCGGCAACCATGAGTTTCACGTGAGATTATCTCATTTTTGTCCGCCGAATGGTTGCCCAGAGACTTCAAGAATTCTAATACCAATTCTCGGTTGAATGGTGTTATTCTTTGGTACTTATCGCTAGAGGCCGCAGCCTCGTCGCCGTGGACTAGGATTGCATCATGAAGAGAATCGACCCTCCCCTCATGCATGTAAGGTGCTGAGAGCACTACGCCCCATAGCTGAGGTGTTTGCCAGTGCTGAGGATTCTTTATCACAAACTCCGATCTGTTACTTATGTTGGGAGATAGCTGTTTTTTCATTATCAAGTGTGAGGCATCTGCTAATTAAGTGCCCATGTCATGGAGAAGAAAGTCGCTAAATACATTCTGAGCGATCCCAACAGTTTGTACGTGACATTCAGAAAACCCAATCAAATTGAGTTGTTCTCGTCCCTTGGCTGGAATGGTTTGGGCAAGTACAGCAAAACCAAACAAAAGGCATCGCAAGAAACGACGGCTGGAAAAAACTGCCATCTTCAAATCCCATCAGTATGTTGACCAAAACAGACGGGTTAGAATCCTAGAGGGGATTTGAAAAAGGCAAATCATTAGCAGCACCAATAGAAACACATCAGAGTGCTGCTATTTGTGATGCGGTCGGAAGAAGGCTAAAAAAGCCCGCAAAACCGAAGTCTTGCGGGCTTTAGCGAGGGGTGAGTAAGGGGACTTGAACCCCCAACCTCTGGAATCACAATCCAGCGCTCTAACCAATTGAGCTATACCCACCATCGATGCTGCGATTCGTAAGGTTCGATCACAGAGGCGAAATTTTAAGCTGAGGCTGTTCGATGGTCAACGCGTTTTTTGCCTCAACCCCAAATTTACGGCTAGTACGGGAATTGATCGGTGATTTTTTCGTCTGATAATTCGACTAAGAACTTCCCAAGCCTTTCGACCAATACATCCATCATTTTTTGTCCTTTTTCCTCACTCGCGGCATGCGGGTCTGCGGCACCAGAGTTTTGCGTAAGAAGGTGCCATGGTCTCGTAATGGAAACCCAACCTCGATTGAGCGCTTCCAGTTTTGCTTCTCTTTTCGATCCATCGTCCGCATTCAGGGTGCCATCTGGATTTTTTGAGACCAATTCGGGGAAAAAAGCGAGCCCAAATGAAGTTTCCATTTCCCCGGCATGATCTTCCGGTTTCTCAAAGATGTCGAAGTAGACATCCTCTAAAGCTTGATACCAATTGCATAAAAAAACATGAGCTTCGTTTTTACCTGACAGTTCTCTCAGGAGTGGTTTGAATCCGTTTCCGCCGTGACTATTAAGCAAAACGATTTTTTTAATACCATCATTTAACAGCGAGTCAACAATATCCCGAATGACCATATGAAGGGTGGATGGATTAAGATTGATTGCGAGGGGGAACTCGCGGAGATTGGTTTCGGTACCAAAAGGAATGGTGGGTAACAGAACAACCTTGGCACCGGCATGATGAGCTGCCTCGCAGATTTTATCTCCAACGATTGAAGCTTCGAACAGATCCGTTCCGTAGGGAAGGTGAAGGTTGTGAGGTTCGGTGGCACCGAGAGGAAGCACTGCGACTTCATAATTTTGGTTTTTGACATAACCATAGTTATTGTCAGCGAGTTTCCAAGGTTTCATCGGCGAAGTCCAATTGAGAAAGAGTTAATAGTTAAGAAGTAGAATGGACAATTGAAATGTTAACGATTGGGTGGGAGTTTACTGAATGATCGTGAGGTTGGGCAATTCTTTTTTCAAAAGGTTGATGCCTTCTTCGGTGACACGTGTGCGGGTCAAATTAAGTGATTGAAGTTGAGTCGCTTTGAAAAGGGGCGACAGGTCGGGGTTGCTGACAGATGAGTCGCTCAAGTCAATTTCGCTAAGGCTGCGTAATTCCGGGATGCTGTTCAGAGCTCCTTGCTCCAGTTGACAGCCGTTGAGGAACAGCTGATTCAATTGGCTGCAGTTCCCAAGTTTTTGAAAACAATCGCTCGGAAGTCTGCTTCCTGAAAGATCTAGCCAGTTCAATTGGACGCATTTTCCAATTGCTTCGAAATCTTCAATTGTTAAATTGACTCCCGGTAGCGACAGTTCTGTTTTCAAATCGGGGCGAATTAAGAAACGTATTATCTCGGTAGGTTGAATTTTTAAAAATTCAACATATTGCTCATCGAGTTCGAGGAAGGTCATTCCGATGGCCGATTGAAAACGCCCGGGTTTGACTTTGCCTTGGTACATGATTTTTAAGAATTGATTAAGCTTGGGTTGAAGTGCTCCTCGCTCACTGTTCATCAGGAATTCCGCAAGCCCTGCCGATTCCGAGTAGATTTTCACTAAATCATTTCGTTGTTGCAGTTGCACCCGTCCAAGATCAGAGAGTTCTTTTGATGGAATATGGTAGTTTTCCAAGAAACGACGAAACCGAGCGTATTGAATTCGCCGGGAGTCAAAACCCCCGAGCGTGTAATACTCGCCAAAAAGATGTTGATTTTTTGCGGTTGATTCCGCGTAAGTTGCGATCCCCTCATCAAGCCAGATGAATTGGTTTTCAAACGCTTTTTGATTCGTGGCGCGTCCAGATTCTCGAAATAATTGATGTGTCAGTTCGTGGCGCCACGTATCTTCCGAAGTTTTATCGCCGTCATAGAAGAATGAAATTTCCGCTTTACTGTCGTAGTATCCTGTGGAAACTTCCACCCCCGGCACAAGCGGTGCGAGTTGTTGCAAGTAGGAAGCACGATCCTTAAAAAACAGAATTCGATATCTCCGCCGTGACCGCGATGCAGTACCCCGTCCATCAATCCAGCGTTTTACAGCATCTGAGCTGCCCCAGTAGTCGTAAAATATCTGCCGCCAGATTAAATAAGCCTGTTCAAGCTCTTTTGCCAGATAGGCGATCCGAGCTTCATCGGCGTCGGATTCAATTTCAAAGTGCGGTGTCAGCACTCGAACATAACTTTTAGCGGGCCATTGCACGAAGTCATGCGGACGAGTCGCGGTTTTAGCGCGCAAAGAGTCAGGCGCGATATTCCAGCCGTCTTTTTGTCGTTTGTGGCCAAGTATGTTCCGGGTCTTCAGATGGTCTCGATTATAAAATAAAACTTCATGTAGCAATTGATATGCGAAGCTGCCCGCGCCTTTCTCTGCTGCAAGTTTTGCCAATTCGAAAATGCGGTTCCCGTGATCGGTTGCGGCTTGGTTGACTTGGTCAAGCCATTCTTGAGGCCCCTCCGTCCGTAGGACTGGCATCGATTTTTCGGAAGGAATAAAGATGTACTGGCGACGAGGGTCGCGGTCGGTAAACAAAGACAAAGTAGTCTTCGCAAGTTCGGGGTTGCTATTGGTGTTACACCACTCAGCAATCCGGTTGAGGTCCTTTAAGAATTCATTTTCTACTGCAATTCGTTCGCCCCGCCAGTCGGGCGATGAATCTTCTACGGATGAAGATTGAGCTGAGATCTCTTTCGAAAGGCCTAGCAGGCAAATAAAGACGACAAAGCTCATACGGAGCCAATTTGCACGAAAACCTACTTGCGGCAGTCTTGGTTTGGCAGGCGTCAATTTCATTCCTCTTGAAATGCCGTAATGATTTTTGGTGCCAGTCATGCTTACTTTCGGACATGAGATTAAAGAAGGTCATCAAGTTCGTCGACGAGACTTCCAAAGCGCTTTAATGCAGTATCAACTGGCTCAGGACTTTCCAGATCAACACCGGCATCGCGAAGCAGGTCGAGTGGATACTTGGAACAACCGCCTTTAAGGAAACTAAGATAGTCGTCCAATTCGGATTCGCCGCCATTGAGTACGCGTTGGCTAAGAGCAATGGCTGCTGAGAGTCCTGTTGCATACTTGTAAACATAAAATGCGCGGTAGAAATGTGGAATCCTCATGCACTCCAGTGGCAATTCGGGATCGATTGAAAAGTCGGGGCCAAAGTAATCAGCCAGTAATTTACTATAAGTTGTTTTTAGTGACTCAACCGTTAGCGGTTCTCCCGACTCTGCCATGGCATGAGTGATTTTTTCAAATTCCGCGAACATCGTCTGGCGAATAATTGTTCCTCGAATTCCATCGATTTCATTGTTAATTAGATAGGCACGCAGTCGATCGTCGTCCGCGTGATCGAGCATATGTTTCGTAAGCAGTTGCTCGTTAAAAGTACTTGCGACTTCTGCAACAAAAATGGTGTAATTGTAGTACTCATAAGGCTGGTTTTTGATGGAATAATGGGAATGCATGGAGTGACCTGCTTCGTGCGTCAGCGTGAATACATCGTTTAGCACTGCCGGCTTGTAATTCATCATGATGTACGGAATGCCGTCGTAGGTTCCGTAGCTAAATGCTCCCGACTGTTTCCCTGCATTGGGATAGCGGTCGCACCAACGACCTGAGAGGCCAGCACGGAGCGTGTCACAATATTCCGTGCCAAGCGGAGCTAGTGATTCGCAAACAACGTCGACCGCCTGATCCCAAGTGTGATGGACTTCGATGTCGCTCAAAATTGGAACGTAAGTGTCGTACTGATGGATTTGTTCGAGGCCCATTTTTCGCTTGCGAAGGTCATAGTACTTATAGAGCGACGGCAAATGGTTGCGGACGGATTCAATGAGATTGTCGTAGACGGTTTCCGGGATATTGTCAGAATAGAGTGCTTGGTTCAGAGCACTGGAATAGCCACGGGCACGTGCGTAGTAAATGTCTTTTTGGATCGAACCGGAGAGTGTTGCCGCAAGAGTGTTTTCGTGAGCAGTGAATTGCTCGTAAAATTGGTGGAAGGCAGTTTTTCGAACCTCACGATCTGGTGAAATCAAGAACTGGGAAAATGTGCTTGGAGACAGTTCGACCGATTCTCCTTTCTCGTTGATCACATTACCGAATTTGAGATCAGAGTCGTGTAGTTGGCGGAAGATTTTTGAGGTTGCTCCGGCCATTTCCCCCTGCATCGCCAGAAGTTGTTCTTCTTTTTCTCCGAGAGTAAATTTTTTGTATCGAGTTAGCCGTTCCAGTGCCAAACCAAAGAGTTGGAGTGATGGTGATTCAATGAATTGGGCTAGTTTTTCGTCGGGGATTGCGAGGATTTCGGGCCGAATGAAGCTTGCGGCCTCACCAGCACGTGTCGCAATATTTTGGAACTGCCCCATCATTCGCTGATAAGTACTGTCGGTTTGATTTTCAACCGTTTTTAAATAGGCATAGTTGCCCAATCGTTCGGCCGCGCGTTCGACAACACTGTCAAACTCCAGGCAGGCTGCAAGTGATTCCGCGCTGTTGCCGAGAGTGCCTCGAAATTTCTCATAGCCTTTTATCTGATCTTCAATTTCTTCGAAAGCAATTTGCCATTGGGCATCGTCTGCAAATAACTGAGTTAGGTCCCACGTGTCCGATTCCTTGACTTCACTTCGTTCGGGTAATCGGATGACGGTCTCAGCTGACATGAGTTTTCCTTGGTTGATTGGTTGCGCTATCGGTGCGGGACTGAAAGGAATCGAATTATACGGCAGCTAAGGCCGGGGAGGGAGGTCAAGTTGTGCCTTTGAGTCGTTGCAGCGGCGGGTTCGGGCGAAGCTCTGAAAGGGAGGTAATTGACGCTAAGGGGATAAAGGTGCCTGTTAATAAAACTTAAAACAGAATGTTCATCCCCAGCAGTGTGAATTGGCGGGTTTATACGCTGAATTTATCGTAATTTTCTACCAAAGTGCTTTTTGCTTCGCTAGAAAAGTTACTCGGGATCGTTCAAGCCGCGTTTGATCAATCACTTCCAAACATGATTTCTGATTCTTGAGAAAGGTACAGTATGGCAACGCAAGAGGAACAAATCGAGATATTAAATAAAAAGCTCAGCGAACTGGAGAACGAAAGTAGACGCATCCTGAGTGCACTGAGATGGGCCACGAAAGTTCGCATGATTTTGTTTGCAGGATTGTTAGTTTTCGCAGTCGGTGCCGTGTTTAAATTCACGGGTCTGTATAACGAGATTAAAAATCAGCGAATTGCTGAGGTGCAGAGGATCATTCAGACGGAGCCTGACAAATTTGCTGAGCCTTTGACGAAACAACTCGTTCAATTAATGGAGGAGCAGGGGCCTTACGTAATGGATGTGTTCCGTGAGCAGGCTGAGAAGGATTCCGATGCCTACATGGACGCGTTTGATGTTGAGCGTGAGCAATTAGTTGCGAATCTCGAAGAAAAACTCAAGGTCAAATTGGCGGCCTCTTATGAGGAATTGCTGTCAGAACAAGAGAAATTATTGGTGAAACAATATCCGGTTCTTGAGGATCCGGAAAAGCTGAAACTCGTAAGGGGCAATGTCGAAGATATCTATGAAAAAATTGGTGATCGGTATTATTTAAATTTCCTTCAAGAGCAAATCGAAATCCTCGCTGATCGATTGGAGAGTTTTCCAATGACGGATTCAGAGCAAGGGAATATTCCCGCCAGTGAGCAAATCCTCTCGGAGATGCTCGAGTTAGTTCGGCTTATGTTAATTCATTCAGAGAACTATCAGATGCCGGTCAAGAAAGATAATCCAAAAGCGGACGAAACCTCCCGGGCGGCATCCGAGGTGAAGGCACCCAAGGTTGACAAAACCAAGGCTTTGCCGGCCAAGCCCAAGCCAGCAGGGAAAGATTCGGATGGTGAAGTTGATGAGGCGCCGAAAAAAGATAATTGATCAAGTGATCTCTAATCAATGGCACTGTTGGAATTTCAAAAATTACATATAGACGAGAGTTAAAATGACAAATACTTCCCATGTAGAAGAGAGAATCGATCATCTTGTTAAAGAGCTTGCTGGTAAGCGACGGATCACATCATTGGGCACCAATCTTTCCTTGTTAGTTGGTTTGATATCGATTGCCCTGCTTTGCGTGTACTTTGGTTACGGTTATTTCATGTTAGATGAGTTGACGAAACCGGAGACGGTGGTTGGATCTGCAAAAGCCTACCTTGAAGATAATTCCCCGCAGGCGATGGAAATTGCCGCTGCGGAGGTGAGGAATTCAGCGCCAATTTGGGCAAATCAAGCGAGCCAGGAGTTCATTGCCAGCATGCCAACGGTTCGTGAACAGGCCGAAGTAGCATTAATGTCCTACATAGACGAACAGCTTGCGGAAACTCAAAAGCTAACAAGCGAAGGTTTTGAGGATATGATGGATAAGCACCAAGCTGATTTTGCTGACGCCATCAACATGATGGTTGCAGGCGGAGATAGTTCTGTGTTTACCGAAAAGGTGATGCCATTGATTGAGGAAGCCTATGCTCCGGAAATGAAAGAGAGCGTTCTCAATACCCTTGGCATTCTGCAGGAAATCAATCGTAGAATGGAAAAGCTTGCTGCAGGAAAAGACCTAAACGAAATTGAATTGCAGCAAAGAAAAATATTGGGTCTTACCCGTTTATTGCGTGATTAGATAGCCTCTGCCAGCGTCATTACCACTTATCATGGCATGCCGCGAATTTTCAACTTAGTTGAATGAGTTTTTTATAATCCGCCGGTACAAATAAACTCCCTTCCGTCGTTGACTGAGGGGAGTTTTTTTCGATCATTTGAGCGAGTTGCCTTTCAGTTTCTTCGGTTGCATTAACACTTAGGAACCGGCCGAAAGCCGATGTGATTTCAAAAACTTGTTCCGGGGTTTGGTGCACGAATTCAATTCGGAAGTCTTTGATACCAGAGCCCCTCCACGCAATTATTGCAAGCGGATTGGTTTGGGCTTCTGCTCCAAAAATGGTGTTTCGGCAGCCCACATCTGCCATTACCGGATGTGCTCTTCCTTGTGAATCACGAACGGCAATTTGATGTTTTTCGCAGGGGTGGCCGCAGTTGGTATTGTCAGTTCCATCGGAAAGGAAGCGACAAAATACACAGTGTTCCATATGAAAAACTGGCAAATGAGAGTAGGCGATGGCTTCGATTTTCGTGGGTGGAACTCTTTCAGTTAACTCTTGGATTTGTTCTGCATTCAAATCGTATCCCGGTGTAACACGCGTTACTCCTAAGTCGAGTAAAGTCCAGGCGGTTACCGAGTTTGCGGTGTTGAGGCTGAAGTCACCAATCAGTTGAGGGCGAGAATCACTATCGGTCGTTTGAGTGAGGTCGTAGAGTAAGCCACCCGAGCGGACTAGGATGTCACATTTTAGAGATAACAGAAAACGAATGATTTTCTGTTCGCTCGGTTTGAGAATCCGGGGACTGGCAACGCGAGCATGGATTCCTGCGTCTTTGATCTTTTCAACCGATGGCCGAAGGCCGTAAAGCTCGAGGTAATCCAGCGTAATCGAACTAGCCAATTCGGAAGCGGAATGCTTTAGCTGTTGTAAAGAACGGATTGCGGCATCTAGTTGAATAGGCGAACGTACTAAGACGTGTAACGTGTTTCGTTGAGGACGTTCACTATCATTGAGACTTTTTGCACACGCGTTATGTAATTCGGCTAATGTTGAAGCGACCATTGGTTTGGCTGGAATTGGTGCAATTTTCCCGCTGTCTTCAAATAACTGATCCACCATTTGACGGCGAGCCAAATTGAGTTCACTCGTGGGAACGAAAACATTTTCCTCTGTCAGAAACTTAATATCTTTGAGGTGAAATGGTGTACCTCCGAGTCGCCCGAGTTTTTCGTGGAGGATCTCTAAATCCAATGCCCTTTTCTTTGCCGCCTGGAGGGGGCTGTCCCCAAGATACTGGGCGGTTCGCCCGTTTTCGATGGTTGCGATGATGGAAATGGGTTCGCCAATTTTGGCAGTGACTTCAAAGGAAATGTCTCTTGTGAAGACTGGAACCTCTGTGCGCGTCAACGGCTTAAGACTTTTGATAAGTTG
The DNA here is from genome assembly GCA_011523945.1 of Mariniblastus sp. Lineage (GTDB taxonomy): Bacteria > Planctomycetota > Planctomycetia > Pirellulales > Pirellulaceae > Mariniblastus. The sequence goes on along the minus strand of WTFU01000044.1, from coordinate 52,740 downwards.
TGGATCACGGGTTCGCCAAACGAGGTCACCGACTCGAATCCGAGAAAAGTCGATGTCGTGGTGCCCAAACTCCAATTCAACAACTGAGTCATCTCTGAGTCGAACTTCGTAGACGTGTCCACCTTCTTCGGGTTCGTCGGGGCTTCGCCAGTCGGCCGCATCAAAGACCAAGCCATCGCCACGTTTGACCAAGTGCTCCGTGCGGATTTCTACGTGAGAGCTTGAGACCGAGGTCACTTCGCCGAGGTGAATGCCACGATGTCTTGGGGCGCGACCATTGACGACTGTTTGATGGTTGGTGCCGGAGATAAAGTGAGCCCCTAATCCCCGAGAATAGATTTGTTCGATCTCCAGCTTTTGATCTTTCTCAAGAGTTACCGGGAGCTGGTGCTTTGCAAGGTCGATGGCCTCTCGATAGGCCCGTGTGGTCAGTCCGACGTATTCTGAGTCTTTATAACGACCTTCTATTTTTACACATGCGATCCCAATCGCAAGCAACTCCGGAATTTGCTCCAAGGCAAACAGATCACCCGGAGAGAGAAGGTAGCGAAAGGCCCCGAGGTCACGTTCTTCCCCGTCTACGATAAGGTCGTAAGAAAACCGGCAAGCCTGAGCGCATTTGCCGCGGTTAGCACTTCTGCCCCCCCACGCTTCACTGCTAAAGCACTGACCTGAGTATGAAACGCAAAGGGCTCCGTGCACGAAGACCTCAAGCTCAACGTCGGTCGCTTCTGAAATGGTTTTGATGTCGCTGAGACTAAGTTCCCGCCCCAGCACAACCCGACGGCAACCAACCGATTTCGCAAGTTCGGCTCCCTGTGCGCTGGTAATGGACATTTGCGTACTGCCGTGGATAACCAGGTTGGGAGCAATTTTGTGAATTAAGCTCGCCATCCCAAAATCTTGAACAATGACCGCGTCTACTCCGGCCGCGGCCATGGCCAGAATCGCTGTTTCAGCCGATTCGAATTCATGTTCGAAAACGAGCGTGTTAAACGTGACGAAAGCTTTCACTCCACGGGCATGAAGAGTTTCCACGACTTCAGGTAAATCTTCCAACGCAAAACCCACTTTACCTCGCGCGGAAAAATGTTTTAAGCCAAAGTAAACCGCATCCGCGCCAGCCTCGATGGCGGTCTGTAATTCGGGCCAGTAGCCGGCAGGGCTCATTAGTTCCATAGTTTTTGCTTTTTCGGACATTCAGAGTTTGAAAATTTGGTTTGGCAGATTCTTCGGCTGAGCGTTTGGCTGGCCTAGAAGCATGAATAACCGTCACAACCCGCACAATCCTTATCAAGACTGAGTGGCTGTGTCCGATTAACCCCAGTCTTGTCTTATTCAAATAACAGCCATAAATAAATGGGGAAAGAAATTATTTTTCCCCTTAAGTGTCCCATAAATGACATAGGTTTCAAAGATAAGCATTATTGACCCATTGCTATTAAAAAGTGAGCCCTAAACACCTGATGACTGAATTACACAAAGGGCAGCGGCAATCTTCTCTCGACACGATGAGACAGGTATTAGCTCGACTAGACTCTTACGTCAGCGAAGCTGACTTTATACCAAGTTCCAAAAATGATTCCGCGATACTTCTCAAGCATGCCGCCGAGAACCGGGTAACGGTTGCCAATGGCTCCGCATTTCACCATTCGTTGATGTCGCTGGTGCATAATTCACCTGACGCAGTACTATTACTGTGTAGCGGGGAGTGTATCAGTTTTAATACCGCAGCTTTAGAGGTATTCGATTGTGATCAAAATTATCTGAAATCGACCCAGATTGGTCAGCTTTTAAATCGACGATTCGATCTAAAAGCTGAAATGCGAACTCGAATCGAACAAAATATATCTCGCGCCGTGGGATTTCAGTTCGAATTGAAATTGAACTCACCGTCGGATTCTCGATGGTATGAATTTGAAGCTAGAACTTTTGAATTCGAAAATGCGGGGCGGCCAACTGCTTGTTGTTTTTTAACCATTCGAGACAAAACTGAGGCGATTAGCCAGGAACGCAAGTTAATTCAAGAAGTGAGTCTTCTTCGCAGCGCATTGAATGCAACGCCATTACCGCTGTCAGTAAAAACATCGGAGAGCGAATTTCTATTTGTCAACGATGCTTTTTGCGATATTCACGATATCGATCGAGATAAAATTATCGGGCGTGCCGTCACCGATTTTCTTGAAGGCGATTATTCGTTTGAAGATGACTCATTCGAACCGAATATTGAGAAATCCGAGTCCTCGCGATCGAGAATTGAAGATTTTATCGATTCGAGCGGAGCCCCTTTTACGCTGTCGACCTGCCGCGCAACCTTTCGAGATACTGAGAGTGATGACTATTATTTTGTTTCCTGTTCACGTGATGTGACCTTGGAAAGGAAACGCGAAAACCGACTCAATTTGCTAGCCAGCGTTTTTCAAGCAGCCCGTGAGGCAGTGGTGATTCTCGATTGCAATGGGTTAATATGCGAAGCAAATCCAGAGTTTATCTCCACAATTGGTAGAGCGCATGCAGAATTGATGGGAACGTGTTTGTCCAGTTCGATTCATTGTGATTCAAGTGTCTATGCTGAGATTGTAAAATGTGCTCAGACAGGAAAACCGTGGTCGGGAAATGTAGAAGTCGTCAGACGAAACGGTGAGAAGATTGCAAGTTGGCTCTCGATAAGTCCTTCGAAAAATATCGATGGCGAAACGACTAACTTGATTGCATTGTTTTCCGACATCACCCAAATCGAGATGAAGAAACTCGAGTTGCGGCGTCAGGCATTGCACGACCATTTAACGAAATTACCCAACCGAAGATTTTTCCGTAAACGGGTGGAAGAACTTATCGAATCGGATGAAACTCGCGATCGACGATTCAGTGTCAGCTTTCTTGATTTAGATGATTTTAAAATTGTAAATGATACTGTTGGACACGATGCTGGCGATCAGCTTCTTGTTGAGGTGAGCAAGCGCCTTCGAGAAACTCTTGATGAGGATTGTTTTATCGCTCGTTTTGGCGGAGATGAATTCGCGGTTTTGATGACTGAGAAAGCAGACGGTTCGTTGGATTCAAGGGCTGCTGCCGAAGCCGTTGTCGAGGCGATCAGTCGCGAATTTGTATTGGAAGGTCAGCGAGTGTTTATTGGAGTTAGTATCGGAACAACCATCTATCCTGACCATGCCGATACTGTTGAATCATTAATGCGTCACGCCGATGTTGCAATGTATCAGGCAAAAGAAGAAGGGAAGAACAAGGTGACTTTCTTTTCTTCCGAATTGGCGGAAGACTTGGAGAGACGCCAGAGCTTATTAGGTGAATTGAGAGCGGCGATTGACTGCGATGAACTGGAGGTTGTTTATCAGCCCAAGCTTTGTCTTCATGAAAATCGAATTAACAGCTGCGAGGCACTCGTTCGGTGGACCAAGCGAGATGGCGCGATTGTTTCTCCCTCTGAATTTATTCCGTTGGCGGAAGATTTCGGATTGATTGAAAAGCTGGGAACGCGAGTGTTTCAGATTGTGGCTCGACAAGCGCGTTTATGGCATGAGAGTGGCGTGTTAACCGGTCCGATCGCTGTGAATCTATCTCCACGTCAGTTGAATGATCCAAATTTCATTTCACGAATGAAGCAGACGCTGGAGACGACGGATGTTCGGCCCGAGTGGATTGAGTTGGAGATTACAGAAAACGCAGTGATGGAGGACAAGAATCGCGCACTGCGATTGATGCACGAAATAAATGACCTAGGGATGTCGATCGCGATCGATGATTTCGGAACGGGGTTTTCATCGCTCGGTTACATTCGGGATTTTCCAATTCGCACATTGAAGATTGATCCCTCGTTTGTTCGTGACATTCCTCATTGCACACGTTCAGTAGCAATTGCGAAAACGATCCTGTCTCTTGGCCACGGTTTGAATTTAAAGGTGGTTGCAGAGGGGGTAGAGACGTTTGAGCAAGTAGAGTTTCTCAGAAAACATGGTTGCGATATGGTCCAGGGTTTTCTGGTGAGTCGACCAATGAGCCATCAGGGCTACGTTGATTTTACAAGCCAGGAATGACAGTTCCGGAAGCAGTTACCGCTCGCTGGTGAGCGAGTTTTACTCCGCAGCAGGCCGTAGATGTGCGGCTGCGATTACATTGTCGCCAAAGTGAGAGCCTGGGCCAACAATGCCGTAGTCATTCTCAAAAATTGCATCTTCTCCAAACGAGTGTCCAACGACGTAACGGGTGCTGCCGTCTTCGAACAAAATATTTTGGCCGTGATTAGAGTGGTTCATGCTCGCTCTCCCGGGCATGTTTGCTGACGGGCGATCACCAGCAATGATGACATAACTTACTCCACGAATGCTGCTTCCACAGACACGCGGCGGTTGGTACGCGCCACTGATCTGATGTCCCATGGAAAAACCGAAATGACCGAGAGAAATCTGCTGGTAATAATCTCGCTCAGCCAAGGTTTGGGCAGTCTCAATTTGCTCACAGGTCGGAATGTTGACGGGTGGGCGAGAGCTCGCGATTCCAGGGCAGGCAAGAACAGAGTCGTCTTCGAGAAGTCCGGCGTCTTTAAGGACTGGCCCGATATAGCCGACCGATACTAAATGGCTCATGCGAGGAATGGCTACAAAATGACCTTCGTTCGCACCGCTGTACGTAATGAGACCACTACCGAAAGCTTGTAGATTGGAGTCGCAGACCGTGATGCGGTTTTGAAATCTCGTGTACGAAATAACAGGAAAGAGCAGGCCAGTGAAAATCGCTAGAAATGCAGTTCCTACCAGAACGTCAGGTAAAGACCACGTGTTGGGGTGGAACAGGCGATCTGAGATCGAAGCACGCATCCGCGGTTTCGACGCTTCTAATTCAGGATCTTTCGAAACTTCTGCGGAATCAATTGCAGCCAAAACACTTTCGGCTAATGGACTTCGGGCTTGGGTGGCTGGGGCTAAAGAAGAGGAGTTCTGCCAAATGGCGACCGATTCCAGAGTTCGTCTCGCAAGCCCGGGTTGGGGCGGCGAAGAATCCAGGCAATCCAATGGCAGAAGATCTCCTTTGATTTTAATTAACTGTTCTTCGATCTCAGGATTTTCATCGATCGTTTGCTGAATGTCACGTTGCTCTTGAGCGTCCAGTGCTCCTAACACGTATCCCAGCAAGTTTTCAGGTGAGGGATTTTTCACTTTAAATAAGTCTCTTGTGATTCGGCCCTATCGATATCCGTTTAATCGACGTGGCTGGTGTTCCAAACATCGGTCAGTTTGGTGATCGCAGAGTTTAGCCGACTTTTAACCGTTCCTACCGGAATGTCTAAAACCTCAGCCGCCTCCCGATACTTCATTCCCTGATAATAGACCAGGTGAATAACCGCTGTCATGGATTCTGGTAATTTGTCGAGTGTTTCTCGGACAAGCCGATTCCGCTCGGCACTGACGGCGGCACTAGAAGGATCTGGATCACTACTTTCCAAAAGATTAACTAATCGACCCACGTCCTCGTTATCCTGCTCACGTGGCGTGTCCAAACTGACCGTCCTGTGTCGTTTGTTTCGCCGCCGAGCATCGATGGCTGCGTTGGTCGCGATGGTGTAAAGCCAGGGACGAAAGCGTCTACCTTCCTGGAAAGTCTCACATTTCAGATGAACCGCCAAGAAAGCTGCTTGAAAAACGTCCTCTGCCATTTCAGCGTTGCCTAAATAGCGACGCAGGTAGCTGAACAATTCGCGCTCATATCGATAGACCAACTGTGCGTACAATTCCCGGTCGCCGGTTTTGCGGTAATCGAGAAGTAGTTGCTCGTCAGTCACTGGATCAATTTTTGCCTTGAATTGTCGGTCGGTGAAATGAACATCGTTGGTCAATGTAGCTTGCATAACGATTTACGCATCTTAGCGGAGTTTGGTTCGGTGTTTACTAAAAAAGCTGTGTTTTCAACCGTTTTCTCCTCAATGCTCTCCTATTTAATGGGTAATTTTAAATGTTACGAAGGACTTGCTTCTCTTCTATGACGAGTATCGTTGAGCAACCTGACACATTAGGTCCCGTTTGACAGAGATTTTTTTGCAATTTAAACTCGCGTGCCGAAAGCCCCCGATTAAGTGACAGCACCGATTTTGCTGGCCAATAGATCATTTATGCAAACCCCATGCCGAAAGTCGTTGAATGACGGAAAATAAATACTTGTGGGCACGCTCTGGTGACGTAAATGCCTTTTTTGGCTTGATGTTAGATAATATTGCTGGCTTAGTTTTGCTGGTCGGCATGCTTAGTGGTATCTATGGGTTCCCTGTAGATTTTGCATTGGCTTACATGGTTCCAGGGACTGCGATCGGCGTACTTGTCGGCGACCTCCTCTTTTTTGGGCTAGCATTTCTCTACGCGAGGCGAACTGGATTAACCAACGTAACGGCGATGCCATTGGGGCTGGATACTCCCAGCAGCATTGGAATGGTGCTATTGGTTTTGGGGCCTTCGTACACTGCAGGGCTTGCTGAGGGATTAGATTCACAGGCCGCTGCGATGCAGACGTGGCACATTGGAATTTGCGCCATCATGGTCTCTGGAATTGTTAAGGCTGCTTTAGCGCCGTGTTGTAACTGGCTGCATCGGATTTTCCCCAGAGCTGGGCTGCTTGGTTCACTCGCGGCTATTGCACTTTTATTAATTGCCTTTACCCAAATGACGGAGCTTGCGGCCAGTCCGTTGGTTGGATTTGCCTCTTTGATAATTGTTTTGGCAACCTTAATCGCGCGGCAGGCGCTACCATTCAAAATCCCGGGAGCAATGGGGGCTGTTCTGGCGGGCTGCCTTGTTTACTACGTTTTGCTTGGCGCGGGACAAGCGGTGGAAGTCGATTTAGTCGAAAAACCGATGAGTTTCGAGATCGTTTGGTTTCCGCAAGAGTGGTTAACGGCTTTTACTTTTGAGTGGTTTGGTGCTTTCGGCAAGGTAGGCCCCTATCTTGGCTACATCATTCCTTTCGCAATTGCGACGGTGATTGGCGGAATAGATTGTGCGGAGAGTGCTGCAGCAGTCGGTGATGATTTTAAAACAAGCCGCGTGATTGGTATCGAGGCGATTGCCACCATGTTAGCGGCAGTTTGTGGTGGCGTTGTCCAGACAACACCTTATATTGGCCACCCCGCCTATAAAGCGATGGGCGGTCGCGCAGCCTACACGTTGGCCACAGCATTGTTTATTGGTGGAGCTGGCCTGATTGGATACTTCGGTTTGATTTTTGTCTGGATTCCGAAGGCAGCCGTTCTGCCAATTTTGGTTTTCATTGGACTTGAGATTACCGCCCAGAGTTTTCAAGCGACGCCACGGCGGCATTACGCCGCTCTTGCGATGGCTTGTATTCCGGCCACTGCAAAATTGGTGATGATTTATGTGGGAAGATTTATTCCGTTCATGGACATTCCAGCGCTGCCCGAAGATCTTCAAAATCTGCTGCTGTATCTGAGCGTATTGGCGGGGGGGTTCATTTTGACCAGTTTGATTTGGGCCTCAGCGACAGCAAAAATCATCGATCGTGATTTTTTCAAAGCTTCGGGCTTTCTTTCCTTGGGAGGTGTTTTTACTCTATTCGGATTAATGCACTCTCCACTAGAAGGCGATAAAGTTTTCTGGCCTTGGGAGTTGTTTTCTGAGGCAAAATTCAGTTTGATCGAGCGTACGATCGTGTTGGAATTCGCTGGAGCTTATCTGCTGATGGCGTTGTTGATCGCTGGCCTTGGTGTTGCTATGGGTGGAGAGTCAAGCGTGATTACGACGGATGAAGAGTACGAAAAACTAGTTTGAGAAACAGTATGCCCCTGGAACGAGTGCTTGAACCTGAAGTGATGGATTCCGAAAAGGAAGCTCAAGAGTATAACGACATGGATCACTCTGTCGTGAACCAGCACTTTGTGGAGGAGTTATTCAAATTTGCACGCGAGCAAATGGGGGTGGGGGCAGGTGCCGAACTTAATTTTGGTGATGTGCTAGATCTTGGGACGGGAACGGCTCTCATTCCAGTCGAGCTTTGTCGACACGATCATGAGTGTCGCGTGATGGCTGTGGATTTGGCTGTTAGTATGCTTGAGCTTGCCAGGTACAACGTCGAAGCTGCCGGGATGATTGAGCGGATTACCTTAGCTCAGGTTGACGCAAAGAAAATGGGTTACGAACGTGGGGCTTTTGATCTGGTGATGTCTAACAGCATTATTCACCATATCCCTGATCCTCTGGTTTGTTTGAAAGAAATGGTGCGAGTTACCGCTGAGGACGGTCTCTTATTCATTCGTGATTTGATGAGACCTCAAGACGCTGATACGCTGGAATCGTTGGTGGTTGCCTATACCGGAAAAGAGTCAGAGTACTCACAACAATTGTTCAGGGATTCGCTTCACGCTGCTCTTTCGCTGGATGAGATTCGTGATTTAGTGGGTTTGCTCGGGTTTGATCCCGAGTCGGTACAGGCGACTTCGGATCGCCATTGGACTTGGGCGGCAGGAAACCTTGCTGAAGAATTAGACGCGGATTAATTAAGTTGATTAATTGATCATCGGGTGGCTTTAGCAACGGTGATTTTACCTGAGGCGATGTTTGAAAACTGGTTGGTCCTGTGCCCGAGATGGTGGGGGTTGAGATGAAACAAATTGTATCCATCGTCAAACCATTTTTAGCGGAACGGGTGGTCGCTGCGATTGCCGGAAAACAAGTTGAAGAAATCAGTATTCGAGAAGTCAAGGGATACGGTCGCCAAAAGAACTACCTCGACCAGTATGGCGAAAATGAATATTCTCTCGCATTTGTTCCAAAAGTAGAAGTTTCTGTTTGGGCGCAAGATGAACATGTCGATTCCATCATCGAGCAGATTGTCGCGGTTTCGCGAACGGGGAGACTGGGAGACGGGAAAATTATGGTGCTTCCTGTTGTTGAGCCGATTGATTTTTAATCAATCGAGCGCAATTGATCGGGCAGGATCGGATTGCGTTTCTTAATTGAGTTCGCGGTTCTTAATTGAGTTCGCGGTTTCAAGCGTAACTTTTTCCACAAACATGCGTCGGTTGTACAAGCCAAACAAGACGATTTGAGATATCATTAGAGTGAGCGGCTGGCTTAGAGTCGGCAGCTTTCGACGACTTAGTTAATGTTGAGTTGAATAGAGGATAGGGTTGTGCAAAATTTTTCGAAGATTTTTATGCGAATCTTTCCCGCGTTAATGCTGGGAGTGCTTCCGTTATTGCTGGTTTCTGAGGTGGCGGCGCAGGATGAAATTGATTTTGTAAAACAAGTAAAGCCGATTTTGGAACTCCACTGCCTCGAGTGTCATGGCGAAACTGAAAAAGAGGGAGAGGAGAATGATTTTCAGATCTCCGACCGCGATGACGCCCTCGACTTTATTGGCTCCGATGGTGCTGAGGATAGTGACCTGTTTTACCTGATTGTCTCTGAAGACGAAGATGAAGTCATGCCTCCGCCTGAGCACAGTAAGCTGACGGAGGCTCAAATTAACGTTTTACGGGATTGGATTGATCAGGGAGCGGACTGGCCCGAGGATGTTGAACTAGTCCTGAATACCGAGGCTCCTTCGTCGACGGACCCGGAATTGCCGGCTTCCGGTGACGGAGAGGAGCCTGCCAAGGTATCTCAGGAAGATGCTGGGAGTGATGTTGGTAAGACAAGTGGTGAGCAAGTATTGGAAATGGAAGAGCCCGACAGTTCGAAGGAAATTGCAAGGCAAAAGAAGCAACTTTACAACGCAGCGGGATCGCTTCATCCAGCAGCGGTTCACTTGCCGATCGGTCTATTGTTGGCGTCCGGTTTGTTTGCATTCCTGAGTTTGCGCGGTAACTATGTGATGGGTGATTGTGCCTACTACTGCTTGTGGCTTGGTGCTTTTGGTGCAGTGGCCGCTTGTTTTAGCGGTTGGTGGTACAGTCCAATGGAACATCGTGGCACGGTGACATCGCTGCAAGATTTCCTCGATACTTCTCAGGAAGTGTTTTGGCATCGAACCGGTGGAATTATTATCACCACTTTTGCGATTATTTTGGCATTGTTTGCCAGAGCAGCCCGAAAAAGGGATGCAGAGGACGGCGTCTCATGGAAGTTCGGCATGATCCTGCTTGCTGTTTGCACAGGACTGGTTGGTCACAATGGCGGCGAAATGGCCTATCCCAATCAATATAAAGATTTGAATGCCGTTTACGAAAGATTTTTTGGCGACCCATCGAAAGAGGCGTCGGACGCGCAAACGAATTCTGATTCTGACTCGGATTCGAACGGCGGTTCACGAGCACGTGAGAACTAAAACGGCGGCGGTCTTCGAAGGATGGCTGATTGCGGGCTAGTTATCTTGCGTCGCAGCAAGATTGCTTCGTGTGAGTGCCAATAAAGCCTGGTTCGATAATGTCGAACCGGTCTGGGCAGCTTGTGTATCAAGATCGTCAAGGTAAATCGCCCACGCGTCAATTGAGCCTTGATTTTGTTTTTCGTGGTTGTGGAGGAATTTCCACGCATCTGCTTGGCCTCTAAAAAATTTCGGCCCAAGGTATTGAATCACTTTGTAATAGTCTGGGTTTTGTTGCCAATTGGAGGGTGTGAATCCAGGAGCAGGTGCTACCAGAAAAGCGTGATAAGTTGTTTTGGGTTTTCTTCTAGGTTTGGTCATAATTAAAAGTACCCTTGGATGGGTTAAGCGTTTGATCACTATCAGTTTTGCTGTTATCTAATTATTGGTGCGGGTTGGGACACATTTGGTCATGGATGCTGAGTCTTCAGGGAAAATTTGTGAATTTTTGAACGGCCTTCTTTTTCCCGTGTTTTTCTAAGAAAATTCGAGCTTCCTGGGCGGGCTTTCGGATGGAATTTCCTCAGACGGCGGGTTTTCCCGAGGATCGTGGAGCCGTTATTCAAAACCTCGTTCGAATCGTGTTGGTCGAATCCGAGCAAATGATTAGGATCAAACCCACAGTCTTTTTGAATTAATACGGCCGATAGATTGGGATTGGATGAACGCGGAAAAGAATCATTTAGGCGCTTTGACCGGAATGAGGTTTTTTGCGGCGATGGCGGTGGTGGTGGGACATTTGGTGGCCGACCATGATCTCGATGGATCGGGCCGATTCGGATTACCTGCGTATTCAACGGTCATCGCAGGTGCTGCTGTTTCTTTCTTTTTTGTTCTTTCGGGATTTATCCTGACCTACGTCTATAAAGATCAGCTAACCTACGCGAGGGTTCCCAAGTTTTATTACAAGCGTTGGGCTCGGATTTGGCCACTTCACTTAGTGTGCTTAATCGTAACGATTTACGTCGTGGGTATGGTCACTATTGACTATGAGATGTTGGCCGTGAATTTGGCGCTGCTCCAAAGTTGGGTGCCCGATTCAAAATGGGTTTTTTCTTTTAACGGTGTGTCTTGGAGCATTTCGACCGAAATGTTCTTTTATTTCATGTTCCCTTTCTTTTTGATCGGCGGGCAAAAACGGTTTTGGATCAAGTACGTTGTCCTTTGGCTCACCGTGTTAGCCGCTGTTAAGGGGATTCAGATTTTAAATAATCAGCCAGCTTGGGCTGACTATGATCTTGAACGCGTCTGTCATGTAAATCCGTTCTTGAGGCTACCTGAATTTTGCACGGGCATGGGGGTTGGGTTTATATTTTTCAACCGCGGTCAGCGGAGCTCTCATTCGTCGATGTTTGATTCTGTAGTTGAAATTGCAGTACTTCTTTTGATACCCGCTTTTTCATGGGTAATGCGTGAATATGGGATCGTTGGCTGGGTTCGCCGTGCTGAGTGGGGTGGTCCGGCGATGGCATTGTGGGTGCAGTACACGGCGATGGTTTTTGTTTTTGCCGTAGTGATTTACGTTTTTGCAAGATCTCAGGGAATCCTGTCTAAATTTTTGGGCAGTCGTGCCGTTGTATTTTTGGGCGAGATTAGTTTTGCCCTCTACATGATTCACTACACTGTGATCATTGCAGTTGAAAAGCAGTACGATTGGTCGCTCGCGAATTACTCACCATGGACGGTCGCCGGTTGTGTGATCGTGATGTCGGTCGGTATTGCTGCCTTGTTGTATCAGTTCGTCGAGATGCCAACCAAAAACGCATTGCTAAGCCTTTATAGTTGGAAATTCAAGAAAGCGTTGATGACATTTCCGTTGGAATGGGGGCGATGTTTAAAGACGCCGGTTTTTTGGGGATGCGGAATTTTGCTTGCCGGCTGCTCTTTGGTTATTGACTACAATCATCAGCCAATGTCGACTGCAAATGAGATCATTGAAGCGAGTCACGCACCGTATCGCGATGTAGAGTTTGGTGACCATATTCGTTTGATCGGAGCGGAAGCGGTAGCCATGCCCGATGGCGTTCGCTTAAGTTTGGTTTGGAGGAAACAGAAAGATCTAGAGCGAGTACGATTTCTTCACTTGTGTGACGAGAGTGGAAAGGTAGTCGGCCAGCTCCCGCCAGAAAAAAAGCTTTTTAATGATGCAGGTTTTTCTGAGTTATTTGTTGAGACACTCCTATTGCCAAGAGACAAACTTAACGATCCACAAATTGTAAGTGTGGGGATCGGATTTTATTCAGAGAAAGAAAATCCAGAAACGGGCAAGGTGTATCCGATGCTAGTGGCAAAGAAAGGCCCCGTTGGCCTGAACCGATGCCGTTTAAACGTTATCGTTCCCGAGCAAATGAACAATTTGCGAAAAGAAATGGCGAGGTTAAGCGAGCGGAAGGAATAGCTCAAAGACTACGGAGGCGTCCGACAGCAAACGTGCCAATAATCCCAATTGGCGTTGCTTCCTACTTTTGCGTTGCATTTTCGATGCAGTACAAGTTCCTTTTACCGCGAAGAAATATCTGATTTCCAACGATAGCCGGAGAAGCATCTATTTCTTCTGTGAGTGAATTGGTTGAGATGATTTCAAATTTGGGGGAATTCTTGATGACCAGCGTGGTGCCTTCCCTTGATGTGAGAAAAATGAAATCTTTCGTTGCTACTGGCGATCCATACATTTGCTTAAGCTGAGGTAAGCGAATTGGCAGTGGGTGGCCTTCCTTGGTTTTAAAAATTGGCTTTCCCGATTCCGCATTGAAGCAGTTGAGGATCGCGTTGAGAGATTTAGTGAAGTAGATTCTGTCTCCCGTGACCAGTGGAGAGGGGACGTAGGGAGTATTGCGCTTGAGCCGCCATTTGATCGCTTGTTGAGGCCCAATAAGCGAATCGTTGATTTTTCCTTGGGAGCGGAGGTCGATAGAAAATGCCTCATTTCCCTGATAGCCCCCCATCAATATAACGTGATCTTTGTAACGGACAGGGCAGGGGATTGCATTGAGAGTCGTTCCTGTTGTTTCCCAAACAACAGTTCCGGTTTCTAAGTCGTAGCTTCGAACGGAATTTGTACCATTGGTAATTAATTGAGTTTTACCATCTATCGAAACAACTAGAGGGGTGGCCCAGGTCGTTGGTTCGTCTCGTCGGTTTTTCCAAAGCGTGGTGCCATCGCTGCTATCTAAGACGAAGATCTCAGACTGATCCTCCTGATCCCACATAATGACCAGTTTGCCATTTTCGTAGACAGGAGAGACTGCCTCTCCCCATCCTCGTCGGGTTCGCATTTGGCCGAGATCTTTTTTCCAGATTAAATCCCCTTTTAAAGTCAGGCAAAAAACTCCGTAGGAACCGAAAGAAACGTACAGTCGTTGTCCATCCGTTGTGGGAGATGCGGCGGCGTAGGTTGTGGAGGGGTGTCGTCCCTCGAAGGGAACAGATTCGGCAACGACTCGTTTCCAAAGGACGTCCCCGTTTCGGCGATCGAGGCTCCAGACAACAAATTCGAATATCTGATTGGAGGGAGTTGTTTTAGCTTCGGGGTGAAGGGGGGCGGAACGAGTACCACGGCGATTGGTTTCAACAGCAGACAGTATGAATACCTGGTTCTCCCAGATAATTGGTGTGGAACTGCCTTCGCCAACGATTGGAAATTTCCAACGAATATTGGATTGATCATTCCACCGAATTGGCGGTATACCGATCGTTGCAACTCCCGTTGCGTCAGGCCCTCGCCACTGATGCCAGTTGTTCTGCTTAGTTGTTTGAAAATCCTGAGCGTAAGCAGAGGCCGACTGGCACGCAATCAATTTCCAAACGGCGGGCAAACAGATCAACAGCAATAGAAATGAGGTGAGTTGTCTCAAGTTCATGAGTTTGGCAGATTACTAATTCTCTAGGCTGTGAGTTTGCATTTTCCGATTGACTAAAACTACCGAGTACTCGCACTTATTTCCTGATGGAGTTCTGCCATCAGTGTTTCAATGCCTCGGTCGATCTCTTCCCCGAGGACTTCCTTGTAGCGGATTACGCCGTGTTGATCGATTAAGTAGACGGTGGGCCAGCCTTCGACATTCCATTGTTTCGAGATCGGTCCGCGTGTACCACGAGGACCGTTCCAAAAATGGCGCCAGCTGAGATTCTCGCTGCGCACCGCATCAATTGCGGTTTGTTTGTTTGCATCGCTGTTGACCCCAAGCAGCACAAAAGGCTGATCGGAAAGCTCCTGAGTCAGTTCCTGTTCGTGCCCGTACATCGCGCGGCAGGGGGGGCACCAATGGCCCCAAAAATCGAGCATTACAACCTTGCCGCGATAGTCGCTCAGTTTGAAAGGGATTCCATCAAGGTCCGATCCTTCAATTTCAGGTACTGTCATGCCTACCTGTAGTTGAGTCAACTCAAATAATTCGCTCGCGGCTTTTTCCCCAAATGTCTCTCTGCCTTTATATTTTAATTCACCATACTCTTTTATGACTGTGTTCAAAATAGAAGCCGTCTTTTGATTTTGCGCTTCCGTCCGTTCAGAATTTATATAATCCAGCTGGGCAGCAGGCAGACGCTCTGCAACTTGCGGGTTGATGGCAATCGTCTTGCGAAACAGGGGAAGCTGACCGAGGTATTGAGAGTAATTCAACATCACACTTGCTTGAACAGGTCCCGGTTTGGCTTTGTCAATCATCAGGTCGAACCAGCGTTCAATATCTTGACTAGGGACTTCTTGCTTTAATGACTCTGCAATTTTAGAAAGCTTCACACGGTCCGAGTAGCGATCCAATAAATATTCCATCGCTTCGCGTTTCAAGTCCCCTTTGGTTTGGCCGACAACGAACAGCGTCGCGTTAAACGAAGCCTTGGTGTCTGGGTAGGATTTTGCGAGTTCGAGAAAACGTTTTCCATATTCTGCCGATGGATCCTTGGTAGCCAGAATTCTTATTTGATCTTCTTTGGATTCCACGGTGGCAATTTCGTCTCGCAAATCTTTTACTGACTTTTGAAATTCAGCTTGAAGTTCATCGTATTTCTCTTTCGCTTGTGATTCTAAATCGTCATTGTCTAAAGGAAGGGTCGCAGGCGATGGTGTTTCGGGGACGACTGTAACAGGAGCGGCATTTTCGACAACTTCCACCGTCGGTGCATTGACCACTTCGGTTACGGCAGCTTGATTGGTGCAGCCTGCGATCGAAAGTGTGCATGCCACGGAAAATAGACTACGAACCATAACGAGCTCCAACTTAATCATTTTCTTATCCATCTGTTCCAGCTTTGGCGATTCGAATATTCTTGTTTGGACGTTTTACTTTGAAAAATTATATCAGACAAATCTGATTGTGGGTGCCTGATTTTAGCTTGCGAATTTAGAGAGGATCATTTTGGTGATCAATGGTAGCACTTGTCATTCGTAGTCGTTCAAGCCGATATAAAACGGCGATTCGAACAGCGGAGGCGTCGTGCTTGGGAATGCCGTCCCGCTAACGACGGAGAAAATACCGTTTATTAGGGGGGATTAGAGTTCAGTGTGACCACGTGAAATGACGGTGATTTTGGAAATTCTCCTTTTACAAGAGACGATCGCAGGCGAAAATTTTAACGATCTTGTTAGAATGTGACCGAGGCGGCATATTTTGTGAATTTCCGCATTCTGAGGTCCCCCAGTCATTTAAATTCATGGAAGCGTTTTACGTCCAAGGCTCTGACCCGATGAGTAGTTTGACTCATCTGGTTGGTCTCATCGTTGTCTTATTTCTCTCTGTTCCATTGGTCATGAGCGCGCGCCGCTCTCGGTCCACGTTCTTGTTTACATTGCAATTCGCTTTTGCAAGCGTATTGTTGCTTACGATCAGTTCGATCTTCCATATGATGGCAGTTGGGACGCCTGCTAGAGAGCTGATGCTTCGATTGGATATTGCCGCAATCTTTATCCTGATTGCCAGCACCTTTACTGTTTTGCACGGTATTTTGTTTCAAGGTTGGAAACGTTGGGCAATCATCGGTTTGTTGTGGACGATTTCAGTCGTGGGTGCTTTGCTGCGGTGTTTGTTTTTTCAGAGTATTCCAGGGTATGTTGGCGACGTTATCTTTTTATTGATGGGTTGGATTGGTGCGTTTTCTGCTTTTTTACTCTGGAAAGATTATCACTGGCGCGGCGTTGGGCCAGTGGTGATTGGCGGTGTTTGCTATACCGTCGGAGCCCTGATGAATACGTTTGATTGGCCTGAGCCAATACCGGGTATCTGGGGAGCTCATGAGACCTTTCATCTGTTCGTATTAGCCGGATTGGGAACCCACTGGGCATTGATTTGGAGCATTGCCGATGGGTCCTTTCAACGTCAGGCGCTCGCCATGCAAACGCCACGAGAAACTCCTGTCGCAATCCAAGAATCAGGTGGCTAGGTCAGTATTCTGCCCCTAGTCATTCCAGCGAAAGATAGTAAGTGCGATCACAAATGGGATGACGCTCCATATTCCGATGACTGCGATCTCGCTTGTTAGCGAAGCAATTGGCTTGCCATCCATCATGAGCGCCCGCAGGGCATCGATTACGGGAGTCAACGGTAGCAGTTTGATGATTGGTTGGACGATCTCAGGGAAACGCTCATACGAAAAGAAAATTCCACTGAGTGTCCACATTGGTAACATGACGAGATTCATGAGGCCTGATGCGGTCTCCATCGTGTTTGCTCGAGAGGCCACGAGCAATCCAATTGCAGCAAACTCAATGGCACCAAGAATAATGATCAGTAATATCGAGAGCCAGTTTCCATGGACCTCGACACCAAATAAGAAATACGAAAAAACGATTAGAAGAATGATTTGAGGTATCATAAATACCAGTCGGCTTGTCATCATGGCAATCAGGAAATGGGTCCTTCGCATGGGGGTTGCCATCAATCGTTTTAGGAGCTTTCGAATTCGCATATCAACGATTGCATATCCGACTCCCCAGAGTCCCCCTCCCATTAGTCCCATTGCCAGCAAGCCCGGCACGAGGAAATCGACGTAGCTGTTTCCCGGTCCACTATACGTAACATCGTTGGATTCAATCACGTCTTCCCGCCCCAACTCGGTTTGCAGTCTCCGGTCAACGATATTTCTTGCTGCTACACTGCCCGGTCGAACGGGGTCATATTGATACTCAATGTTGCCAACTTGTCCATTGATGGCGGTGATCATTAGTGTCGTCTTACTTAATCGCAGGCGCTCAATAGCCTCGTTCCGAGAGACGATTGTGGGTTGCAGTTGCTGATCAATTTCAAGCCAGCCGGAAATTCTATCTGACTCTGGCCCTGAAATTATGTCAACCTGGAAAACTTCGACCGGTTTATTTCGAAAAGCAACGCCGAGTACAACGACCATTAGAATGGGAAAGAAGTAAACCCAAAACACCGCTTCCGGACGGCGCACAAACTCGCGTAACCGGGCGGTAGTAATTGCAAGGATTGGATGTGAGAACTTCATGTGCGGTTTTCAGTCGTTGTTTTAAAAAGGCTTTTCTTGATTATTCGAATCTGAATATTTGCCAACTCAGAATTAATAAGTAGCAAGAGTTAATGTTTTTCCATCAAGAATTCAGTCGTCGCGTTGAATGAGATGCCGTCCGGTCAAGCTTACAAAAACATCTTCGAGACTCGCATGTCGCGTTGATAAGCTGGCGAGAGAAATTTGTTGTTCTGCAAGGCAGCTAATCAGGGCGGGTAAAACAATGTGAGGTTCCGATGCGGTAATGTGATACTTTGACTGCTCGAGATCCACTTGCTCTACCGTTGGTAATGATTGGAGCAATGAACGATCGAGCGTAATGTTTTCTTGTTCGATTGAAAATTCAATAACGTGCTCGGCGCCGATGGATCGAATTAACTCTTGGGGTGTTCCCTCCGCAATGATTTTACCGGAATCAAAAATTGCAACTCGATCGCACAATCGTTCCGCTTCTTCCATGTAATGGGTGGTGATTAAAACTGTCTTCCCATCAGCTTTGAAATTTTCAATGATCTCCCAGAGTTCCCTTCTGCTGGCAGGATCCAAGCCCGTTGTCGGCTCGTCAAGGAAAATCAACTCGGGGTCACCGACGAGCGCCGTAGCAACGGCGAGACGCTGTTTCTGCCCGCCGGAAAGTGTTTTGATCCAAGCTCTCTCTTTTTCTTGAAGAGAGACTCTTGCCATCGCCTGTTTAGGTGAAATGCCGGAATGATAAAAACTGCGAAAAAGTGAGAGTGTCTCACCTACACTCAACCGCTCACTAAGCTGTGTTTCCTGCAGGGAAACACCGATCCGCTCACGAATGGCCGTCGCGTTGTTTTTCCAATTCATCGAAAGGACTTCTGCGGTTCCCGAAGTCGCAGTAAGTAAGCCTTCAAGAATTTCAATCGTCGTCGTTTTTCCAGCCCCGTTTGGACCGAGAACGCCGTAGCATTCTCCCACCTCGACTGAAAAATTAATCCCTCGAACCGCCTCAACAGGAGGTTTTCCCGGGTAAGTTTTGACTAAATCGGTGCAGCGGATCGCGTGGTTCATTTATGATTCTGATCGGAGTGGCGACGAAACCTCTATTGTATCAGATGAACCGTTATAATGGTCGAATCGACAACTTCGTTTATCGCCCCGTTGCAGACTGTGATTCAGGTGGATCCTACCATTTCGCAGGGAGCGGCCAATTAGCTGAGTTGCAACGGTAATCCCTCTCCGCCAAATTCGTTTAATTTAACCCCCATGGTTTCCATCAGAGTCAAATGAAGTTTGGACATGGATGTGGGGCGTCGATATTTTAAATACCGCCCACCTTTGAATGCTCCACCTCCGCCCCCCGCAATAATCAAGGGAAGATCCCGTTCGCCGTGGGCATGGCCATCGGATAAACTTGAGCCGTAGCAGATCGCGGTGTTCTGAAGTAACGTCTCTCCGGTGGGTTCGCGGAGGTCGTTTAGTCGGCCAATTAGATAAGCGAATTGTTCGTGATGCCACTGAGTGACCCGGTTATACATGTTGCGTTTCGATTCTACGGTGTCCCACGAGATTTTCCCATCATCGTCTTCGGTACGACCTGAAATGTCTCGATAATGAGAAAGTGCATGCCACGTACCTTTGCACTCTGGGATAAAATCGAAATAGCGATTGCTCTGGCCATGGTCCATCATGAAAGTACAGACACGTGTCGCATCGGCCCAGAATGCAAGTACCATCATATCGATCATCAAGCGGACATATTCAAAGTGATTGGTTGGAATTCCGGGTTCCGGTCGCGTCAGAGTATCTGTTAATTCATCGCGGTTGAGCGCTTGCTGGACGCGTGCATCGGCAAAGGCAAGTCGTTTTTCAATACTTCGAATGGATTGGAGGTATTCATCAATTTTACGCCGATCGGCACGGCTGCCAGAACGTTGAAGCGATTTTGCATTTTCGATCACCATATCGACGACACTTTGATCGATACCAATCCCGTCGCCGGTTCGGAACATCCGATCAAAAACGGAGCGAGGTTCAGTTTCTCGAGAAAGAGGTGTTCTTCTATTAAGCCAAGAAATTGAATTACGGGGAAGATTGCCGGTGAAGTAGCCTTCGCCTTTGATTGATAATTCAAGTGAAGGTAATAAGGTCTGTTCTCCAATTTTATCGGCGACGATTTGATCAACTGACATGCCGTTAACTTCTATTTTCCTGCCATCGTAACCTCCATCGGTCAGCCAAGTCGCTGTGCCGGCACCGTGCCCGTTACCGCGTGGTGTCCAAAGATTCGAGGTTACGATTAAATGTTCCTTGACCTTTTCGAGAGGTTGCATCCAGCGGTTGAGTTTTTCAATCGAGCCGTCATCTGCTACTTTTTCGGGTTCCCAGGATCCTCTCGCGACTCCGTTGGGAAAATAGAGGTAGGCGATGCGATTAGTGTTTTCGGTCGTTTTAAGTTTTTGGTTACCTGTTTTCGCCGAAACTGGTGTTCCCATAATGTCCAGTAACGGAAGCGATATTGCTGCACCTGCGCCACGCAAGACAGTTCGGCGGGAGATGCGACGGGTTCTAATATTCATCCGATGCTTCTTTCGGCAGTTTCCGGTATAGGAAAGGTTGGCTATTGATGACATTTTTGATTAGTGTTTGAAAACGATAGTCACTCTCAGTTGTCTTCTTAACGATGGTTCGAATCGTCTGCTCATCGTAGTATTCTAATTGGCGACCGAGAGCATAGGTCAGCATCTTTTCCGTGACTTGACGAGTGAGATCTGGCAATCGTTGGGAAACAAGAATGTTTTTTAGTTGTTGCGAACCTTCGAATTGAGTGCCATCGGGCAATTCACCACGCGCGTCAATTTTCATCCCAAATTGGCGAGTGCGATACCTGCCAAAATTGTCATAGTTTTCCAAACTGAATCCGATGGGATCCATTTCCTGATGGCAGGAGCTGCAATTGATGTTATTGCTGTGCTGTTGGACTTTCTCTCGGAAAGATAAGTCGTTCCGCTCGAGAACCTCTTCTGAAATTTCGCTTACATTGGGAGGGGGCTCAGGAGGAGGGGTACCCAGAATTGTATCGAGCACCCAGTGCCCGCGGACGACGGGACTGGTGCGGTCTGGAAATGCCGTAATAGACAAAACGCTGGCCTGCGTCAAAATTCCACCACGCAGTTGTGTCTTTAGATTTACTTTTCTCATTGTCTCGCCAGTGATGCCGCGAATTCGGTAGTGATTCGCGAGTTCTTCGTTTAGAAACGTGTAGCGGGCATTGATCAGCTCTGAGAGCGGTCGGTCGTTACGAATCAGTGAATGCAAAAAGAGTGCCGATTCAGCCCGCATTGCTGTCATTAGCGACTCGGTACACCATGGATTGTCAATTGGATCCTGTCGGCGACGAATTCCGACATCCTCGAATCCCAGCCACTGCCCACCAAAAATATAGCCGAGTGTTTTTGCCCTTCGGTTTTTTAGCATGCGATCTATTTGCGATTGCAAAATCTGGTGATCAGAAAGGCTGCCTTGTTCAGCTAGTTGAAATAGTTCTTCATCCGGCATGCTTGCCCAGAGAAAGTAAGATAGCCGTGACGCTAGGTCAAATTCATTGATCCGTTCCGGGCTCGAACCTTTCGGCGTTGATTCAATTTTTAATAAGAATTGAGGCATCACAAGAACAGCGGTTAGCGTTTTTTGTATTGCCGGTTCGAACTGTTGGGAATTAGAGAATTCATCGAGAAAGATTTGCTGAAGTCCGCTAATTTCTTCCGTTGTCGCTGGCCGCCGAAACGCTCGTCTAGAGAATGCCGTTAGAACGGCTGTGGCCCGGTCTTTTGTATTCTTATGCGTTTCGCCTGGTTTAAGGATTTGAGCTTTTGCAAGCTCCATTAGCGGTGAGGCATTCTCAGCAAACACGGTCGCCATGATTGCCTCTGCCGACTGTGAATATTTTTCGAAAAGGCTGACCTGTAAAAACAGCGTGTTGGCGCTGTTTTTAAATCCGCTGTTACCACTTAAATCTTGAGGGAACTTTGCGGTATCTGCGAGGTCGACGCCAATCAAGTCACGGATCGTGTGACGGTATTCCGAATGGGTCAGTCGGCGGGGCGGCGTATAGCCGGGCTGGGTTACGGAATTGTAATCGAAGTGCTCAATTGAAGCTTGAAACCAGTTTTCAAATTTCTGTTTTTCGGCAGCCTCTAAAACCACTTCGTCAGGTGGTGGCATATCGCCGAGTTGAATTCGCTGCGCAATGTTCCTCCAAACTGTTAGGTTTTCGACTAGCGGGCGATGTTGGAGAATCACCGATAAATCTAATTCACCTTCCGAGTTAGCGCCAGAATGACAGTCGAGGCACGTTGTTTTTACGAGGTTAAGTCCGAAATTGTTTTTGGTTTGCGATAAGGCCTTATTGGTTTCAGAAAACAACAACCAAGCAAGCAAGAGGCTGGCTAACAGCATCTTAAGGGAAAGAAATTGCCATCGTTGACATCTTGCTTGTTCGGTTAATATTGTTCTCATGCCTTGCCCAATGCTTTTTGGCTAGTCTTTGATTAGCTCAGCTAGAACTTCTGTAGCTTCTTCCGTTTGATCAGACCAAATGTGCAGTTCAGCAAGCTTCATTCGAATCAAGTTTTTGATTGGCTTTGCTGGGTCGGTGTCAAGCAAGTGATTTAACACTTCGATAGCTTCCTCTTCATCATCAACTATT
Organism: Mariniblastus sp.; assembly: GCA_011523945.1. GTDB lineage: Bacteria > Planctomycetota > Planctomycetia > Pirellulales > Pirellulaceae > Mariniblastus. The sequence continues at coordinate 30,281 of WTFU01000044.1, read as the reverse complement.
TCTTCCATTTGCATCAAAGCATAGGCAGCGGTGGCTGTTTCGTTCTCTGCAATTTCAGCTAATTGGCGAATAACTTCAAGTCGCCCCAGTGTTGTTTCGATTTCACCACGCTCGTTTTCACGATCTTCATAAAAATCCTCTACATCGTGTTCGTAGTCGTCATGCTCCTCTTCCTCGTGCTCTTCTTCATCTTCTTCATCGTACTCTCGATCCTCATCCTCCTGAATCGGATTAAATCGCCCTTCCTGGAGAGAGGTTGCTGGTATACCGTCAGCCGTGGCAACTTGAGTGTTTAAAAGCTGGTTGGTGAGGATCAGCATCGCACACAGTGTGAGGCAAGTTAGGATGGTTAGCATTGGATTGTTAATACGCATTTAGGATCTCCTGGACGGGTACGTGGGAGTCAGCTTATTTTGCTGAGGGATAAAATTAGAACCTTTAGGTTGTGTATCTCTTTTTGCGCCATTGCCATTTGGGGGAGACTTGGAATTAGAAATGGCCCCCCATCGGCTAGGTCTTCGCCAAAAGCTCGGCGGAGAGCTGGCTGGTCTAGGTTTTTTTTCAAATAGACGACGGCTTATCATCAGAGGCGCCTGTGAGGATTTTGTTAGGCGTGTTTGTGTTTTGGCGAGCGAGGTGGACTTCAGGAACGCATTTTTGATGGCGTGGTCTTTTTGAAAAACTTTTTTGGTTTGACCACTCAGCCACAATGAGGAACGCGGCAGAGTCTGTGATTTCGAGTCAGATTTTTTTGAGAGTAAAATGGGTTTAAGGGTGGCCGTCTTTGACGGGGAGATCGCCCAGATCAGACCGAATGTTAAACCCAAGAGGATGGTGGCAACGAGACTCCAGCGAATGAGTGGGAGGTAGTGGAGGTTTTTTTCATGAATCGGGGAGACTTGCAATGGCGAGCTAAGAGGCTCGCGAGGCCCCAAAATATCTGAGAGATCTCCGGGGTATTCGCTTTCTAAATAACGTTCTTTGAGTCGTCTAATCTCGCTTTCAATTGGTTTCATTTGCGAAAATCTCCTTCCGGAAATTTTTGTTGTAATTTTTTAGTTGCCTGGCTCAATGTTGCTTTTACTGTGCCTAATGAAATCTCCATGACCTGAGCAATTTCTTTTAGGGGTAACGATTCAAAGTAACGAAGAATAATCGCTGTTCGTTGTCGCTCGGGGAGTGAATCGATCCGGTGTCGAAGCTCTTCTAGTTCGAGATTTTTAGACACTTCGGTCGGGGGTGTTGACTCAGTGAACCCAGGCTGACCTGAGGATTTTTCTGAGGCTTGGTTCCAGTTTTTATCCTGTCGCTGAAATTCACGGCAGACATTGTTGGCAATTCCAAGTAGCCAGGTGGAAAATTTTCCGCTGCCCCGAAAGCTGGCAATGCTGTTGATCATTCTCATGGCAGTTTCCTGGGTTGCATCAAGAGCGCGGCTATCACTGGGCATTTTGGCCCTGCAAAAACGATAGACTAAATCTTGATGTTTGCGCAACAGTAACTCCAGAGATTCGCGATCACCATCGCGGGCGGATTTCCAAAGCCGAATGCTTGGGTCTGCACTCAATTGACAACGCCTGATAAAGGGGACCGCTGGATTGTTACCGGTGAGTGCAAGTTGGAGCGGAAAGGATTAGTGAAAAAATAATTTTTTTTCATTATCCCCAAAATGCGTGTTTCCAAGCGGGAATAATAGTCAATTAGTTAAACGATAATCTAATCCAAACGATAATCTATTCAAACTCAGCCTTTAAAACGGAACGGACGTGATCCAGAACTTGCGATTGCACTTCCTCAAAATCGTTGCAGTCAATAAATGCACCTGCGGCAGCTTTATGTCCGCCTCCCCCAAACTCTTTGGCGACAACATTGGCGGCTGAACCACAACGGCTTCGGAAACTCATTTTATAGCCACCGGATAGTTGCCCGACGATGATGACTGCGAATACAGTTCCGTCAATTTCAAGTGCGAGATTGATTAAGTCTTCGGTGTCTGTTGGTTGAGCTCCGGTTTTTTCGTAATCGTCTGAGAGGATGAAAGTATGGGCAAGTTTGCCACCTAGCTCGGTTTTAATTCTTGCGAGGACAGTTCCCCGTAGACGCACTCTACCTGCCGTCTCTCTTTCATAAAGGTCGCGGTAAATGTCGGCAGGAACTGCGCCGCCGGCAAGAAGTTTGGCGGCCGTTTCATAAGTGATTTCTTTGACTGAGTTAAAGCGGAACCAACCAGTATCGGTTGCAAGGGCTGCGAAAAGCGGAGTTGAAATTGCCGGAGTCAACGGTACGCCAAGGCACTCGGCCGCGTCCACGCACATGCGCCCGACTGCTTCGGCTGTGGTATTCTTAAATAGTTCTGCATCGATGTCGTCTTCGCCAACGTGATGGTCAAAGATGATTTTTTTATAAGTAGAATTCCTGATGACATCTGCCATCGGGCCAAGTTGAATCCACGCGCTAGTGTCGAGAATGATGTGAAGGTCCGCATCTTCAAAATCTTTCGCTTCGATGTCTTGGTCAATACAGAAAATTCTATTTTGGGGATCCATGAATTTTAAATTTTCAGGTACCGTTTGGCCGCAAACAATACGAACCTGTTTCCCCAAAGCTTCGAGAATGCCTGCCATGCCAAGGCAACTCCCAAGCGCGTCGCAGTCAGGGCGAATGTGGCTGGTTAATACAATGTTGCTCGCCGAATTAATAACTTCACGGAATCGAGGCCAGTCGACATTCATTTTCATTTACTTTCACTACTTGTTTTTTGGTGCGGGAGATCGACTGGGCATACCAGTCAAATTAAAGATCAGAATATCGCCTTGCGATGGCCCGCGTGGATTGCACGTCTAAGTCTAATTGGTCGGTGAGTTGTCGCTGGGTTTCAAATTGCCGAATATCCCGCAGACGACTAATAAAATCAACCTCGATCGCTTCACCATAAATGGAACCCCCAAAATCAAGTAGATGGGATTCGACTTTAGGTATGTGCTCACTGAAGGTTGGGTTGGGGCCAACATGAATCGCCGACCAGTGGGATCTTCCATCGACATAAGTTCTGCCCGCATAAACGCCATTTGCGGGAATTAGGGTGTCGATGGCATCCAGATTGGCTGTTGGGAATCCAATTTTTGTACCTCTTGCCGCCCCATGAGTCACCATGCCTCGAATTCGATAGGGGCGTGTTAGAAGCTGTCTCGCTTGGTCCACATCTCCAAAGCGGATAAGCTCACGAATTCGACTGCTCGAGATAAACGATTCTGAATTCTCAAGTTTGGGTTCTACAATTTGGAGTTCTATGGATGATTCCTGGCACAATTCACTAAGCCGATCGACGGTTCCTTCGCGGCCTCGGCCGAAGTAAAAATTGGGTCCTTCCACCATCGCTTTGGCGGACAGTTTTTCCACCACAATTTGATTGAAAAATTCCCGATAGTTTAGCTCCAACAGCGCTCGGTCTGTGGGGTAGGCGATGACGGCATCAACCCCCAGGTCAGCCAGAAGATCTGCCTTCCGATTGGTCCAGGTCAGCGGCGGTGGGGTCTGGTCAGGCCGAAGGATTCGAACCGGATGCGGGTCGAACGTAAATACAATGGCCGTTCCTCCATCCCGAGAGGCAAATTGCTTTAATTGATCAATGATCACCTGATGTCCCCGATGAACACCGTCGAAATTCCCGATCGTCAACGCACCACCGCGGAGCGATTCAGGGAATTCGGTAAGACTGCGAATTAATTTCATTGAAGTTTTTTGAACGGGGCCGTGTGGAGGAAACGAGTCTTTTAAGAAAGCGGTTGGTGGTTTTGTTTAGCCGATGGTTTTGAATGTTGGAAATTCGATTGTGAACTGCGTGCCTTGATCGACTTCAGATTGAACGTTGATTCTTGCATCGTGGGCTTCGATGATCTTTTTGGCGGTAGGCAGGCCGAGTCCAGTGCCGCCGTCTTTTGAAGTGTAAAACTCCTGAAACATATTGATTAATGCCGAAGCCGCCATTCCGCATCCTGTGTCGATTAAATCTAACGCGACACCTTTGCGAGTGGTGCGAGTGCGAGCAACCAGCTGGCCACCGTCAGGCATGGCTTCCATGGCATTTTTAACCAGATTAACCAGAGCCGCCTGAAGTGTCTGAGGGTCGAGATTAATGCTTGGTAATTCGGCGTCTAGGTAGCGAATGATCTCCACGCCCTGTTTAGCCGCCTGAGTTTCGAAAAAGTCGAGCACCTGGTCAATTTGGTTGTTCAGGCAACCGGGTTTCAATTCGAGACTGCTTAGTTTTGTGAACCGGAGAAAATCGTTAAGCAGGGTTTCCAGTCGGTGGCATTGTTGAATGACGGTTTCAGTCCGTTTGACCGCTCGCTGAGATTCTGGATGCGTCATGGCTTCAAGGTCTTCGTGAAGCAATTCCATGTTCATGACAATGATTGAAAGCGGATTTTTGATTTCATGAGCTAATGAACCAGCGAGTCTGGCTAACTCGTTGTATCGTTTTCTCAGTTCGTCGATTGGTTCCATATTGATTACCATGCCCTTCGTCGAGGGAGATCTCGGCAGCGCAGAAGCTTAAGATTGTACTGGTTGATTCCCGTCGGGCTGCAATGATTCGGGGCTTAGACGGATTGAAGTTAAATCCATTTAATTGAAATCCCTTTAATTATTTAAATCCGTTTAATTCAATTGAGGAAATAAAAAAGCTCGAAAGCCACAACCGGCTTTCGAGCAATTCTAATGGATCGTATTCGATCAATACAGCGATTGAAACAGTGTTTTGTTTACTTAAACGGCTGTTTTTGCTGGGTTACTAGTTTGCGAAGGATTAGCGACGGTCGCGACCCCCGCCGCTGCGTCCGCGACCCCCGCCGCCTCCGCCGTTGCGTCCGCGACCGCCGCCGCTGCGACTGCGACCCCCGCCGCCTCCGCTGCGTCCGCCGCGATCACCACCGCCTTCGCTGCGAGCAGGTCGATCTTCGCGATCACCGGAACCAGCAGGTGCATCTGCGGTGGCTGAGGCAAATTCGTCCTCAAGCCCGAGTTCTTCGAGTGCCTGGCGACGACTAAGTTTGACGCGATCGTTTCCATCGACGTCAATCACGAGGACTTTCATTTCATCACCGACGTGGCAGATGTCATCGACTTTATCGATAAATCCACTTGAAAGTTCGCTGATGTGGCAAAGGCCGTCGCGTCCGGGAAGGATCTCGACGAACGCTCCAAAGTCTTTGACGCTACTGACGGTGCCGTCATAGATTTTTCCAACCTGAACGGTAGCTGTGCAGGCTTCTACTTTCTTCAGGGCAGCTTCGGCCAGCGGCCCGTCAGTTCCTGCAACGGTTACGCGCCCGTCTTCTGAAACTTCGATAACGGTTTGCGTCGTTTCCTGAATCGCGCGAATGTTCTTTCCACCCGGGCCGATTAGCATGCCAATCTTTTCCGGATCGATCTGGGTTACCAGTAGACGAGGTGCATACTCGGAAAGTTCTTCCTGTGGTCGTGGAAGGGTCTTGAGCATGGTTCGCAGAATTTCGATTCTTGCTTCGCGTGATTGCGCCATTGCCTCTTTCAGGAGGTCGCTGCTAATACCTCGGATTTTTAGATCCAGTTGAATACCAGTGATTCCGTTTTGCGTTCCAGCAACTTTGAAATCCATGTCGCCGAAGTGATCTTCGCTTCCAAGAATATCGGTTAAAAGTGCGTAACGATCACCTTCTTTAACCATACCGACCGAGATGCCAGCCACTGGGTTTTTGATGGTGACTCCAGCGGCCATCAGGCCAAGTGTCGTTCCACAAACGGTTGCCATCGACGACGAACCGTTGGATTCGAGGATGTCAGAGACAACACGGATCGTATAGGGGAATTCGTCTGCATCGGGAAGAACTGGATTGATACTCCGCTCTGCTAAAGCACCGTGACCGATTTCACGACGTCCAGGCCCACGAATTGGGCGGCACTCACCAACACTGAAGCTTGGGAAGTTGTAATCGAGCATGAACTTTTTGGAGTACTCCTCGAATAGCCCATCGACCCGCTGCTCGTCTCGCCCGGTACCCAGTGTGATTGTGATGAGAGCTTGCGTCTCACCACGCTGGAAAATTGCTGATCCATGAACTCGCGGGATCACGTTAGCGTGGCACTCGATTGGCCGAAGAGTTTTTCCATCACGTCCATCGGATCGAACACCATCGAGAATGGAATCGCGAATCACTTTTTCTTCAAGATCGTGAATGGCGTTTTTCACAGCTCCAAGATCAATTGCATTGTCTGCATTTGGATCAGGAATCATGTCGGCAATGATCGTGTCTTTGAGTTTGTTCTTGGCTTCGCCACGATCGTGCTTTCCTGCAATCAGGATTGCAGCTTTGTAATCGTCGTAGTACTTCGGCAGCATCTTGTCGAGCAGACCGTCATTCTCGGGTGCTTCGAATTCATCTTTTTCAGGTGCAACTTTTTCAAATAGTTCGCGCTGAAGATCAATAACTTGCTTGCAAATCTCATGTCCAAACTCAATGGCTGCGAGCATTTCATCTTCTGGGACTTCCCGAGCGAATCCTTCAATCATTGTCACAGCGGAGTCGGTTGCTGAGATGATGACGTCCATGTCACTTTCTTCAAGCTGTTCTTGTGACGGAAAGGCAACGAATTCGCCCTCGACACGAGCGACGCGTGTGGACGCTACTGGATCTTCAAACGGCATTGGTGAGATGAAACATGCGGTTGAGGTTCCGTTCATTGCGAGAACGTCACCATCAGTTTGTTTATCACTTGAGAGAACAAAGTTCTGACACTGGACTTCGTTTTTAAATCCAGGGGCAAACATTGGGCGGATCGGACGATCGATTAAGCGAGCGGTGAGTGTTTCTTTGGTGGTCGGTCGCCCTTCGCGTTTGATAAATCCACCGGGGAACTTTCCTGCTGCACAGGTTCTTTCACGATAGTCGCACATCAACGGGAAAAAGTCGATTCCCGGTCGCGGAGTGCCAGTTGCGGCGGTCGACAGAACAACGGTGTCGTTGTACTGAATAAGTACAGCGGCAGCGGCTTGTTTCGCAAGATAGCCAGTTTCAAACGACATCACACTGTCGCCAATTTTCTTTTCTACTTTTACTTTCACAATTTTTTCCTACATTAAATTCTTCTACAACATCAATAATTCAGATTGCAATTCCTTAATGGGTGTTAACCACGAATTGCTTAGGGCTCACCATCGGTACCGTTGCGATCCAAGCCCAACGATTTGTCCTATTTGTCAACCGGCAGAAAAATGCCGGGTCGTAAATATGACGAGACTGTCCGCTGTTTCCGAGCGACAGTCTGAAAAGTGCGAGTTATGAAATCCGTTCATCACGGCGTTCACTAAGAAACGCCCGCATCGACTAGAGCACCTTCCGCGGTGCGGCTCACCGGCTTAACCGGTGAAGAGAGATCAAAAAGAAAAGTGGCACGCATCAGGTGGTGCCACTTCGATGAAAATTACTTTCGAATGTTAAGTCGTTCGATGATGTCGAGATAACGATCCGCATCATTCTTTCGAACGTAATCTAACAACCGACGGCGACGAGATACCATGCCCAACAATCCACGTCTTGTGGAATAGTCTTTTTTGTTCGAACGCATGTGCTCAGTTAGGTGATTGATCCGCTTGGTAAGGATAGCAATTTGAACATCGGGAGAACCCGTATCTCCATCCTTTGTTTGGAATTCTTTAACCAACTCAGCTTTATTCTCTTTCGTAATGGCCATAACCGTTTGATCCAATGTCGCGGCGGAAGGGAAGACTGTGAATAGACTTCTATCGGCTCGCGTTTGATCCAACTCCTTCAATTACCTACAAACTACAATTTTCCAACAAATACTGTGATCGATTTGATACGAAACACAGTTCCCCGGGCCATCCGGAGCTCTTCTCGCTCATTTTTCAGTCTGGCAAGTTTACCGATTACCTGTGTTTTTGCAATAAGAGAAAACCTGTTTTTTCCTAGGAATTAGCCAAATGTTTGCCGTTTAGGCCTTGATTACCAGAGCGATTACGGTCAGCGTTCGGATTAGGGCCGAGATTTGGCGTTCGGAGCCCTAGATTGCGTTAATTTCCCATTTTCCCGATTCACTGCGCAACTGTGAATAATTAAACGATTTTTTAATTATTCTAATGATTTTACATGGAAAGCAGGATGATGAAATGTTGTGAAAGGCTTGAAAAGGTTAAAGTATTTACCTGCTTGAAAAGCTTAGATTTCTGGAATAGGGCGCTCTTTTTTGCGCACTGTTACAATTCATGAAAACAATTTGGAGACTTGAAACATGCGTGCAATGTTGACATTTATAGCGATGGCGATGCTCGTCGTCTCGGTAGGCTGCGATAAGAAAGAAGCCGCAAAAGAGCCTGCAAAGGCGACTGGAGAACAGGGTGGCGGAGCAGCTGAAGTAGTCGCACCGAGCACCGGTGAGACGCCTGCAGCTAAGCCAGCCGAAACGGATGCCAAGCCAGAGGAAACTGATGGCGCTGCTAAAACCGACGACTCTGCTACTCAGACCGTTTCTCTTAAACTGCCAGGCATGACCTGAGGTGGCTGTGCTGCGTCCGTGAAAGGCGCTCTAGCTGGTGTTTCCGGTGTTTCAGACATTAAGTGTGATACGTCATCTCGCTCATGTACTTTCTCAGCCCCAAAAGATTTGGACGTTGCTGCGACGCTCAATAAGTTGGTTGAGGATGGCAATAAGCACATCAAGGATTGGTCAAACGCAGAATAAGCGTTTTATAATTCGGATCAATGAAAAACGCTTGTCACTTGGTGGCGAGCGTTTTTTTTGTGTTCGATAAAATGCTAGTTCAAGTCGAATGTTGATTTTTTGCAACGCGGTTTGGTCCCGTGATGTGTTAGCAAAATCAAATATGAAAAAATTTCCTTGTTCCTTGTCACCCTGATTGGAATGGGGAACGAAATGAGGTTACAATGAGCAGCGACGGAGATGAGAGGGAATCTTTTCTCAGTAGAGGTAAAAGGTTGCTCTGTTTTCTTCTTTCCGACGTTTTCGAAAAAGTCCTGTTCGAGATGAGCGAACAGGACTTTTTTGTTTGACGCCGAGGTGGCAGGTAGGGGAGTTTGGGTTCGCCAATACAGAAGGTGCAAGACTAAATGTCTGTCTCGTCAAAGAGTGCATCGACGTACTGACCGACATCGAATGCTGCAAAGGCGTCGTGTGTCTCTCCGAGCCCGATGAATTTGACCGGAAGTCCAAATTCTTCGCGAATAGGAATGGCAACACCACCTTTGGCGGTCCCGTCAAGTTTGGCAAGGATGATTCCAGTGCAGCCTGCGGCTTCGGAAAATCCACGAGCCTGGCTAATGGCATTTTGTCCTGCTGTCGCATCGAGAACCAGAAGCACTTCGTGAGGGGCGTCGGGGATTACTTTGGCCATGACGCGGCGGATTCTACCCAGTTCTTCCATTAGATTGCTTTGTGTTTGCAGTCGCCCTGCCGTGTCGACGATCACAACATCCGCAGCATTATTTTTTCCAGCCTCAACCGCTTTGTAGGCGACACTGGCAGGATCGCTGCCTTGGCGACCGGTTACGATTTCGGCGCCCATTCTTCCGGCCCAAATCGTCAGTTGTTCGACAGCGGCAGCGCGAAAGGTGTCGCCCGCTCCCAGAACAACGGAATTGCCTGATTCACTGAAACGATGTGCAAGTTTGGCGATTGAAGTCGTTTTCCCCGCTCCGTTGACACCGACCACCATGATCACGGTTGGCCCTGATTCAGCACGTTGGATGTCGCTTGATTCCTGCTGCATAATTTCGGTGATCGTCTCTTTGGCAGATTCGACCAGGTCTGTCATGAAGAGCTTTCGCCCCCGAAATTTATTTTGAATGCCGTCTCTAATTTTGCCCGCAGGTCCCCCGCCCATATCGGTTTTCACCAGGTGCGCAAAAAGTTCGTCGAGGAATTGGTCGTCAACCAGTCGCCCTTCTTTTACTAGATCGCGAATGTCGGTGTTGAGTGCCGTGACGGTTTTTTTTAATGCCGATTTAACAAACCCAAACATTCCAGATGATTCCTGGGCTTCCTCGGTGGTCTCTTCTTTTTTTCCAAATGGATTCCAGCGTGCCATATATTTCAGCTTTGGTTTGAGGGGTTAAAACGTCTATTGAATCGACGCACGATTGGTTCAGGAGGTCTGTGGATGTTCATCGGAAGTCGCAGGAGGTTGGTTGTTCATTAGACGGTCCAGAACTCCATTTACGAATTGGGATGAATTGTTGGTACCGTAGCGTTTGGCCAGTTCGATTGCTTCGTTGACCGCTACCCGGTTGGGAGTTTCTGTGAACAGAATCTCGTAGGCTCCCAAACGCAACACGTTGCGGTCTGTCGCCGCCATGCGGGACAGTTTCCAGTTTCTCGCAATCTCCTCTAATTGTTGATCAACTTTATCCCGGTGTCGACGCACGCCCGCAAGTAAATCCTCTGCGAATTCGACGAGCGATCTGTCCTGATTCAAGCGAGCGTTAATGAACCGCAATCGGATGTCTTCCGGTTGATCGGTATTGAGGTCATCTTGGTAGAGGACCTGCAGTACAATTTCTCTGGCTCGGCTGCGTCGGGACATAGATTCGATTGGGAATTTCAAGCAAGGGGTTGGGGGCACGGGGGTTCAACTGCATCGCACAATCTTATGCATCTTAGGGCAAGAGGGTACAGGAGTGAACGGGGGCGGTTCACTAGGGAGTTCATTGTGGATTTTTGGAAAAATCTTAGTCACTGTTCGATTGCAGGGAATCGTAATGTAGTCTTGTCATACAACCTCGCAAATTGCTGCGAAGTCATATTCAAGAGAGCTGACCAATTTCTTTCTTAAGCAGCAGCATGTGGATTGCTGCTTCCGCGGTCTCTACGCCTTTATTTCCTACATTCCCTCCGGATCGTTGAATCGCTTGATCCATGGTGTTGCAGGTTAGAAGTCCAAAGGTGACCGGTTTTTGGTGTTGCAGGCTTAGTTGGCCCAATCCGTTGCTTACCGTCGTATTGATATGCTGGTCATGGGTCGTTTCTCCGCGAATAACACAGCCAAGGGTAAGTATGGCGTCAAACTGACCGGATTCGAGTGCAAGTTGAGCGCCGCCGGGGATTTCCCAAGCGCCGGGAACCCAAAACACTTTAATTTGAGTCGCAGGCACTAGGTTGCGTGTCAGTGTTTGTTGGGCACCCTCGAGCAGTTTCCCGGTGATGCTAAGGTGGTATTTGGAAACGACAATAGCGAAACGATCGTCTGCTACTGAGCCGGTGGTTCCTTGGAGTTCTTGAATCAAGGCTGACCTCGAAATTGATGGTGGGGGTTATCGGTATGAGTGTACAAAAGGATGCAATTTGATTGTGGTTCGTTGGATTTTACCACTAAAATTCACAAACGCTTGTGCAGTTGAGGAAACCAAGTGTTTGGGATTGAAATTTGAATCGATACTAAAAAGATCCGCTCGATTTGATACTCATTAGAAATTCAGCATTTGTTTGAGTTTTCTTGAGGCGACTCGTGAGTAGATCCATTGCGTCAGGCGGATTCATTTCGCTAAGAACTCGACGGACTTTACAGATTCGGTCATATTCATCTTCGTCAAATAATTTTTCTTCGCGCCGCGTTCCACTGGCATTGATATCGATTGCCGGCCAAATCCGTTTGTCGACCAAAGATCGATCCAGAACAATTTCCAGATTACCTGTTCCTTTAAATTCTTCGAAAATGACTTCGTCCATTTTACTACCAGTGTCAATCAGCGCTGTGGCGAGGATGGTAAGTGAACCGCCTTCTTCAATTTTTCGCGCTGAACCAAAAAACGCTTTTGGTTTTTGCATTGCATTTGCATCGAGTCCACCAGAGAGCGTTTTTCCGGATTGCGGGCACTCTGAATTCCAGGCTCGACCTAAGCGGGTAATGGAGTCGAGGAAGATTACGACATCGATGCCACTCTCCACCAGACGTTTTGCTTTTTCCAGTACCATTTCGGCAACCTGAATATGTCGAGAGGCAGGCTCGTCGAAAGTGGAACTGATCACCTCACAGCGGTCTCCCTGAACCTCCCGTTCCATGTCGGTGACTTCTTCGGGACGCTCGTCAATAAGTAACATGATGACGTAGGCACTTGGGTAATTTTTGAGTGTCGCCTGTGCCATTCGCTGCATCAGGATTGTTTTTCCCGCACGGGGTGGGCTGACGATCAGACCGCGTTGCCCGAATCCAATCGGGGACAGCATGTCGACAACCCGCGTTGACATTTCTTTGGGGTCGTTTTCCATCACCATCCGTGTATCGGGATGGAGAGGTGTGAGGTCGTCAAAGTTTGAACGCCGGGCACTGTCGGCTGGATTGAGCCCGTTGACCGATTCTACTCGCAGCAGTGCGAAGTACCGCTCATTTTCTTTGGGGGGACGGATTTGCCCTTTGACTACTGAGCCGTTTCTGAGATTGAATTTTCTGATCTGACTTGGGGAAACGTAGATGTCATCGGGGCAGTTGAGGTACTGATACTCGGGGCTGCGCAAGAATCCAAAGCCATCCGGGAGGATCTGCAATGTCCCCTGGCCGCACATAATTCCTCTCGCTTTGACGCGTTCTTTGAGCATTCGGGTGATCAAATCCCGTTTGCCAAGTTCTTTCGCGTCGCTGATTCCTTCGGTGAGTGCCTGTTCTGTCAGTTCTTCAACCGACATTTTCTGCAAGTCGGTAACGTTAATGACTTCGCCTTCGAATACCGAATTGCCGGGACTTTCTGTCGCCGGTTTTCGCTCACGGGAGATCGCTTCGGCAATCGACATCGGCTCGCCGGCAGATTCGATTTCCTTCAATTTGGCCGCAACTTCTGCATCCAAAGGATATTGTCTATTCGAGTGCGAATTTTGAGTGCGATTTTTGGAACCGCGTCCATGAGAGTCGCGAGAATTGGAATTGCCAGTTTCAGCCATTTTGTTTTGCTTTCGGGACTGCAGCACAGAGTAGAGGAGTATGGTTTCTGTAGCTGCCGTCTAGGGTGTGTTAATAAAAAGAGAGTCGGGGGAGTGGTGTTTTTCGTCTAGTGGAAGGTTCCAGGCTTGCCATAAATCGTGAGCTTGAAGATAAGTCAAATGCTTTGATCCGTCATTATCGATGACATCCGTAGAACGGGCACGTTTTTCTTCGACAGGAGTTTGGAATGATTCGCGTTTGGTGAGTTCATCTGAATTCCACCCACGTAGTTCGGCGCGGGATTTTCGGGTTGCTAAGTTTGCATCCACAAACACAACCTTGTCACACATTTGATCCCAGCCTGCTTTAAACATGACCGGGGCATCAAGTAAAACTGCCGGGGCAGTTGGGCGATGGTGTTCCAAAGCAGCTTGGATGTGCTCAGAGATTAAGGGATGGGTTATCTTCTCCAAAATTTTTAAGGCATCGGGTTGGTCAGGGTTAAAGACAATTTTGGCGAGTTGGTTTCGATTAATCTCGTCTTGATTGTTGAGTACGGAATTGCCAAATTCCAACCGGATGGAATTTTTAATCGATGATTCTTTTAAAATGTCATGGCCGATGCGGTCCGCATCAATCAATGCTGCACCGAAGTGCATAAAACAATCAGCGACGAGGCTTTTTCCACTGGCAATCCCACCTGCTAATCCGATGACGAGCATGGTGTGATTCTCCGAATGAAATTGTTTCGAATTCTAATATACGGAAATGAGAACGTCGGGCAGGTGCTCCGATAAGGTCAATCGCAATGCCTGGCATTGGGCGATAAAACCAAATACCAACTCGCCTAGTCGCGATCGTGAATATCGATAGAGATCGTTACCGCAACATCATTGGGTTTATTCGATACAATAAGCCAATGCATCAACGTCCTGATTGAATCTCGCTTCAACGAAATCACAGTTGATGATGTTCAAATTAAAAATCCGCTAAACGTTCTCTGTGGCACATACACTGGAACGGCCGTCTTCAAGCCTCAGTGTTTAACGCCAGTGCCGGCGCCGTCGTCTCAAGACAATTACAAAATACCGTTTATTTGCTGCTTATTCTAGGATTGTTCGAAAGAAATTAAACGGTTCTTGGGAATTGTTATCCCTAGTTGCAGCAGGGGATCGGATTCGCATTTTTATTGCTAATCCGTTCTAGCTTTCGAAGAAGCGCATGCGAAAAAGTTTGCTGTGGCTACAAAACTCAACGATTTGATACAGAAAAGACTTCTCGGGAGACGTGGTGGGCAAGGTCAGAAATTTGGGTAACAATAAACAAAGGTTGTCGTCCCCATTTCCCTCGGAACCCCGTGACATCTCTGCTTCGGTTTTTCAACATGTGAACAGGGTGGTTGGCGGACGGCTAAGGATAGACTCGCTATTTCTGATTCAAAACAACGCACGGTAAATTGATATGAACCTGATTCCCCTAAAATCAAATGTCCGCCTTGGAGTTGTGCCGACACACCTAAAGTTTGTGGGTGGATTGGTGCCAGACGAGAATGGGAAAGTTCCTCGAAACGCAGCAGGGGTCCTCTTGGTCGTCGACGAAATGAAGAAACTGACTGAGGCTTCGAAGGTAAAGATCAGTTGCGTTCAGGTACCTTATTTTCCGGGTCTCGATGAAGAAGACGTTGCAGAGATGGTTCGAGAGTTTCGAACGCTAGATCTGGAAGTACAGTTCATTCTGATGGTAGGTGGCGCCGATCCGATGAATCCTGCGGACGAGGATGCGGTGGTTGAGATGTTGGTTGGCGGTTTAAATGCGGCTAAAAAACATGGGATTGCGCATGTTTCTTCCACTTCGGTCGAAGCCTGGATGCAACCCGGAGCGACTGAAAAAGTCGGGGATGAATTCGAGGCTGCTGTTGCTCAGAATGTTAAGGTTCATGCTCGTGCGGCACGAGAGTTTGGGATTGAGGGGAGCGGCGTAGTCGCGTGGCATATCGAATTCTTGCGAGGCGGTGAATTTCAGACCTTCACGGATATTGGTCGGATCTGGACTTTTGTCCGACGTGCAAACGAGGAAGTTGGAGCACCATTTTTCAAAGTGATGGTCGACGCTGCTCACTGTGGTGATTCCGTTTTGTCGATTTCAGAAAATCAAAAACTCATTGCTGAGATTGCTGCAGCGGGTGCGTTAGGGATTTTTCATGCGTCGGCCAAAACCACGCGTGGTTGCCTTTCAACGGACGATGGCTGGATCGGTGCTTTGTTGGCTGCATGTGCCCAGACGGGGTGCCTTGAAATGGCTTTTGTCGAGCTATTTCACCACGAAGACGCTGCTCTCGAACCGCTTCGCGAACTTGACCCAGGACACGGAATCGATACGACCGACGGTCGTTCTTATGAAGAAGCCGTGCTCGATGGTTTGGTGGATGTAGGAAGACGGCTCAATAATCTCGTGAATCGAGGAATGTTGGAAAGCTAGTCAGGAAGACGCAGCGAGATTTAGTTTTTGTCAAAAAAAAGATTTTTTGACAAAAATCTTGCTTTGGTTCGAGTAAAGCGAGTATTTGCTGACAATCGCCCGGCGATCGAAGAACTGTCCAATTAAGTGACATCATCCACATAAACCGACTGAGTCCGAGCGAATCTTAATCGGTAAATGCCTAGAATTTGACACTATTTTTGCTCCCATCTAAGATTGAATGGTAGTTTGGGAAGACTAGATTCTCTTTTCGTCAAACTTTCGCTAATCATCACAGCTTTTTCGGGTGTGACTGTTGTAGCGTTTGTTTGAGTCTGACTATGGTTGGTGGCTTCATTTACCGATAGACGAAGAGAGACCACAGTTACGAATCATTGAAAATAGTTTTGATTCACTTGCCGCAGTTTAATTTGTCAATGATTTGCCGAAACTGCATTAACAAAACAATTTTGCCCGGCGATTTTTTCGTCCGAGGTGCTTAGGAGAACGAGGATGGCTGCTAGAGAGAACCAAGGATACTTGGTTGCCGTCATAATCTTGGTGATTTTATTGCTCTGTCTTGGGCTTTCAACGTTTTTGGCGGACGCCGGAAGAAGGCAGTCAGCGGAATCACTGAAGACAGCACAGGACAAGTTGGCTGCAAGCGAGGCGGTTCTTGAGTCGTATCGTGCGAAGTCGAATGTCTTAGAAGCACTTGTAGGTGACTTTGGGCCAAGCGTTGCCGAGGTTGACGCTGAGATCCAGACCATCAAGCAAACGAGTGCCAAGCCGAGTCTTTCTGCTGCGACTAAGGACACGGTAAACGGCATTCTCCAAAAAGTTGAAGAGATCAACGAAGTTTACAAAAAAGATATGTCAGGTGCTGCTGAGGTTGCTGGAGGTGCTGCAGGCGATGCTCAAACCTGGCGTTCACGAATTCAGACGCTTACGAGCTTAGTCGATCGAAAGAATAAAGATAATAAGACGGCTGTTGAGCGCTCGAAAAATGACGAGAAAGAAGCCGCTCAAAAAGTTAAACAGGCTCAGGACTTGCTTGCTTTGAAAACTAAGGCAATGGATGACTTGGCCACTCAGTTAAAAGACGAGAAAAAGCGTTCACTGGAGAAAGAGACACAACTAAAGGGTGAACTCGCCGAAGCGATTAAGTCGAGCGAAAATGTAAATAATGATTACAAAGATTATCGAGCGAAGAAAGATTCAGAAATTAGCTCGATCAAAAATCAGCTCGCTGATGTAACGAGTGAAAATGAAAAGATGAAAATCAAGATCAACCTTTACGAGCGAGAAGTTTTCGATCGGCCAGATGGGCAAGTTGTGAAGGTTGCGTCACGGCTTAAATCTGTCTTTATCAATATCGGTAGCGAAGATGGTTTGCCACAAAATGAAACGTTTTCGATATATGACCAAGATGTGATTAACTTTGACAAAGGAAAGCACAAGGCGAAAATCGAAGTTACTCGCATTTATCCTTACCGAGCCGAAGCAAGAATTACCGAGGAGGATCCTACCAATCCCATTCTTTCTGGTGATCATGTTTTGACAGCGACCTGGGATCCGGGTAACAAAGTGAAATTTGCTGTTGCGGGTGCCTTTCATCTCGACGGGGATATTTATGATGACCGTGATAAATTGATCAAAATGATTGAACGGAATGGCGGAGAGGTTGTCGCGACACACGACGACGAGGGAACGATCACTGGAAAAATTGATGCGAGCGTTCGTTACATTGTTATCGGAAAACCGCCAACGCTCGCCGAAGATGCAGGTGAGGGGCTTATGCGAAACTCTTCGGCGATCGTTGCAGCGATGCGAACCCTCGAGGCAGAAGCAAAGAAGAATACGGTAGAGCCAATCGATTTACCAAAGTTGTTAAACCGAATGGGTGTTCGGGCGAAACCTAAAACGACGATCATTCAAAGTGGAAACATTCCACTGCCAACGAAGTCGCCGCGTAATTCTGATCGCTAAGCCGACCCAATGAGTTAAAAACGAGAAACAGCCGCAAGAGATATCTGCGGCTGTTTTTTTTTTTGTTTACTAAAGGCACACAGTTTAATCGCGGGCTGCCTCTTGGGGCGAGCATTTTAGGTTGCTGTTGGGGTCACTTGTTTCAAAGAAATCCTCGAATCTGAGTTATTCTTTTTTTGAATCGGCATCCTTGTTTTTCGGTTTTTTAGTCGCCTTGGTTTTCTTGGGTTCAGGTTTCTTGGGTTCAGGTTTCTTGGGTTCAGGTTTCTTGGGTTCAGGTTTCTTGGGTTCAGGTTTCTTGGGAGGCTCGGCAACAATTGGTTTGAGCTTTAGTTCGCCGACGACCATGAGTTGGGGGCGAGATTTTTGAAGGGCTGCAATTCCAGCCTCGGTGACTTTTGATTTCCAAACATAAAGCTTTTCCAATTTTGGTAGTGATTGGATGTGTTCGAGGCCTGCGTCGGTAACCTGCGTTCCGTAGAGGTTGAGATAGGTTAGTTGCGAGGCTCCTTTGAGATGCTTAAGACCATCGTCCCCGATATTAGTTCGTTCCAGATGAAGCTTTCTTAATTGAGGCAGGCGTGCTATTTGTTTCAGAGCGGCATCTGTAATCTCTGTGCCGGCTAAATTTAACCAGATGATGTTTGAGATCGAATTAATGTTCGCTAATTGGGCGTCGCCAATCGGCTTACTCGAGAGGTAGAAGCTGACTTCTCGCGAATCGTCAGCGGCCGATATTTTTGATACGCGGCCTCCGCTTTCTTCGACTTGTTTAATCGCCTGGTTTTCGGCCGAGTTTTTATCTTGTCCGCCGCATTGGGCAACGAAGCATAGGAGTGGCAAATATAACGCGGTCGCGGTAAGTAAAACTAATTTGCAGGAAGGATTGAGGTGAAAGCGATCCATTGTCATTTTGAATTTCTCGGTAACAAAGGTAACGATGAAAAAGGTAACGATGAAGTTTGCATTGTAATCATATGACAGAGCGTCGGTGGCGGCGAATATACAAAAACTCAATCCATATCACTTTTTCGGTGGCAATACATCGGGTGAAAAATGACTGGTGGTGAAGCCACGTCGGAAGCATGGGCAGAAACCTAGACTCCAGCAGTGGTTTCTTCACCAAATGGGTTTTCGTTATGGGGCATCCACTTGCACATCGCAACTCCCATGAAATACAGAAATGTCAGCGGCACTGCCAGTAACAGCATACTGATGGGGTCGGCGGGTGTTAGAAACATTGCCAAAACGAAAATCACCAGTACAGCCACGCGCCACTTGCTTAGGTAATTTTCGACGGTGAAGAGTCCAATTCGATTCATGAATAACATCACCAACGGAAGCTGAAATGCAAGGCCGAAGCCAAGGGGAAGGAACATCACGAAGCTGAGCCAGTCGTTGATGCGCATTTCCGGTGCGATTCCCATTGATCGGTTGAACGAGAACAGGAAGCCCAAAACCGGCTGAAAGACAAAATAGAATGCCAAGAGTACACCTGTAACAAACAGAAGAATACTAATTGGTAAAAAGACATGGATATACTTTTGTTCGTGAGGATAAAGTCCCGAGGCGACGAAAGACCATATCTGAAAGAATACCCACGGTCCTGATAATATCAGTGACGTAAATAGGCCCGCCTTCAACCATACGGTAAAGGGTTCAGCGACTCCGAGGGCGAGTGGCTCAAATTCTCCATTTTCCCAAATTTCAATTGGCACCAAGTCCGCTTTAAACGGGGGCATTTGTTCACTGAAAACATAAGTAATCAATGCGCGATTAAGACGCTGGGTAAGAGCGGGATCGTTCTCTTTTTCCAATTGCTCCCGGACGCTGGCGAGCGGTTTGGTTTCGGGCGGTTCAAGCATCGCCCAAAGTCCTTTCGATTCATCCAGTTCCAGTAGGTCATCAAAAGCGGCTGCCTGGTGGATTGCATCTGCTTTGACAAGGTGATTAAACACCGAAACAACCTGATTCAGGTCTTCGGGGCTGGACGACGCTTGCGACGCAATCCGGGAGAGGGTCTCACGATCGGCGGGAGCGAGTGAGGCGTTAATCGCGGCAATTTTTTTTGCCGTCGGAGAACTGTCATCCGTGGGATTGGTGAGTTGTTGACATAGGTTAACGAGTTGATCCGGATCGAAGTGGTTTGCGCGGAATCCAAAAGGGTCTAGATTGACTTTCTCGGCAAAGTCTGGAATCACGGTTTTTAGTGCGAGTGCGAGTTCCGCTGGGCTAATCTGAACTTGCTTAGGTATTCTCTGATCCTGCTGCATCCACGGCAGGTATTCGGGGGGCACAAATCCATAACGCTCGACCAGTTCATCCGAGGCGTCTTCGAGGTCAAATTTGAGGATCGCCTCAACAAGCGGTTTTTTCAAAATTTCGACCACCTGGTCGGCAAAGTAGAAACCAAAAACGCTGGCAATCGCAACGCCCATTAGAGCCCGGACGAGGACGCTGCGGAGCTCCTCGAGATGCTCGCCAAAAGACATGCGACTCGACTCAAATAAATCTTCGTTAGATTGGCGAAAATTCATATTTGAAAGGTCCGAAGCCGAAATACACTGGAAATTAGAAATTTATTGAGACGCACT
The DNA here is from genome assembly GCA_011523945.1 of Mariniblastus sp. GTDB lineage: Bacteria > Planctomycetota > Planctomycetia > Pirellulales > Pirellulaceae > Mariniblastus. Next base: position 10,316 of record WTFU01000044.1, on the reverse strand, counting down.
TGATATGGGGATTTTCCTGATTTCAAATTCCCCATTCGCAGTCATACGATGTTAACATGGACAGGCACCCTCAACAATGTTGCTTGCTCTCCGCTAGGTAGGCGTTTGGCGTTGAGGCGGGTAGCACTGACGGTCACGTGCCTCGTATGGATCATGCAGGTTTGACTTGATTCATTCTGCCGCAATTTAATTCGCAGTTATTTAATTCCAGAGTCGTTCTGATCACGACGACTTTAGCTTCTTTCAAGATGAGGGTTTGACGATTGTATCCGCTTCGCTTTCAACCAATTTTCCAGCGCTACGTGTGGGGCGGACACCGTTTGGGTGAGGTGTTTAACAAAGCAATCGGTGAGTCGTCGGCCGCAGAGAGCTGGGAAATAGTCGACCATGGAGATGCTCAAAGCGTCGTTCGCGAGGGTGAGTTTTCCGGGTGGACTTTAAGTCAATTAATTGGCAAATTTGGAGCCGAAATCCTAAGCCCCGAATTGTTCAAAACGATTACTGCTGAAAATATTCCTGATTCGTTGCGAGCCCGATTTCCACTGCTATTGAAGTTTCTCGATGCGAACCGCAACCTTTCGGTACAGGTACATCCGGACGATCGAATGGGTGCGTCCTTGACTCCGCCTGACTTAGGGAAGACGGAGGCTTGGTATGTAATGCATGCTGAGCCCGAGGCTAAAATTTTCGCGGGATTAAAAGCAGGTGTTTCCGAACATGAATTCAGAATGGCGATTGAAAATGGTGACGTTGAATCGAAGTTACATCACTTCACCCCAATGAAAGGCGATTGCGTATTTATTCCAGCCGGAACGATTCATGCTATTGGGGCGGGTTTATTGATCGCAGAAATTCAACAGGCAAGTAACACAACCTTTCGTGTTTATGATTGGGGCAGAGTCGGCGCTGATGGTCAGCCCAGACCCTTGCACATCGAAAGGTCGATTGAGGCTACGGATTTTGCTCGTGGCTCCATTGATCCTCAGGTGCCGGTCAAAATCGCAGGAACGCCCTGGGATCGTCTGGTGGCCTGTGAGAAGTTTGAAATGAATCGGGCGTTCATCGACAAACCCCTAACGGTGGGCGGGGATGGTCGCTGCCGAATTCTTGCAGTAACTGGAGGAAGCTTGGAGTTGAGTGGAGATCCTTGCGCAGCTCCGCTGGCGCTTGCTGATACTGTATTACTGCCGGCCAGTCTGGGGGCGACAACGGTGCGACCTGGCGTTGACGGCGTCGAGCTGTTGGAAATATCGATTCCAAACAGTTGATGGTAGAGCAGGGGAGGTGCTATCAAAAGGAAGCTATTGCCCAATTTCGATGCTGACTCTAAAGTTCTCGCTGAAAGGTCTCTGAATTACAGTTTCGTGATTTGATAGCGGTTCCAATGACAGAACAATTGAATAAAATTCGTTGTGTTTCGTCGACATTGCTCGGTGTTCTCGGCCTTTTAATCCTTGTTTCAACGGGTTGTCGGGTTCAGCCGAATTGGGGTCCGCAAGGGACGATTGGTCAGCAGCGTTCTAATGCGATTCAACACGATCCGTTTCCGAGTGATGATTTAGCCCCGCCTATTCTTGGCGGGCGTCCTCCCGGTTTTGAGCAACCAAAGTCTGAGGCTGTGACTGCACAGGGATCTCCATTTTCGAGCAAGCGGCCCGGAAGAGGCCCGGTTCAGCCTGCCTACGGATACTGAAGTTCTCCGCCGTACTCCGGTTGATGCCCAGCGTTTTCCTGTCAGCTCAGATCACTTCGGTGGGTTTCTCGCAATTTTGCATAACGTCTCGATACCTCGTTCGATCACAGCATCGTCGACCGCGTACGAAATTCGAAAGTGCGTGTCGGCATCGCTAAAGATATTGCCCGGAATCACCATCATGTTGTTGGCGATTGCTTCCTCGATAAAGGCCTGTCCGTTTCCCCAGGGAAGTTTAGGAAACAGGTAAAACGCCCCCCCCGGTTTGGCGATCTCGTAATCTTCTTTCAGCCCTTCAAGCATGCGGTCGCGTTTGGCTTTATAGGAAGCGACATAGGGTGACATGTCGACGTCCATTGCTGCTGCTCCAGCCCATTGCGCCGGTTGTGGTGCACAAACGAAAGTATACTGCTGAATCTTTAACATCGTTTGCATGAGTTGTGCGGGGCCATGCACGTAGCCGACTCTCCACCCCGTCATTGCATAGGTTTTTGAGAATCCATCGATGACGATCGTATCGGGGTTGTAAGTAGCGGCAGAAATATGCGGTTCGTCGTAGGTGAATTTGCTATAGATTTCATCTGATACCAAGCAGATGCCGCGTTCGTGAGCCAGTTCAGCCACAGCTTTTATTTCTTCAGCTGAAGGGCAAATTCCTGTTGGATTTGAGGGGCTGTTGAGAATAATCATTTTTGTTTTTGGTGTGATCGCCGCTTTGACTTTCTCGATGTCAAGTTTGAAGTCGGGATAGGTGTTGATTTTGACGCTCTTGCCGCCTGCCATTTCAATCATTGCCGGGTACATCACAAAAAAGGGATCAAAGTAAATAACTTCGTCTCCCGGATTTATGGTTGCCAAAACGGCGAGGAAGAGTCCGCCACTGGTGCCCGAACAAACAAATAATTCGCGGTCGTCATGGCCAAACTGGGCATCGACCTCAGCTTGGAGCTTTTCTCTTAAAACGGGCATCCCCTGGGTGGCGGCATAGCCATTTTTGCCTTCTTCCACGGCACGAACGAGTTCGGTTTTCACGGCCGGAGGAACGTCAAAATCGGGCTGCCCGATCGAAAGGTTGATCGGATCCTGCAGTTTGGCGGCTAGATCGAACATCCGCCGGATTCCGCTGGAATCAAACCCTTGCGTACGGTTCGCAATCCAAGTGTCGAAAGCAGGCATAAGATCCTCCGGTAATCTAAAAAAATGATGTATAAAATCCGCAATTGGCCATATTCTAGCGTCAATTTAGAAATGTGTCAGAGCCAGTAAGACTTAGATTGCTAATCGGCGGTTGTGAGATTGATTATGCGTCACTAAAATTCGAGCTAACCTCGATTCTGGCACTTGGAAACCTCGATGAGCGAACTCCATCACGAGTGCGGCGTTGCCGCAATTTACCACCTCCCCAACCAATCCGTTAGTGATCTTTGCCCTGGAGGTATCGATCAGGCATCCTCGCTAATTCCTCGAATGTTGCTCGACATGCAAAATCGGGGGCAGCTTTCAGCTGGAATGTCGCGTTTCCATTCAAATCCTAAAAATGGCCAGCTGATTGATACCTATCGTGAGCTGGGTAGTGTGCAGGAGGTGTTTCGGCTTTCTCATGCTGCGAAAGCGACGAGCTTAATGGAAAAATACGCAGGCCCGGCGGCAATTGGGCACGTTCGTTATGCGACGTGTGGAAAAGACGATCGCAGCTACGCACAGCCATTTGAGATTCACCACTTCAACATGCGAAAGTGGTTTACGTTTGCCTTTAACGGTCAGCTTTCAAATTATCCGGAACTCGCGGCCGATATTCTTAGTGACGCCGATAACCATTTAGTTCGGCAAACTGATACTGAAGTTTTGATGCATGAGATAAGTCGTCAGCTGGAAACGCAGTCGTCTGATTGTTTGGTCGAGATGATCCGTAACGTATCCAAGCGTCTGGACGGAGCTTATTCGCTGGCGATGCTGAATGCGAAAGGCGAGATGTTAATCGCCCGAGATCCGCTTGGAATCAAGCCGATGTGTTATGCCATTCAGGGAGCGATGTTTGCTGCGGCCAGTGAGAGTGTCGCTTTGCTGAACCTTGGATTTAAAAGAAGTGAGATTAAATCGCTCAAGCCGGGGCATGCGATCACGATCATCGATGGTGAAATTGCGATCGAGCAATTTGCGGAGAATCCCGGTCGTGCTCATTGCTTTTTCGAGTGGATTTATTTCGCTAATGTGGCGAGTACGCTTGATGACCGAGGTGTCTACACGACTCGCACTGAACTGGGAAAGGAACTGGCAGCTCAAGAGCAAGCGTCCGATCTAATCGAAATTGATGAAGACACCATTGTTGTGCCTGTTCCTGATACAAGTAAGGCGGCAGCGGATTCGATGGCGTTTCACCTGAAGGTTCCGTCGCGAGAAGGCTTGATTCGAAATCGTTATAGTGGACGAACCTTTATTGAGTCGTCACAAAAGACACGTGCTCAGCGAGCGAAAATCAAATACACGCCACTCCGTGAGGTTTTGGAAGGGAAGCGGGTCATTCTGGTCGAGGATTCCATCGTTCGTTCGACTACGATGAAGGCCTTGCTAAGGCGGATTCGTGAGGAGGGTGGTGCTCGGGAGATTCACGTACGCGTCGCCTGCCCTCCGATTGTTGCACCTTGCTACTATGGAATCGACATGTCGACGATTAAGCAATTGTTTGCACCAAAATTCTATCCACCCGGTGATTTGCTTACCGACGCGATTCAGGATGAGATGGCCGCCTCTCTAGAGTGTGACTCACTAAGATATCTTCCGATTGAGTCGGTGGCGCGAGCGATTGGTATTCCGAAGGACGGTCTTTGCCAAGCCTGTATCACTTGTAATTATCCAACACCCGTTGGACAGAAACTATACCAGTTGGATCATGACTCTTACCGCAATGAAATCGACCCCTCGGTGATTAGCGAATCGAGTGATCGTGCTGTCGACATGGGCCTTTCTTAATTCAGTACGCTACGCCACTATGATTTGTGGAACTGAGCTCGAAAGACGTCGTGTTCGTATTTCCGCATGCGACGCTCAAAGTGTGTCCGGTAGTCCATGTCATGCTCCGCTGCGGTTTCCTGGACATGGATAGGATCGGAAAGATCGGAATGTTCTTTCATTAGTCCGATCGTCTCTTCGAAATATTCTTCGACGTCGGTCCAGAAGTGAAAGATCCCGCCTGAGACGAGTACCCGTTGTAGATCTTTAATAAATCCCTTTTGCATCACTCGGCGTCGGCGATGCCGCTCTTTCCACCACGGATCAGGGAAATAGACGTGAACCGCGACGGCACACTCACTCGGTAGCAATTCGCGAAAGAGCTTCAGGCCGTCACCACGCAGCATGTGGGCGTTCGTTCGTTCTTTTTGAGCCAGACGATAAGCGGCGAAACGGCAATATTTCTTGGCTATTTCATTGCCGAGATAATTGCGGTTTGGAACTCGCTCAGATTCATTGAGCACGAATAATCCTTTACCGCTTCCAACTTCGATTTCCAAATCTGAAGTCTCAGCAAAAAGACTCTGTGGGCAGAATGGAGTTGGGAGGTCGTCCACTTCAGTAATGTGTCCACTGAAGTCAACGGACGGGTCGAGTTTGGGTAGTGTGCGTCGGCCCATAATATCGCTAGGTGGGAAAGGCAGTGAGAGAATGCGAATCACTAGGGATCGCGGAATGCAAAAATCATCGGTTTGCTAATGGAAGTGATGAGATAGCTTACCAATAGCTACAAAAAAAACGGCACAAATGCCGTTTTTAATGATTCTAAATATCCCTGTACGAAAGTGTGTGGGGATCAGGCTAGACCCGGAGTCTTAATCTTTTTGTTCTTTGCCTTGCGTCCGCGGTTGTTTGCAGGACGTTTGCCGTGATTGGCCTTTTTTACTTTGTGACTTGGCTTTGCCATGTTTTTCACCTCAATTACATAAATTAAACGAGCTACAAGGTTACCAATCCAATCGGTCCCTCGATAGGTCTAACTCGCCTAATTTTGGTAAGTTCGCGGAAATAGAACTAGTCTTTATTGGTTAATTCCCTGAGTTCGTTAAGCATTTCGGTCGCTTGGCCGTTATCAATTGCTCTGCCGGCTCTTTCTGCCCCGGATTCTAGCCCATCACACAGTCCTGATACCCAGAGGGCAGCCGCCGCATTGGCAATGACGATGTCGCGAGTTGGGCCGCTGTGTCCGGCCAAAACACGTTGGATTTTATCGGCACTTTCGGCAGGATCGTTGGCTGAAAGAAGTGTTTGGTTCCCCGTGGAGATTCCAAAATCTTTAGGGGCTAATGTTCCTTCCGTGATGTGCTTCCCTTGAACTTCCGAAACATCGGTGATGTCGGAGACGGAAATCTCTCCCAGTCCATCTCGCGAATGCACGACGATTGAGCGTTTTGTACCGAGCATGGCGAGGGCTTCCGCTAACAGTTGGCGTGTTTCACCACGACCAGCGCCGAGAACCTGGAAAGGAGCGTTGGCGGGGTTACAGAGAGGGCCAAGCAGGTTGAAAATAGTAGGGTGAGAAAGTTTCCTTCGAACACTCATTACATGTTTCACCGACGGGTGAAACAGCGGTGCAAAACAAAAACACAATCCAAGCTGATCCAAGCACTTTTTGACTGTGGCGTTGGAGCATTGAATGTTGACCCCAAGTTCTATCAGGACATCGGCGGAACCAGTTTTGCTCGTGGATTTGCGATTCCCGTGTTTAGCAACGGAACCGCCCGCTGCGGCCGCAACGATTGCCGCAGCGGTGCTAATATTGAACGTCCCGGATTTACCCCCGCCGGTTCCACAAGTATCGACTACATTTTCCCGTCGAGTTTCAATTGGTTTCATGTGCATGCGCAGAGCGCTTGCCGCACCGGCGAGTTCTTCAACTGTTTCTCCCTTTTCGTGAAGCGCGACGAGTAGTCCTTCGATTTGTTCGTCCGAGCAGTCACCTTTCATGATTGCATCTACGACTTCAGTCATCTGTTCACGATTAAGAGACTGGCCACTTTTTACGATTTGGGTCGACTCTAAGATCACTTGGATTTCCTTGCTTGACGAATTGAAAAAAGATGGAGGGAAAGCATTGGCGGCGAGACAAACGGTTGGGCTACTGAAGTTTAGCAGACGTTAACGCGAGAAGCGGACACAGATTGTATTTTTCCCTTGTTTGCTGTGCCTCGTCCATCTAGAATCCCAAGGGTAAATGAAAAACCTTCAACACTCAGGCAAATCAAGCCGATTCAGGGGGACGGATGCCTCGAAAAGTCATCATTGACTGCGATATGGGAATAGACGACGCAGTGGCGTTGTGTATGACGTTATTCGATTCTCGTTTGGATGTGCTCGCCGTGACTGCGACGGAGGGGTGCGTGAGTGCTGAGCAGGCTAACAGTAATTTGCAGGCTATCGTGACGGAGTTGGATCCGGCCCGATATCCGCGTCTGGGAATGGCCCGTACTACAGAAGATGCCCCACCGGTAGATACCCGATTTTTATACGGTGATGACGGATTGGGTAATGCGGGTTTCGAATCATCTCACCGCCAGCGGGCCGTTGCGGCTGATAAATTAATGGCTGAATTGATTCGTGCGAACCCTGAGGAGGTAACAATCCTTTGCCTTGGCCCGATTACCAATTTAGCTCGAGCTATTCGCCGTGATCCAACTTTGCTGCCTTTAATTGATCAGATCATCATGACCGGAGGCAGTTTAGCGGGGCGTGGAAATATCACGCCTTGTGCCGAATTCAATTTTTACTTTGATCCTTCGAGCACAAGGGAAGTGATTAGATCTCGCTCAACAAAGACGCTGATCCCGCTCGACATTACCCGGGAAGTTCAATTTGGTTACAGCTGCATGGAAGAGTTGCCAGCTTCAACTTCACGGGTAGGCTATTTTCTGCGGCAAATTCTGCCCTATACATTTCGATCTCACCGTCAGCAACTTGGCGAAGAAGCAATTACGCTCAATGACGCAGTCGGGGCGCTGGCCTTGTTAGAGCCGGAGCTGTTTAATTATCGGCCGCTGGCGTGCGATGTTGAAACCGAGGGTGAGTTGACGCGGGGCATGCTCGTTATTGATGAGAGAAATCAGCCCGAATGGCGTACGGCTTTGACCGTCGCAGATAGTCTACCGGCTGAGCGTGCACGGCAATATATTCTAGATCAGCTTGCCGTCGCCGGAAATCAAACGAGCTAATTGCTGGCTGATGTTCAGCTAATATTGCTTACTGGTTGAACGAAAATGATTCTCGATTGTTAATATTGATATCGATCAAGCTGATTTCTCCACGTCGAAAGATCTTGATTGGAACGATGGAATTGATCGGCATCAGACTAACATTGGTGACGAGAAGTGAGTCATTTTTGACCTTCTCACCATTGAATTCAAGAATGACATCACCAACGCGTAAGCCAGCGTCGGCAGCGGGCGAGCGGGCTGTCACACGGGTAACCATCGCTCCGTAGGCGACATTAAGGCCCATGCTCGTAGCTTTTTCATAGGTATAATTTGAATCCAATGAGACGCCAAGGAATCCCCGTTGAACTTTACCAAGCTCGATGAGATCGGTAACGATTCGCATGACCATATCCATCGGAATAGAAAAGCCGATTCCGTCATTTCCACCGCTATTGCTTGCGATCGCCGTGTTGATTCCGATGATCTCACCTCGAAGATTAATGAGTGGCCCGCCGCTGTTACCTGGGTTGATCGCGGCGTCGGTCTGCATGAAATCTTGATAATTTACTCCTTGCGGCCCTAGGTCAAGGTCATGCCGGTTGAGGGCACTGATGATTCCGTAGCTGACGGAATGGCTCAAGCCGAAGGGACTGCCAATAGCAACGACAAAATCGCCTATCTCAACTGTCTTACTTTTACCAATGCGACAAGGGATTAAATCTTTACTGCTCAGAGCTATTACAGAGAGGTCGGTCTGACGGTCGTGTACAAGTCGACTTGGCGAATAAATTCTACCGTTGACTTCAATTCGAATATCACTGATTCCCGCACTTTCAATGACATGGTAATTCGTGATGACGTAGTAGTTGTCATTGTGTTCGATGACGATACCAGAACCAGCTTCTTCGACAACAACGGGACGTCGAGCATTGGCCGAACTACTGTTGGTGACGGTCGACTTTTGTCGTTTTTTGGCTTCGATATGGGCAACGCTCGGGCCAACCGTTTTGACGAGCTTTTTGAGCAGCTCGTTTTGCTTGTTTAAACCGGAAGCACTGGCAGCAAGATCTTGATACATAAGGTCTCGCGGGTTTGCTTTAGCGGAGTTGCTTATGACTCGAGCCGTTGTCGACGCGGTGGAGGCGATTTGCCCGTACGCGTCATCGGATGTCGCCAGATTAAGGTTGGCGAACAGCAAAAAGACCATCGCGATTTTGAATTGAAAACACCCACTGCGAGCCAGTTTAGGTAGATAATTGTCGTGAAATGTATGTTTCATGATTAACCAGTTTGGCGAGGTGAGCGGTTGGAGAGTATCGAATTCTTGAAGGATTTAGTATTAAATTTGAGGTTGGGCGTTTGGGAATGCCGTATTTTTGTCCAGCTGTAGCGGTTACGAAAAGTTGAAGTCCACTGAATCGCTCGATAAGTCTTGGTTGAGGATGACGGACCAGTCAACTTCGACACCGGGTTGGACCCCAGCTTTTTCAGCAGCCCGCTTGCAAGTGATGCAGTAGGCGGCGTAAGGGAGAGCCTGAAGTCGGGCCAAAGGGATGTTAGATTGGCATGCGTCGCATTTTCCAAAAGTCCCGGCCTTCATTTTTTTCAAGGCAACTTCAAGGTGTTGCAATTCGCGATTTTCAACCTCGGCCAGCTGGGAACTTAATTCTCCCATCGCACTGTCGCTTGCGAAGTCGACGACGTCACCGCCTGAACTTTGGCTGAAATTTTTCAACAGGCTATCATCTCCAGACATTGCCTGAACAATTGCGTCGCGGCGTTTAATAAGAACTTGCCGCATTGCTTCGAGTGTGGATTTGCGTGTCATGGAAGAGTCCAACTTAAAAGTTTTTTTTCTGTGCGTTTGGGGGTCGGATTTATTTTTCCGCACCCCAATGTTTTTGACGTGCACCGAACTATAGGACGCATTTCGTGGACACTCTGGAAAATCAGAAGATTATTGCATTTTCGATGATGTAAAAGTGCAACATCAGGGCGTCTTCCCTACGGTTTTTTCCGAATAACTGTTGCAGGGAGACCGTTGAAAATTTGCGACAACTGGTCTCTTGGTTGGCGAATGGGGGGCGATTTTCTGCGGGCGTTTATCTTTTTTAGCCAAGATTAACCGGTGATGGATGGGGAGGGAGTTGCGAGGAGCCGCAGCAGAGACCTGGTTCGGATTGAGCAGGTTGTTCGTTTTGGTCATTCGAACAACATTTTTTTGTTTGATTTGAGCGAGCCTTGTTTGACCCTCTGCTGACCGAAAGCTACATGTTTGTACCGAAATCAAATTGATAATCGGGCTCCACGCCAGCGGCCGCCCTAATTGAGTCCATTCAAAAGATTGCAAAGACGACCTATGACTACATCAACACAATACTCGCCGAGCTATCTTGTGCTTCGTCTTGCAGGAGGTAAACGCGATGGCGAATTGGTCACGGTGA
>WTFU01000019.1 GCA_011523945.1 Mariniblastus sp. | reverse complement strand
GTGAAAAACACAAAGTGCGGCTGAGAAGATTCGAACTTCCACGGGATTATCTCCCACTAGGCCCTCAACCTAGCGCGTCTGCCAATTCCGCCACAGCCGCGGGGCAGCTCACAGTTTACGAACATTGGTGTCGTTTGGTCAAGCGACGATGCACCAGTTTCATCAACACAAAAGACGATCCAAGATATTTTATAAGAACAGCCCCTATTATCAGCAGAGATTAATCCCGTTTCAAAACCAACAATGGTTGAGAATTACCTGTCGTTTGGCGAAAAAAAGTCGCCAGGTCAGCTGCTTTGGTTGCCTCACGATTCGGTGAAAACCGAGTATACGCAATTTCCGCTGAGGTGACGTCCGAGCTTGAAGGCTCGCAAAGAGCAATTTTTTGAACAGCGGAATCAGCAAGCGGGTGTTGGCAATCGAAACAATGGAGTGAATCCAAGTCTCTCAGTGCTCGATTAGTCGTCGCAACAATCGCTTCGTCAACCTGCAAGCTGCACCATTGGTCACCCGATCGAATTGGTTGAAGTAATTCTGTTCTCTCGTTCCAAAGATAAAAAAACGTGAATTCGTCTTCCATCGACGACTGTCGTTCCGGACTTCCCAATCGATACTCTTGTGTCAGCGGATCAATCGTCAACGTCGCTTCTCGACCTGAATCCATTACAGAATCGATCTCTCCTGCGACCAGCGATATTCTTTCCTCTTCGTCAACCGTCCAATCCAAGTAGTAGTTGCCCAAGATTCCCGTAGCTCCACCAAATGACCATCCTGCGAAAGGAGGAGCAACGAGTGAAACGGCTGAATCGCCGACAAATTGCTCCACTTCAAAATCGTCGTCGGCGGAACTTCTAAAACATTCGATCGCCGAATTATCGAGTGTCTCCCTTCTCTTTGATTCCGTAAGAAATTTCGGAACAAAACTGTCGATGAGATTCTCTTCATTAATCTCTGCATCGGGATCAAACGCCACGAGGGCTGATTGAGCCCGTTTCAACTCCATCTGAGTCGTTTGAAGTTCACCGACGAGTTCTTCGACCAGGCTTACCAACTCATCGCACTTGCCACGATGACAAGTCGCCTTTTTCGCCGGCCAATTTCGGGACATATCGGTGATCTCGAACCGACCTTCAATCGGTTCCGTTTTGGAGCTTGAGATTTCGCGACGACGAAGACTCTGTTTTGATTCAATAAATTCCGCTTTCCAGCCTGTAATTTCTTCGAAAAGCGTCAAGAATCGTCCCGTCTTTGCACAAGGAGCTGTAGCTGCAGGCGGTAGGGAGGGATTTTCTACGATTTTAAGAGCTGGCTGAAATTCAAACACTCCAGCTTCGGGGGAGCTTAGATCTAATTGCATGGCTGTTCTGAAATTGGGAAGATTGTGCGAATCCATCCCATGGATTCAGTCTAATTCGCAGCCGTGCCCTTACGTTATCGGGCGTAAACCTTTACTGAATTACCTAACCGGACTGAATTTTATGGGAAACCAATCAAACAGGGCAATTAGTGCGGGATTTAAGGGTTTTAGTGGCATTTTCCCCTCAACGCTGTCGAATTTCCGCCATTCAAAACAGCCTACCAATTACCATCGAGGAATCATGGCCTCTCCATCAACGTATTTCTGAGCCCTCGAAAAGGCTGGGAAATCTGATTTTGTCGAGATTTTGGAGAACTGAAGCCAAGAATTTTGGGTTTATGGGTCGATACGAAAAGGTGCTCGAATCTACGAATCTGAGCTCAAGTTGACCCTTGTGGAAGATTGGTCAAAACGATAAAATCCGTGATTCCCGTCGGAGACCAACTGGCGGGAGAGAAGACCCCGACCGTGTTTAAGGGTCATTCAAAATGCTTTTAATTGCTCTCAGTTAGTGACTGAGACCGGAGAAGAACTGTGCCCGGCACAAAATCATACAACGCTCAGACAGACACAATCGAACGCGGTTGGTTCATCGTCGACGGAGAAGATCAAATCGTCGGTCGAATTGCATCGGACATTGCCGTTGTCCTGATGGGAAAACATCGCCCAACTTACACGCCCAACGTAGACACTGGAGAATTTGTTATTTTAACAAATTGTGACAAGGTCAAGTTTTCGGGCAACAAGTTGAACCAGAAGACTTATACGTGGTACACCGGCTACACGGGTCTGCGTTCCGAAACAGCAGAAGCACGCCTGAATCGCAAACCGGAACAAATTATGCGAGACGCAGTGCGTCGCATGCTGCCCAAAAACAAGTTGGGCAGACAAATGCTATCCAAGCTAAAGATTTACGCCGGAAGCGAGCACCCGCATCAGGCACAGAATCCTCAACCGCTCACAGGTGGCCGAACGCTAAAGTAGAAAATTACTTTTGCCTCGCTTCATCCATTCATCTACATCATTCAAATTTAACCTAATTAAGTCATGGCCAAGACAGATCAAAAAACAGGGGAAGCTCTCGGTACCGGACGACGCAAGTCATCGGTTGCACGAGTTCGTGTAAAAACTGGTTCAGGAACGATTGTCATCAACGGCAAACCACTCAACGATTATTTCCCGGTTGCTCAGGATCAACGTGCAATCGTCGATACGCTGAATGCGGTGGGAGCGAAGGATTCTTTGGATATCCGAATCACAGTCAGCGGTGGCGGCACAACGGGTCAGTCAGGAGCATGCAAAATGGGCATCGCTCGTGCACTCGTCAATCTTGACGAAGAGAACTTCTCCGCACTCCGTGACGGTGGATTCTTAACACGTGACTCGCGAATGAAAGAGCGGAAGAAACCCGGTCTTCATGGTGCCCGCCGCGGTACTCAGTTCTCCAAGCGTTAATTCGTCGAGAACATCCTCAAACAAGCAAAAGCGTTCTGGTCAATCGGAACGCTTTTTTTATGCAATGAGCGCGAGCATCGCCAATGAAAAACTAATGAGTTATCGTCAATACGCTGGTACCGGATGAGTTCGAGGTGACTTCGCCAACGACGCAAGTCTCGCCAAACCCTTCATCACCAAGAAAGCCCATAACCTCTGCCAGGCGTGTCTCGGCAATCCCAAACAGAAGACCACCGCTGGTCTGTGGATCAAACAGGGCGGCGTTTGCCGGTGATGCGACATCACCGATGAACTGCACCTTGTCACTGACGAGTCGATTATCCGGAGCGAGAGTACTTTCAATGCCGGCATCGATCAATGTCTGGCAACCGGGAAGCAACCGAACCTGATCCATTCTGATCGTTGCCGACATTCCACTAGCCTTCAACATCTCAGCCAAATGTCCCGCCATCCCAAACCCCGTAACATCCGTAATTGCGGATATTCGATAATCTTGAATTAACCGAATCGCAATGTAGTTACTCAAAAGCATCGTGTTGACGAGCGGAAGATAATTTCTCCCCGGCAACATTCCCTGCATCAAAGCCGCCAGCAACACGCCTGTCCCGAGCGGTTTTGTCGACACCAAAAGATCTCCCTCCTCGAGCATTCCCTTCGTTTTAGGATCGGTCAACTGCCGACCGAGAACGGTAAATCCGGCAGTCAACCGGGGACCTTCAATCGAATGCCCTCCGACAATGGTGGCATTCATTTTTTTCAACTCGGCAACGCTGCCGGCCATTAATTCACGCATAACCTGCAACTGCGCTCTTGGATGACCCAATGGCAATTGTACAATCGCGAGGGCAGATGTTGGCTGAGCCCCCATCACACAGCAATCGCTGGCCGAATTTAAAAGCGCAATCTGCCCGACAAGGTAGGGATCATCCATCGGACTTGCAAAAAAATCAGTCGTAACCGTTACCTGATCACCATGCGTTCGAATAACTGCCGCATCATCGGGATTCTCTAAACCAATGATGACATCCTCATGCGCGGGAACTTCTAACTCTTTTAGAACTTCACCGAGCAATTTACTACCAATCTTCCCCCCGCAACCAAGACACCGCATCACTTCATCTGGATCGGCTGACGCTTCAACCCCACCCATCTCCATCGGTGAATAATCCTGATACATCTTCATAAACTTTAGATCGATGCGATTCTTTAAGGCCCAGCACCAGCGTCCTTGAAAACTCCTATTTTTGTACTCACCGATCGCATACCCATCGGCCGTGTTGATCAACTTCAAAAATCCAGTCTGCGGTACATAACTAACCGGCTTGCGATTCTCCAACAACCTTCGAATATTGTCCCAAAGGAATGGCCCCTGCCGCACAGCGTAGACGCCCGCTTTTACTAGACCCTGGTTTTGTATCGTTCCCGAATCACCCACCGCAAAAATTTGATCACTTGAAAGGGACTGAAGCGTCGACTTGGTCAACACAAAACCACGTTCGTCGCTTTCAAGCGACAACGCTTTGAGGATCGGCGGGGCAACGGCACTGGTCGCCCAAATCACTACATCTGCCTCTTGCGTCGCACCGTTTTTCAAAGTCAAACCGGATGGCGTAACCTCAGCGACCCGCGATCCAGCGATGGCGTTAATGCCACGTCGTTGAAAGTGCGATTCAATTTTGTCCCGAGTCGATTCCAACAACCCGGCGCCAACCCGATCCCCTCCGGTAATAAGACAAATTTCGCATTGCTTACCGGATCCGAGCCCGAGACTCGATGGATTCGTCTTCATTCGCTGGTCAAGGCATAATGCAATCTCAATACTGCCAATGCCTCCCCCAACCACGGCAACTCGGGGATTACGATCTTCGCCGAATGCTTCCAACCGGTCCTTCAAACGAGACAAGAATGTCTGCATCGGCTTTACACTGATCAACGGATTATGATCCGCAATCTCAACGCCACCAAAGGTTGGCACCGATCCGACGCCAATGGAAAGTGCGTCATAAGCCAATGAAGGGCGGTTCCGAAACAATAGTTGCTGCTCAACCGGATCAACCCCGACAACTTCGTCCAGAATCAATCGCACCCCCGCTGAGGCACACAATCGGACGAGGTCAATCTCCATTTTTTCGGGGGCATATTGCCCCGACAAAACCCCCGGCAACATCCCGGAATAAGTAGAAGTTGGAAAATTAGAGACGCACACCAGCTCTGCATTATCCAATGGTTTCATTTTCCATTTTCGCAGAACATGAGCATTGGTATGCCCAATCCCGAGAAGTACGACTGTATTTCTACCTAGTTTTTTTTGCATTCAATTCAGCAGACAAACGACAGGGTTTAAAATTTCAGCAATTCAATCATAATCTTCTGTTACCGGAGTGCGGTCACGCTAAATTATATCAACAGATCAGCCAAGTCGAATTGCCTCGCTTGACTGGTATCGTCGCTTACACACTTCATCGGCAATCGTATTACCCGTAAACATCGAACCTTGATAAGATTCTCACATCCACAGATTAACCAAGGCGTCGCCATTTCGACAGTAGAGCCATTGGACAAATCGCTTAACCCGATTTGTTCCGATACCATCCCCACCTCGGCTCAGCCAATTGTTCATCGAACTATCGAAGTTATCCTGATTTTTGGGTGCATCCTGATGTTTGCTGGTCAAATTCCGCCGGATGTCAACGAATCTCACTATTTACCGAAAGCAAAACACTTTTGGAATCCGTCCTGGTGCTCAGGTGACTTATTTTTAGGATCATCCTTTTCCCATTGGTTATTCTATGTGACAACAGGTTGGCTGACTCGCTTTTTTTCCCTCGCAGCAACCGCCTGGATTGGCCGGACCATGACTTGGCTGTTGTTTGCCTACGCCTGGCAACGGCTTAGCTGGAGAGTCATCTCGATACGTTGGTTCTCCATCTTTTCCTCGATCTTATTTCTGTTGTTAAACGATCGCTTCCACATGGCCGGAGAATGGGTCGTTGGTGGATTTGAAGCTAAGGGAATTGCCTATGGGTTTGTTTTGATCGCCCTGGGGAATCTCGTCCGAAACGACTGGCGATGGGTCTGGCCGTGGCTTGGTGCCGCGGCGGCGTTCCATGTGCTTGTCGGAGGATGGGCAATGATCGCCTGTGGATTCGCATGGCTAATCACCCAACTCACGACAACACAAAACTACAAAGCAGTTCTTGTTGCCGCCAGACAACAGGCACCAGCAGTTGCCGCTGGAATTTCACTTGCGCTGATTGGTGCTTTGCCGCCGCTTCTCTCTGATCAATCGGCCGACCCGGAAATAACCGCGGCAGCGAGGAGCATTTATGTGAACCATCGCATTGCTCACCACCTAACGTTTGATGCATTTCCGACATTACATATTGCAAGATTCGTATTCCTAGCCATTGTCTGCTGGCTATTAAACAAATGGTTAAACGCTGACCAACAATCCACTCCCCAAAAACTGAAACCGCTATTCCTGTTTGCTGCCGGCAGCCTCTGGATTGCTTTTGGCGGACTACTACTAAGCGGCCTTGCCGAGCAGGGCAGGGGAGCAAGTCCGTTAAGCGAAAATCTACTTAGGTTTTACTGGTTTCGAATCGCAGATTTTGCGATTCCCGCGACAGTCGCCATCGCAACTTGCGCCGCAGTCGGGAATTGGCTTTCGACCAGCCAAAGAGGAACCACGCAAATTTACTGCCTTGCTGTTGCCGGTCTCATTATCGCAGCCTTCTCAATCGCAGTCGTAGAGAACCACCAAGACATCCGACCGCGTGCCGATCAGAGGTCGCTCCCCGATTACGACGACATTGAACGAACCGAAGGCACCTACCGCAACTGGTTGCGAGTTTGCCAATGGGTAAAGACGGAAACACCTCAGGACTCAGTGTTTATCACACCCGCCGAGCAGCAGACTTTTAAATGGTACACCGGTCGATCCGAAGTCGTCTCCTGGAAAGATATCCCGCAAGATGCAACCAACATTCTCGAATGGCAGCAGCGACTTAATCAGCTTTACGAACCGCAACGGCGGTACGAAAACGGTTTAATGTCATACTCCGACGCGCAATTAAGAGAACTTGGGAAATACTATGGGGCGGACTACTTGATCGTCCCACAGCGCCAAGTCGATATGGCAGGCATTCCTTCGAAACTGAAACGCGTTTACCCAGAAAACGAATCGGACAAAACCACCTACGTCATTTTCCAGTTTTAACCGCTCGATCTGGCCATAAAATTCCTCAGAACTACCCACCGACCTCTTTAACTATCTCAACCTAGCAAACCAAATA
Organism: Mariniblastus sp.; assembly: GCA_011523945.1. Taxonomy (GTDB): domain Bacteria; phylum Planctomycetota; class Planctomycetia; order Pirellulales; family Pirellulaceae; genus Mariniblastus. Next base: position 4,144 of record WTFU01000019.1, on the reverse strand, counting down.
GCTGGCCAAACTAGCACCTGGCCAAACTAGCACCTGGCCAAACTAATCCCGAAGCCTACGTTGGTTCGCGAATACTTCGATCCATATATCGCAGCAGTGGATAGAGAAAATACTCGATGACCTTTCGCCTACCGACTTTAATTTCAGCGGTCGCGGTCATTCCCGGCATCAGCCGAAAATTATCAGGCAGGTAATTCAATTGATTCTCATCGACAATTTCAATCAATGCCTTGTAGGTCGTAACACCCGAAACGCCCCCGCCGGGCAAGCGTTTTTCAAAGGAACCCTCACTGATAGTTCGGACAAAACCGTCTAGCGTGCCGTGTTTTTGATACGGGAAAGAGGCGAGCTTGATTCGGGCATCACTTCCTGTCGGCAGTTTACCGGCCGAAGCCTCACCGGCTGTGGCAACATTTATCAAAGCCACATCCTTGCCTTGCACCTCGACCTCGACTTCCATCGGAACCCCAATTGGCACCAATTTGAAGAGCGGTTCACCCGGCTTCGCCGTCGATCCGACCGAAACTTCGGCAATCTCAAACACGACGAATTCTTTGTAAGGCAGGTCGACGGGGACCTTTAACTCAACAAATTGATTTGACCGGTTTGCTTTGTTTAACTCTTGCGCGACCGTCGCAAGTTCCTCGGTATACTTCACCAGCTCCGTCACCAACCTAGTTCGCCACGCCGCTTTGAATGCTTCCAATTCTGCCGTGTTGGACTCCAGCGATTTCTCCAACTCATTCTGCTTACTGATTCCAGCCATCACCTGCATTTTGGCATCTGCCGTTTGCAACTCACGACTCAATACATCAGCTTCCGACTTACTGCCCCTGGCTTGCAGTGCCTTAATTTTATTTTCAAACGCGAGAAATTTTTCGTAGGCATCCTGGCCACTCTCAACCTCTGCCGCCGCATTCTCTTTTTGAACTTCGAACATACTTCTCTGCGAATCGAGCTTTCGCAATTCTGCAGCGTACTCTCGTTCACGCTCTTTAAACACCTGAAATTGCATGAGCCAATCGGGATCATCCAGATGACCATCGATCAAAAAATCAACCTTGTCCCGTTCACAACGCAATCTCGCAATCGCAGCATTAAGTGAATTCTCCTGAGCCTTGAGTTGATTTAAATCCGCTGAAGAAAAAGTTGGATCCACCGTCGCAATCACGAATCCAGCCGAGACTCGATCTCCGAACTTAGCATTAATCGAGCTTATCGGAGATGTCAGCTTGGAATCGATAACCACCGCCGCTTCAGCTGTCACAAGCTTCCCTTGCGCGGTTACGACTTGATCCACCTCTGCCCAACTTGCCCATAAAACAAACGTGATAATCCCACAGGCAACCGTATAGAGGGTCCATCGAGCCCCCCCGGGAATCGGACGCTCTTCAATCTCGACCGCGTCGGGTTGAAACTCAGTCAACAACGCATCATTATTTTGGCGTTGCCGATGAGATTCGATACGGTCTTCCCTGCGTCGGCGTTCACGTTGTTCCTTGACGCTTTCTCTTTCAGTGGTCTCCATAACTACCCCCGTCCCATCTGCTGATTCCAAAGCTCTTGGTAAACCTTACACTTGGCCAGCAATTGCGGATGCGTACCCATTGCCTCAATTCGCCCCCGCTCAAGCACCAAAATTCCGTCACAGTCAACCAACGTAGACAATCGATGCGAGACCAGAATGACGGTCCGCCCCTCGGCAATTCGTTTTAAGTTCTTCTGGATAATCGCTTCACTTTCGGGATCGAGTGCGCTTGTCGCTTCATCAAAAATCAAAATCCTAGGATCTTTTAGCAACGCCCTAGCAATCGCAAGTCGCTGTTTTTGTCCACCGGATAGATTGGCACCATTTTCTTCGAGCATCGTATCGTAAGACTGCGGCATTCGTTCAACGAATTCAGCAGCACCCGCCAGCCGCGCGACATTGATTACCTCAGCGAAGCTACAATTCGGCTTTGCCATCGCGATATTTTCGCGAACCGTCCCCCGAAACAGAAAGTTATCCTGCAAAACGACGCCAATATTCTGTCGAACATGGGCAATATCCAGCTCACGCAGATCCAGATTGTCAAACCGCATCAAACCTTTTTGAGGCTGATGCATTCCCTGCATCATTCGGGTGAGCGTCGTTTTACCGGAACCGCTGCGCCCCACGATACCAACCACTTTACCTGCAGGAATATTAAAACTTACGCCATCGAGCGCCGGTGGCAATGTTGGGGCATAGTGAAAAGTAACCCTCTCGAATTCGATTCGACCTTTAATCTCCGGTCGCAAACCGCGGCCGACCCCGGGTTCTTCCGGGCGGTTCATTACGGTCCCGAGCATCCGCACCGACAAAGCACACTGTTGATAGGAATGAACTAATCCGACCAACTGCACCAGCGGGCCCGTTACGCGTCCCGAAATCATTTGAAACGCAACCAGCTCACCCACCGATAGCTGTTTACCAATGACCAGAGAAGCACCGTACCAAACCACAACTACCGTTAGCAATTTCTCTAAGAACTTGGAAATTGTGGTTGCGGTGATGGATATCTTTCCCACCCTGAACTGCATTGCCACGGCCTGAGCAGAACTTTGATCCCAATTCTTTCGCTGCACCGGTTCCATGCTCAAGGCCTTCACGGTTTGAATTCCGTGAATGGTCTCAACCAGCATCGCCTGACGCTCACCTTCCGCGTTATAGAGGGCCTCTAACCGTCTTCGATACGGCCCCAGCAGCACACCAATATTGATGGCCAACATCGCGGCAAATAACAGCACCACTGCCGTCAGCGAGCCACTATAGAAAAACAAAATTGGGAGAAAGATAAAAAGCGCCGTCGAGTCCAGCAGCGTCAGGAACAAACTACCGGTCAAGAACTCTCGAATCTGATTAGTCTGCTGCATGTGCTTGGTCAACACACCTGCAGTCGTCTGCTCAAAGAAATCCATGGGCAACCGCAACATGTGACCAAAGGTTCGGGTGGCTACACGAATATCAATTTTGCTGGTTGCAAAAAGCAATAAATAGCTCCGCATGAATCCCAAGATTGCATCGAAAACCAGAGCACAACAAATTCCAATCGTCAAAACTCGCAGCGTCTCCATCGCTGAATTGACAAGGACTTTATCGATTACAATCTGAAAAAACAGCGGTACAACGAGAGCGATGAGATGAATAAATAATGCTGCAACCGCTACATCGGTAAATGCCGTTCGCTGACGAATAATCTCTGGAAGAAACCAACGGAGACTAAACGGTTGTTTTTGATCGAGCAATGAATACTTGCGTTTCGCAAGAATCACCTCTCCCTTCCATGCACCTTCAAATTTTTCCTGATTAAGGTAGACAAAGCCTGATTGATCAGCCAATGGATCAAAGATCGCCATCTGCTCCGACTCGGTCCCATCTTCGTTTTGGACTGACCGCAACCCTACGAGGATGACATAGTTGCCGTTATTCAATTTCGCAATCGCTGGAAAGGCTTGCTCCATCTTGCCAAATTGCTTCCAAGTCAAACGGGCGTGCTTTGCCTTCAGACCATTATCTTGAGCGATTCGTAATAACCGGCGAACCTTTGGCTCTTCTTCTTCCAATGAATAATCATGAACCAACCGCTTTGGGCTGACTTCCAATCCATGATGTCGCGCTAAAAGCGCAAGGCATTGTACCGCCGTGTGCTTCATCGACGATTCACCTTCGGTTGAAGGATCGCCCTCTGTTTTAGGTCGATCTTCTGAATGATCGTTCGGCGACGCTCCTCCCTTCTGCCCACTCGATTCTGACGACGACTCAAGTTTTGAATCGGGCGCCCCAGAACCGTCAGCGGGTGATTGATCCGGTGAGACAGGCTCCACCGTCGGTGGTGCCTCGGAACCTGACTCAGGAGAATTTGAATCAACCGAGTGTGTATCAGCTGGCGTGGCATTAACGGCGTCTTCGCCGCGAGAATCATCATCCGGCTGGTAGCCTTCAAAAGCCTCAGAAAAATCAGGAGGATTGGAATCCGACATAGCTATCCAGATGACGACGTGGGTACTGTCACACCCTCTCGGGCATTTACGCAAAGAACGGGCGAAACCCCAAGATATTCTCCTAGCGTCAATAGCTCAAGGTCGACCCAAAATTTGAAGACAATTGGGTGTCCCTCAGGCC
>WTFU01000058.1 GCA_011523945.1 Mariniblastus sp. | reverse complement strand
CCCCTACCTTCATCATTGGTGACCTCCCTCGCTTACGGCAGGTAATCGTAAACTTGGTTGTCAACGCCTTGAAATTCACTCAACAGGGTTCCGTCAAACTCGTTATTGATAATTCTGCCGTTTTTGAAGGTGGTGTCGAGTTAACGTTTCATGTAATCGATTCGGGAATTGGAATTCCTTTCGAAAAACAAAAACTGATTTTTTCAGAATTTGAACAAGCAGACACCTCGACCACAAGGAAATACGGCGGGACTGGTCTTGGGCTGGCAATTTCCTCACGCCTGGTATCTCTCATGGGAGGGGAATTAGATGTCGAAAGCCAACCGAATCGCGGAAGTCGGTTTTATTTTACTTCCCGGTTCCAAACCGACTCCACGCCTACCTCACAAATCCAACAAGAACTCAAGAACCACACTTTCCTGCTTTTAATCAACAACTTCGATCTGGTATCGAATCTTGAGCGAACCCTCCACGCCTATGGGGCACAAACTTTCTCAGCAGCTAATGTTGAAAAGGCAACCGAGATCTTGACCGGAATGAGGGACCGAACCGAACCCATGCCACTGGTGATCATGGACGGAGCACTTGAGCGAGACGGCGGGATCGACTTAACAACTGAAATTCAAAAAAATGCGATTCTCTCCACTCTCAAAATCATTGTACTTTCCAATGCCAAACAGCAGGAAGCGAACCTGGGTTCCACTCGCTTAAACAATGTTTCTCAGGTCCTAAAACCGATTAAGGAATCAGATCTCTTAAAAACAATTCGGACTTCACTGAGAATCACAGCTTCACCGGTGACCTACAGCGCTCCCGCCGATGCAATGCCCTCAGCTCCCCAGAAATTGAATGTGTTACTGGCCGAGGATAACCTCGTCAACCAGAAACTGGCGGGGGCTATTCTTAAGAATGCCGGCCACCACGTTATTATGGCAGGCAACGGCCGCGAGGCAGTCAAAATGTACCAACAGTATCCAATCGACCTAATACTTATGGACGTGCAAATGCCCGAGACGGACGGAATTCAGGCAACGCTTGAAATTCGCCAGTTGGAAGCGAAAAATGAACGTCCGAGACAAGTGCCAATTATTGCGCTAACCGCACATGCCAGCGCGGACGATCGAAACCACTGCCTCGAATCGGGGATGGACGACTATATCGCCAAACCATTCCGCGCTCGCGAATTGACTAATTTGATTCGTCTTCGTACAGCTCAGCCGACTTCTTACAAAACAACTATCCAAGGGAAAGATATGGAATTCAGCTCCGTCATTGAATGGGATCGTGCGTTTGAAACTGTTGGTGGAGATAAACAACTTCTTCGCGAACTGATGAAGGTATTCATTAAAGATCAAGAGTCTTTAGTGAATGCCGTTCGCATCGCGGTCACCACGGAAGACGGCAAAGAATTGAAACTGAGAGCCCACTCAATAAAGGGAGCCCTGAATCACCTCGGCGCGGTCCAATCTGCAAAACTTGCGGAAGCGCTGGAAGAGATGGGGACTAACGGGCAATTTACAGATGCTCAAAATACGTTTGACGAATTCGTTCAAACCTTGCATCCAGTTAGCCATGAAATGAACAGATTCATTAACGCCAGTGATGAGACTGGCTAACAACGGATTCAGTTTCATACAGGAATTTCTGAGGCAAATCTTGAATCAAGATTACAAGTTCGGACTCACGCTGTGTTTCACCATTTCAAATTCATCAAATCCACTGCGTACATTCATGAACTAACTGGCATTTGCCCAACGCTCAACAAGCTCTGCCACATCAGGTCTGGAATTTCTATAACTGACTATTTCGATCTCTAAATCAAAACACTGATACTTATTCAAAGAACGTTCAATCGCTGAGAGAATCCACTCAAATTCATTCCCGAATGCACCGCCACCCAGTAATGTAAGAAACACCTTTCCACTGCCTGTTTTCACTTGATTCAAAATTGCAGAACAGAAAACGGCTTCGTAACTTGCCTCCAGTACTAATCTCGCAAACGTCTCCCATTTCGAACTTTCATGACGAGAATAGGCGACTGGAAGTGCCGAGCAAAAGGCTTGAGTTACCCGGTTACCACTACCTGACAACGTAACCTCTACTCCCCATTGCAAACCTATTTTTAATGCCTCACGCAGGCAGTCCAGCTCGGAAGTTGACGAGTTGGCAATGTGTGCAGAAATCTCCTCTAACCCAGATTCGGAAGCAAGAGCGTATCCGTTTTGCATTTGCCATAAACGCTCACTCGTGTTGCCAAGCAACGCACCTAAATCTTTCAACGTATCAATCTGTCGGTCAGCGGTTTGGCCGGTTTTGCCATCGATTTCCACGAAATAATTTCGATAGATCGTAGCCGCCCCGGCGGCGACCGCACACGCCGGCCCTTGCGTGAAATCCTTTTCGTAGATCCCAACTCCCGCTTCAGGTAAAACACCCGGGCCAATCATCTCTAATAAATTGAATTGGGAAGCCACCTGAAAAATCGCATTGTGGTTTTTCGCATCTCTATGTAAATCCTGAACGTCCGCAACGGTTTCCCTGACTGATAGTTTCCGCGAGGATTCTTCTAAATTCTCACTCAACGGCAGGGCGGCAACACGCTTTCGCAACTCCCCCAGAGCCAATACCTCTAGGTAACCATAAGCATAAGATGCCCCGTTGACATTTGAACTTAAAATCCCGTCATCAGCTTGTAGGTGCTGACGAACACTCAATTCAGACTCTTGCTCAAGCCCTGTAAGTTTCTGGAACCAATTCATAGTTGATGCTGGCTTTTGGTAAGAACAAATTTCGCCTCACACTATTTATCAAAATTTTCAGCAATGACACTGAGTCCACTTGAGATCATTTCGATGGCTCCCTCTTTTGGTCGAACATCCAATCAAAGTATTCTCGTTCGCTAAACACTTTTCTCGATGCATTATGCCCCTCGGCTGGGTAAACCTTTAGTTTCGCGCGTTCGCCACCCGCCTTTTCAATCTCCTTCACCATCGTTTCAGAACGGTCCGCAGGCACAACTTTGTCTTTCCCGCCGGCAAACGCATAAACAGGCACCTTTGCCAAGTTCTTAGCCCAGTCCGCGAGGTCCTCGGTGATATCCTTGGGACCTCCCGGACCAATTCCGCCAACGATTGGTGCAATGGCAGCAAAATGCTCCGGATTGGCACCTCCCCACATCCATGAACCATAGCCACCCATACTGTTACCCGTTAGATAGACACGACTTTGGTCGATTGGAAGGGTTTCTTTCAAGTGTTGAAATAAGACATTGAGATCCTGCTCATTCCAGGTTCCCCGTTTGCCCTTTTTCGAAGTACGAAGACACTGCGGTGCGACCACGATACAAGGACCTTTCTTAAACCTCTCAATACCGCGACACACTCCCATCGGTTGCCCTTTGATTCGATTAATATCATCACCGACACCACCGGCGCCGTGGAGATAAATGACCAACGGCACGTCGCTTGCGTTTCGAGGATAAAGCGAATACACGAGATACTCGGGATTGAGAAACTCTGTTTCCTTTGCCAACTCAGCGGGTAGCTTACTAATTTTTGGTCTTGGCGGTTGAGCGAAAACAGAGGAACAAACCACTAACATCAAAATTAGAACAACGGAGCTTCTCATCAATTTCTCACTATCTTTTGCCGGCAAATGATACCGTGGACGGTCACCTTGCTAAATTGGATCAAATCCCATTCATAATGTCAAAACTGCTAACGGATCCAGAAACGCAATAATCGCATAATAAATGATCGGGAATCAAAGCCTAACTATCAAAGATGCCTTAATTCAACCTGCCGTAAAACGTCATTCTTGCACTTTCAGCAAGCGCTACATTAGGAATGGAGTTATAGGCCAATACTGCAAGAATCCGAGTGCGGTCGCTCTTATTTGGCGAAACACGATGCACCGAGTTCTTACCGCGGAATAACACTAAAGTGCCTGGCTCTATCGCAAGCTGCTCGGGCTTTAGTTTTCCATCGAGAAGATCTGTCACACCATCATAGTTTTCTCGCCCATCATTAGAGCTTCTGAAATCGCGAATGTATTCAAATCGCCCTCCCCGACTAGACTTCTGTATCATTAACGTAATAGCAAAAGACGAATTGTCAAAATGCCAGCCTAGCTCTTGGTTTCTTTCAGCATAGTGGATGTTGATTGAGGAAAGACGGTCCGCATATGGAAAGATCTCCGAGTGCCCCACCACACTCTTTATGAAGCCTCGAAAAACCTCCGAGTCATAGAGCTTACGCAGTGACGAATCAGAAGGAATGAGATCATCGCAAACGCAACCTTTAGAAGTTTCTACCGTTCGATTAAGCGGATGATTCGCTGGTAAACTCTGGTCGGGCGAGTTCAAAAAGACCGAGTGATTCTGTTGACAGAAATAGGCCTGATCCCGCAACCGCAAGGCTTCATCAAGAATGCCAGCCATAGCCTCTGAATAAATAAAATGAGCGAGTGAAAGCACGCCTTGCTCGTCCAAAATCTCCCGACATTGCTTTTGAAAGTCGAGAGCGGATATCGGGTGGCTGTCCAAATCAACAATTTTACCAATTTCCATTACAGAATTTCCTCAAGCAATTATCGCAGCCAGTGCGGGCATCAAACCCGACCAAGCTTAAGCGACAGGGAATCGCTGCTTCGAAAACCACGAAAAAGCAACAGAAACTCCTCTCCATCTTCTCTACACTGTGGTGACTTAGTCTAAAAAGATGCTCACAATTTAAATCGCTCAAACATTAACGCTTACCCTTTCTGGTCAATGACAAAAGCGTAATCGCACTTCGGTGTGAGACGATGAAGACGGTTGACTCTCTCCTGCACATTGTGCACTTTTTCGTAAATTAAAGAGCGGCACCGTACTTTAGGGCAAACAAATTGGTCACCCAACTAACTGTGATCGAGTGATTTATTCTGACGCCATCGCTCACGTGCTCTCTCAACCGAATCAAAGAACATCGGGAACTCTTTTCTTAGCCAAATCTGCTCGGCTAACATTCGCTTTATGCTTATTCCCTTGGAGAGTTGAACTGCGACTTCATTTCCATGAGTACGCAGCACCAATCCTTCTATCGAAATGACCTCGCCATCGTGAAACTTAACATCCCCCGCAAATGCTTCTGAGGGAGCAATCGAAAAAGTGCCTTCAAGGACGATTCGAGCGCCGGCTTCGGAGATCTCTGCGACCTGATAAGTAACATCTCCAATTTCCATCGTGGGGCGCGACGCAGGCGGATATCTCAATCGGTAATGAGATCGTCGGGTTTCGCGTTGCTTGTCGTCGTCCATGGGGTGATACAAACCATTACAAAAGTGAAACGGGCGATTAAATTTATTTCTTTAAAGAGAGTATCGCCCGTCAGGTCTTTTAAACGTATCAAACAGAGAATTTCATCGCAAGCCAAACCTTTAATTTCCCCCTCGTGGTTAACCTAAACCAACTTAATAAGCACGCTTGTGGACAATCGTAAAACACAAGCAAAAACCAATCTTTTTGTTGCACAGGTTTGGTTTTGAGAACGGAAGTCCTTTGACAGCTTTCACCAACTTCTAATTTCTTCCCCCCAAACGGGGATTCAATCGCGGTTGATTTAAAATACTTCTCAACAAAGCTGGGGAACGAGAAAAACTCGGGACACCGCTTCAAGACGAATTCACCGAACTGGAAGGGAAACCCGCGGTAATTGATAATATTCGTGCTAACTCCGAGCGCGAGAATCAAACGCGAGAAATTGGTGACCTCAATCTCTGATGCTATCGAAAAGGGGCCATCAGCCAAATCGTTGGACTTGAACGCCGTGAAATGCTGATTGCTAAATGATCGAACCAGAAAACAATTTCACATCAAACCAAGCGTCTTCCTCACATCGAAGATCCAACAAGTCCCGAACGTCAGTTCCCTCAAGTTCAGATCGCAAAATACTCAGCAAAGGATCCGGAGCCACAATCGCGATGGTTCCTGTTTTGTGCTTACGGCGAATCTTCTTCAAAACCACTTTCACTCGTTCACGCACAGCTTCGACCGGTTCACCGTTTGGCGGGCAAATCGAGTCGGGATTTTCCTGCCATTGACGATAGAGTCTGGGTTGATTCTCTTTCAACTCGCTACGGCTTTTCCCATGCCACAAGCCGTAGTTCAAATTAGTGAAATTTTCTTCAACGCGCACCTTTACCTCGCCAGCACGCGACAATTGGCGAGCAGTCTGCTGAGACGCGAGACCGGCGGCTGAAAAAATCGCAACAATTCCAGCCTCTTTCAGCTCTTGTGCAATTGCTCTCGCCTCGCGCTCACCGTCCGAGCTTAGCGGCATGTCAAGCGCACCAACGATTCTGTCTTGATCGTCAAGATCCGTCGATCCTGTACGAACCAAAAGGATCCGGAGCTTCTCGTTGAATTCAATTTCACTCATTGATTGTACTTAACCTGTGCCATCATAGATTCCATCGCCGCCGCATAATCGTCTTGTTTGAAGATCGCACTACCTGCAACCAAAAGCTGAGCGCCTCGGTCAGTTGCCACGCCAATGGTCGAAGGGTTGATCCCCCCATCGATCTCGAGAATTAAATCTTCTCCGCCCGGCATGCTCCGAATTTCGTCGAACTTGTCCAACACTGGCTCGATAAAGGATTGCCCACCAAAGCCCGCGTGGACGCTCATTACAAGTGCCATATCTGCATGTGGGATAGCATCTTCAATGCTTGCTGTAGAGGTATCTGGATTCACCGCAATACCAGCTCCAACTCCTAACTCTTTAATTTGATTGAGCAGGCTACATGCATCCTCAGTCGCTTCGGCGTGAACAGTAATCATATCAGCACCGGCGTCCCGAAATGCCTCGATATACTTTTCTGGGTGAACCATCATCAGGTGAACATCCAGAGGCAAATCAGTGAGTTTCCGAAGGGCAGAAACAATCGTCATGCCGTACGTAAAATTAGGAACAAAAACACCGTCCATCACATCGAGGTGTAAACCCGCGACTCCTGCTTCTTCGAGCAACTCAATCTCACGTTCAAGATTTCCAAAGTCGCAAAGCAACAACGATGGTAAAACAGCAGGAGTTGCCTCTTTCAAAGCAGGGATACATTCACGACCTAGTGACATAGTCAACAACGCTTATTGTCTATCAGTATTTTATAAACCGAAACTAAATCACTCTTCCGTTTTGCAAGAGCGTCTCCGGAACGATTCAAAAATTCTAGCCGCACCATTTAGCTTCGCTAGAGCCAAATGCAGTTTCTGCCTTAAACTAGGCAATACTTGGTGCCTACAATCCGAAAAACACGTAAGAAACCGAGAAAAACTTATTTTTCAGCGATTCCGGTAACATTCAAACCCCCAATTTTTCTCGGAAAAACGAACTATTTATCTTTATTGTAGAATTGAGTCAAATCAATCCCGCGTTCCCGTTGTTCGTCTTCCATTAGTTTCACCCTCGTTTCCAACCGTTCGATCTGTTTAACCATCTTTGGAATTAAATCATCGACCGGATCCTTTTTAGCAGGCCGCGGAACAGCAGGATAATTTAGCTGACGCTGCAATGCTGAGAACAGGTACATGGGTTCTTTGCCGCGATTTGCCAGTGCGATCCGCCCCTCTTTTTCTCCGAATAAAACCATATCGGGAACTTCCCCCTCGCCCTCGACTCCGGTCACTTGCTCACGTTTGTTGCGACGAGATAAATAATGCTCACTGTGAACATAAACCAGGTCCGCGATATCAACCAAACCAACGCGATGTCGGATCGACAAGATCCACTGCCGCCAAACTTGGTCATAAACATCGTCCTCAGCCATCGCTCGCAATCCATAGTCATAGTCTAAATGGTTTTGGCAAATGGTCTCAAACTGAAAAAAGAACATAGAGATCGGATCCGCGCTTTCTGCTCGAAACCTCGCCTCATATTCAAGAATTAAAAGTGCACGTCGCATATCAAAACGCCCCGATTCATTTTCGGCGGCTTCCACCAGAAAGGTTTGGAACGGTGCGAAGTAATGCCCGATCTTTTTCATCGCGGTCGCCATCGTCCCAACGTGGGTCAATTCCGCTAACAAAAAGTCGATCGCAATTGGCAATTTAGTGGTACTAAGAATCTCATCCCTCAAGTGCCGCATCACCACCTGAACAGGATCTGATTTTTCGGTTCGACTGTTGAGACCACGAAACAAGTAGGCTTGCTCGATATACTCTTCTCTGGCAAGTGTGGGCATAAAATTTTATTCACTCAAAAGGAGCAACGATTGGACAGCGTCGCTAGTAATCTATTTATTAAAAAACTCAAAATCATTCTTTTCCATTCCGTCGCCAAACTGAACGCGTTTCTCCTTAAGTTGAGCATCAAAAAAAACAATGGCCTGCTGAGCCCAGTTCATATCAGAAAATGTACCCAAGTGACCATTCCCTTTGGCGATTTCAAGCTGGCTATTTAAATTGGCCTCCAGCAATTGTTGATGCATCTTAAACGACGACTCCCAAGGGACGATCCAATCGGAATTTCCATGAAACAAATAAAATGGCGGATCGTCGGCCGAAATATAAGTCGTGGGTGAGGCAAGCTGATAGACTTCCGGGGCTTCCGCTCGAGATTTACCCAGCCAGTATACCAATACGTTCGAGTCGGGCGCGACCCAGCTAAACTCGCAGGGCGCTCCTCCGGCGACGACACACTGAATTTTAGACGAGAACCCTGACACAGAAGGCTCAATTTCTCCCTCTAAACCATCCTGCGGATTCGTCGTGCCGAGTAGAGCAACCAAATGACCTCCCGCAGAATACCCAAAAGCTCCCACGCGTTCGACGTCAATTTTATAGTCGTCTGCGTTCGCCCTCATCCACCGAACAGCGTGCTTACAGTCGTGTATTTGTGCCGGAAATTTATGTCTCGGAGCATGACGGTAATCTATCGCTACCACCACATAACCAGCGGCCACCATCCGCCACGCATGTCGAAGCATCGCAAATTTTGTCCCACTGCGCCACGCGCCACCATGGACTGCCAAAATCGCCGGAAAAGGACCGCGCCCGGAGGGCATGAAGATGTCGCACTTCAATTCTCCATCGTCCGTCTTTTTGTAAACAATGTTTCGCTTGGTCTGGTACGTCGGTCGCAATCTTTTTGAGCCCGTCTCAACTCGGGGGCGCGGAGGTAAATCATCCTCACGTGATGTCTCCTGCTGCTTTACCACCGCTGGCACCTCAACCGACACAAGCTCGTGGACAACGGTGAATTCACCAAAGAAGTTCTCAGACCTGTCATGTACTTCAGATATCCAGATCAAAGGCGACCCTTGCTCTAAAGAGATATCGCTCCACGGGCAACCAGCAACGAAAGAGAGCATCAGTAATACGAACATGTATAACCTTCCAATTAACGGACAATCACAGCCAACGGGTCACTCTGAAAATAAATCATCATGGGGAAATCAAAAGTAATCGCCACGGGCGACATCGAATAAACAGCAGCCGACGCCTCGATTGTAACGGATTTTGCCGAGCCAATAATATCCGTAGAACATGAACCGTCCCGACGACACCACCCCGACCTAGTTAACCTGACTCGATTTTGACGGTTCACCACTTCATGAATGATGCAGGGCACGTAGAATGAAACCATCAAACACGCTCTTATGTGACCGTCTAGTGACGGTTGACATCGGCTCACTCAATCAAAGAATAAAAATGAACAAGTCGTTCTCAACAATCCCGGAAGCCGTTGAAGCAATTAAATCGGGCAACGTCGTCATCGTTCTCGATGACGAGGCACGCGAAAACGAGGGGGACTTTATATGCGCTGCAGAAACAGCAACGGCCGAAAATATAAATCTGGTCATGAGCGGACGAGGCGATTTTTGCGTGCCAATCCTCCCGGAAGCAGTGGAAAGACTAAAAATTTCGCCTTTGGTCGACAACTTCGATAACAACTCCACGAACCAGACTGCTTTCCACACGCCTTTGGATCATATCTCTGCAAAGACTGGAATCACAGCCGAGGAACGAGCAACTTGTGTTCGTGCAATCGCTGATCCCAATTCGTCCGCAGACGATTTCCAACGACCGGGTCACGTACACATGCTCCTGGCGAAACGCGGCGGAGTACTTCGTCGTGCGGGACACACCGAAGCGGCAGTCGACTTGGCAAGAATGGCTGGTCTCGCTCCGGCAGGTGTCCTTTGCGAAATTCTAGATGAAGACGGCAACCGCGCCACCCGTGATCGTCTGTTGGAAATTGCGGAAAAAAACGAACTCTGCATCATCACGATTGAAGATCTTATCGCACACCGTCGCGTTAGTGAAAAGCTTGTTTCGCAAGAAGCTACCGCGAAACTGCCCACGCGTTATGGCGATTTTAATATTATTGCCTATCGTGTTCAGTACGAATCGCAGGAACCCATCGCGATTGTGATGGGCGAACCCCACAAACAGGAAATCGCCCCGCTAGTTCGGATGCACAGCAGTTGCTTCACGGGAGACTTAATTCAATCGCTTCGCTGCGATTGCGGCGATCAGCTTGAACTTGCTTTGAAAATGATTGCCCGAGAAGGACATGGCGTCCTGGTCTATCTTCCGCAAGAAGGACGCGGCATCGGCCTCACCGAAAAAATCAAGGCCTATGCTTTGCAAGATGGCGGACTCGATACCGTCGAAGCCAACAACGCGCTTGGGCACAAAGCGGATAGTCGCGACTACGGTATCGGCATTCAGATCCTAAAAGACCTCGGGCTTAAAAGCGTCCGCTTGCTCACCAATAATCCGAAAAAGACAGAAGCGTTTAATCTTCGCGGGTTCGATTTGAAAGTAGTTGATCAAGTCCCGATTCTACCGCCCGTAAACGAGCATAACGAAAAGTACCTCGCAACAAAGCGAGATAAAATGGGGCATGAACTGCCGTTCGACTCATAGTCGCCGTTTTTTGAAGAGACAGCGAAAGATTCGGGTTCTCACCAAGGATTCAGCCAACCCGTTTCAGTAACCCAATCTCATGTGCCCCCACCTCACTGCACCAACTCATTCTCAGATTACTTGAGAGCAACGCAAGCATCGGGTCGATTGACAGTCCGTAATTCAGGGATTTTCGCAACTTCCTCCTCTGGAAATAACCGCTTACTTTTCGCCAGCGTTCATCAAAGGCACCAGTTTAATAACGTCTTTGAATGGCAGTTGACGCAAGTAACTAAACGTCGGTTTTTTCAGATAAAACTTGGTCGAAGAGGGACCAGTTTCCGTAACCTCAAAACACTCCCAACCCTGCTCTCCAAACTCGTTTAATTTTTTTGCAACTTCCGTCGGTTCACCCTCCAATACAACAATTTGGTACTGCCAAGACTCCATATTCTTCCAGTCTTGTCCAAGCCATTGAGAGGTAGTCTGCGCCGATGTTAAACCCTGAGACTTTAGAGACTCAAAAGTTTCATTCGCCCACTCCCATGTATCCGAAGCGGACTGAGCCCCGGTCTTGGTCGCATCGCCAAGCTTATCTTGAACCC
>WTFU01000164.1 GCA_011523945.1 Mariniblastus sp. | reverse complement strand
AAGCACACGCGCAAATTAGAAAAGAATTATCACTGCCACCCAATGCCTTCATTGCTCTTGGTTGTGGCACGCTCGATCTCCGTAAAGGCATTGATCACTATGCTGCGATTGCTAGACAAACCTGCGCTCAAAATCAATCAGACACCCCGATTCATTTTGTCTGGGTAGGGGAAGGGCCTCGCTGGTGCCACTCTCCTTACCATTATGTCCAACTCGACATCCACAAAAGCCCTGCCCGAAACTACGTTCACTTTATTGGTGAGCGTCCTAATGTCGAACCTTACTTTGTAGGGGCAGATGCTTTCTTGATGACTTCACGGGTCGACCCATTTCCGTGTGTGATCCATGAAGCGATGGCAGCGAGCTTACCCATTGTCACCTTTGCAAACTCAGGCGGAGCTGCCGAGGCGGTTGACAATGGCGCCGGAATCATTGTCGACTACGCTGATTACGAGCAAGTCTCCAGCTTGCTGAGAACCTTAGCCGCCCAGCCTGAACTCGCCAACGGCCTCCGGGAACGATCGCTGAAACGCGTTCATTCGCGTTATCGATTCAATGAATACGGCGACAAGTTGATTGACCTAAGCGAAGCAGTCGTCAATCAGACCTTACGAACCAGCGACTCCATGGAACAATTTCCAAGAATTGTTGCTGCGTGACTTGCAACGGGTCGTTGTACGTCCATTTCTGATGGAATTCAAACCCAATCGCAGTAATCTGGCGGGATCAACTCGCTCCCAGCATAGAATCGGAATGCCCTTTCAGCTTCCGACCATTCTGCGCACTTTCGGTAGACGTTTCGGCAGCGCCGCACAATCCCCAACAACCGTAAGCAGGCGGTTGCGAACCGACTTGAATTGATTTAAAGTCGAATGAATATTCAAGGGAAATCTCTATGCTGCCAATCATCTCTGCCGAAACACGATACCGCAACCGTTACAGCGGACTCTAATTTTGAAAACGCGTGCCCTGCTGGCCACTCGGTAAACCCAATTGAGAAACTCCCCGCACACATTTTTTGAAAGTGCACCGCTATGCCCAAAACGACCGCGTTTCACCCGCGACTGGAGCCACTGAACGAAACGAAAATCTGGAAAAACTGGTCCGGATTTCTCGTCGCACCACAGTACAGGTACTCGCTTACTAACGAATACTATGCAATTCGAAGTTCCGTCTCGCTTCTCGACACCTCACCATTATTTAAGTACCGTATCTCCGGCCCTGATTCAATTCGGCTCCTCGAAAGAATTATGTCACGTGACATAAATCGATGCAAAGTAGGCGGCGCGCAGTACACCGTTTGGTCCGACCAAAAAGGATTTGTAATTCAAGATGGTGTTATTCTTCGAACAAGTGAATTCGAGTTCTTCTTAACCGCCGGCGAACCCACTCTACGGTATTTCAAATCCATTGCGAGGGAAATGCAACTCGAAGAGGTCACGGTTGATGACATTTCAGAAGCCTACGGGATCCTCGCCCTGCAAGGCCCGCATGCTCACAATGTCATTTCTCAAATAACCAATGACGCTACCGATCTGAAGTATTTTGAGGTGGTTAGCACTCACATCGGTGAAACCGAAATCATTGTTTCACGAACCGGTTATACAGGAGATCTCGGATACGAAATCTGGGTCCCCCAAACTAAAGCGATTGATGTATGGGACTCATTAATGAATGCCGGAGAAGGATACAATATTGCCCCGATCGGAACCACCGCGTTAAAGATGGCCCGAGTGGAAGCCGGCCTACTGTTAATGGGAGTCGATTTTGAGTCCTCGCGATTTGCCTGGGTTGATGCACAGCGTGAAACAGCAATTGAATTAGGATGGTCTTGGATGTTTCGCGATTTAGAAAAAGACGGCCGGAATTTTATCGGTCGCTCTGCGATCGAAGCAGAGCTCAAAAATAAAACCAGTCGCTGGAAAACCGTAGGACTAGAAATCGACTGGCACAGCTACGAAGCAGTCCATTTGGAAGCTGGAATTTTACCCCCCAAGAGTGATCTTTATCGCGAAACCACGATGAGCATTTATCGAAGAAGCGAAACTCCTTGGGAGTATGCTGGATACGCAACCAGCTTTCTTTTTTCTTCCCTTTTGCGAAAGCCCATTGCGATTGCAAAACTTCCACTGGAACTGGCAAACGACGGTACGGAGGTCGACCTCGAGCTTTCCGTAATACGCAAGCCCGTTAACGTTCTGGCCAAGGTCACTTCACTGCCGTTTTTCAAACCCCAACGTAAAACCGCAACGATGGGAGGCGGAAAATGAGTAACTCCAACAATTACGATGCCATCGTTATTGGCGGTGGGCACAACGGCCTGGTAAACGCGGCCTATCTCGCCAAATCAGGTTTGAAAACACTCGTACTCGAGCGCCGCCACTTAGTCGGTGGCGCGGCGATCACAGAAGAACTTATCCCGGGTTTTAAGTTCACAACGTTCTCTTACGCCATTAGCCTAATGCGACCGGATATTGTGCAAGACCTTTGTCTGGCTGACCACGGCATGCTGGTCCTGCCTCTGGTTAACACTTTCCAACCTGGCTTCAAGGGAAACTATCTGCTTCTTGGGGCAGACGCCGACGCCAACTTCCACGAGATCGCCAGACATTCACGAGAAGATGCTGAAGCCATCCGCGACTTGTCGCACTTAATTGACCGTGTATGTTTCGCCCTGAAGCCACTCATGGATAATATTCCTCCGAATGCCATGAGCGATGATCCAGCCGAACTGGCTGCGATGGCAGGTCTTAAAGAGTACATGGCCGGACTTGAACCAGACGTCCGCGCAATGATTGACAAATTTGTGAATTGCAGTGCCGCTGAGATTCTCGAAGAGTATTTTGAATCCGACTTGGTCAAAGCGTTAATTGCATCCAGTGGCATCATTGGTAGCAAAGTGGGGCCGCGTTCAAAAGGTTCTGGACTCGTCTGGCTATTCCATAAAATGGGAGAATACGATGGCGTTCTAGGCGAATGGGGATTTCACAAAGGTGGCAACGGAGGATTTACGGAAGTCCTCGCCAAGGCCGTGGTCGCATTTGGTGGGACCATCCTAACCGACGCAGATGTCGACACTGTGATTTACAAAGACTCGGTAGCAACCGGCGTTCGCCTCGCCAGCGGCGAAGAATACTTCGCCCCAACCGTCGTCAGTGCCCTCGATCCCCGCCGAACCTTTACTCAGTTAGTCTCTGCTGATGATTTGCCGGACTCCCTGATCGAAGCAATTGGAAAATATAAATTTCAAGGCACGGCCGCCAAAGTGAATTTTGCGCTATCCGATCTTCCAAGCTTTCCCGGATTAGAAAATCGAAAAGACATCTTTATGGGTTTTACGAATTTAGGGCCATCAATCGACTATCTCGAGGAAGCCTTTGCGGATTGCGAGGCAGGAAGGTACAGCAGAAAGCCGTTCCTCGATTGCTGCGTCCAATCAACTGTCGATCCAGACATGACACCACCCGGCAAACATATCATGTCCTGTTTCGTAATGTACGCCCCCTATCATTTATCCGAGAGTGACTGGGATACAGAACGGGAAAATCTTGGTGACGTGGTTCAAGCAACAATCGAAGAATTTTTCCCTGGATTCGGATCGTTGATTCTCCATCGCGAAATCGTCACACCTCTCGACATCGAAAGAATTGTCGGACTTACCGAAGGCAATATTTTTGCGGGTGAACTGTTTGCTGATCAAATGTTTTTGAATCGCCCCGCGCCCGGATGGAATCAATATCGGACTCCAATCAACGGGTATTACCAATGTGGTTCAGGAACCCATCCTGGCGGTTGCGTTATTGGCGGCCCCGGAAAATTGGCCGCCAAGCAGATTCTTGGAGATCTTAAAACACAAGCGGAATAGCTTTTCGCCGCTGGCAATTTATCCACCTACACCTGGACGGACGCCCCACATCAGATTACCGCCCCTTGACCTGCCGTGTGCGCAATGTACTTAAACGTTGGACGGTGACGGCCAGTCCAACTCACAAACACCCCATTGGCCTCGATTTTCATCAACTGAAACAACCAACCTTCTGATCTGACCGCCAAACTTGGATTGAGTTTTTTCAATTAGCTCCTGCCCGATCAACTGCGCCATTAATTCCGCTGTAGTATTCGCGATCGGCAGCAGCACACAATCTTGTCGGGGAAAAACCCAACGGCGATCTTCAAACTTCACTTCCACCTCTTTTTCAAATTCAGCCACCTTGATCGTTGGATGCAATGTTGGCAAAACAACATGGTGATCAAGCCGACTGACGATCTCCTGCAAAGCATCTCGCAATGCAATAAAGTCAACGACATAACCGTTCTCATCCAGTGCTCCAATTACTTCACATTTAACGCGATAATTGTGACCATGAATAGATTCGCAAATATTGCCGTCGAACGTAATGAAGTGCGCTGCACTAAAAACTAAATTGTCTTTTTCAAGCTGAACTCGAAATTTATTAGTCGTCATTTGTTTACCTAAATGGTGGCTCGATAATTTGATTGTGGATTCCAATAAACAAGCTCGCCGCAATCAGATCAGCGGTCGTTCCCGGATTTCGTTGATGGCCATCTGACCGCAGCCAGAAATCGAGTTCCGAAACGCGTTTCCAGTATTCCTCCCGACTCGCCGACATGTTCCCAGCACCGTCACTCACAAGTGTCTCCATGGCTTTTGAGGCGAGCATCTGGGAATGCCGTGCAACTTCAAGACCGCATTTCCTTGCAATCAGGCTATCAGGGAATTCAGCCATCAACGCAACATGAGCGTATACAATTCCCTCGTTAAGGCCACCCAGCAATCCCCGCCCCCGATCAATCGCCGGAATGGCAAATTCGAATAGCATGCGAAATCCATCTGAGTATTGCCGAGCAACCATATCTCGATCTCTCGCCAATTCCATTGCTGCCATCAAATCAACGAATTCAGAATTGGCATCCGTAACATCAAGTTTTTGGATAGTCCCCAAACCGGCCGGGCTTGCCAATCGAATTGCCTCGTAAAACTGAGCCCCATCTTCCTTCTTCAATTCACTCAAAAAGGATGAGATTCGCTCTGAGCTCAACAGAGCGTTTGGGTCAGTCGCGACTAACTTTGCCAAAGGCACCAATAAAAGAATAATTCCTAAGTTGGTGTTAGTTCCCACGGTTTCTAAGTTCGAACGCACCGCCTGCAAAACAGTCTCACCAACGGAATTTTCCGGCAAACGATCGATCACGTTCCCCAAAAGCACGGCGCTGGTCGTGAAATCACCAAACGTAACGTCGGCAAAATCGGCCCCTCGGTGCACATTTCCGGGCTTCGATGCCACAACTTCAAGAATACAGCTGAGGGTTGCAAGTCCACCCGGTGAAAGAGACATGTTGCTCATACTCGATGCCGCGCTAAAAAGTCTTCCACTAATTGCTGTACCCGCTCTGCTTCATCCTCAATTACATAATGACCGGCTTCGGCCATTTTATGTACTTCAGCCGAAGGCCAATGCTGCTGGAGTCGCTCCAGACACTCGGGACGAAAACACCAATCCTTCATCCCCCAAACCATCATGATTGGCCAATCAGCAACTTCCTGAAGCCTTGATTCGATATTTTCCAAAACATTCCAAGTCGGATGGCGTTGGGTAAGCGGAATATCCTTTACAAACTTGTAGGTGGCTACACGATTTGCCCAATTGTCGTAGGGGGCCAACATTCCGTCGGCAATGACCTTCGGCAAACCGCCTTTTTGTTCGGTCGCCATGTGCGTCGCCGCTCGAGCAAATAAATTAAATCCCTGTAACCCAATCTTTCCAACAAGCGGCCAACGGCAAACCCGAATTCGAAAAGGAATATAAGGCGGGGGGAATGCCGCCGTGTTAAATAAAATAATTTTCTTGAATCGATCTTTTCTAGCCAACAACGCTCCCAGGCCGATCGCGCCCCCCCAATCGTGAACCATCAAGGTCGCATTCTTTAAATCGAGCTCATCAATCAAACAGCAAAGATTATCAATATGATTCTGCAGCCGATAAGGATAATCCGCTGGCTTATCGCTCAATCCACACCCCAGATGATCGACTCCAATCGCCCGCCCCGTGTCCCCCACACTTTTTATTAATCGGCGGTAATAAAAAGACCAAGTCGGATTACCATGCACCATCAGAACTGGCTCAGCGCCGTCGCCACCGTGGTGGTCGACGTAATGAATTCGATGTCCATCAACCGTCAAATAGTTAGCTGGAAACGGATATTCGTCTCTCCAACCGGCATTTTGGTTCATTAAATTTAACTCAGAAAAAACGGGAGTATATTGGCCTAATCAGGCTTAGGACCGCGAACGCGACCGATAATCTGGCAATCCAAGACGGTTGACATCGCGATGGAAGAATCTTAACAGTTTCTGCACTGTTTTCGTAGTAACCACATTGGCTTCTGTGATCACCTGATCAGAACTGGCAAGGGCGCGATTAACTTGGAGACAGCCGTTACTTAATCGCAAGAAAACTGGATCGATCGGGGCGATTTTCTAGGCAACTTCCCGAATAGCATCCGATTCTGGTTTCCGACACTCAATAAAGATCGAGTCCGGCTTTCTGACCTGGCCCTCAACTGAATCGAGCTGGTAGGCCGAATAACCATCAATCGAGCTCTCTACCGCCGTACAAACTCGAAAATTCTCAAATCCGACCAACCGACAAACCTCTCGGAGAGAATACCGGTCGTACATCCAGCGGTGAATTTCTCCTTGACTCCGAAACATTCCTTCGTCAAACGCTGCTTCCGCATTACGGCCTAGCGTCCAACGGACAAAACGTCGCGCCATCCGCCGTCGAAAACCGATGGTTGACTCTTCCAAACGCCTTAGCAGACTCTTTGCTTTTACAGTTCCAGCCTCAACTTTTTCTTGGCAAACCGCCAACTCATCACCAACGCGAGATTGTACGAATTCAGCATTCTTAATTTCTTGACGAGACATATAAATTCCCATCTGGCCACCGGATTTTTCCCGCACCAATTGATCCAGCAACTCCATCTTCATCCAATCGTAATTGACTGACGCTGCTTCGTCTCCGTCCCAAGCCTGTTGGTGATTTTCCAAATAAAGTCGCGCAATCCGTTCAAGATCTGGCACCACCACCCGCAACACTCCGCCGGGAGACAATACACGATAGCACTCTTGAATCAGTTGCTTCCCTTCTTCGGGGTTCAAATGCTCAAGTACATGAGAATGATAAACCGCATCAAAACTGGATGCCTCGAATGGAATCCCTTTCGTGATATCGTGCGAAACAACTTCGGGATCATTTGATTCTAAATCAAGGTTCGTCCATGCCGAGTGATACCGGCGGCCACAACCAAGGTTGAGATATCGGCTCGAGGAAGCAGAGATTTTTTTAATAGATTTAACAGACATCAAATATTTACCAGTTGAGATTTAACACCGATGCGGCCGGTATAATCAATCCGATTCAAAAACAATGAGACTTCGTTCTTTTTCAAATACTCATCGATCGCACGACGACAACCCTCCCAGTGCCCATAATCATCGATGATTATTACCCCACCGGGAACGAGTCGGGGAAAGAGATGCTCCATCTCACATCGCGTCGACTCATACCAGTCAGTATCCAATCGCAACAATGCGATTTTATCTGGCGTTTTCACTGGTAAAGTATCTTCCACCTTGCCTTTGACGAATTCTATTTTACTGGCGTCATAGCCGGTCTTTCGCATGGTCTCTTTTACTTGATTAAGCGGCGAAAAACACCAAATGCTCTTCTCATCAAGTCGATCCTGATCATCTAACAACTGCTTAGCCGCCTGTCCACGGAGATCGACGTCTGCCTTTGATGGCTCAGACATTCCTTCAAATGTATCGTACATCCATAATCTGCGATTCATCTCATTCGCTTGTACCAGTACCTGCGCCGTTGCCGCCATGCTCCCACCACGCCACACGCCGCACTCAACACAATCACCTTCAATTCGATTTTCAACGATGTATTCAACTGCGTTGCAAAGCGCGAAAACTCGCTCGGGCGAAGTCATCGTCAGCTCCTGTACGGATTGATAAATCAACAAATGAGAATTTGGGACGTCTGGAAATTGGTTACGCAACTTAGCAAGCGGATCTACTGAATGAGATAGCCTTCGCCGAGCCGTACGATTGGGGCGTATATGATCTAATAACGATTTCAAAATCGATCCTTCGATTTAACTTAAATGCATCCAGTTTTTATTAACGGAGTTACATTTTTTCTCCGTAGTCTCACTGCGCGTGAGATGGCTTTTTGAACAACATATAATTGAACGGTTTTTGCAAATCCTGCCTAGATCGAATTTCACGCTGTCATACGAGTCACAGCGATACTCCTACAAACGATCAGTATTGGAAACGATTTGACGGTACGATAGATTGTCGATGAAACCAAACCAAACACCAGAAACGCTAGCACCCTAGTTTCGAGCTAACATGGCACTTGAAACCCCAATTGCATTTTGCATTTTCAATCGACCGGAATTGACTCGAAAAGTGCTTGAAGTCATCGCTGAGGCAAGACCTCAACGACTCTTGGTAATTGGCGACGGAGCCAGAACCGATCGCCCCGGCGAAGCAAAATTAGTCAACCAAACTCGCGAAGTCATTGAAAAAGTCAATTGGGACTGCGATGTCCAAGTCAACTACGCGGACCAAAATATGGGCTGCAAAAAACGCATTGCCTCCGGCCTTGACTGGGCCTTTGAACAATCCGACGAACTGATCATTTTGGAAGACGATTGTTTACCCGACCTCAGTTTTTTCAACTTTTGCAGCGAGTTGTTAGCAAGATATCGCCATGATGATCGAGTCATGATGATCAGTGGCGACAATTTCCAACCGCAGCAACGAACCTCCAACAGCTACTACTTTTCGAGATGGGCTCATATCTGGGGCTGGGCAAGCTGGCGACGAGCGTGGGAACAATTTGATATGGAGATTTCTACGTGGCCGCTCGCAAAAGCAAATGGATGCCTCCGGTCAGCATTCAGTTCAGACGAAGAATACCGTGGCTGGTCCCCCGTACTCGACCGTCAATATGCTGGAGAAATTGACACATGGGATTTTCCGTGGCAATACGCTTGCTGGGCCAATCACGGGCTTAGCATCATTCCTGAGTGCAACCTTATTTCGAACATCGGATTTGGAAAAGACGCCACCCATACTATCGATCCCGAATCCCACCTCGCGAATCGCCCAACAGCCTCGATTGGCAAGCTAGACCACCCGAAACTCATCCTCCCCAACCACCGAGCGGACCAATATACTCTCGAACAAATTTTTGGCCCCATACTGACACCTCAGCCCACGGTATCCAAACCTAAATGGTATCGACGACTTATGCCTTCACGCAAAGCTGCCTAAACGATGACACTCAAGCAACTGATATCTAGCTCTCGAGAGCTTAAAATTGGGATTTTCTCACCCTCTGCAACGCTCACCCCCCATTTCCCAACCGAACTTGATATCGCACAGCAGCACCTCGATGCCGGACACTCCGTCAAGTTCTTCAACTGCACAGGCCAACTTAAAAACTGCGACCACAACCCAGATCGTACACCCAAACTCTGCAACGAGTGCGTCGGAAGACGCCAAATGGGCTTAGACCTACTCAAGCCAAAAGTGCCGTGCCATTCATTCAGCGGAGAATTTTGTACTGCCGTTACCATCAATTTTGATTGTGTTACGGAACTACTGGCTTACAGAGTTGACAATTTCGATATCGGCTTCGCTGCGTACTCCTCGCTCGTTTCCAATTGCCGAGACCCAGAACCCGATCTTATTCAACATCGCGAACAACTCAACCGGTCTTTACAATCTGCGGGGCAGGCTTACTACCAAACCCTCGAACTGCTTTCCCAGCATTCCCTGGATAGAGTCTATGCATTCAATGGGCGCTTTGCTGCCCTTCGTGGAGTGCTAAGAGCTTGCCAAAAAAACGGGGTCGATTGTTACCTTCACGAACGGGGATGCGACCAACAGCATTTTGATCTATTTAAAAACGAACTGCTTCACGATATCCAATCGACCGAGCAAATAATCCTTGAACATTGGGAATCTGCCAACAACCAACCAGACCGTGAATCAATTGCTTCCAGCTGGTTCCAAGATCGAGTCGATCGAGTTGAAAAAGTATGGCATTCGTTCGTAAAAAATCAGGAACGGGGCAGGCTACCCGACAGCTGGAATCCCGACCAGCGAAACATTGGTATTTTCTGTTCTTCAGATGACGAGTTCGTAGCCATTGGAGAAGCATGGAAAAACGAAATTTACCCCAACCAAGTCACCGCGATTCGCCGGATTTCTCATGATTTATATAAATCAAACCCCGAAATCCAACTCTATCTTCGCGTTCACCCCAACCTAGCTTCTGTCGAAAACGAGCGTAAAGCTCAAATGCTTTCACTTCAGTCGCCCAATCTGACCATAATTGCCCCGGAGGCTGAGATCGACACCTACCAATTGATGAGATCTTGCGAAAAAGTAGCGACGTTTGGATCTAGTGTCGGCTCGGAAGCCGTTTACTGGGGAATTCCGTCAGTCCTTCTCGGTCCCTGTCTTTACCAAGGGCTAGGCGGCGTTTATCGAGCAAACTCGCATGAACATGCGCTAAATCTACTAACGGAAACGCTTGAACCCCAGGAAAAGACGGGGGCACTCAAGTACGGTTTTTGGTTTCAAACTCGAGGCTACCCACACAAATACTACTCACCCTCAGGGCTGTTTGACGGAAAATTTAAAAACCAGACAATTTACGCCCAACCCGCCAAACTCTCGCCTTGGGCTCGGCTCAAGAAAAACGCAAAGCGAATCCTATTTCCTTCGACGCGACCCTCGAAATGAGTATGCAAGCTCAGCCAGCTTCAATGCGGGAATAACGTGCCAGCGAACCTGTGCCAGCCAATAGAAATCTTCGCGTCCTGATTCGTATTGGAGATTTTAGAGGAGTGGGATAGCTTAATAAGAAGTATCGACCCACTCCCAAAGGAACACGGATGTTCTGGCTAAAAAACAAAACTGTACTTATCACTGGCGGCACGGGTTCTTTCGGGAAAAAGTGCGCAAAATTCTTGCTCGAAAATTCTGACGTGAAACGGCTCATCATCTTTAGCCGTGACGAGCAAAAACATGTCGACATGCGTCGCAATTTATTCCCTACCGACAAATACCCACAAATCCGTTACTTCATCGGGGATGTACGGGATGAGGCGCGACTACGTCGTGCATTCAAAGGAGTAGATTTTGTAATTCACGCTGCGGCAATGAAGCATGTCGACATTGCAGAATACAACCCTCAAGAATGCATTCGCACCAACATCGGTGGCGCTGAGAATGTCATAAATGCAGCACTTGATTGCGGTGTCGAAAAAGTCGTCGCGCTTTCGACTGACAAAGCCGCCATTCCGGTCAACCTCTACGGTGCAACCAAATTGTGCAGCGACAAACTATTCATCGCTGCCAATTCCCTTGCCGGTGAGACAGGTACTCGTTTTTCAGTTGTTCGTTACGGGAACGTCTGGGGTAGCAATGGTTCAGTCGTCCCCTTCTTTCAAAAACAGGCGAAAACCGGAGTGCTGCCGATTACCGACCCCAAAATGACTCGGTTTATCATCACCCTTCAAGAAGCAGTCAATCTCGTCGTCAAAGCGTTCACTCGCATGGAAGGGGGCGAAGTGTTCGTCCCAAAAATTCCAAGCACTACTGTGCTGGACATCGCAACCGCCGTCGACTCGACCTGCGAAACCAAAGTCATCGGCATTCGACCGGGCGAAAAACTTCATGAATGCATGATCCCAGCGGATGACGCGAGAAACACTTTAGAATTCAGCGACCATTTCATTATTCAACCCACCTTTCGAAGCTGGTCGACCACTCCACCTCGCTATATCGAGGAAGGAATTCAATGCCGCGACGGCTTCAGCTATTCGAGCGACAACAATGAAGCTTGGCTCACGATTGATCAACTTCGAACGATGATTGCAATGGAAATGGATCAACCAAAGACCGAACCAACACTAGCCCCACAACACGCAGCTTGAGGACCCGTCTATGTTGCCCTACGGAAAACAGACGATTGAAAAAGACGATATCGAAGCCGTTGTGAATGCGTTGCAATCCGACTGGCTAACAACCGGTCCGTTGGTTACGACCTTCGAAACAACCTTCGCTCAGACCGTTGGCACACAACAGGCAGTTTCGTTCAGCAGCGGTACCGCAGCCTTGCATGCCGCGATGCACGCTGCCGGAATTGGTGTCGAAGCGAATGAGGAAGTGATCGTTCCGGCCATTACCTTTGTTGCAACTTCCAATGCCGTTTTATACCAGAATGCGAGGCCTGTTTTTGCGGACGTCGATCCGGACACGCTATTACTCGACCCAGCAGATGTCGCGAGGAAAATCACCCCCAACACCAAAGCCATTGTGGCGATGGATTATGCCGGTCAGCCGTGTGACTACGAGGCACTACGCGCCCTCGCAGACCAACACAACCTCGTACTAATCTCTGATGCATGCCATTCACTCGGTGCCGCAATAGGCTCCAACCGAGTCGGCAGTCTCGCAGACTTTACCTGTTTCAGCTTTCATCCCATTAAACAAATTACGTCTGCCGAAGGCGGAATGGTAACGACCAACGATCTCCTCGCCGCAACGACATTAAAAGAATTCCGAAATCATGGAATCACCACTGACCACCGCCAACGAGAATCGAGTCAGCAGCACCAGTATGCAATGGAATCGCTTGGATTCAACTACCGATTGACCGATCTTCAATGCGCGCTTGGACTATCTCAATTGGCTAAACTTAGCCGCTTCACCCGACGCAGAAATGACATCGCACGTTTTTATCGATCGCTCCTTGAATCAATCCCGCACGTCAATCCGCTCCAAACGCGATCTGGAATCGAACACGCTCACCATCTGTTTGTGATTCGTTGGGATCAAAAATCCACAGGCCTCTCACGGGACCAGGCTTTCGAGCAGCTTCGAGCACGAAAAATTGGTGTTAATGTCCATTATCAACCCGTTTACCAGCACCCTTATTACATCAATCGCTTTGGCGATCAAACGGGTCGTTGCCCAGTCGCAGAACGCGTCTATCAGGAAATCCTCTCACTTCCTATTTTCCCATTAATGAGAGAAGAAAACGTGCGAGAGGTGGTCATGCAACTACAAGCGATCCCCCAAGCCAAACCCAACCCAATCTCGAAAGCCGCATAGCTCAATGAAAACCGTTGCCATCATTCAAGCTCGCCTTGGAAGCACACGACTTCCAAGTAAAGTCCTCCGTTCACTCGGAGGCAAAACAATGCTTGAATGCGTGATGCAGCGTCTGGGTGACTGCAAAACCATCGATCAACTCGTCATCGCAACAACCACTGAATCAGCCGATCGTGAGTTGATTGAATTCTGCCAGCAACGGCAATGGAACTTTCATGCCGGAAGTGAGAACGATGTCCTCTCGCGTTATGTCGAGGCCGCGGAAAAATACGACGCGGATCAAATTGTCAGAATTACATCCGACTGCCCGCTTATCGACCCCCAGATTGTTGATCAAACCGTCGACTTGATGAACTCTGCCCCAAATATCGACTACGCCACCAACTTTCACCCTTGTCGCACATACCCTCGCGGCCTTGATTGCGAGGCGATGACTCGCCGAACGCTTAGTCGAATGGATCGTCTCGCTCAATCAGAAAGATATCGCGAGCACGTAACCCTGTACGCTTACCAAAACCCTAAAAAATTCAACATCGCTTCGCTCGCTGGAACGGTGGACTGGTCACACCTTCGCTGGACCGTGGACACCGAAGAGGACCTCCAACTCGCCTCGGAAATATACCGCCATTTTGGTGATTCAACGTTCGACTGGAAACAAATCATCGAGGCCTATGAAATCCATCCGGAATGGATCGAGATCAACCGCCACTGTTTGCAGAAAATTGCTTAGTGACTACGTATTTATGCCCATCAATCGACCCAAACTTTTGATTCGCGCTGATGCCGGGCCTACCATCGGAACCGGGCATGTCACTCGCTCCCTTTCCATTGCGAGAGAGTGGAAAAACTCAGGTGGAACCGCAACGTTTGCCTGCGGCATGCTCCCCCGGGGACTTCTCAAAAAAATCGCCTCCGAGCATTTTCAATTCATTCCGCTTAAACACTCCGAATGCGACCAAGCCGATGCGGATGAAACGAAACGGATCGCTGCCACAATGCATCCAGACTGGATCATTCTTGACGGTGACCGGTTTTTCAAAAACTATCTCGCTCCCCTCAAGCAGGCACAATCGAAATTACTGCTGATTGGCGAAAACGTATCAAACAATGCCGAACTTGCGGACATCGTTTTGGACCAAACCGCAAAGTCGACCAGTCCGGTGACTAACCGCCATCAAGCGCATTGCATTTCATTGAGCGGGCCGGAGTTTGCTTTGCTAGATAAATTTGCTTTGCCAGTGGAATTCTCGCTCCCCACCCCCAGACGATCCCCCAGGGAAGCAAGGAAAATCCTTGTATCCCTCGGCGAGAACGATCAAGAAAACTGGACCCTCAAGACACTACAGTCTATTTCTGATTTAGAAAAAAAGAGGGTTGTTGTGGACTGCGTAATTGGGTCTCGCTACTCTCACGCAGCTGAACTAAATCAGTTCAAGAGGCAAGCTAAACTCAATTTGAGAATTCATCGCAATCGGGATCGAGTGCAACAACTGCTTCCTCGAATTGACCTCGCCATCTCTTCGAGCTCCGCTGCCTACCAGCTCGCTTTCTTTGGAATCCCAACGGTCATCATCGATCTCAATCGGCAACCACCACGCGTGTACGCCCCCGCGAACCAACCAGCACTCGGATTGCATGGACAGAGCGAAGCGTCTTGCCGCCAGGAACTCAAGCAACATATAAAGCGGCTAATTGAAAATCCGGAACAAAGACAGGCGATATCCGAAATTGGGCAGCGCCAAGTGGACGGACTTGGTGCCAAACGTGTGGTTCGCACCATGAAAACCGGCAACCTCACATTGCGACCCGCCATCGCTCAAGATTCCCCCACCATCTGGCGTTGGCACAACGATCCCGAAGTGAAATCTGTTGCCCTAGCAAGCTCCGATCAAACGCCTGATGAGTTTGCCCACGAATTTCAAACAAGACTTGCGTCCCTCAACAAACACTATTGGATTTTTGAAAACACTGATGGAACTGCAATCGGATACGCGTGCCTGGAAGAACTCGAAAACCAAAGATCGGCCAAAATAAGCGTCATTGTCGATCACTCGAAACGGGGCAGGGGGGTAGGGACCGCGATCATTAGCCAAGCCTCTGAGAAACTGTTTCGCCAATCCAATCACTTTAGCATCGTCGCTCAAATTAGACCGGGAAATATTGCTTCAGAAAAAGCTCTTCGGGCCGCAGGATTTTCCGGAATTCAACCGGCAATCGTTCACGGACAAATGGCTCTTCAATTTGAATTGCAACGTCCTTCGGAAATCCCACTCCGAACCTCCAGGGAAACCGCTAATAAAGCGGCCTGAATCAATCCTAGAACACACGGCAAACGACCTTTAAATCCCTTTCATACTTTCGTTCAAAAGCTAATCGATGGACTCCCCAAAGAACATCCAAATCAATGGCCGACTAATTGGCGAAAACGAACCCACATACATCATCGCTGAACTGTCGGCAAACCATCATCAGTCATTTGACCGTGCTGTGGAAATTATCCGTGAGGCTCATCGCGCGGGAGCCGACGCCGTAAAACTCCAAACTTATACCGCCGACACGCTGACACTCGATTCGCACCAAGCCCATTTCAAGATCCAGGGCGGCACCGTTTGGGACGGCAAGAGTTTTTACGAACTTTACAAAAAAGCGTCCACCCCCTGGGAATGGCATGCCGAATTAAAGTCGATCACGAACCAGCTTGGAATGGATCTTTTTTCAAGCCCGTTCGATGCGTCCGCGGTTGAATTCCTTGAAGCACTTGATGTCCCGGCTTACAAAATTGCTTCGTTTGAAATTATTGACGTGCCGCTTCTGCGGGAAGTCGCAGCCACTGGCCGCCCCGTCATCGTCTCCACCGGAATGGCAACACTCGAAGAAATTGAACAAGCTGTGGCCACGCTGCGGAGTAACGGCTGCAACGAAATTGCATTGCTGAAATGCACCAGCGCGTACCCCGCTCCTCCAGAATCAATGAACCTGCGGACGCTCCCGGATCTCGCGTCCCGCTTCCAACTGCCCGTTGGACTTTCCGACCACACCCTCGACCACCACTCCTCGATCACCTCCGTCGCATTGGGCGGATCCATAATCGAAAAGCACCTTACTCTCTCTCGATCTGAAAAAGGCCCTGATAGTTCATTTTCATTAGAGCCTTCCGAGTTTGCTGAGATGGTTGACGCGATTCGAACCACCGAGAAGGCTATGGGAAAAGTAAATTACGGCCCCACCGAAAGCGACGAGAACAACCTTGCCTTCCGGCGTTCCCTGTTTGCCGTCGAGGATATCGAGCAAGGTGAAAAGTTTACCCTCGAAAACGTCCGCTCACTCCGCCCCGGCAAAGGTCTGGAACCGGTCCATCTGGACAAAGTGCTATCAGCCACTGCCTCTCAGCAAATTCCGCGTGGAACTCCACTAAACTGGCAACACGTCGACTAGATTGATAGAGCATGGACGTCGACGCTTGATTGCTTTACCCCAAACTCCTTAACGCAGGCCCATAAGCCCGCGAGCGCTTCCCCACGCCAATTCACTGATTGGCAATTCTCGCATTCGGCAATGGCTAGCGGATTTGATTGACGTTTGAGAATCAGCGCAAAACGTTTAAGTTTAATGACGCTCGTCTTTCCATCGCTAGCAACGGCGGCCGAGCATTTGCAAGGAAGCATTTTTTCAAATAGGCATCATGAAAAATCTCAACCGAGCGTTACGGATGACGCTCAAATACCGCTGGTCTTTGCTCGCCTCTTTTTTTTGCAGTGCGATGGTCGCGGTTTTATGGTCACTCAACCTCGGCGCCGTTTATCCGTTTGTCGAAATAGTCATTAAAGGCAAATCACTTCATCAATGGGTTGCTGATGAAGATGTTGAATCCCAACAATTAATCGCCAACAGCCAAAATAGCATTCGAGAACTCGAAGCCCGCCTAAGCGATAATCCGGATCCGACTGAAACATCGAAAATCCAAAGCCAAATAAGTGCGAATCTTTATGACATTCAAATCCAGGAAACTCGCAGCGCAGGTCGAGCCAAACTGGCACCATACATTAAAAAATACGCGCCAGCCAAACCATTCACGACGCTCGCCTATTTAATGGCTCTGATGTTTATCGGCACCGTGCTTCGCGGATTGTTCTTGATGGGCAGTATGGTTTCCGTTGCGCGGGTCGGTCAGCGAACGATGCTGGATATGCAAAACCGCGTCTTTCAAAACGTGCTTGACATGGAAGCCTCGGAACTAGGTGTCAAAGGAACCGGAGATTTAATCAGCCGGATCCGCGGGGAAACCGGGGCAATTTGTCAGGCCATTACAACACTCTTTGGCAAGACGATTCGCGAACCACTCAAAATGACAGGCTGCCTGGTTGGAGCGGCATGGGTGAATTGGCGATTGCTACTATTCTCACTGCTTATCTGTCCAATCGCAGGCTACCTCATGCTGAAACTGGCACAGGTAACCAAACGTGCAAACAAGCGGGCGATGGAAGACTCAGCCAAACTGCTTAACCGTCTTTACCAAGCCTTAACCTACATGCGTGTTGTTAAAGCTTTCACGAATGAAGACAACGAGCGCAAACGATTCGATCTGGTTGCCAATGATGTTTACAAAAAGTCGATGCGCATTTCGGTTTTTGGTGCACTTTCGAGAATCAACAATGAACTGCTCGGCGTCAGCATGATCTCCCTCAGCGTCCTCGCCGGCGGGTACCTGGTACTCAACTCGACGAATTATCTATTCGGAATCCGCATGTGCGATGCCCCGATGGGATTCGGCAGTCTCATGATGTTTTTCGGATTTTTAATCGGCATCGCGGACCCCCTGCGAAAGATGGCCGACGTCTACAACATGATTCAAGGAGGCGTTGTCGCCGCTGACCGAGTCTTCCCTCTCATTGATCAGGTTCCCGCCATTCAAGATCCGGAATCGCCGACTGAAATCCCAACAGGAAAACTTGAGATTGAATTTTGCAACGTTCATTTTGAGTATGAACCCGAACAGCCAATCCTACGTGGAATCAGCGAACATATCCCTGCTGGCACTTCCCTGGCCGTTCTCGGACATAACGGTTGCGGAAAAAGCACATTGATAAATTTGATTCCCCGATTCTTTGAAGCTGACGGTCAAGTTCGCATCGGCGGTCAGGACATTCGCAACTACGCCGTGAAATCGCTGCGACAAAAGATTGGCTACGTCACACAACAAACCATGCTTTTCAACGATTCGATCACGCAGAACATTGCCTACGCCAAACCAGAGGCAACTCACGAAGAAATTGTCGCCGCCGCCCAAAAAGCACATGCGCACGAGTTTATTTCCCAGATGGAATTCGGATACGACTCGATGATGGGTGAACACGGCGGCAAACTATCCGGCGGCCAACGTCAACGAATTTCACTGGCTCGTGCGATTCTTAAAGACCCCGAAATCCTAATTCTTGACGAAGCCACAAGTCAGATTGATCCGGAGAGTGAAAAGCTAATCCATGAAACGCTCGCCGAATTCATCCAAGGTCGCACCACGGTTCTGATCACTCACCGCATGTCAACACTCGAACTCGCAGACAAAATCATGATCATGCGAGAAGGCCAGATTGTTGACTGTGGAACTCACGAACAACTCCTGTCTCGCTGCCCTGATTACCGCCGAATGAGAAACCTTCAACTTGAGGAGGCCGCCTAATGAGTGCACCCGCCCGGAAATACGTAGAACCGAATCGGCAAATGGAGAACCTGCAATCTGGCCTCACGACCAAATTCGAACAACTTCAACTCGCAACCGAAATCATCAAGCGCGAAGCCGATGCATTAAAAAATCTGGCTGCCAACCTACCGGATGACTTCTGTGTAGCGACCGACCTTATTCTTGATTGCGATGGTTGCGTGATTGTCACAGGAATCGGCAAAGCAGGCTGGATTGGCCAAAAGACTTCCGCCTCGTTAGCGTCTGTGGGCGTGCGCAGCCATTTTCTCCACCCCGCCGAAGCAATCCATGGAGACCTCGGAAGAGTTGGACCAAACGATATTGTCCTCGTTTTTTCCAATAGCGGAGAAACAGGTGAAATCCTGAAACTACTTCCGTCATTTAAAAAATTCCAAACACCCATCATTGCCATTACCGGCAAACAGGATTCCACCCTGTCCGCTCACAGCACTGCGGTGCTCAATTATGGAAAAACCAACGAAGCCTGCCACCTTGGGCTTGCCCCCTCGACAACAACAGCACTGATGCTTGCGTTAGGTGACGCGCTCACATTGGTCGTTTCAAAAACAAAACAGCTCCAGGCAGATGACTTTGCAAAATTCCACCCCGGAGGATCTCTTGGAAAACGACTCTCTCTCGTCGAACAAGTAATGAGGCCGATCAGCGAATGTCGCATCGCGAATGAAACCGCAACGGTTCGGGAGATCTACATTCAACAAGGAGGTCGGGAGCGGAGAACTGGGGTCGTGCTGATTATCGATCAAAAATCTCGACTTACCGGTATTTTCACCGACAGTGACTTGGCAAAATTACTCGAAAAACAACAAGATGAACTGTTTGATGAACCCATTCGAAACGTCATGACGCAATCACCTATCACGATTGCAGCCGGCAGCAAAACATTGTTAGCCATCGAAACACTGGCCTGCAGAAACCTAAGCGAACTGCCTGTCGTCGATGCTGACGGTCGAGCACTCGGCCTAATCGATATCACCGACGTTGTTAATGTCCGTAGCGGACAATAAACGAACTCAAACTCTCTAAGAAGCGACGATCTCTACGGCGACCACCATTAACGGGCACATAATCCGGCTCAATTTTCGCAACTTCTGAAAGTGCCGCCGTTCCCCGCAAACGAGACAGCCTGTACCGATTGGGCCGCCGGCTCGCAAACGCATTGGGTTTTAGCGACGACCGGTGAAAAGGCAACAATCCTAAGTCTTACTGAGCTATATACCGAATTTCACTTTTTGTTTATTTTTTTTCAATAAAATTTAAAGTGAACAAAGGCAACACTAACAAGTTGGATGACCGAAATTAATTACTTTGAAGGACGTTTTAATTACGATAATATTTCCTTCATCTTCCAATAAATTTAGACTTGATCCGCAAATTCTGCGATCCATTCCTTCCAGCAAACGTAGCGGGGACAGAATCACTAAAGGTAGACAACGCGCAATAACTACAATATGGACAGTGCGACTGCTTGGGTTTCTTGCTTTTTCCGTTGGTTTTTTACTGCAATACTAGTGTGTCGGCTCATTAATTCGGGTCGCAGGAAATATATTTCATCCTATTTGTTTTAAGAGGTAACGACTATGTATTCACCATCGCGCCGGAAGGCGTTTACGCTGGTTGAGTTGCTAGTGGTCATCGCGATCATTGGTATCTTAATTGGCATGCTGCTTCCTGCTGTACAACAGGTTCGCGAAGCAGCCAGACGAACGACTTGCATGAACAATGCTCGTCAAATCGCACTTGCAGTATTGAACTATGAAAGTGCTTACCAGCAGTTCCCTTCAGGCTGGGATGGTTGGAATGCTTCTTCGGCATTTCCAAAGCAGTACCTTCCGTTTGTTTGGCGTGGAAGCACTCCTTACCGCGGGAATTACTGGGGCTGGGG
Source organism: Mariniblastus sp. (assembly GCA_011523945.1). Classification (GTDB taxonomy): domain Bacteria; phylum Planctomycetota; class Planctomycetia; order Pirellulales; family Pirellulaceae; genus Mariniblastus. Next base: position 50,230 of record WTFU01000164.1, on the reverse strand, counting down.
AACTTTCGTTCTTCCTTTCATGGAACAGAACAACCTTTACGACAACTGCAACCTCTACACCCACTGGGGTGAGGACATGTTGTTGCCAAACGGTGACCAGTTAACTGGTTCGGTTATCCCTTCCTTCCAGTGTCCAAGTGACAACCCGAAGGTGGATGGTAAGAACACCTGTTACACTTCAAACTCTCTGGACCTACCCAACGGTATTTCCAACTACGTCGCCAACATTGGCTTTTCCATGTGGAATTCACGCCGAATGGATCCAAGCCACCGCGCAAAGTGGGGACCATTTGGCATGAACACCCGAGTTGACTTCGGTACAATGACCGATGGTTCGAGCAACACCATTATGATTGGTGAGCGATGCAGCGATCCTGAAACTGGGCCAAACCCGAAGAACCCTCTGATGGTTGGAGCGATTTGGGCTGGTTCACACCGCTGGCAGAACAACCCCGATCTTTCGACTCCGATGGCTGCACGCTGGTCAAACATGGGTCGGGCCGGTGGGCTTAACTTTATCGTCAACGGGAACTACCGAGCCCGCTCGATTGCTTCAAGCGGTCACACCACAGGTGCGACGGTTGCAATGTGCGACGGTTCTGCTCAGTTCCTCTCTGATAATGTAGCGAACTCCACACTTAACTGGCTTTGCGCTTATCAAGACGGAAATACAGTTAACGAGTATTAATGCTAACTATCGATTAGATTTCAATTGGGGCCCGATTGCTTTGTAGTCGGGCTCCACTTTTTTACGGACAAACACACGAGAATTAATGATGAAACTCCAAATCAAACGTCTTTCGTTCCTCGGCCTTGCGGCTCTTCTTTGCATCAGTACGCTTGCTGGCTGCAAAGGTGGGGGTGGAAACGCCCCAGTTTCCGGCACAGTAACACTCGATGGTGAACCGCTGGCCGGAATTAGAGTTACCTTCTTTCCGGAACCTGCGACTGGCAACTCGTCTCCCGGCCCTTACTCTACTGCAGTGACCGACAGCGAAGGAAATTTTTCCTTGGTTGATCGATACGGTGAAGAAGGGGCTATGGTTTGGAGACACTCGGTTGAGTTCGAGTGGGATCAACTGGACGAAGCGGAGCTTTCAGATGCAATGGAGGGCGATGGCGATGGCAAATCAGATTCGAAAGCCGTCGCTGCAGCCAAAAGCAAATTGAAAAAGTTCGCTAAAATTCCAGATAAATACCAATCGGGCAACTCAGGACAGTTATATGTTGATGTCCCGAGTGGTGGGCTAACGGGCTATAAACTAGAAATGACCAGCAATTAACCTAAACAAATGCAACTGGCACTGCCTAGTAAATCAAGCAATCCACTTCTAACATACCAAAGTCTAAGAGCTCTCGATCTTCGAGAGCTCTTTTTTATTCCCCAGTGAGTTTGCGATCACCAACAAGAAATTGCCCGAGTACACTATTAGACGCACGCTTTGTCAATTATGTTCTGTTTTCGATGTGCCTTGCCAGTTTCTATTAACGTGCTACCCAAGCAAATTATTTCATAACTCGATAAAAAGATAACCAACGATGGATAAACCAAAAATTGCCGCCTGTTTCCCTAAGCAAGTAGAGTTAGTAGCTGGTAAAAAATACGCTTACTGCACCTGTGGTATTTCGGAAAACCAACCGTTTTGCGACGGCAAACACAAAGGGACAGACTTTGTGCCAATGGTTTTTGAAGCAACTGAGACAGAAACAGCTTATTTCTGCCAGTGCAAACATACCTCCAACGCCCCCAAGTGCGACGGAACGCACAACACACTTGAATCCACCGACGAAGCCACCAGCTAATGTTTTTTCTCGGCTACGAAACAGCGACTCCAGTAGTGAATCAACATGGGCAAGCAAGCAAAATTCATTTTTCTTAGCAAAGCGCTTGGATGGGTTTTGCTGGTGGCTGTCTTCACTTTATTGATCTTAATACCATTGCTGACAGCCACGCTATTGAAGACCTCGCAGCTTCCAGTCAGCGCATTAGAATACTGGCGATATATCGAGGCGTCCCAGGCGGCGCTAATGAAATTGCTAGGAGTGATCTGGATTTTCTTTCTTGGTGGATGTTTTGCAAGCTTTTTAAATGTCGTCGCCTGGCGACTTCCGCGAGGTCGAGGCGTAAACGGCTCAAGCATGTGCCCATTTTGCGAAACAGAACTTTTATTCAGCGACAACCTACCCGTTTTTGGGTGGATTCGTAATTCTGGGCAATGCCGAACCTGTGAGACGCCAATTTCTCCACGTTACCTGATAGTAGAGATCTTTCTCGGGACCATCTTTCTCTTGATCGCATTCTTGGAAATTTTAACCGGCGGTTCCAACCTGCCGTTTCACATGTCAGATCTATCTCGAGGATTTGAACACCTTATCTTTGACCCCAAATGGAATTTGATGCAAATCGCGTCTTATCACTTAGCTCTCATCTGCCTCCTGTTTACGTTCTCTCTAATCCGCTCAGAACGCTTACAGGTCCCCCGAAACGTTTTTTACTGGGGACTGGGTATCGGGATAGGCTTACCTCTGATTTGGCCAAATATGACGTTCATCGCTTGGAACATTAGCACCCATCAACTGATAAACATCGAGCGCGGTTCCTCCACACAACTCATCACAATCGCTTACGGTTTGATCGCTGGTTCCGCGTGTGGCCTACTAGGCTCATGGGCCACCTTTAACTTTAAGCGGATGCAAGAAGATCGTGTTCACCAATCGACGATTGAACAATTTAACGGTGTCGACGACGTCATCGCTGCAATGGCTTTAGTTGGAATTTTCCTTGGCTGGCAGGCAGCTTTATCGGTGACTCTCTTCTTATTATTAATCCAAGTAGCTCTGTTGGTCTGCAACCAAGGAAACGGACCATCTGCAGTTACCCCGTCCGCTGCGGTCTTTGTGGCGACGCTTTTGCACTTATTGACCTGGAAAGGCCAAACCGCCCTTCCACTATGGCCATCTCCAACAGCGAACGCGCTCGAAATTGCCGCCGGACTCGTTGTAATTTTCTTAATTTCAGCGGTACTTCGCAAGTTTTCTGCAGCTCGACGAAATCTTCAAGTTCGCTAAATTCACCGACTTGAGCTGCAAACGAGAAAATCTCAATCAGCGAACGGTAACATTTGCGACCACTGCAGCAAACTACTCGATTTCGCCATGCAGTTCACTCAGAAGATCAAGCTCCGTCTCGAGCGTCTCATCGGTTTCAATAGCCGCCCCCTGAACGCTTGGCAAAATAGTTGGCATCGGCGCATAGATTGATTGGGGTAGATTCCGATCAGGGCTGGGTTTGGCCTGCTCAGATATCTCCCATGGATTCCCTCGAATTTTACATCCAGAGAGGATCGCGATTCCTGCAATTAACAGTATCGAATAAGCGATTAGATTACGTTTATCTGCCAATTTTCTTTCTCGGAACATTTCTAACTCGTTAATCTCATCAGAAATGCACTTATTGGACAACCTCAATTTCGCGCCACCCTAACTCTGAAATCATCTCAACTTCGATTGGACTTCCGCAATAAATAATCACCAAAACGTGGAGAGAGTTGCGTCATTGAAAACAAGAGCTTCGCATGCCAGGGGACGACTAACTCTCGCTTTCTCTTCTCACAATAACGGACTATTTTTTGAGCCAAATAATCAGGAGCAATCCCTTTTAACTTTACCCCCGCCCCTGGTTGGGCTACTGAATCGCTCATTCCCTCTGATTGTGATTCATATCGGGTCCCCGAATCGTCCCGACGAATTGGGCCGGGACAAACATGTAAACAGTTCACATTTTCAGGTCCCTCAAGCCGCAATTGGTGACTGAACGCTGCCAATCCATGTTTACTTACCGCGTAAGGCGCTACTTTTGGCCAACCGGTCTTCGAAGCCAGCGAACCGATATTTACTACCTGACCGGATGTCGCAGTGAGTGCGTCCATCGTAGCCAAAGTACACCGGATCGCTGAATACAGATTCATTTCCATAAAGTCAGCGTATTGCTCAACCGTACAATTCAGCAATTCCGTTCGCGTCGATTTACCAACATTATTCACCAATAAATCGATTCGACCGTACTTCATTAGCGTACTTTGGACGGCTGCCTCAATGCTTGAGTCGCTTGTAACATCTCCCTGAATCCAGTGCAGCTCAATGTTTGAGCGAGCCTTAAGCTCACACACTTTTTCAAGCTTTTCTTCATCGCGAGACAGCAACACCGCGGTCGCTCCCGCCTTGGAAAACGCGCAACCAATCGAAAGCCCAAGTCCGCCGGATCCACCGGTCACTAAAACAACTTTTCCTTGCCAACTTTCCATTATTCCCAATCAACTCAGTGAAATTACTGCTCAAGTCGTTTCATTTCCGGCCAAGAACCACCGGTACTTTTACACGAATAACAATACGCTTTCGCCCCCATTGCACGCTAGCAGATCATTGAAATCACCTTCATTTTCAGCGGCGATTTAAATGAAACCCGAATTAATTCACCGATCTCGCTGAATTCGCTCAAGCCAGCCTTCCGTCGTGCCGATGCGGATTGTATCAGGTGGGGGGTCTAGGGAAATTTTAACGCCTGAACATGCTCTCGAACTAACTCGGAACAATCGGTAACGCCATGAGTCGAAAAGATACCCTCAAATCAACCCTTCGCGCCAGTTTCTTGCTTTTCATCGGACTAACTACATTGTCTTCTATCGGTTGTGCCATTTCCATGGAAGGCAAACTAACCGAGCCCGAAGCACAAATACCATTGGAAAATGCAGACAACACTGATGCGGCTACCACTGAAGTGGCCAAGTATCGCGTAGAAATGAGCGGTGGCTTCAGCGCCAATGAAATCTACGAAGGCGCAATCGACGGGCCACTATTCGTTCAAGACGCACTTCAGCGATCAGGGGCCATCGAACGGTATCGAGCGATGGACATCCTGATTTATCGAATTGTGAAAGAGTCAGGAAAAGGCCTGAAACTTCCCGTTGAATACGATTCGAGTGGGAAATCAGTCATGCAAAACCAAAACTATGCTCTGCATCCCAACGACCGCATCGTCGTGACCAATCGGTCAAAAAACGTAATCGACAAACTAATTGATTCGCTTAATCCGCTCGATTAAGTGCACTCGATTAAGTGCACCCGGCCGATCCCTTCTTGCTTCATTCGCCCGACCGAAAGGCTAGAGGACGTTAAGTAATTCTGGCCTTCTCGTTTTGTGCTTGCCAGCCTCCGGAACCAATGGCTTGCATTTACTCAGAAATTTGAAATTCCCGAGCGAATTGTTCGACAAACCGTTACACTGGTTCAATGAGTTGGTCAGACGATCGCTGGTAATCCATTAGGATTGCGAGAGGAAAGTCCGGGCTCCCCAGGACAGGATGGTCGGTAACGCCGACCGATCGTGAGATCAGGGAAAGTGCAACAGAAAACAGACCGCCTGAACTTTGGTTCGCCGAAGGTCAGGTAAGGGTGAAAAGGTGGGGTAAGAGCCCACCAGTACTCGGGGTGACTCGAGTAGCTTGGTAAACCCCATCCGGAGCAAGGCCAAACAGAAAGAAGCGGTTGTCCGCCGCATTTTAACTTTCGGGTAGGCTGCTTGAGTGCGTCAGCAATGTCGCGCCTAGATAAATGATCGTCACCGGTGCAAACTGGTTACAGGACCCGGCTTACGACCAACTCGTTTTTTACTTTAAATCACTCAGTTTCTAACCGCCGAACCAACCCTGTCGATCTAGAACAGTCTTCTATAAACGAGAGCCAATCATGAAGAACTCTCTCCGGCTTTTGAGGATAATTTTGCTCTTAGCCGCGGTATTAGGAATAGGGTACCTCAATACTGGCTGCATCCCTGACAAAACTGACCACGCCGCAACCGATTCAGCAGACCTACCGATGGTTGTCGTTGACTTAAGCACTCCTCGTGCGAGTTTTGAATCGTTGGCATCGGCGATCGGTTCTGACGATCACGCCGCGCGACTAGCCTGTTTAACCACCGCTGCAAAGAACCGCGAGGCAGGTGCGGCCGCCCTGAATCTGATGCAATTAGCGGTCAAGAGTCCAAGTGATGGCGATCGCTTTTTGAAAATCCTTGATGACCACGGGTTGTCGCAACAAACCATCAACCGCGCCATGGCCTCCTACGGCGCAGGGGCAGTAGGAATGTCAGGGTTCACAGAGAAGATTGGCGAGAAAATCCAAGACCTACCTCAGTTCCATCATAAGATCTCTAAATTCGCTACCCGGCCCCCAATTCAGGAGCTTAGTTTTATCTCTGCCAAGCTGGAAAACAATCAGATGATCGGGCGGATTAAAATCGGCAATCGTGATGCCGTTATAACTTTTCGCCAAATTGATGACGACTGGCTAATTGACAGCCCGATGCACTGAGCAGCAATTCCCACCAAGACCGTAAAATTTTCTCGGTGCACCGCTGCCCGAACATCGCAACTCAACGCGGCAATTAAGAGGGTACGATTCCAGACCGCGGTTTACTCGCCCTTCTTGGATACCGAAGTTTCCACATCGTCTCCGAGTTCCGTTTGCCAATCATGCAGGATTTGGAGAGCGTTCATCGGCGTTAACGCATTAGCGTCGAGCGATTTAATCTTATCGACCAATGGGTGATGGTTTGTACCAAAGAGCGTCATCTGAATTTGCCCCGTCGATTCTCCTCCTTGCGACGTTATCACCTCACGGTTTTGTTCAACTTCACCGCTGGACTCTAACTTTTCAAGGATTTGCTCTGCACGACGATTGACCCAGTTGGGAACGCCAGCCAGACGCGCCACGTGAATTCCATAACTTTTGTCTGCGCTTCCTGGAACAATTTTATGTAGAAATACGATTTTCTCTTCCCACTCGCGGACGGCCACATTGAAGTTGCTGACACCGTTGAAATTTTTTTCCAATTCGGTCAACTCGTGATAGTGCGTCGCAAACAAAGAACGGCAACCGATTTGATCATGCAAATACTCGACTATCGCCCAAGCGAGCGAGACACCATCGTAGGTACTGGTTCCCCGACCAATCTCATCCAAAATCACTAAACTTCGCGAAGAAGCAGTATTCAAAATCCGAGCCGTCTCGGTCATCTCGACCATAAATGTTGATTGTCCCCGCGATAATTCATCACTTGCACCAACGCGGGCAAAAATCTTATCAACCAATCCCAACTGCGCTTCTTTGGCTGGAACAAAACTTCCGATCTGACCGAGCAAACTAATGAGAGCAACCTGGCGGATGTAAGTACTCTTTCCCGCCATATTTGGGCCTGTGATTAGATGTAGGACTCCGTGCTCTTCATCGATCACCGTGTCATTAGGAATAAACGCTCCAAGCGGCTCGATGATGTCGAGCACTGGATGTCGACCTTCAACTATCTTGGTAACGCTGTCCTCGACAAACTCTGGGCGGCAATAACTTTGCTCAACCGCCAACTGAGCCAATCCTCCAATCGTGTCGAGCGTCGCAATAATCTGAGCATTCGATTTAAGCCGCGAGGTATGAGCACGCACTAATTGACGTAGATTTTCAAAAAGCTTGATTTCAAGTTCATCCGCTTTTGAATCGGCTGCCAAAACCTTCTCTTCATACTCCTTCAATTCCGGAGTGATATAACGCTCGGCATTCTTGAGTGTCTGCTTTCGAATAAAATCTTCGGGAACTTTGTCTCGATGGGAATGCGTACATTCAAGGTAATAGCCGAAAACTTTATTGAAACCGACTTTCAAACTTGGGATCCCGGTTTCATCGCAAATCCGTTGTTGGTAGTTTGCGATCCACTGCTTCCCTCCCGCAGCGAGTTTCCTCAATTCATCAAGCTCGCTGTCGAACCCTTCCTGAATAAATCCACCGTCTTTGATCTGAGCAGGACAAGGATCTTCCAGAGCGGCCTCTAACTCTTCTCGCAAATCGAGACATTCGTCAAGCTCCGCCTCAAGTTGCTGCAACCAAACCGTTTGAGAGCCGCTTAACTTTGACTTTAACTGCGGGACTGCAGCCAGAGTTTTTGCAATATAACTGAGGTCTCTCGGGGAAGGCCGACCCGACGCCACCCTTGCCAGTAATCGCTGGAGGTCAAAGACTCCCTTCAGATACTCTCTCAAATCGTTACGGAGGCTCTGGTCATCGGCCAACTCTCCGACGGCGTCCTGACGATGAATGATCTCATTCATTTCAGTCAACGGATTTGTCAGCCAATCTCCAAGAAGACGACTCCCCATCGGAGTCTTACAACGATCAATCACACCGAACAACGAACCTTCACGTTGGCCGGTCCGAATGGTCTGGCTAATCTCAAGGCTCCGCCAAGTCGCCGAATCAATCTCAACAAAATTAGACTGACGATATGCCTGAATATGGTCAAAGTGTTCAAGTGACGCCTTTTGAGTCTCTCGTAAGTACTCCAGAATTCCGCCCGCTGCTCCGACCGCAAGCGGTCCGAACTCCGCAATTCCAAATCCATCGAGAGAAGCAACGCCCAGTTGTTTTTTCAACAACTCTTCAGACGATTGAATGCCAAAACTCCAGTCTGGACGACGGGTGATCATCGCATCTGGAAACAGCTCTTTGTCAAATTCACTGAATCGATCGGGGACCAGGATTTCACTGGCACCTAATCGAGCCAGCAAATCGACCAATTGTTTCTGCCCAACCGTCGTTACATAAAACCGTCCAGTCGATGTCTCGGCCCAGGCAACACCATACTGACTTACACTCTCTTCGCTGCCACCTTGTTTTCCTTTGGGAAAAGCAGGTAGAACGGCCAAGAGATAATTACTCACCGACGGATCGAGTAAAGCTTGATCAGTAACTGTCCCCGGAGAAACAATTTGAGCGACTTCTCGCTTAACTAATCCCTTAGCAGTCTTCGGATCTTCGACTTGGTCACAAACCGCAACGCGAAAACCCTGCTTAATCAACTTCCCCAAATATGAATCAAGTTGGTGATACGGGAACCCCGCCATGGGAATCGCATTCGATTTATCGCGACTGGTCAGTGTCAGCCCGAGAATCTTGGCGGCAACTTTTGCGTCGTCGTGGAAAAGCTCATAAAAGTCCCCCATGCGGAAAAAAAGCAAAGCGTCACCGCAGGCTTTTTTCGCATCGTCATACTGTTGCATCATCGGAGTTTTAGACATAGCCAAAATGTAACAAGCTTCGCGTAGGCTTTCGAGTGGCTTCCAACATTCCCCGCTAATTCGGGGGAATATTTCTTGTTTAGCGGCCCCCCTAATTCCTCTAATTGACAGTTTTTCCATTCAAGCCAAATCAGGGAGGGTTACCTTCCAGAGTGTCGAAGAAGGTCGCTTAAGCTCGATACGAATACAAATTCAGGCCCTCGCGCACGAATGTTTAAAATAACCCCACCAAACGGCACTAGAGTAGCAAGGTCCATGGCCTTAAGAACATTCAGTTTTCACAAAACAGCGGTTCCTGAGAAGGTAATTGGTTGAGCTAGTCATGGATGCTGTCTATACTGCTTTTAAACGGGTAAGTGGCGTTCCTGTTGCTTCTGTTCCCCATCCTTTGCCAGTAAATATTTGATTCGCTCGAATCGTGAACTCGACCGTAAAGCGGCGAGTTCTCACTGATGCTACTCCCGGAGATTTGTTCGTGGACTCGAACCCTCAATCTAATCCTCAGCCTGTGCCGTTTGTCTTCGCGTCGCCAGATATCTCGGAGGACTCTCCGTTCGATTTCTGGGGCATCCTTAACCGTCGAAAATGGTTGGTATTTTTGGGCTTGGTCACGGGCATGGCGCTGGGGGCCATATACGACGCGCAATGCGAGACGATCTACAAGAGCGTGGCAAAAATTAAGATTGAGCCCAAAGACCCGCTCTATCTCCCCATGTCGCAAAACAGTAGGACCATGTTTCCTATGGCGGCAGACATGGCAATCCGGCACGACCAGTTAATCGGCCAGTACAACATCGTTCAACGTTGTTTACTCGAAAACAACCTTTCGGCACTCGAGTCATTTTCAGATTTAGCCAACGATGAGACAATCCCGCACGTCATAGACAATCTCGTCGTTACGCAAAATAAAGACGAACAAGTCCTCTATGAATTAGTCTATTACAGCTCAGAACCTGACGACGCTCAAACCATCCTGAATAACTTAATTGCGACCTATGAAACCGATCTGGGTGAACAATATTTGAACGAGAGCACGAAGGTTAGCGATCTTTTGACGTCAATCCATCGTGAATTTAAAGAAAATTACAATGCGCTTCAAAAACGACTCGACGCCGCTCATGAGGAAGACCAGGCGATCGTAGTCTCGCAGGGAAATATTACTCTGCACCAGGTTAAGGTAAACGAGCTAACTAAGATTCTTCAGACAGACCAAAACAAAATTGCATTCCTTGGGAAAGATTTGGAGCGGGCCAAGGAAGCCTTGCTTTCAGGTGACAAAGAAATTGAAGAAATGGTCTGGATCTTCAAAGAACAAAATAAGATTAAGGACGATGGCCGTAGGGAAGAGGCAAGCAATCGTGACATTTTCTTGCTTGAGAATAAGATCAGAGAATTAGAGGCCAACTACCGTCGCCTTGAGCAAATTTACGGCGCTGGGAACAAAGAACTTAAAGGCCTAGCTCAGGAAATTCAAACGTGGCAAACATCGCTTAACAAACTGGTCGCAACCGGAAACAGTGAAAGTCGGACGAATATCGAACCAAGGGAAATTCTTCAACGTCATATACGCTCATTGGAACAGCAGGTTTTTGATCTTCAAGCTTCGATTGAAATTAACCAAAAGGCTCTGATTGAAAACTCCACCGAGGCGGGAAGAATTGCCGCCGTTCAACGAAAAATCGAAAATATCAACACCCAGATGGATGATGTTCGGGACTTCTTGAAAATTGCGGAAAAGAAACTAATCGAAATTGACTCCGGTGATAACAACGCCAGCAAGGAAGGTTTCCGTTTTCAAAAACTCCAAAACGCAACCTACGGTGAAGAAGTTTGGCCGATACTTCTGGTCATCCTTGGGATTGGTGGCCTGCTCGGAAGCCTGGTTGGATTCGGCCTCGGTTGTCTAGTGGAATTGGCAGACAAAACGTTCCACAATCCAGACGAAGTTATGAAAAAACTGAACGTGCCGTTAATTGGCCATGTTCCCGTCATTGCTCAAAACAAACGCTATCTCGTTGAGAACTCTTCTATCGATCCTGTCGTTTGCACTTACCACCGGCCTAAGTCTCAGGTGGCGGAAGCTTTCCGCGCAGTAAGAACCGCCCTCTACTTCAATACTCAGGGCAAGAACCACTCGATTATCCAAGTTACGAGTCCGACCCCCGGTGACGGTAAGTCCACTTTGGCGGCCAACCTGGCAGTTTCCATCGCCCAGTCTGGAAAGCGCGTCTTGTTAGTCGATGCAGACATGCGACGACCTCGGCAACACACAACTTTCGGGATCGAATCTTCGCTTGGATTTGCGACAGTCCTCAGTGGACAGTCACAATGGCGAGATTCGTTGATTGAAAGCGTTGAGGTCGACGGATTGACGCTCATGCCGTGTGGCACGCGTCCCAACAATCCAGCCGAACTTAGCTCTTCCCCGCAAATCGATATTCTTTTTGAACAAATGCGAGAGGACTTTGACTTCGTTATCATCGACACGCCACCTTTACTGGCGGTCACCGATCCAAGCCCAATCGCCGCTCGTGTTGACGGCGTAGTCCTCTGCCTTCGAATCAAAAAGAACGTTCGGGTCAGTGCCGAACGAGCCACCGAGATGCTAACGAACCTCGGAGCCCATTGCATCGGTTTGGTCGTTAACGGAGTCGGAGCCCAGTCTGGCTATGGCAGCCAATACACCTATGGAGCCTATCGTGCAGGATACTCCTACAACGGTTACGGATATGGCTATGGCTACGGAACCGGCGGTGGAAAATATTACGATGAGGACAAGAAAGGCCGTCGATTTGAGCCTGAACCGAACCAGCTGCAACGAATTGAATCAGCCGATCAAACCAGCGTCTAATCGCAATGCGTTTGAGTAAATCAACCAATTGCCCACTTTCCCGTCTGTCTTTTTCCACGGTAATAAGCCTCGGCTTAAGTTCCAATGGAATAAGCCTCCGCCAAGGCGTGACTCGGTCCAGCTAGCACCTCGACCTGATCTGTAACCCAACGCTTTGCTTTGCTAATCTCCTCGAAAATAGTGAAAACACACTAGTTCGGGGAAATTCAAATGCCAATCAATATGGCTTCGCAAACGAAAAACAAAATCGTAACCTACGCGTTTCTCGCCGCCTCGCTGGGAATGGGTGTGATTTCAACGGGATGTGCTGAGGGAAAATTATGGCGAACCGGTCAATACGTTCCCTGGGCTCAAAATAAATGGATAGAGGAAGAGAAGATCGCAGATACTCTTTTTGTGAAAAAACGCGAAATGCGGGAGAAAGTCGAATACGCAATCAATGGCACTCAGCAAGACCAGCAAAATGCAGCAAAATTTTTAGCTGAAATCGTACGCAGAGACTCCATACTCTTGCATCGAATTTACGCCGTGAAACTGTTAGGTCAACTTGATTGCCCAGCTTCCCTGAAAGCACTCCAGGAGGCGACGGAGGATTCCAATTCAGAAATCAGAATCGCAGCAATCGGATCGCTGGAACAACTGCCTGCCGATGAATCCCTGCCGCGATTGCAAGAAATACTAATGGATGACTCGAACACTGACGTACGACTAGCGGCTGCCAGGGCAATTGGTGAATTTTCCGGCGAACAAGCAATCACTGCGGTTGCCGTCGCATTAGATGATCGCGATCCGGCACTACAGCGGAGAGTCATGCAGTCGTTAGAGAAGATTTCAGGGGAAACTCTGGGGACAGATCTCTTGGCGTGGGAACAGTACGTTAAAACGACCACCGGCGACCGCATTACACCGACTCCAAAAACGCAGCCAACTCTCGACGACTATTTTGAGAGCGACGCACCTGAGAGGTCAGCCGACAATTCGTTTCAACCAAACGTCGAGAAAAACTGGCAGACTCCGTGAAACCGCTTTAAACCAACTTGCTAAACTCGGCACCCAATTTCTAGCCACCTTCTTTTCGGTCGACTGTATCAATTCTCCAGCCTCGTTGCGCGAATTGAAAAAGAAATTAGCGTAACGGTATGCTTGCCTGAGGTATAAAATGCCGATAAAACATACGTTTTAATTCAAAGTATGTTTTGAAAAGTTTTGCATGGCCCCACCACCGCGTCCGGTTTACCCGAAAGCCAGTGTTTGATGTCGTTTCCTAAAAAACACAAGTCGTTTTTCTCGTTCGTTGACGCTGGTGTAAAGCTGGTGAAAGCCTCGGACGCTGATGCGTTACTTGTTTTGATGGAAAAACAAACCGATTGGGCAAGGCTAAAGCGGAAATCGGTCAATCAGGTCCTAATCATTGCAACTCACGATGACACGATCCATGCTGCCGCAACCGAGGCTGAGATCCACTCGATTCATCTGGAAATACCGGAGGCCTCGGTCCAAAATCAGCTCACACAGGCTGTCCTCGCCAGCGTAGCTTCGGAGAAAGTAAAACCGGGATCCACAGTGGTCGCAATCTACAGTGGCTTTGACACCGAAGACATCGATACGATTTCCGTATTAAAATTAACAGAGCGTTTGGGACGTTTAACCGCACGCGATTTGCGGAAACTTGAGACCAAAGTGCCGCTCGATACCCTGAAAGCTGTCGTCGATCTTGCCGTTGCCATCGGCCGCGAAGGACGGGAGGGCAAACCTGTGGGCACTATGTTTATCGTGGGCGACCACCGAAAAGTACTCGACGAAAGCAGACCTGCGGGCTTCGACCTTGTCAAAGGCTACACTCGAAAAGAACGCAACATCTTTGACGGTAAAGTTCGCGAAGGCATCAAAGAAATTGCCCAGCTCGATGGAATGTTTATCATCTCTTCTGACGGCACAGTTGAAGGCAGTTCACGAATCATTGATACTTCGCCCGTCGAAATTACGATGACCAAAGGGCTCGGCTCGAGGCATTTCTCGGGAGCAGCAATTAGTAAAAATACCAAAGCGATTGCCGTGATTGTCAGCCAGACAAACGGCACTGTCAGAATTTTCCAAAATGGCGAAGTGGTGCTGCGAATTGAACCGCTCCAGCGAGCTATGAAATGGAAAGATCTCGATAGCGATCACCCAGACACTGATTGATTATTCATCTCATTGTTGATCTGTCGTGAGCCCCTCTAGATCAACAGGGACTCCAAGTCCAACAACCATCACAGTGCCGGTAAAGTGATGAGCGTCGGCATTTTTGAAACCAACTTTTTCTCCAACCATCGTGCAAGTCACACTTGCTTGGAACGTCGGTTCAGACGCCTCTCCAGAATCGCAGTTCAACCCTGTGGGCAAATCAATTGCCAGTCGATTAACTGGCAATAAATTTGCCGCAACAATGGCCTTGGCAATAGGTGGACGTAAAACCCCACTGGCTCCGGTCCCTAACAATGCATCCACAATCCAGTCCGTCGACCGCGCGCCTACTTTTTCAAATTGCTCTCTCGTTTCGGTATCACTCCAAGCGGGGTCGAACTGTTCAATGTTGATGCCGAGTTGACTTAACACATCCAAATTGACTCGAGAATCGCCTGCGTACCTTTCAACCTCCTTAAAAAGCATGACACGTACATTCCAGCCCGCCACGGCAAGATGACGGGCAAGAACAAATCCATCTCCCCCATTATTCCCTGGGCCACATAATACCAAAACCGATTGTTCTCGATGCGGGTCTGCCACCGGCCAATTCATTAAACACTCAGCACATGAACGGCCCGCATTCTCCATCAGAATCAAACTCGGCATTCCGATCTCATTTATGGCAAATTCATCGACTCTCCGACTCATTTCACGGCTTAACACGCAACTCTCCTCAATTGAAAATCCCCGTCATGCACCGAGCAACCGCGATTAATTCCCATCGTTGTCATTACAAAGCGAGACTGGAAAATTTACTCCAACCCGTTGGATAAGTCTCTGCATTTTTTGTTAGAATCAATTGTTAAAACTAACAGCAGACCTAGCTACCCTCTGTCGAGGTAGAAGACCGTGCTCCACAAGATGAATTGAAGCGTATTTACCGATAGCCTTCCTTCCTATGCCAATATATGAATTTATTTGCCTAAACTGCAACTCTGAGATCGAACTCTTGGTTAAAAGCGACGCTAAACCCCAATGCCCTAAATGCCAGAGTGGAAAACTCGAAAAGCAGTTGAGTGTAATTTCACCTACAACTTCGGTGCAGAAAAACACCGTTGCTTCCGATTGTGCGCAGCCACGCTGCTGTGGTGGAGGCTGCCAACCAAGCTAACCCGAATAATTTCCTTCATTTTCTTGCCGTGGGAACGATGATTTTTGTGCGAAAGTCACACAAATGATCTACGACACGCTAACCAATCACTAAACCAATACTACAAAGAGATTCCATCATGCGTTACCTGATTTTCGCCTTTCTATTTACATTGATTCCAGCCAATCTTGTTTCCGCACAAAATCAGTGGCAAACAATGTTCAATGGAAAAAACCTCGACGGCTGGCGAATCAATGAAAACCCGGATTCATTTAAAGTTGTTGATGGCTGTTTAGTCGTCGAAGGTCCACGTGGGCATGCGTTTTACATCGGCAATGATGAAAAAGCCGCGGAAAAGATAACTGACTTTCACTTCAAAGCGAAAGTTCAAACCATGCCCGGTGCGAACTCGGGCATCTATTTCCATACAAAGTTTCTCAAGAGCGGATGGCCAAACCGTGGCTATGAGGCCCAAGTCAACAACACCCAATCCGACAAGAAAAAAACAGGCGGACTGTACAATGTTAAAGACAACTTCAAAGCCCCCGTCAAAGATAAAGAGTGGTTTGACTACGACATCATTGTGAAAGGTAAACACATTGTTGTTAAAATCAACGGTGAGACCATTTCCGATTACACTGAGCCTGACGATCTCAATCGTCCCGAAAGACAACTTTCAAGCGGAACATTTGCCATTCAGGCTCACGACCCAGGCAGTAAAGTCCTTTATAAGGACTTAAAATTCAAAGATCTTTCAAAATAGTCCAACTACACTTATTGTTGACAAGCCATAATCTTCAACTTGGGCGGGCTAGTGATTTTCTCCATGGAAGAAGAATCCTAGCCCCCTTTTCAGTTCGTCGGGCAGGACTGGACGATCCTCTCGCGGAATCAAAAATGTTGACAGCTTGAATAAATCCAAAAATGCTCGGTTTTGTCGGGTCGTTGCGTTAAGGTAATTATGCCCTGAAGAACCTCCGGTTCCGATCTTCGCACCCAGCATTCGCTGCACCATCATCGCGTGCCTTTGACGCCAATTAGTAAACATTTCATCAATGTCGAGCAACAGTGTTAAATACCGAAACGGCGTGTAAAGCATTGGCTCGTCACGATAAAGGTTGATGAACAGTGCTGCCAAAAACCCCTCATGTGATAAGCGAAATTCCCCCGCTTTCCGTAACTCTTCGAACTTTTCACGGTCCAACAACGATTCGAATTGCGAACGCGACATTTCTAAGCCGTTCAGTTGAAACTCTTTCTCTCGATCACTTAAGGTTGGATTTCCCCGAATAATTTCAGAATCAGAATCAAGCATTTTATTTACCGCCTGATCGTAGGCTTCCCAAAATCGAAATTCATTAAATTTCAAAAATGGCATTCTCCCTAACCAGCTATCCGTTAGCTCTAAAAGAGATTTCTTCCCTTCCAACGCTTCAAGCGATTGATAATCGGAAGCAGACAACCGTGAGTGAAAAAATTCTTTGTCAGCGTTAATACGATGTTCACGTTTTATGCCAAGCTGAATCTCAATCTGTTTGAATTGCACACTTTGAAACCCCGATGCAGGAACCAGCAAATCGCGAAATTCCATAAAATCTAAAGGCGTCATCGTTTCGATAATATCGATCTGCTGAATCAACACGCGCTGAATCGATTTGATCCGTGATAGATGGTGAATGACTTGCCCCATCCTTTTGTCTTCTATCACCGGGTCTTTAAAAACATTAATTACCGCCGCCAATTCATATAAAACTTGCTTGAACCACAACTCATACGCCTGATGCGTGACGATAAATAACATTTCATCATGCGCGATCTTACCAATCTTTTCGCTTTCCAATTCCTGGGCATTCAGGATTTTGTCGAGTTGCAGATAGTCGCTGTAATAAATACCAAATGTCATACTAATCTTTACGGAAAAGGTTTTTAACTGATCCCGGCAACACGAACACTTTCCGCATCAGGGGACTTCACAGTCTAATGCGCTGGCTTGATAAAAGTAATAGGTAAGGCCCAAGCACGATCTTTGAAAATTGAAAAACCCGATCAACTTCTGCCCGGAATTTCACCGCTTTAATTTTCAAGTTCCAGGGATAACCCCAAAAAAAAGACGACGGATTGTACCGTCGTCTTAATCAATTTTAAAATCGGTATTCTGCTATCGAGAACTACCATTCACTACCAGGGCGGGCAACCTTATCGGGAACATAATTCTCGGCATTATAAATGTCGTCTGGCCCCAACCTCTTCTCAGATTTCATAAAATCTTCCCACTTAATTTTCTTTCCAGTGTAGGCAGCATCACGCCCAATCAAAGCCATCAATGTGCTGTAACTCATATAAGTTCCATTGTTGATTGGCTTTCCTTCACGAATACTCCTAAAGAGGTGCTGGTGCTCCACATCATACATACTTGGATTACGCTTCTTATGAGAAAACTTACCCTTCTCATTAATGATCTGGCCTTTGAGAATTTTTGCGGTTCCTTTAGTACCAACGATGTGGTCTTCAGTTTCATTAAAACATCCAGCCATCTGGCGGCAGTAGGTATGAGCTTTAATGTCAGAGTCTTCCCATTCAAACACAGTGGAGAAGTGGTCATACACATTGCCCCATTTTTCATTAGTTCGGACTAGTCGCCCGCCGGTAGCATAACAACTGACCGGTGGAATATCGTCCATCAACCAAAGCGCCTTGTCGATCGAATGGATGTGTTGCTCAGCAATATGATCACCCGAAAGCCAATTAAAGTAGAGCCAGTTACGCAACTGATACTCCATCGGTGACCACTTCCTCACTTCTTTGGTCACGGGATCCGTTGTACTGTCACCACGGTGCCAGAGCGTTCCGGTTAAGTAATTCTCCTGAATCGATCTAATTTCACCGATCTCGCCGTTCTTAATTCGACTAATCATATCATTGACACCGAGGTCATATCGCCAGCATAAACCGGAGACTACACTCTGACCGTTCGCGGCCGCTTTCTTACAAGACTCCATAACCGAACGTACACCGGGCACATCGACCCCAACGGGCTTCTCACAGAACACATGCTTCCCCGCGTCGACGGCCGCTTTCAATTGCATCGGTCGAAAGTAGGGCGGAGTGGCAAGAATGACAACGTCGACGTCACTCGCAACTAAATTCTTGTAGCAATCCACTCCGTCAAACATGTGATCCTTGTCAACGTTAAACCGATCAGGCAACTGCTTTGAAAGTGATTTCGCGCAAGATTCAATTCGATCGGAAAACGCATCGGCCAACGCAACCACCGAAGTATTGGAATCGGCATTAGTCGCATTCAACACCGCTCCGGTCCCGCGGCCCCCGCAACCAATCAAACCGATTTTCAATTTGTCGTTATCACTATTGTGATAGCCAAAAACTGGCTTAGGAATCATGGAAGAGCCAATAGTACCAACGGCTGCCACCTTGGCAGAAGTCGATATAAACTTGCGGCGATCTGGTTTCGAATTCGACGGCATCTTTTAACTCCGTAAGGCAATAAAACTGCAATAAAATTGCGATAAAATTATTTGGTTTAATTAATTTTTAAATTCTGCATCACCTGATCATAACCACCACGGATTATCCGGTGCAAGTGATTCATCGAACTATGGATAGCAAAAACAAGAACCTTCCGCAAACTGTTAATTTCTCTACCTCAGTTCGCTAATATAATCGATGAACTGGCGATCTAACTCCGCTAAACTCTCTCCCAAAATACGCTCAAATTCAGCAATCCGCGTTTCCGGTTCGTCACTGACCAGAGCTTTCTTCTTTGACATAAATTGAAGGTAGGCGACGTATTGATCTGATTTCTTATTAAACAAAAAGTGATTGAACGCCCAGGCCTCCGCATAGGCATCGTCGACCGATTCCGGGTTCCGCAAGCGATCATCCGTGGCTAACAACTTTACCAGCGAGTCCTCCGGTCGATTACCAAGGTATTTTCGAAAACGATTCAGTCGAAGCTCGAACACTTTCCCCGGCACCCGCCATCCAGTTTTACTGCGAAAATCGGGCGCCTCGAAAAACATTGCAATCCCCTCATTCAACCACAATGGAGATTCTGCAAATCTTGTCTGCAATCCACGGTTAAACATCAGCTGATGCGTCGCCTCGTGAATAATTGTCGCCACTAAAAAAGTCGAATTTGGATTTTGCAAAACTCGATCAATATTACGACTCGTCAACGGTTGATTAGGATTACGCTGATCCGCGGTCAAATCGTAAAGTGCAATTCTATTTGTCTGAAGATTGTAATAAGCTTCCATGGTTTGCCCGGGTCCCAGCTCCCGATCAACGTATTGCTGATACTGGGCTTTCGAACCAAACACAATCGCTATCAAAGGGTACTGGGGATCGGTCAGCTTAAACTTTTTCTTTTTTTCCCAAAATGTTTCAAACGCCCGATATAAACGGCTTTCGTAGAGTCCGCTGATCCAGCGAGCAAACGCAACCTCGTTTTGATACGCAATGACATAGTGTTTTGTTTCGTAGATTCGAAATCCAGCAGGAAGTTCTTTCAACAATCGCTCTCCGACTGCCTTAAATGACAGTGGCGGGCTCGGCTTTTCACTATCGACGCGCGCTTTTATTTGTTGGGGTTCAACAAACCAAATCTTACCATCGACCTCTCGAAAATAGAGACTATTATCCCTTGCTTCAATTAATATCTCGCCTTCGAGCTGCACCTCTCTTCCATTGACCAATAACGTCAACGAGTCCGCTGCAACATTGCCACAAATATTTGCGACCGAAAACAAGGTAATAATAATTAGCCACCGAAGAGCCATCGATTTAACCTCACCTAAAACACTACGAATACTTTCGTTCGCTCAATCTGTGATTAATATTAACCACCCACCAACCCGCTGCAGATATTCCGACAATCACAAACACCGTGACAATTGTAATCCCCGCCGTCAATTCATTTACGCCAGCATGTAAATCACCCAGCATTTTCCGTGGGACAGTATCCATTCCAGCAGGACGAACAATTTGCGAGGCAGATAATTCACCAAAGCAACACGCAAAGGTAATCATCCAGCACCCGAGTAGTGGTAGCCAATTTGCTCTGATCCCTAGCGAAAGATACCTGGTGAATTTCCCCGCACCTTCGACTCGGGCGCTCTCCAATGCGTCTTCTGGTATCTTCCGAAACACAAACCATACTACCAGCGCACCGAGCGGCCAACAAAATATAAAATTGGCTAGCACGGGTGCAAATACTGTGTAATTGAACAACCAAACCAACCACTCAGCATCCACTGAACCAATTACCGAGGCAATCGCGGTGCCCAGCAATGGCCCCGGCAGGGCAAACGAACCAGCGAGCGTGACTACAAATAACACTTGAGCCCAACCGAACCTCCGTCCCATCACACTGCCCCATGTCGCTAAAAACAGAATGATACTCGCCGATGTCATTCCGATGATTGCCGACCAGATAAATTCATCTTGATAGTCAAAACAAGCTTTTCGGATCGCCGAAATACACTGGACTACCGAATAACCTTGCGTGGGCACCCCCTCTACTGGACGAACATAAAAACAGGCACGCAAGATTACATTTCCGATTGGGATCAAAAAAGTAACTACAATCAAACCGACACCCGTTAAATTCTTTAAGAATCCACTTCGTTCCGTTCTTACCGCCTGAATGCCTCCCCCCTGATATTCCATTTGCGTCACCGAAAAAAATATGATCATCGAAAGGGCCACCAAGATGACCATTAAACTCAGGGTCAATCCGTAGCTCACCCCACCGATTCCACTTTCAATTTCCGCGCCTCCCGCAGAACTCCCGGTCAACGAATATCCAAGGTAGATTTGTTCGGCCAGAGTACCGATCTGATAAAGATCGGTAACAGCAATCTCCCGCGAACAGGATACGACAACCCACAAAAACGCGAGCACCCCCAGTGGCCACAGACGAACAATCGTGACCCGCCAAAAAACACGAAGAGACGACGTATCCAGCAGGGCTTGCTCTTCAAAAATGCGTCCTCCCATTGCCAGACCCACCAAAAATATAATGGCGACCTGTGTGGATGCCGCAAGACCGTGGATCCAACTCGCTGCCCACCATCCAGGAATTAGGGGAACCAGTATTTGGCCCTGCACAGCCGTCAGCCAGCCCAACTTTCCAAAGGCTGCATCCCAAGCACTGACATGAATGAACATCGGAATAAACAAACTGGCAACCGTGCCTAAAAGGACAATGGTTGAAACCCACCCTCTCCCCATACAAACCCACGCAGTCAATATTCCAAAGGGGAGGGCGACCCCAAATGAGCAAACACCAAGCCCGAATGTCCGTATCGCCAATAAACGCTCAGTAGGCCCTGATGAGAAAAAAGCCAGGCAAACACCGAACAACGCGGCCAAGCAAAAGACGACAGAGAATACCCTGCGTATCATGTTTATTCGCTTGAAGTTCATGAGACTATTTCAAACTCGCGGAACGCCTCATTCATCGGCATTCTTTTCCAAACTTCTCAGATACTCAACAACCTTCTTTCGATCTTCCGCCACTTTTCTAAGATCTAAATCTAGCTCCAGCATTCGGTCAATCATTTCCATAAATTCTCGGACCTCAGCGAATTCCTGAGAAGCAATCTGAATCGGAGTGACGCCGTCTCGATTTTTAACTTCAACATTGGCACCTTTCTCCGCTAACAACTTGACAATTTCAAGCCGCCCCAAAAATGCAGCGCTATGAATCACCGCATTTTTATCGCGCGACATCGCATCAACATTCGCTTGATTGTCAACCAAGAACTTAGCAACTTCGAAATGACCTCCCAGTGCGGCCATGATCAGGGGAGTGGTTCCATCCCCATTGGGTTGATCTAGATTACGCCCCTTCTTTTTCCAATCCTTTAAAAAACGGAGGTCCCCATTTTTAGCCGCTATCCAAATGTCCGGTTCTGGCTTCTTCGGACGTCGACGCTCGCCCCAGGAATCTGAAATCACGATGGCTTCACCGGGATCTCGCGTCCATTCAGGCATCCCGTTCTCTATCTCAGCATTAATTTCACTGCGCCTCGTTTTAATAAACTGCTTGACGCCGCGCGTACTGTATCGTTTTACTTGGGCTTCCGAAAGAAACGGGAGAACCAACTCCTCGATTCGATCGACTTCTGCCAGCAACGCATTCTCGTCCCAATACTCTTCAATCAATTTCACCAAAGTCTTGCGATAGCGTTCTCGGGATTCAGGATTTTGATAGAGTCGATGGGAAAGAATTCCCTTGGTCTTTACACAAAGTGGCAGTCTCGGATCACGGTCGACCATACTGTACTTCTGAAACATGCAGTCGCCGCCCCAGGGAATGAAGTACATTTTATCATCCGCACGGTTAACATAAAAAAAGAAATTATTGCGATTCCCGGAGTATCCGTCCCAAAACCCAAGCAAACTCTCTACCGCCCAGAATTGGTAAAACTGTTCCATGGCGACAAGATCTTTTATCGCAGACTCGGCATCAAAGGTCTCAAATGACTTTCCTTCCGGCAATTGCACAGCATCAATTAACTTTTCAATCTGCTTTCGACCATAATCTTTTTTACCGAATTTGCGATCAAAACTTGCTCCCCAATCTTGGTGAAAATCGACAACGGTCCCCTCGTACAGAGTGCCATCCGCGTTCCCGAAACTATTCTCGACAAGCGATTTTTTCGCCGACTCAACGTGACTATAAACTCCAAGATCGTTTCCATTCAGCGTGACCTTCGCAAAGGCACACCGCGGTGCAGGCAAACCAGCATTACGAAAAAATGAATATCCCATGTACTGACTGAGCATGGTCGTGTCTTGCTGATTATTATTCAGCGTCAATGTGGATAAGCCACCAATACTTGCCTTTTTATTCTCGTAATCGAGCTTAATTTTAAATGAAGGACGACTGGTGCTCTGCGAACCGATGAAACCTTTCTTGCGAAGACCGACGTTTTTAAATTTCACCCCGTCGATCGTAATATCGGCTTTGACGTACTCATAAGGAGAATCCAGTGCCCCGAACTGACGCTTCGCTCCTAATTCGGTTCTTATATCCCGTGTGACATAACGAATTGACTCCCAATCTTCTGGCTCCACATCGATCTGTATTTCCAGAACCCGATCCGTGGGAAACAAACCATCCACGCTCAGTTTTTGAGCGTCCAAAACGCTAGGCATCATTAAGAGAACCACCGAGATGATCGAAAACAGTCGAATCGTATTCATAGCTTCCCATCTCTCAAACAGTGATTAAACAGTAGGGCCTATGATACACTACCAGATAGACGGGATGCGACTGCCCCTCTGGATTGATAAAAAGGACTCTCCGCAGATTGATTACTGCATCACAATCACCGGCGAATCGAAATCTCGATACGTTTCATTTCAATTCGCTGCAATAGAAACACTTACGCTACTTCCGCATCACGGGAGATGATTCACGCGTTTTTATATCGACCGGCGAATTCACAGCCTGACCCGCCCCCGAAGGTGCCAATTTATTTGCAACTGCCGCGGTCTTGCTGTTGGAATCAAAAATGATTTTCTCAGACATCCTCGCGACATATTTGAGATAACTATCGGCTCCTTCAAATCCCTGCGCTTTTTCATCCCACTGAACTTGCTGAAGCACAGGACGGCCAAGATCCATATCAAAAACGACAATCCCTTTGGTCATTTTTTGCATGATCGTAGATTTGATTTTCTCACTTTTGACCGGCGTCAAGACTTCTGTTTTGAAACGAATGTAAGCTTTATTTTCTTTAACCTTGGCCAACTCGTAATGAATTCTTGCTTTCAGTTTCTTCGTACCATTTTCATCGTTGGCCGAAAGCACGATGGGTACATTCCATTCGTATCCGACGGGAACTGCTTTTTCAGGCAGCGGAATTGTCACCTTTCCGACCCCGAATACGTCCTGCTTCAAATTTGACTTCCGGTCGATGATGGTACCATTGGGAGCAATGGAAAAAATGGCAAGCGGCTTTCCCACTTCATCTGCCGTTCCAGCATACTCCTGCGGAATCTCTTTATCCGTTTTACTGTCGTAGGAAACGGGATCCGTATCCCCCACCTGCTGCCACATTTTCACTGATTCAATGGTGTAGGCAAAGGTAATATTTCCTAACTGATCTACATTGGCAACTTTCCAAAGCTTCACGTTTTCACTGCGCGATGAAGATTCTTCAACCTCGCCAGCCATTTGAAATTTTGTACTAACAACATGCTCGAAGTTCCAGCGAATCTCTTCACCTTTCTCAAGCTTGTATTCGATTAGATATACTTGATTTTTGTTAACCTTGTCAGTCGCGCGTTCAATCTGATCGGTTACAGAGCTTGGTTTACTTGAGTTCGATTTATTCTGCGCAACTGCCTCCGCAGTAAACCATGGTCCACAAGATAAAACGACTCCGAAAACCACTGCCATCGCAATCCCAATTTTGATTCGTTTACAACTCACAAGTGTATCTCCGACCGAAATTATTTCTTTCGCCAGGCTGGATACTAACGTTTTTTGGATTTCCAAATCAACGTTGATTGTGGTGCAATCCCGCAAATAGCAATGGATTAAGGTCGTGGCTGAAATTGGCCATTCCAGCCCAGTTTCTCACGCAGCGTGCTGTAATAGTCATTTCCGGAGATTTCTATCATCTGAAAGACTGATTTTGCTCGAAAAATCACAACGCGATCTTGAGACGTTAGCTGAGATAGCGGGCGTCCATCAAGCACCACACACGTCGAATCATTCGGCTGGCTAACGACAATTTCATAAACTCGATCCGCCGTATCGACCACCGGCCGAACAGTAAGCGTATGAGGACTGATGGGAGAAATTACAAACGCCTGCAAATTCTTTCTTAAAATAGGCCCTCCTGCCGAGAGACTGTGCGCCGTCGATCCAACCGGCGTACTGATGATCAACCCATCGCACATGTAAGAGGTGGCATGTTTTTGATCAACAAAAAGATCAACCTTTTGAATGGCAAACGGAGGGCCACCGAGAATTGCGACCTCATTAAGTCCGATTTCATCGGCAACCATCTCGTCGCCACGAAACACCTGGCAACGGATCATCAGATGGTCAATTAATTCATAGTTCTGTTCACCAATAGACTGAAGAGCAAACTTGAGTTGATCCGGGTGAATATCAGCAAGAAAACCCAACTTACCAAGATTTACGCCAAGTACCGGTATTTGCCGCTCGCCCATCTGCCTCGCCGCCCGAAGAATCGAACCATCTCCACCGAAAACGATTGCAATGTCAGCAGACACATGAGAGAGATCACCCTGATAAGAAAAATCCTCCCCAACGATTTCGACATAGGACTCAATCTCCGGACGCAATCGCTCTACTTCGGCGAGAATCTTCGGTCGCCGATCGCCCGAGCCAAGCAAAAATGCTTTTGTTAATTTCTTTGGAGCGTCGGCCATCCACGTTTTCCCAGATTCAATTTAATCCCAGCGTCATTGCGGTTACGACCGCAAACCAATCGCCTCTATTGGAATTGATTGCAGATTAGCTCGCAACGTGTGGCTTCAGTTGAATATTCTTCGCTGCGGCACGGCAAGTCTCCGCAATTCCGTCGGTGTCCAGTTTCAGTGATGCGAGAACTTCCGATCGAGATTGATGCTCAATGAATTCGTCAGGAATTCCTATCCGTCGGACATTACTCGCGTTCAGCCCCATGTCGTTGGCAGCCTCAAGAAATGCACTGCCAAATCCGCCCATGAGATTCGCTTCTTCAACTGTTATTACAAACTTTGAGTTTGAAAGTGTCCGCCGAATCATCTCGTTATCGATCGGTTTCACAAACCTTGCGTTGACAACACCAACATCAAGCCCTTCGGACTGAAGAATTTCAGCTGCCTCCAACGCGTTTGCGAGGGCGACTCCACAAACAACAATTGTGCCATCCGTTCCGGATCGAAGCGTCTCAGACTTCCCCAGCTCAATTGGTTTCAATTCCCGAGGGATCTCGGCTGCAGCGGTTTTAGGATATCGAATTGAACACGCGACGTCCTGGGAAAGCGAGAAATCAAGCATCGCTCCGATGTCGTTTGCATCTCCGGGAGCCATCACGATCATATTGGGAAATAACCGCATATAGCCGAAATCAAAAGTCCCGTGGTGCGTTGGCCCGTCATCGGCCGTCAGTCCACCGCGGTCTAACATAAAAGTTACCGGCAATTTCTGCAGGCAAACTTCCTGAAAAACCTGATCAAAACTGCGTTGCAAGAACGTGCTGTAGATATCAACGATGGGACGGAGCCCGGTCTTCGCCTGTCCACCGGCAAACGCCACGGCATGCGATTCGCAAATTCCAACATCAAAGAATCTATCCGGGAACTCCTCGCGAATCGGTTCTAATTTGTTGCCTTGACACATTGCCGCAGTAATCACGGTAACTCGGTCATTGTTTCGCATTTGGTCAGCGATCGCATCGCGAGCGTGGTTTGTGTAGGCCTTGGTGTTACTCTTCGACTTGGGAACGGGCGTACCATCTTCAATCGTTTCGAACGGGGCAGGGGTGTGAAAATAAACTGGGTCTTCCGCTGCCGGCTTGAACCCATGACCTTTATTGGTAATCACATGGAGCAAGACGGGGCCGTCAATCTCCCTCACCATTTTTAGATATTTTTTCATCACGCCAATATCATGCCCGTCAATCGGCCCGAAGTACTTGAAACCAAGTTCTTCGAACATCATGCCACCATGAAGTCCAGCCTTCACTCCCTCTTTGATTTGAAAGAGCAGGCGTTCCGTCGGATCGCCCAGCACCGGAACTTTATTGAGCATGCTGACGACTTCGTTTTTTACACCGGTGTAAAACTTAGTTGAACGCAAACGGTCGAGATAACTCGCGATTCCCCCAACCCGAGGGCAGATCGACATCTCATTGTCATTCAGAATGACCAGCATTTTACTCTTCAATTCCGCGGCGTTATTGATTGCCTCCATTACAATTCCGGAAGGGAATGCGCCATCACCAATTACAGCCACCGAATAATTATTCTCACCGAGAACGTCTGAACCACTCCTCAAACCGACCACAGTCGAGACACTTGCCCCCGCATGCCCAGTCATGAACAAGTCATAATCACTCTCTGCAGGATTCGGGTAACCCATTAGTCCGCCTTTGGTGCGGATTGTGTGAAATTCGTCAAATCGGCCCGTAATAAGCTTCTGCGGGTAAATCTGATGCCCTGTGTCCCAAACTAAATGATCGTTCAAAAAGTCATAGGTGCTATGCAACGCTAAAGTCAATTCAACGACGCCCAAGTTCGACGCAAAATGGGCCGCCCGCATGCTCAGAAGGTTACACAGGGTATCTCGAATCTCAGCGGCAACCTGATTCAACTCCGCAAGATTCATTTTGTGAAGCTGCATCGGTGATTGAATTGTCGGTAGTATCTTTGTCATCGTTACTGAGTCCTGTTAACCACAAAGTTTGCAAGTAACTCTAAAGCTTTGGCACCCTCGCCGAAAGGCGTTAACGCATCAATTGCATCCTCAATCATCTGGCGGGCCCGATCCTCACTGGCAGACTCACCCAATACCGCGGGATAGGTCTGTTTGCCTAGTGCGGCGTCCTTCCCAATCTTCTTTCCCATTTTGGCTTGCGATCCCCGAAGATCCAACAGATCATCGACGATTTGGAAGGCTAAACCGAGATTTTCACCGTATTTAATTAAGCTATTTCGCAATTCAGCGTCAGCGGATGCCGTTAGCGCCCCCATTTCAAGCGAGACCGTCAACAAAGCCCCTGTCTTTCGGCGGTGAATGTGTTCGAGCGATCGAACATCCGCGGCAGCGAATTGAAGATTCAAATCGTCTGCTTGCCCGCCTACCAGTCTAGTTGGGCCCGAAGCTAATGCCAGCCTCTCAATACACTGAACCGCAATTTCAGGTGGCTGGATGTCGCGGGAAAGAATCCCAAATGCCATCGGAATGAGAGAGTCTCCGGCTAATATCGCCGTCGCCTCTCCAAACTTGACATGGCATGTTGGACGCCCGCGACGCAAGTCATCATCATCCATCGCCGGTAGATCATCGTGAATCAATGAGTAGTTGTGGATCATCTCAACTGCACAGGCGGCAGGCATTGCATTACTGAGATCGCCACCGCACATCTTCGCCGCCGTCAAAACAAGCAATGGTCGAATCCGCTTCCCGGGCGCGAGTAGGCAATAACGAATCGCTTCACGCAAATGGTCTGGACAATCGCCATCGAGCTCCGAATAGATGTCCAATTGAGAATCTATTTGGTCTCGAAAGGACTCAATTTCAGGCGGGAACAAGGTCGTATCCGAAGCAGTCATCCGCAGGGTTCCAGACGGGGAATTTAAGATTTGAATGAACGGGTAAACAAGGAGGTCCTGCTCAGGAGTAACCGTTAGTAATTGTCATTTCTAACCGATTTTAGAACAAACTATCGTGATCGTCCACGTCCTCAAAATCACCATCAGCGTCGTATTCTTCCGTATTTTCACCAGCAGCGGCTGCCCTAGCGTCTCGACGTGTCCCCGTACGCAACTGCTCAGAAGAAGTATTGTCAAAAGAGGCGGTGATCAGGTTTCCCTCTTCATCGAGATCGACCAATAATTCGATGCGTTGTTGCACCGCATTTAAGGCCGAGTAACAGGCCTTTAGGCTATTGATTCCCAACTCATATTTCTCGATCGACTCACCTAAGCTCAAGTTTCCGGCTTCCAGCTCGTCAACAACCGATCTTAGCTGCTCCAACGATGCCTCAAAAGGAACTTCCTTCAATGCACTTTTTGCTGTTTTCTTTTTCGCCAAAACAATCCTTTTACCACTTCTTCTGAACTTGCACTCCATCGTTCCCGACCCGCGTCAGTTTATCACCGATCACTCAAAAATCACAGACTCCCAACTCTTCGAAAACTCACTTATTCTCAGTACTCGGTCGGCATTCTTGCGTTCCAGCATCCTCGAGATCAGTCGTAATCGAATCGACAGTGCTCTCAATTGCCCCGCCTGCCAATCGCGTAAACACCCTGTCGCCCGGTTGCAAAGTGGTGGGATCCCTGATCAGCTTCCCCTTTGCATCCCTCGTCAAACTGTATCCCCGTGAAAGTACAGACAATGGACTAATCGCCTCCAACCGTGCAGCCATGGAACCAAGCTCTCGTTCCGCATTCGCCAAATACGCACGAACTGAACGTGCCATCGAGTTCTCGAGAAAATCAAGCTCCATCGCTGACTCACGCAAACATTCGAGCGGCTGAGTTAACACAGGACGCGAACCCCACACCGCTAAATCGCGACGCGCCTGACCGAGTCTTCTCAGTATCAGTTTTGTCATTCGGTCCGACGCTGCATCGAGCCCACCGGTTACTTCATCAAATTGAGGTACCAGCCGCTCAGCTGCCTCACTTGGAGTCAACGCACGGACATCCGCAACCAGATCTGCGAGCGTCACATCGATCTCATGCCCAACGCCCGAGATTACCGGAATTTCGCTTTGATAAATTGCACGCACGACAACTTCTTCGTTGAAGCTCCACAGGTCTTCGACACTACCTCCGCCCCGTGTGACGGCAAGGACATCTACCGTCTCCGTCATTCGGTTACAGACTCTAATCGCCTCGGCAATTTCATCAGCTGCCCCTGGCCCTTGAACTTTCACAGGTACAACGGTAACTCTTATGCGCGGCCACCGCCGAGTCAGCACCTGGAGAAAATCGCGCACCGCGGCACTTATTGGACTGGTGATCACACAAATGTGCCTCGGGATGGGGGGGAGTTCTTTTTTTAACGTCGGATCAAACAACCCCTCTGCAGCAAGCTTTTCATGCAGCTGACGAAATGCCAACTCTAAAGTTCCGATTCCTTGAGGTCGAATTCCACGAATGATAATTTGATAGGTGCCACGCTGAGCATAAACGTCAATTCCACCGCGACACTCTACTGCCAGGCCGTTGGTGAGATCAAACTTCAATTTTGCAGCGTCACTCCTCCAAATAATCCCGTTGATTGACGACCTCTCATCTTTCAACGTAAGGTAGATGTGTCCTGAACGAGCTTTCGTCATTCCCGAGATCTCACCGGACACCAAGACCGATTGAAATTCATCATTCAATCGCCACTTGATCGCTTGTGTTAACTCGGAAACTGTCTGGACTTTAATTGAGGAATTTCTAGAGGACAACGACGCCACCAATTTGATGAAATGATCTGACCCTCGAATTGTGCCATATTTATTAGCCCAAACGAACCCGCCTGACTCATCCCCAGACGCAGCAGGCACATCCGCTGATTTAACTCATCGATGCAGACCAGCCCGTTTATGCTTGGAACGAATCTCAGTGCTTGGAACAAATCTCAGCGTCACAACTTTTTATTTAAGCGACTCAACCTCAGCAGCCCAAATTTACCAGCACCGCTTAAAAACGCATATTCTGCCAATAAGATTACGTGATTCCATGCCTAGGCTGATTGTCAATCCGTAAATTTAACGCCATAATTAAGTGCTTCAATCAATCCAAACTTTGGGTAATCTGAGGCTCACAATGCATGACAAAATCCGCCACACTGCAATCACGTTTGATGATGTTCTTATCGAGCCACGCTACAGTGAAGTTGTCCCCTCAGAAGTGGATACCGCAACTCGTTTGACCAAGCGAATTGGTATCAAAATCCCCTTGATCAGTTCACCCATGGATACGGTTACCGAGAGTTCCATGGCCATCGGGTTAGCCAAAGTAGGTGGCCTTGGCGTAATCCATAAAAACATGGCCCCCGAAGCCCAGGCCGAGGAAGTCTATAAAGTAAAGCGATCTGCGAACGGGATTATTGTCGACCCCGTTACTCTCCCACCGGAAGCCAGCGTGGGTTACGCAAAAGAAATCATGGCCCAAAACAATGTTTCTGGTGTTCCAATCGTGCATGCTGACGGAACGCTAGCGGGAATTTTGACTCGCCGTGATTTGAAATTCCTAGAAAGCACCGAAGTTGCCGTTTCCGAGGTAATGACCTCCGAACATTTGGTAACGGCGACGGGGAATGTAACGCTTGAGGAAGCTGAGAAAGTTTTAACGGCAAAAAAGGTGGAGAAGCTTTTACTGATTGACGAAGATAAGAAACTGAAGGGACTTATTACGATCCGTGATATCGACATCATGCGTCAATTCCCCAACGCTTGCAAAGATAAGCAGGGGCGTTTACGAGTCGGTGCTGCGATTGGTGTGCACGATCTTGATCGGGCACAGCGACTCATCGACAAGGATGTTGATGTTTTGATCGTTGATAGTGCCCACGGTCACTCGAAAAATGTAATTGACACGGTTCGAGCGATCAAAGAACGATGGGACATCGACGTCATTGCTGGAAATGTTGCCACGACCGAAGGTTGTGAAGCATTAATAAAAGCTGGTGCCGATGCCGTCAAAGTTGGAATTGGACCTGGGTCGATTTGTACGACTCGCGTTGTCAGTGGAATTGGAGTTCCACAGATTACGGCGATCTACGAGGCGGCAAAGGTAGGCGACAAACACAACATACCGATCATTGCCGATGGAGGAGTTCGCTACTCCGGCGACGTCACAAAAGCAATTGCTGCTGGTGCGAGCGTTGTAATGATCGGAGGACTGTTTGCCGGGTTGGCCGAAAGCCCGGGCCGAACGATTCTTTACCAGGGACGCTCTTTCAAAGCGTACCGCGGTATGGGATCCATAGGTGCGATGGTCAAAGGATCAAGTGAACGCTACCGACAATCCGAAAGCGGACCGGGCAAACTGGTTCCCGAAGGAGTTGAAGGACGCGTACCGTTTAAGGGGGCGTTAAGCGATTTCGTTTACCAATTGGTAGGCGGATTGCGTGCCGGCATGGGGTATTGTGGCACGCAAACCATCGACCAACTACGTACCGATGCACGATTTATTCAGGTATCAGCTGCGAGTGTTAGAGAAAGCCACCCTCATGATATTGCAATTACTCAAGAAGCTCCGAACTACTCTTCGGAAGCACCTTCAGGCGAATCTCACTGACCTTTTCCATGAGTACCATGACACTGGTACCCCCAGCTGCCTCTTCACTTCCACCGACCGTCAATTTAAAAAAACCAACGCACTCTCCATTCATCGAGCTTCCACACTCGGTCTTTTTGCCGCAATCACCTGCCTATTTCCAGCTCAGGCGGCCTTGGCCCAACAGTTCCAAAGACCCGTGTTACCAGGCGAAGCTATACAGAACGGCACCGAGTACGAAATGCCTCCGTCGAACCGGCTCGGAAACGCGGCTTATCCGCAGGTTGGCGAACCAACATTCGCCCAGCCAGCGGTAACCAAAGCGTCAATTCCTGCCACCAACTCATCGTCGGGAACGATCTCGAAATCGCAAAGTGACTCCAAACAGGCCAGCTACAACACGTTTGCACCCCCGGTTCACATCCAGCCGAGCTCGACGGCGGCAGCGCCAGCTCAAGTTCAGTATCGAAAATTCAGCGACCAAACCGAACTCACTGCGCAGTACAACACCGCAATTCCTCCAAGACGCCCCGCAATCGACTCGATCTACAAGGCTCCGATTCAGTCGCTGAAAACCAGTGTTAATAACGGGCAAAGCACGTCTCAGCGGATGTTAATCGCGAAATCCTCGCCTACACCATCATCGCGCACGGAAGCTCAGCGACGACGCCCCAGCACAGCAACGTCACGAAAGCCACCACGCGAGAATGCGATTGCCAAATTCCAAAATCAAATCACTAATTTCCTATATACGCCGGCGGTCCCCTCTCAGCGTCTCAATAACAGACCGTCTTCCAATTCTAGGTCGGCTCGCTCATCTCAATCGATACGATCAAATGGAAGATCAGCTCCTCGTCGTTCGTCGACTTACAGCACCGCGACGTCACAACCTCGTCGCGCCAGCTCGGCGCAACAAAGACATACTAATGATCGAGGGGTTCAGTATGCCTACTCAAAAGAGAACTCTGCTAATCTCTCGACGTCGGTCCAGAATGCGGTGCAGCAAGTAACAATGGTTGCACCAACTCAAGATCCATTTAACGATGAATCAGTCGAACTACCACCTTCGGAGCGCATTGTTGTCGAGCAAACTCTGGGTAGATTTGAGCCAGGCCTAGAGTCAGACGCTGGATTCCAGCAGGCAGAAGCCGCAACGCCAAAGCCCGACCCATCAACCATGTCACAAATCTCTGTACTCAACCGGGGGAACACACCAATTTCCTCCTCAATTGCAACGCAAGACAATCAAGAAGGCGGAGGGTTTAAGAAACCAACACAAGATCCAGCCATTGAAGAACTCCCCGCTCCAAACCCGGATTTCGATTTTGGAGGTAATCAACGGCCTTCGACTTCATCATTTCAAAACTGTGATGAATTTCGGGCCGAGTTACTCGAAGGATCAATCAAAGACATTGCGTTGGATTTAAGTCCGCTTCCTGGACGTAACCGGTCTCTCTACCAAACCGAGTCGAGGGATTGGATTGATCGAGATGGTAACGTCGTTGCGACGGGAACGATGATTGATCTCCGACGTGGATACGTGATCATTGAATCTGAGCAGGGAACTGAAAAAATCCCCTATGCAAAACTGAGTGATGCTGACTGGGCGACCATCTCGCAATTCTGGCAAATTCCGGAACTGTGCAGTGCCGGCAATCAAGGAAGTGCGGCACGCAACTGGTTGCCGCAAACCTACGCTTGGCAAGCGTCGGCACTCTGCCATAAACCGCTTTACTTTGAAAACGTACAGCTCGAACGATACGGACATTCCCATGGCCCGCTTCGCCAGCCAATTCATTCGGTGGCTCACTTCTTTGTGAGCTTGGTTACGGTTCCTTATCAAACCGGAATCCACCCCGTGAACGAGTGCCAGTATGCACTTGGATTTTACCGCCCCGGCGATTGTGCTCCGTGGCTCAAAGACCCCATCCCTTTCAGTCTCAACGGAGCGGTTCGCCAGGCCCTCGTCACCACGGGAGTCGCTGTCATCCCATAAACGATTCCTACCTGGCTCACTCACTCGTGAACTTTCCAAACGAGTATTTAAGCCGGATTTACCGCGCATTCCTCTCGCCGCGATTTTTCAGCAAACATTTCTGTTTGTGGAAAAAATCTGGCCATAAGAGGGCGATTGGACAGACCGCAGGACTCATCCCCTGCGGTCTTTTTTTCAAAATTAATCTAATTTTCCCAGTGGAAGGGCGAATAGCTTGGCAAATACGCCAATACAGGGCACGCCCCCAGCAGGGGCATTTATAGGGCTCCCCCATCGCGTGCTGATACACAGTTAAAACAACCACATCATTCGCGGGAAAAAATTATACTCATTGATTAAAATTGGGTTGAGGAAATAGATTTTCGCGATACACCGTAAACTTGCCGCATTTTGTCCCTCCGTTAACATGGAGGGGAACACCTGTAACTTCTCGAATCAAACTCCGAGTCGAATCATGCAAATTCTAAAGAACTACTTCCGAACTATTTCAATGTGTCTCGCAATCAGCGCAAGTCTTTTTGCGGGTGGGCTTAATGCTCAGGCACAGACTGACGAAGTGATGGCTCAGGAAAAGGAAGAGGTTCAAAAATTTTTTGAGCAGGCACATGAAGCGCTCGATGACGCATTAAACCTCTTCGATGACGCGGAGACGCGTCCCGAGGAAGACGACCTTAGATTCTATGATTTTCTTAGTCGAACCAAGGAGTCACAAACCCGGAAAGTCGAAGCATATCTAGATGTCGCTGGAGAAGCGCTTGGGATCTCAAGCATTAGTAATCGACGTCAGCTAATTCTCGATCTTCGAGAATCAATCACAGAAAATCAAAGGAATATTTCGACCTATAAACGAAAACGAATTTCTGCTCCGGTAACCACCTTCAATCCACTGGGAGTTACTAAATCCGGCTACGATAAAAAGATTGAAGTGGCCAAAGACGCAATCGCTCAAGCAGAAAACTCCATTGAGGTTGAGAAAGAGAATTTCATCAAAGACCTCAACCGCATCGGCATGGATCTGGATTCTGAGAGCATCGATAATCTTTTAGAATCAATTACCGGAGATGAATTTGTACGTGTCTCAATCATCTTCAATAATGCGAAAACATTTGCTGGAGAACTTGAAAGACTTACTAACGAAACCGGCGAAGATCTCGAGGCTGCTAAGAAGTACTACGGAGTCTATCTGATGCTCTTAAAAACGGTCTCACGCCTTCAAGAGCAGTTTGTGGAAAGCGTGGATAACGAGTACTATCCGAAACTGGATGAGTTCGCTGCAAAAGCTAGAAAAAACATCAAAGAGGCAAAACGGGCAATCGCCGCAGGTGGTGACGAAACCGTCCTTCGAAATAATATCGCAAGCAACCAACTGACTTACGATGCGGCGATGTTTTATAAGGAAGGCCTTGCTCATCAAAAACATCAAATGATGATGGCTAACCTCGAGTGTAAAAAAAACATCCTCACCGCAGCTAACACCTACAAGACGGTGGCGTTGAGTAAAGATGTCGCAGCGCTCATGGCAGTCAGCCGTCGAGCTTTTGATGCGATCTCCGGGCTTTCCGTGCCCGATCTCCGACCATTCGAAAACGAGCGGATGAAAGATGCCTTCAGTCAACTGACCCGCGAACTGCGGAAGTAAAATCTGCAGAAGCGGCTCGAATTGAATAGGTTAACCTTTTTACTTAGTAGGGACGGGAGAGATCCACAACAGGAAGCTTGTCGCGGACTAGCCGCTCAGCCTTCTCCAAATCAACTTTGGATAGCTCATCAACCCCCTGAACCAGTTCGGAGAGAATTTCTTGCTGGACATTGCCCCGTGTCATCGCTGAAGCGTAGGGTAAAAGATGGAACATGACCATCGAATATCGCGGCACAAATCGATCCGGAAAACGCCGCTCGAGCTCAAAACCCAATTCTTTTTTCAATTGAAACTTTGAATCCGTCACGCTCTCTCTCATCGTCACATAGTTCTCAAGTGCCATATCCGCAATAGCGTTTGCATTGGGGCGGCGGATGCGATCAAACTCCGGCAACACAACGCTCCAGTCATCGTTATGTTTATCGAGCAACCTGATCAATTCAGAACAATCTTCAAACCCAGAATTCATTCCCTGCCCGTGAAATGGTACGATCGCGTGAGAAGCATCCCCTAAAATCAGCGCTTTATCCTGATAGTACCACTTTGAGCAACGAACCGTCCCCAACCGTCCTTGGGCGTTTGCGAAAAAATCAGATTCGAGGTCTGGAATCAGCCGTTTTGCAGACGGGAACTCTGCTTCAAAGAACGCATTAAGCTGATCGGCATTTTCTAGTTTTTCAAAACTTATTTCACCTTGCTTAGGCATAAAAAGAGTAACGGTGAAACTGCCGTCCTGGTTGGGAAGTGCGATTAGCATATAACCGCCGCGCGGCCAAATATGTAAAGCTTCCGGCTCAATCTGATAGCCTCCCGCCTCAGAATTTAGTGGCGGAATCTCCAGTTCTTTATAATCATGATCTAAAAAATCGACACTACACTCGCCACCATTCGCCGCTAACAAGGCGTCGCGGGTGGGTGAACCAGCGCCATCCGCCCCAATTAGTAAATCAAACGAACGCCGATAAGAATGGTCATTTTGCAAATCGACAATCGCCAACTCCCCCTTTTCGAAATCGACCTGCTCGACCGACTGATTAAACAAGATATCAACCGGCTCAGCTTCCTCCGCCGCCGACATCATCAAGCAATTAAGGTCGCGGCGTGAAACGGAATAAATCAACTCTTCTTCTCGTTGCCCATACGAAGAAAACTCCTTACCTCCCCCGCTTAAATGTAAAGCTCGACCTCGCATTGGAATAAGTAATTTACGGACATCATCGATCAGTCCAGCTTGTTCAAGCGCATGGATTCCGCGAGAAGAAAGAGCGAGGTTAATCGAGCGACCACTGTCGACCTCGACTCCGCGCATGTCAGGCCTTCGTTCAAAAATCGCCACTTCATAGCCACGACGCCCAAGCAGAACCGAGAGCAGCGAACCTACTAAACCTGCTCCGGAGATTAGGATCTTTTGGGGCTTACTCACAGTTCTTTTATCCCTAAACACGAAAACTTCAAATCTAAAATCCGCAATCGGTGAACTTACCGAATCCTTCGAATCTAATTTTGCAGGCAGCTAACCAGCAAATCGACAAATTTCCAAATCTCTTCGTAACGATTATAGAGTGGCGTTGGCGCCGCCCGTATGACGTTCGGTTCACGCCAATCCGTTCGCGCTCCTTTTTCTTCCAGTGACTCGTAGACGCTACGACCTTCGATGCCCTCTAACTTGACTTCCAGAGACAACTGACATCCTGACACCTCAGACGGGGCGATCGCCTGTACCTGATCGCCTAATCGAGCTTCAAGGCATCGACGAAAAAATGCTCCCTGAGTGTTCGACTTTTCAACCAGTACTCCCATCCCACCCGATTCGCTAAAAACATCCAGCGAGGCTCGAATGGCTGCCAACGAAAGGATCGGCGGATTACTCAACTGCCATCCTTCGGCCGTTGGAATGGGATTAAAATCTCCCGTCATTTGAAAACGCGTCGCCTTGTCGTGCCCCCACCAACCCGCCAATCGAGGCAAAGAAGTATTGCGGGCATGCCGCTCATGCACAAAACAACCCGCAAGAGACCCCGGCCCGGAATTCAGATACTTATAGGTACACCAACAGGCAAAATCGACGTCCCAGTCATGAAGCTCCATCGCGACATTCCCAACGGCGTGAGCCAAATCAAACCCGATCACAACCTGATTTCGCTTGGCACACTGAGCGATCGCCTTCATATCCAGCACCTGCCCCGTGTAGTATTGAACGCCGGGAAGCAAGATCAATGCAAGAGAATTAGCATGCTCATCAATCATTTCGCAAATTGTATCGGTCTCTAGCAATCCGCGCTCACCCGGTTGAACTTCAAGCAATGATTCACTTGCTGAAAATCCATGCAATTGAATTTGTGATTCCACGGCATTTTTATCTGAAGGGAATGCGTGAGCCTCAATTAATATCTTGGAACGCTCCTGCGTCGGACGATAGAAAGTAGCCATCATTAAATGAAGATTGACAGTTAGGGTATTCATCACGATTACTTCCGACGCCATTGCGCCCACCAATTTCGCCATCGGTTTTGCGAGGCACTCGTGGTAGGACGCCCAATTTGGCGATCCCGAAAAATGCCCCCTCACTCCCAAGCTTGCCCATCGACTTAACTCCTCCTGAACATAGTCCGCTGTGCGTTTCGGGACGAGGCCAAGTGAATTCCCAACAAGATACAAATCTTCGACCGAGTCGACGTGCGGAATATGAAACTGACTCCGAAATTCAGCAAGCGAATCGGCGCGATCTAATTCTCGGGCCTCTTCCAACAGTGTCTTTGAGTCAACCATATCAGTCATCATTCATCCGATTCACAATTAGCAAAAAGCCCAGTCAACAAGCCTTAACTGACCGCTCTTGCAGGAAATATCACAGGCCGAGATGGCGCTGCATCGCTTCCGAAGGCCGGCACCTGCAGGTTTAAACCGTAAAGGCCGTCATTTATTTCGTCAGCCACAAAAATCATCTCGGTAATTGTCTTTTCCTGCCACGTATCTTCCGACAATTCATGAGTTCTCTCCGCCACATTCCAGAAAATATGGTGATTCGTCAACAATCCATCATCGTTCATCCGATCGACTGAAGGAAAGTCAACCAATAAATGACGAATACCGGTTTCATTGATTAGATCGCAAGCGTCGACGGTGAAAAATGGCGGTTGACTTTCTGTCGTGTAAGCTCGAGCGCACTTGTCATTCGAATTGGGGAGTGTGCGAACAATTAAAGCTGAAGGCCTCAACTGCTCAATCACACCAACTTCCGCAATCGCTTTTTCAAGCATCTCTCGGGTAACGACCCAATTCTCCGGTTCAAGTACTGGGCGATAAACATCCGCAGTGTCTTTCGCCAATTTGGGCTCAACCGTAACGACAAAAGCCAATGACAAGAGGTCGAGTGCTGCGTGGCCGACCCAGATGTCCTGATTGACGATATGCCCCACTGTTTCTGTATGGGTACCATTACAATGCGGTATCATTTCTAGACTATCGACGTTACAACTCCCGCCGGCTCGTGTATCACCTGTAAAACCACCCAGTTTCAGGACCTCGTTAGAAGCTTTCTCAGTTCCAAAATGATTTGGCTGAAGCCCTTCAAAGTCTAGTAGGATCGCAAGAGATTTCGCCTCAGCAACCGAGCACACGTACTCAACATCTTGATGTTTAAAAATGACCTGCATAATTCACCTGTTGTAGAAGTCTTCCCAATTAGAAGGAGTTCCGCAGTAGACTCAAAGGGGGCCTGATGTAAACTCGGGGACATTCATTTAAAGTAACATTTCTAGCCGGAACGTTCCATTTCTTAGGAAAGAAAACCATGATCACAGTCATCGCCTCAATCGAGCTTAAACCAAATACTAAATCCCAATTCCTGGAGTACTTTCTTGAAATTGTACCCGCAGTTCATCAGGAAGCGGGGTGTCTAGAGTATTACCCGGCCATTGACATCGATTCAGGAATTACCAGCCAAGCAAAAAATGAAAACGCAGTAACCGTCCTTGAAAAATGGGATTCACTCGAATCGTTACGCGACCATTTAGTCGCACCTCACATGAATGCCTACCGTGAAAAAATTAAAGATTTAGTAATCTCTGTTTCCCTAAAAATACTCCAGCCCGTGACAGATCCTTAGTCGCGTTTTGATGGTCATTTCTTTATTCAATCCAGTTTTGCTGGTAGGATAAATCGCTTAACTAGACAACCTGGGGATATCCGATGCTGAAAATAAACTCTGCCACATTATCTTTGACTAATCCGCGCTTGAGCCAACTGGTCCTTTTATTTGTGGCGATTACTTTGCCGGGGCTTAACAGTGAGTGCCTGGCACAACGAGCATCAAAGCCAATTTTTAAAATCAAAGTTGACGCTGGAAAAGTTGCCCGTTCCAAAGATATTGTTAGAACTCTCCTATGGCTGGAAAACAATCAACCGCGTGCTGTAGCTTTAGTCGACAACGTGAACAATGTTCTCATTGGCCAAATTTCGCCTCCGAGCTACTCCGACGTTCTGGCATACGCTGACCAATCAGCGGCCACCGGCAACAAAAAATTAGTCGAATTGACTTTCGTTCTCCCCAGCCTTGCTGCAGGCGAGTCAATCACGCTGACCGGCAAAGAAACGGAACATGATACTCCCAACAAGTACCAGTGGCACGACGACGGCTCAACCCGCGCGGAATTACAACATGATGGCAATCCGGTCATGGCCTACATGTACGAAGAAGTTGACAACGGCTCACCGGAAAGACGGAAAGCCACCTATAAAGTTTTCCACCACGTCTATTCACCGAACGGAGACCGACTACTCACAAAAGGTCCCGGCGGACTTTTCCCACATCATCGCGGGATCTTCTTTGGCTTCAATCGGATTTCTTACGGCAATAATCAAAAGGCGGATGTCTGGCATTGCAGCAAAGGCGAATCTCAAATTAATCGAAAACTCGTGACCACTTCCAACCCCGTCTTTGGACAATCTCGCAGCCTGATTGATTGGAACGGAAGAGACGGTCAACCATTTGCAAAAGAAAGTCGCGAACTAACAGCCATTAAATTGAAAAACGCAACGGTCATCGACTTCCGAACAAGCCTCGTGTCACTTGTCGAACAACTAAAACTCGACGGCGACCCGCAACACGCAGGCGTCCAATTTCGCGCGTCCCAGTTGGTTCCTGATAAAACAAAACAGCTGACCTATTACAATCGGCCCGACGGACAGGGAGTACCGGGAAAATTCCGGAATTGGTCAGATAAGAAAAACGAAAGCGACATCAACAAATCCCACATCAACCTTCCCTTTCTCGCCATGACTATTGCCATCCCCGACTCAACCACGGAAGGTAAAAAATCAGGCAACTCAGTCTACACGATTGCTTACCTCAGTGATGATGCGAACCCTAAACCTAGTCGATTCAGCGAGCGTGACTACGGGCGGTTCGGATCATATTTCCAAACCACGGTTGCCCCTGAGGCTCCACTGAGCGTGCGTTATCGATACTGGATCGTCGACGGTGCTCCCGACAACCAAACCCTTAAACATCTCAGCGACCAATTCGCAAACCCAGTGAAAGTCGAGGTCTTAAAATAGCTTTCCATGGAATCCACGGTCACTATCCCGCTCCTTAAAGACCACCACTCCCATCCGCTCTTTTACTCTGCCTTTAACCATGCAATCTCTCTGAACGCCGTCGAAAACAAACAGGTAGCTGAGGATTTACTCAGCCAGTCGTTTGAAAGTCGCAACGGCAGCTTGACGGTTGCTCACGGCTGGCGTAGCAATCGCTACCGCTGGTCTCAAGCAGAGATTGAATTGATGCCCCCATTAGCGATCTTCAACGTCTCCCTTCACTCGTTAATCATCAATCGCGGTGGAATGGATTGTTTACGGTCAAGATATGGCAACATCGTTGACCAATTAACCGACCCGGAATGGTACGAAAACAACCTTCGCGTTGTTTTAAACTGGTTTGCTAATCTCTATTCGTCTCGAGAAAACCTTTCCCAGTTCTTTTTAGAATTGAGAGACCTTGGAATTCACTACGTTGAAGAGATGCTGCTTGTTGACGAGAACGAAATACAAATCTTCGAGGATTGCAAACTCCTTGACCGAACTCGTTTCTGGTCTGCACCCGATACGTTTCAATCACTGTCTCCCCAGGCGAAGACACAGGTACACGGCCTCAAATTATTTACCGATGGAGCAATTGGCTCGGAATCAGCAGCCCTAAATCGCCCTTTCCAAGGTGGTAACGGCACGAATCGAGGGATGCTGATTTACACAGATCCTGAACTTGCTCGGGCCATTGACCAATGCCTTGAAACAGAAAAATCCCTCGCAATTCACGCCATTGGTGACCGTGCTATTGAGCAGACTATCTCCACGTTAAAAAAACTGACGCCGCGTTTGTCGCGTGCACCCGAAATTAGAATTGAACACGCCCAATTGATTACTCGGCAACAAGCAACCGTGGCTATCGATCTCGGTATTAAGCTCTGCATGCAGCCAAACTTCAGTAGCGACTCCAGCGACTACGCCGACAGACTTGACTCTGGCTATTGCACCGGAAACAATCCATTTCGAATGTTAATTGATCAAGTCGGTTACACGCCCGGAGTGAACCTGCTGCTTGGCAGCGATGGCATGCCCCATGGAATTAAATCCGCGGCGAAAAACTCGTTTTTCCCTGACTTTCCATCGCAACGAATCTCGCTCTCCGAATTCACCGCTGCGTATTGCTTGGATGATTTTTCAATGGGAGCTATCCAATTAATAATTGATGAAACATCCAATTCAATTGATTACGAGATGCTTCCTCCCTCCGATGCACAAACGGACAATCGGGAAATCCGATGACGACAACGGGGAAAGCGAGCGGTTGTCAGGGACCTATATCTAGTCTGATACATCGCCTAACAGAGCGTGAATCAAGCCATTGGTTTCTTCGCGCTTTTTTAATCGCATCTGTTTACGCATGTCGCGATCTCGAAAAACAGCCACCTCTTCAGCAGACTGCGGCTCAACGGCGGGCACGGGCGTTGGCTTGCCATCGTCATCGAGTGCAACAAATGTTAAAAAAGAAATTGCCGCCACATTTCGATCCGAATTTCGACTTGCATTTTCGGTCATTATTTTAACAAAAATCTCCATCGAACTTCGCCCGACGGAGCATACGTATGACTCCAATACGACGATATCGTCTCGCTGAATCGGGCGATGAAAATGGACACCGTCATTCGAAGCCGTCACCACTGCACCGCGGCAGTGCCGTCGAGCCGAGATAGCTGCCGTTTCATCAATCCGTTTCATTAAAAGCCCACCAAACATTGTGTCGTGCGCGTTGGTATCTCCCGGCAGGACTATATTTTCCTGCACGGCTAACGACTGATTCATTGGTACTGTCATGCGATTTTCCATGCTAAAAGTTCTCGTATCAATGAATGCCAGCCGAGTGCATCATTGCGATAACAAGACGACTGTAGAGCCCCATCCCCGGATCTTTCGTGAATTACACTGCCTCGAATCTCGTTCGAGCCAGCGCCTTCTGCCGTAAAATTAAACGCCTAATTTTCTTTTAATCTTCGAGCCTTCGGGAGTCTGTTGAACCTCAAAACCTGCCGCGTGTATCTTGTCACGAAACGCATCAGAAGTCGACCAGTCTTTGTCTTTCCGAGCCGTATCCATCTCATTAGCCCATTGCTGAGCCTGCTCAAATTCAGCCGCATCGGACTCTGATTCAACTTCTTCCGCAGCGTTGGCAATCCCCTCATTGATGGGCGCCACTGACAACACTGAGTTCATTTTTTTCAATACAGCCAGAGACAACCGAGGATCTGAATGGTCGCCCTTTATCCATGGAAGCATAACGCCCAATGCGCCTGATACATTCAGATCATCGGCCAAGACTTCTGCGAATTCACCAAGAACAGGGTGCGACAAATCAACTTCAGCTTCACCATTGTCTCCCTCAATTTTACTCTCTAACGTTTTACGGAACTCAACCATCCGGTCAATCGTTTGTGCAGAATCAATCAACCCTTTCGCGGTAAAGTTCATATTGGTTCGATAGTGTGATTTAATCAATTCAAATCGAAGAACTGCAGGATGCACACTACGTCCCATCTCCGTCTGCTCGCCGGTATTTTCGTCGGTAACTTTCACTTTTCCATCAAACACATCGCGTGCCGTATAGAAATTGCCTAACGAT
The DNA here is from genome assembly GCA_011523945.1 of Mariniblastus sp. Classification (GTDB taxonomy): domain Bacteria; phylum Planctomycetota; class Planctomycetia; order Pirellulales; family Pirellulaceae; genus Mariniblastus. The sequence goes on along the minus strand of WTFU01000164.1, from coordinate 6,132 downwards.
TTTGACATCTTCTCGTTTTCAACAAAAAGAAACCGTGCATGAATCCAAAAATTCGCAAATCGGTCTTCTCCAGTCGCTCCACAGGATTGCGCAATCTCACATTCGTGATGAGGAAAAATCAGATCCTCTCCACCCGTGTGAATGTCGATCACGTCTCGACCGATGATTGACCGCGCCATGACGCTACACTCAATATGCCAACCCGGATAACCAACCCCCCAAGGTGAATCCCACTTCATGATGTGATTTTGATCCGGCTTCCAAAGCATGAAATCCCCGGGATGCCTCTTTCGAGATTGATTTTCGGCTGAAACGCGACCACCGGCATTACTCTGAATTTTTTCAAGAGAGTTACCACTCAACTGTCCATATCCGGGAAAACTCTCGACGCTGTAATAAACAACGCCGTCATCAGCAACGTAGGCATGACCTCGCTCAAGCAATTTCTGGATCATGCCAATCATGCCGTTGTCACCTTCAACATGATGCGTCGCTTTAGGTACATTATGCGGATACTCATAGGCAACCTTGTAACCTAAACGCCGGGCATCTTCTAAAAACGCCTGAGTGTAATACTCAGCGATTTGGTAAGGATCTTCTGGATTTTCAATCGCTCCCTCGGGAACCCTTCCGGATTTTTTATTGACTTTGACGCGATTAGCAGCCTCCATCATTTTATCGGCTTCGCCTTCGACCATATGCCCAACATCCGTAATGTTCATCACGTGATGCACATCATGGCCTGTCAGTTCAAAAAATCGTCTCAGCAGGTCGCCAAACAAAAATGAGCGAAAATTTCCAATGTGTGCGAAGTCGTAAACCGTCGGTCCACAACTGTACATCGATACCTTACCAGGCTCTAACGGAATAAACTCTTCATGCTGGTTCGTCAAAGAATTGTAAAACTGAATTTTCATTGCGTTGGTTCGCTGCGAGATTAAGAGCACATAAAAAAAGCATTCGGTCTGCCCAAATCTACACTCAAACCGTGATTTAGCTCAAGCCAGATGCCGAGAAACTCATTCTTTCCACAGCAGCAAACCCAGCAAAAATGAGCCTGACAGGCAAAGAGACCACCGAATCGGGTAACACTGTGGCCTTTCGACCGGCCTGACGAAGCAACCTAGCGTGGAAGCCCTGTAATTTCCCAAACTTCATACAACCACGGATGAACCCAAGGATTCGCCACCGAATAGCACGCAGATACCGCACTCACCGCAAACAAAAGATAGCAAGTCACCTTGCCAATCCTAGTTCTCGCCATGCCATCCACCACTGGCAACATGCAAACCAGCCACAAGGGAGCCAACCAAAATAACCACCTCAAGGCGCTCGTTACACCACCATAATTTCGATCCATCTCCGGTCGATTTAGGTAGAATCCAATCACAACAATCGATAGCACCACCGTCATAAAACCGAGCCAGCGCATTTGAAATTGCCCCGCCATCTTGGCCCCAAGCAGAAGCGAAAACATACCGGCAAAACTCATTACCCACATCGGGGTCAACGAAAATATTCCATGGTGGCCAAAGAGAACATGAAATGCGTACAGAACCTGTGAAGGCTGCCCTCGATCAACGAGCGATTTCGATTCTGCATTCACATCCAGCCAGTAACTGCCCGGATAGTCGTACCAATTATCCCACTGCCGAATTTCATATTCGAAACCAGACGAACCACTCTCGCCTATTCTGACAACCGAAAACTGTTTCGAGGAAAGAAGATCGCGAACGACCCAACGGGTTTCGTCTCTGGGCGAACTCGGCCAGGTTCCCGGACTTACTTCGGGAGATTCCAGGTCGAAGTAATTCAGTTTTGTCGGCAACTGGCCTTTGTCTAGAGCTCCATCAAAGTCTCCCGCCAAAGTCGCGACCACACCACCGTCACCTCGGTGAGCATACGCCGGGCGGTACTGACCATGAGCAAGAAAATTAGTTCCGAAAAATCCCAACGCCACTAATACAAAAGCGGGAACAAAACCAAACGCCATCCTGCGTGGCGAGCGAATAATGCAATATAGCGCAGCCAAACTAAAAAATGAGAGAGCCGGTAATTCATTCGCCGCGGCGAATGCCGAAAACAAGCCCGCTGCAAAATAATAACGCCAGCCTGCTTTGTCCTTGCGCCAAATCACCGACAAGCAATACAATGAAATCATCACGCTAATCGCTGCCGGCAAATGGTTATTGAGTGTGTTGGCGTATGTCGAAAGATAGGTTCCAAAACCAGCACAAGCTAAAACGTAATAGCGCGACCAATCGCGAACAGGAATGGAGTTAATCGTAAGTGCCATGAAATACAGATAAACGGCCCATCCACCTACATTGACAAGTAACAAAATCAGCCGCGTCACGAAAATTGGATCGCTCTCAAGATCTTTCCCAGTCAGCGTTTTGACACCATGATAAACTCCAGCCAGAAGCGTGGGCAAAAGTGTCGGTTTACTGGAATAAAAATGAAGGCGTCCGTCTTCGCCAGCATGCTGAACCTTATCGATGGAGTCCCAGTCGATCGACTGCCCTCGACGAATCACTTCGTCAATTTCATACGTTCCATTATCACCGAGTGATCTAATCGTGCACCATCGACTCCGATCGTTCGCGCTAAAAAACGGCGAATCGCCTCGCGCCTGATAATTCTGCAATGTCAACACACGTCCAGCGACAACTGACAATGAGCATAAAATCAAAATCCAAAAAATAGCCCAATGTCTTTGCGCACAGAAATTAGGCAACTCGGCAGGGCAAGTTTCATTCTGGTTCTTAGAATTTGAAGACGCATTCATTCTGAATTCACTACCGCCTAAACCCGCAAAAAGATAATTCAAAGAAGAAAACTCAGACTCGATCTCATTCCAACAAAACTCACCAACTAAATCTCTTCCGCCTCACCCAGTTGGTTCCGAATGGAATAAGGTTCTCGATTTTCTTGGCCCCGGGCAACAATTAACTCTGCCAGAAATCCCATACAAAGCAATTGAGTACCAAGCAAAAAAGCCCCCAGAGAATAAACGAGCAACGGTCGCTGATGAACCGGAGCCCATTCGCTGAAGGCTTCAAAAGAAACTCGAAGAATCCAGTAAATCGTCATATAGGCGATTCCAGCAGACCCAAGAACCAGTGAAAACAAGCCCAATGCTCCAATCACATGTTGCGGGCGCTGATTAAATCCAGTCAAAAAACTGACCGTCAGTAAATCCAAAAAACCTTTCGGTAAACGCGACCAGCCATACTTCGAGACTCCGTGTTCGCGTGCTCGGTGATTGACGGGTATTTCGCCAACCCGAAACCCTTTCGCATGTGCTAAAACGGGAACGAATCGGTGCATCTCCCCATAGAGTTTAACCTCGTCAAAAATCTCCCGACGATACAACTTGAATCCGCAATTGTGATCGTGCAGCTTAACGCCCGTTAGCAAACCAACGAGCCAATTAAAAACTTTTGACGGTAACGTTTTTCCAATCGGGTCATGTCTTACCTGCTTCCAGCCACTGATTAGATCATAATCATCGCCCAGCTTTTCCAGCATGCTCGGCAACTCAGCCGGATCATCCTGAAGATCCGCATCCATTGTCACCAATAACGAGCCCGTGGCTGTTCCCGCTCCGGCTCGCAACGCCGCCGCCTTCCCAAAATTCCGTCGAAACTGGATACACCGAACACGTGAGTCAATTTTCGCCAACTCAGACAACACACTCCAACTACGGTCGGTCGATCCGTCATCAACAAAAACATACTCAACTTGATACTGATTTGCTTCAGCGACTTCACCTATCTCGCGATGAAGTTCTTTGAGCGAATCTTCTTCGTTAAAAACCGGAATGATGATCGAGATTTTTGGCATGCTTCTTCCGCTCCAGAGAATAATTTCTCTAAGGTACTTTAACCACTGCCTGACGGTAAGCATAAATTATACCAGACGTGGCGAGTTCTGCGGTTAACCAGATCACCCGAATCACAATGGCCGCTACAATCGCCGTGACCGCACCAAATTGAGAACCAAGAAGCGGAATCATCACTAATTCCCGAACGCCCAAACCACCTGGAAGCAGCGAAACAAAGCCGGCAACCGTCGCCAACGAGACACAAACCATCGCCAACGAAAAATCCGAAATCGACACAGCGGTTTCCGGCAAACCCTTGAGGACCATCCACAAACTCAAGCCGTTTAAGCACCAGCCCATTGACATCACTAGCCAACCAAAACTCATTGTCTGAAAATTAAGGCCATTCAATAGTTTTTTCGCCTTGCGGCCCTTCACGACCCCCAATTTTAACGCAATCCACCGAAAAACAGGTGGCCAAGTCAAGATTCCAGCGACTACAGCAAGTAAAACGCCAATGGTCTTGAGGAGCGTCTGCCCTTCAAATTGCAAAACCAAAAGTAAACTGCCAATCACTGAGCCAACGAAGATCCACGTTAAAGTCTCGACGAAAACACTCGCAGCCGCAGGGGCGGTGCTGACTTCGTCTCCGCGAATCATGTCCGTTCGGATGACAACAACCATCGCTTTCCCAGGAACGTACTTCCCAAGCTGACTTGCAAAAAACGCCAACAAGGCCGCACCGAATTTTGGTTTTTGCCCCAATGCCATTAACACGCGGAACCAAAAACAACAGGAAAGAAACATTGTTCCAATGTAAACCCCGACCGCAGCGATCCACCAACCATAATTGACAGCTGAAAAATCCACTCCCTCTTCATGCAATTGCTGAAACGAAGTGATAGCAGTGTAGGCAATCGCGAGCCCAACAGAGATCATCATCAAAATACGAAACCAGCGAATCAGCATGGCCTTGCTCCACCGGCTTTGCTTATCTCCATCAAAATCTTGACCGGATGTGTCCCCATCCGACGTTTTCACCAAAGGATTATCAGTTTGGTTAGGCACGTTGATAATTTCTATTTTAAGTTAGTCAGGCAGCAACAAGTTCATGACGCGCCGATTAAAGCTCAATTCCAAGCTCGCCCCACCGCATGACGTCGATTCGAAAATTTCGCTATTTACCCGCATGTTACCGAATCATTATTATAGAGTGCTACCCAGAAATTAATTGAATGTTGGAGTTGTCCATGAAGGGATTCACCACCTTTGTTTTCGCCATTGCCATTGCAGTCACGCTCTGTTCCCCCGTGCATAGTGCCCCCGGTGAGCAAATTCCAACCTCAGAATCTTCCATCACGCAGAGCCTGAGCAAGCCGGTGATCTTCACGTTGGACGAGGCAACCATCAATGAATTCAGGGTGCAGGGCGAACTAGAGGCAGACATCGATCCTCGCGATGAAAACCAGCGACCTCTAGGACTGGAGCGGGTCAATGGCTTTGTGCTTACCAAATTCGGCAACCAAGATCCCAATCTATTAATTCGAGAACTAAATCGTCAGGTTTCCATGCAAAAAGATGGAGTTATTCGGTTTCAATTACGAGAATCTGACATTCAATCGCTCAACACCTGCCGACTCGTATATGAATTACCAGAGGCAGAGCGAGGGCGTTTCACTAAAGTTCAATTTGGGTATTTCAATGACCAACCAATCGTAAAAAACAACGCTCAATCAGATTGGACTTCAAATCCCACAAAACCAGCCTACATGCTTGAGGGAGAAAAATCTCCAAACTTGCCACAACGACAGGATTTCGCCTCCCTCAACCAACAACCGCCAAAGAGCCTTCCGGCTCCTTCAGAACTCGCTCCAACCTCGAAGCCTTCGTGGCCCGTCACTCTGCCAAATCGCGATAGCGACTCAACGTTTCCGCCTTCGAAAGCCCAACTTGCTAATCATTCGGACGACATTCCTGCTACCCCTTCACTCGACAATGGAAATCGAAATCCCTCACCTAATTCAGCCTTAAGTATGGCCGAGGAAAAATTCGTCAACAACGTATCGAGCAACGTAGCCAATCCGCCTGGAGCTAGTGAAAATAAAGCAGGAAATTCTTCGAGTGGCTCTACCTTTTTTATTTACGTCATGCTGCTCATCTCGCTGGGGCTCAATGTCTATCTAGTTATGATTTCCCGTGGTTTTTATGTCCGTTACGGAGAATTAGCCGCCGAACTTCGAGAGACGTTTACGACGAATTTTTAAAAAACTTGACCGTTTACCACGTGCTGGCAGATATTTTCCAAT
>WTFU01000055.1 GCA_011523945.1 Mariniblastus sp. | reverse complement strand
CGTAAAAGACATTGACTCGCGGTTGGAAAAGCCCCAGTCTCCATTAGAGCAACTCGAAACACAGAACAACCTTGACGCAATCCTGAGTGGCTCTACCAATTCCGGGAATTAATTCAGAGAACTAATCCTGAGATTGGCTTCGCAAGTTGAACGAACCAGGAGAGCCTTCATGTCGCTTTAGTTTTTCGGCATGTGAGAACTCAATCCACCTGCGGCCGGTACGTAACACAGGTTGGTGTAGTCCATGACCATGCGGTTGGAACTGAAACGCCAGGCAAGGGTGCTGATGGAGTTCATCATGCGATCGATCCAATGCTGGGGCAAGTTGTCCACATCCCGGTCGTAAAACAGCGGCACGACTTGTTGCTCCAAAACCTCATACAACGATTCGGCATCTCGTCGATCCATGATCTCATTCGAAGCATGCGTGGAGCCGTTTCCAATGGCGAATCCATTGACCCCGTTGAACGCCTCATTCCACCACCCGTCCAGAATTGACAAGTTAAGTCCGCCATTCAGAACCACCTTTTGTCCACTGGTTCCAGAAGCTTCAAGCGGTCGTCGGGGATTGTTAAGCCACACGTCCACTCCCTGTACCATGTGTCGGCAGACGTTGACGTCGTAGTTTTCCAGGAACACCACTTTGTCGGCGAATCGAGGGTCGTTTTTCAGTTGAGCGATCTCACGGATATATTCTTTTCCCGGCTCATCTTTGGGATGCGCTTTTCCCGCAAACAGCATTTGTACGGGTCGCCGTGAATTATTGATGATCTCGGATAGGCGGTCTAAATCGGTAAAGATCAGGTTGGCTCGTTTGTAGGTGGCAAATCGACGTGCAAATCCGATCGTCAGTGTTTGAGGATCGAACCTATGACGGGCCGCGTTGATAGCCTCAGCGCTGCCACCGCGACGCTCGATCTGGGCCGCCAGACGATGCCGCATGAAGTTCAATAACATCGTCTTCAAGGCGTTGTGTGTTTCCCAGAGTTCGCCGGGGTCGGCGTCGTAAATGTGCTGCCAAGTTTCGGGATCGCCATGCTTTTCATGCCAGTCCGTTGGGAAATATCGGTTGCAAAGGGATTTCATGGAATCGGCTAACCAACTATCGGTATGGACACCGTTCGTGATATGTCCGATGGGAATTTCCTCTTCAACACGCCAAGGCCACAGCTCCGACCACATGCGTCTCGAGACGTGGCCGTGTAATTGGCTGACGGCATTGGCGGTGCGCGACAGCTTCAGTCCGATCACCGTCATGCAGAAGGATTCGTTGGTGTTGTTCGGGGTGATCCGACCTAAACTCATGAGTTGCTCGTGGTTTAACCCGAGCTTGTCGGCCATGGGGCCAAGATGTTCCTCAAGCAGCTCAGCATTAAACCGGTCGTGCCCTGCGGGGACGGGCGTATGTGTCGTGAACACCGTTTCCGCGGCAACTTGACGGACGGTTTCGTCAAATGGCAAACCGGTTTCCTGCATACGCAGGTAGATAGCCTGCAGCGGCCCAAAGGCGCTGTGCCCTTCATTGAGATGATAGACACCGGGACGAATGCCAAGCTCATGTAAGGCGGCGACACCTCCGATACCCAAGATCAGTTCTTGGCGAATCCGAGTTCGTTCATCGCCACCATACAGGCGGCTGGTTAGCTGACGGTCTTCGGGACTGTTGCCTTCCACGTTGGAATCAAGCAGATACAAAGGGACCCGCCCTACCATCATTTTCCAAACTTTCGCCAGCAGAGTACCGTTACGCGTTTCGATGCTGACGGTAATCGGTTCACCTTCTCGGTTGGTTGCCGGGCGAACCGGTAAATAACGAATGTCGGTATCGACGTATTCTTCGACTTGCATTCCGCTCTCGTCCAAATGTTGGCGGAAATACCCTTGTCCATAAAAAAGACCAACCGCGACCAAGGGAACGCCCAAGGCACTGGCGCTCTTGATGTGATCGCCGGAAAGCACTCCCAGGCCGCCTGAATAGATCGGTAGAGATTCATGAATGCCGAACTCGGCTGAAAAATAAGCCACGGGTCGCGACCCTAGAACACCGCCATGGTTGGCGGCCCAGGTATGGCGATCGGCGATGTAGGCTTTCAGTTGGCGAAAAGCATGATTGATTTTGTTGTACAGCACCATTT
>WTFU01000103.1 GCA_011523945.1 Mariniblastus sp. | reverse complement strand
CTGGTCTCTAATGGAAGGCGCAAAACGACTATCAAATGGCATTTTCTCTGACCGTCGTTGGGATATAAAATAAATTCTCGATAAAACTCTCTTCTTGTCACGCCTGCAGCTCTGGCATATGCCGGCTCAGTTTTCAGATCGCCTGAACGATACCAAATATCACACCAAACCCCCCCATCCATTGGACCACGTTCTAGACCTATCAACGGTTTCGTACCTGGAAGCCGCTTGGCCACCAAACGGGTAACATATTTACGCGTAGCAAATTCAAAACCAATGGCATCCTCGAAAACATAAGAAGTTGCCTTGGGATAATGCTTAAGCACAACCACATCGATTTGCCGATGGAGTTCTTTTAGAGACGGGCTTTTTTCGTCCTGTCCTGACGCGTCCACAATTGGAATCATAAAGAGACAAAATACGCAGGTAAGCATCAGACTATTGTACATATGTAGCTTCCGTTTCTTATTAAAATTTCTGGGAAGTTCGCCCCATTAACAAAAGGTGACTCGTTCTCTACAACTCGACAATACCGCAGCAAACTTATTGCCTACGAATCAACCCTGAGTCGTACAACATAAATCCGGATGACCGTGCCACTCGTGCTCGATATTCCGCATCAGCAACGCACAATCAAATTCAACCGATCCAACTGGGAATCGAATCTCATCTTCGAAGTAGCTCGATTGAATTGAATCAATTGCCAAGGATTCAACATGCCAATTGTCGCACTGTAATTCCAAACCATCAAATCGCCCTTCGGTGTTGGTATCGGAATAACCGAGCGAACCAAGTTCAAAAAATTCCGAAACCGAATTTAAAGAGTCAAAAACGGACGAAGAAGAAAAAGAATCCGAAATTGAACCAGCGACATGAACATTTGCGTTACCATCGTCACTGGCCATGGTGACGGAATAAGCATTTTCAGTCTCCAAAACTGTAAATTTGGCGCGGTGATGTACACCAGGAAAAATCCTGCCACCTGCAAGTGAGTTGAGAATCGAGCTAGTATCCCGCCGTGGAATATAAACGCCCCGCTTTATCTCACCGTTTGAATCCCATTCAACCGCAATCCGATGGGCGGCGTTCTCTGACCCAATTCCCCAAGGAATCGGAAATATTTTAGGACGAACCCGAGCTAAGCGAATCAGACAAATTCCACCAATCACATAACCACTTACGGTAAGTGGCCGAAACGGCGATGGGAGCGCATCTGCCATGCAAACCGGATCAATCCGATAGTTCGCAAGAATCCGCCGATCAATGATTCCACTTATTGCAGGTAACCGCATCCCAGTTCCAACCTAATGGCAATGTAAGCTATTGTTTTGTATTCTCGAACTTCTATGAATCCATACAAAGAGACACCAGCGGTTAATTTCCTGCGCTCATCACTCTAAATGATTCGCATTCGATCCAGTCAATTTCACCGCGACGGCCCATTCTAAATTGGTCTTAGGTCTCAAATCCATTACACGTGAATAACCTGTGCGAGGTTCAAATGTACAAAGACCACCAAATTCATCAAGTTGCCCAAAACGCAGAACCGTAAATTCTGGCGTCACGTCGCGAACTTGTGTGAAATGAAATTCGATTTCAAAGGGGGAGATCGAACGCGGGAAGTACCCAACCCCCGCAATGACAAATGACACGGGATTGAGTACCTGAACTTCTAATTGCAGAACACCGTCGCACCATATCTTTCTCCTGCGAGTAAATTCGATCTCAGAGAAAGGGAACCAAAATTCGAGATTCAATTTAAATTCGGACTTATAAAGAATTGAATCGCGAGCATCAGATTTCGCGAATTGCCATCGCCAAAGCATAGCGGCTATCTCGGACTCAACGGCACGGGCATTTGGATCACTTGGATTTGCGAAAAGAACCTCCTAGGCTTACAAACTTACAAGTCGGTCAAGAGCTTAGTTTAGTTTACGAAGAATTAGAAACGTAGGCAAAAATTACCGTCAACCGAATTTGATGCGCTGATGTTACAATATAATTATTAACTTTGATTTGAATTCAGAATTGTAATAAAGGATTCTAAATACGTCGCTACCCGTTCATATCCCCGGTTTCCCTGATTAGATCGCTCATGATTCCACTTGACGGTTAAAACTGATTCGATTTTTGAAAATTCAAAGCACAGGTAATCACGATGGGCAAATTCAGCAATTGGTTTTAGATTTGGATCAAGCCTATCTGCAAGCCATCGTCGATTACGGGCAATCTTTCATTCGGAAATTTCCTTATTTGCTGCAAGGTAGTCGTTACAGAAATTTAGAAATCTTTGGAGACGTAATCCACTGATGTAGCGCGCCAACGTGATTACCCCGTTTATTGTTGCAAAAATCGTAATAACAGAATCTGCGAAATTGGGAACCGGCAAATTGACTCTCTCGTAAGTGATCACAAACTTCGTCAAGAGATCGCTCTTTCAATTCTCCCGAATGAGAAGATATTTAATATTCCATCCTTACCTACCATTGAATACTGATCACCGAAACAACCCAAATTGCAAACTAAAACCAAGTCTGGCATCAAATGAGATCTCACTAATTTCACAGACACTATCGACCATGGGTCACAGAACTCTTGTTGCTCATTCCCCAAAATTAGGTACACCCAAACGTTGCCCTGATTCTTAATAAAAGTGCGATCTGTCTATCGATAAACGGTGCAATTAGGATGCGCATTTCGAAATGCTTCGACCTGACTTTCATTTACTCGTGTTTTTCGAATAAAAACACGGTCGAGAGTTAGTGCCGCAAGAGGAGATAAATCGCTTACTTGCGTCCGAGACATGTAGATTATTTTGAGCTCTTTCAGTTCCGATAACGGTGAAAGGTCCCGTAAAGCCGTGCCATCGACTCTCACGATTTCAAGCTTGGTGAGATGTGCCAGCGGCGAGAAATCGTCTAACTGCGCACCTTGAAGAGTCAGATGGGAAATCCTATCCAGTTCAGTCAAAGGAGTTAGATCATTTGTATTAATAACAGCAAGCCTAAGACTCCAAAGATTCTTCAACCCAGCCAACGGAGAAAGATCGCTTACCGCAGGTTCAGCGCCCAAAATATCAAGTTCACTCAAATTCTTTAAATCAACCAGAGGAGATAGGTCACTCACTCTTGTCCCAGTAACGTTTAAGCGTTCGAGATTTGTTAAACCGGCAAGTGGAATAAGGTCGCTGACCCGCGTGTTATATAAGATAAGCCATTTTAGCTTTTTAAGTCCTGCAAGGGGATTAAGGTCGTGCACCTCAGTGGCGTTACCAAGGGCAAGGAAGTCAAGATTCTCTAGCTCCGCTAAAGGAGACAAGTCATTTACTTTGGTTTCCTGAAGTTCAAGATCTTTCAGGTGCCGGAGCCCCGAAAGAGGCTTAAGGTCTCGAACTGACGAATGGCTCAAGACCAGTCGTTTGAGCCTTTTCAAATTTGCGAGCGGACCGAGGTCATGCAAATCGATGGCTTCACCAAGGTCAAGCTCTTGAAGATTCTCCAAACCAGCCAACGGAGTTAAGTCGTTTACCTCGGTTTGATGTAGCTTAAGAAGATGTATATTCTTGAGGTCGGCCAGAGGCGAGAGACCACAAACTGCCGTATTTGAAAGATCAACCGAAACTACTCTTCTTCCAAACAACTGGTCCTTAAATTTGTCCCACCAGCTAACCTCAATCAACCTTACAGGCTTATATTCCAATTGATGGCCAACACTGCCCGAGAATTCGAACCCTACCGTCCCGGACATATCCTCGACCCAAGCAATCGACTTCTTTTCGTTTTGGCGTTGTTCCAATTCAAAAACAACCCAAGCAAAAACACCGGACACCACCGCAAGCAAAGCGAGTATAGTCCTTAGGCCGAGTTGAATTCGACGGCGTTTGGGTTTGGGGTTTTGTTTCTTTTCTGTAGACATCCTTCTCCAGTGGACCTTAAAGATTCATACAGAATGGCTTGATAGTTTAAAATTTATGAGTGAACTCGTCATCCCATTTTGTTGCAAGGAGGATCAGTTTGCAAATCGCCAAATCATGAGCAAGAGGAGCGGGTCTTATCTGAGCGAAAATATTTTGCAAGCCGGTGATCTTTTTGAAACAATAGCGGACTTGCACCCGACCCATGGAAAATATTTCGTTGTGGCCAGATGCAAGCGAAAGCCTCGGATAAACTTAGTTAAATATAATTAACAGAAACTCTATTTATGATCTTAAGATTAGTAATTACCCTTCTTATCGTTTCCTCTGCGATAAGTTCGACGGCAGAAGAATTGAATATTCTTTTTATTGGAAATAGCTTCACAGCGCGACACAACATCGCTGGACTTGTCGAGCAGATTCTTGAAGAAGGTGATCCGGAAACCGATGTGAAAGTCCAAAGAGTTATCTACGGTGGACAAAATATGTTCAAGCACTCCACATTTTACTTCAGCCAAAGTGTGATCGAGCAAAGCACCCTCACGCAAGAAGCGATCAATAAACGTATCGCTAAAATGAAAGAATTTCTCAAAAACGATACGCCGCCTAAGCCCGAGGAGTGGAATCGACACTGGTCCTCTCTCGGCAAAGCGGACATGCGCTTTTCCGATATCCATAAACATATCTTGAAGGCTATTAAAATTCACGAAGCGCTGCTTCAAAACAATCCCAGGACAAAATGGGACTACGTCGTCCTGCAGAGCTGGCGAGATGTATCCGAACAGCCGAATCAGGCATATGAGCGTTACGCTACGAAGCTCGCAGAATTCGCAAAAACGCAAGGTGCCGAAGTGATTCTTTATATGACCTCTCCGGAAACGCAGAACCAAAATCCCGTAACCGAACCGTACAACCTAGCATCAGCCGAAAGAGATACAGCGGTTGGCTTGAGGATGGCCAAAACAATACAACCGAGAGCCGTAATTCCCGTACCCTTGGCGATCAAAAACATTCAGATGGGCGACGGCGACAATCGGGGCACCGACCTTGTCTTTCGCTACCAAAACGACGGGCATCCGAATCAAACCTGTGCTTTTCTAGTCGCCAACCTGTTCTACGCCGCGATAACTGGTAAGAGTCCCGAAGGCCTCGCGTTCAACTCGGTCACCGAGAATAAATTGAAGGCGGGAAAAGATCCCGATGGTGGAGAACCAACGGTGGTCTTCGAAAATAAAAGGAAAGCCTTTTTGCAGCGGATGGCCTACGAATCCGTATTGGAATTCAATCGCAGTATCGAGAGAAATTAAAAGCGGGAAAACAGTCCTGACAGAACCAGGCCTGATGGAGTTGCTTAAAGAGTCGTTGAATTCATAATGGCTGGCGAAAACAAGAACCGGGTAAAATTTTTTGAGCAAGCCAAAATGAATCAAGAACAGTGATAGCAAAGAATTCTGGTTTTATACACTGACGTCAAAACAACATAGGTCGCACCAAACCCCATGATATGCACTCGCAATACTTGCTGTTTTCATCCTCATAATCACATGAAACATCTCCTCCCACTATTTTTCATACTCGCTATTCCAGCACTAAGCATCGCGCAACAAAGGCCAAATATTCTGTGGTTTGTCGTCGAAGATATGTCGTCTCACTTTGCTTACAACGGTGAGAAATCGGTTAAGACACCACATGTCGATCGCCTCGCAAATGAAGGCGTGGTTTTCTCGAATGCTTACGTAACCGCACCCGTTTGTTCGACGAGTCGATCCGCAATGATTACCGGCATGTATCAAACCTCAATTGGGGCGCATCATCATAGAAGCTCTCGAGGGAAAGAAAAAATATTTCTTCCTGAGCAAGTACAAACGATTCCCGAATTGTTCAAGGAAGCCGGTTACTACACTTGCAATGGCAGTGTTGAAGGTAGAGTCGGCAAGACGGATTACAACTTCGTATTCGATTCCAAAACGCTATACGATGGCGCTGACTGGTCAGATAAAACGAAAGATCAACCTTTCTTTGCTCAGGTGCAAATCTCAGGAGGCAAGCATACGAATAGTGTCTCCAAGGACATTGCTCAAAATCTGTATACCCCCGTAAAAATCGGCGACTTTCAATTGCCACCGTACTATCCGGCTATCGACGCTGTACAGGAACATTGGGCTGCTTATTTAAATACTGTGCAGTATGTAGACCATCAAGTCGGTAAGATTTTGAAAAGGCTTGAAAGGGAAAATGAACTGGATAACACGGTAATTGTCTTTATGACAGATCATGGAACCAGTCATGTTCGCGGGAAGCAGTTTTGTTATGACGAAGGTGCAAAGGTACCGTTTATCGTTTGGGCCCCTAAAAAGATAAGAGCTGCTGTAAGGGATGAGCTTGTTCTACACATTGACATGGCTGCCACCTCTTTGCATTTCGCGGGGTTAAAGATTCCGGAATACATGCAGTCAAGAACGCTCTTTGGAAAACAGGCCAAGCCTCGTGATTATGTGGTTACTGCCCGCGATCGCTGCGATGAGACAGTCGACCGCATCCGTGGCATTCGAAAAGGTAACTTTAAGTACATCAAAAATTTTTTTCCCGATAGACCTTACCTACAACCTTGTGCCTACAAAGATGCCAAACCCTTTATGCAGCCTCTCAAAGATTACTATGCTGCTGGCAAAATGAATACCGAACAAGCTTTAATCTTTGCTCCGACGCGTCCAGCAGAGGAGCTGTATGATTTGAGTCGGGACAAGTGGGAGATCAAAAATCTGGCGAGTGACAGCGCCCATATGGCAAAGCTTGTTGAAATGCGCAACTTGCTGAATGGGTGGATTGAAGAGACGGACGACCAAGGCCAAACTCCGGAAAGCGAAACGATGTACGACAGCGACATGAAGGTATACTTGAACACGATGTACAGACTTAGAAATAAAAAACCGGGGCGCTTCGAGATTATTGAGAAAAATATTTCCCAAATGAAGCAATGGGCCAAAGAAGGAAAATAATTCCCTTAGGTTTTTACGAAGAGGCTTTGTAAAATCAAGTTTGCTGGTAGTCACCGCAGAGGTAAACTCGTTTGACTGGGATCGCCAGCCATGGAGCTTCGCCGCCCTTCTAACTTGAATGACTTCAAACATTTCAAGCTGCCACGCTGGATAAACTGGGGGCATCCATTCTTGACTGAGAATACAGATACCTCCGTTTGGCGGCCGACCCACAGAACCTATCCACTTTCCAAGGTGAGCCACTGCGCATCACCAAAAACTCGACAAGCCCCGAGGCTAGAGATCGCTCAACACGGGGAAAGTCAGTTGCAACATCAACAAGCTCATCCCCGATACCGAGGATCGCATCCAATAGCATTAAATTTTTGACGGCAACTGGTAAAACGAAACCATCCCGATCAACCAATTAGGACATCTCAATATTCTAGGCGTTCCTGACGTTACCAAACGAGAAACGGAGTTTCACTAACGAAAAATCATTCACCAGTTTACAAAACGATTTGTTAATTGATTCATTTGACCAATATTACTTGGAGCTATAAGGTATTGAATTGACGAAATCTCCTGTTGAAAGCGAGCTTTAACCTAAATATGAAACGTCGAAAATTCCTAAAGTCAACTTTATTTGCCGGCGCATCGACTGCGTTCCTCAGTGCACTTCCCAACCCCGTGGTCGCGGCGCCACAACAGCAGCACAAATTCAAACTGAAGTATGCCCCACACTTCAACATGTTTAAAAACCTTGGGGGCACAGACCCAATCGATCAATTGAAATTCGCGGCTGACCAAGGTTTTACGGCTTGGGAAGACAACCAAATGAAAAAGAAGCCCATCGATCTGCAAAAGAAAATTGCAACAACGATGGAGTCCCTTGACATGAAAATGGGGGTCTTCGTTGCACATGGATCAATCGGCACGACGACATTCGTCAAAAAGGATAACGCCGTTTGGGACTCGGTGTTACAAGATATCAAGGACAGTATTGAGGTTGCCAAACGGGTCAATGCAAAATGGATGACCGTAGTACCCGGAAGCGTCGATGAAAACGGACGAGATCGCTTGGCGATGGGCTATCAAACGGCGAACGCTGTTGAACTTCTGCGACGATGCTCGGACTTACTGGAACCGCACGGCATGGCAATGGTTCTGGAACCATTAAACTGGTTTACGAATCACGGCGGGGTTTTCCTGCAAGGTTCTCCGCAAGCCTACGCGATCTGCAAAGCGGTCAACAGCCCCGCCTGCAAAATTCTGTTCGACGTTTATCATCAACAAATCACCGAGGGAAATCTTATCCCAAACATAGAACGATGCTGGGATGAAATTGGCTACTTCCAAGCTGGTGACAATCCCGGGCGAAAAGAACCCGGAACCGGTGAAATCAATTACCGAAATGTCTTTAAGTATATCCATTCCCGCGGTTTTGACGGTGTGATCGGAATGGAACATGGAAATTCGATCAAAGGTCCTGACGGAGAGAACAAGGTGATCGCTGCTTATGTCGATGCGGATTCTTTTTGACTTGGTAATTCCATAGAAACCGAAACGTAAACGCTTGCAGTTTCTAAACAAGGCGACTGGCCGTTTATGGCAATCTGAAACCAAACTTTTGGACTTCATCAAACACAACTCCGAAGTCGACGCGAAATTTATGAAAAATCAACTCGCATTAGCCATCGCCCTCATCACTTTACTGGTCACCGAAAACTGTTCAAATGCTCAGCTCGCTCGTCACGACGCGGACGTCTGTGTGTATGGTGGTACCGCCAGCGGCGTCATGGCAGCCTTAGCCGCGGAGAAAGAGGGGGCCAAGGTAATTCTAATCGAACCCAGTCGCTGGCTCGGTGGTATGACAGGTGGCGGAATCAACCATCTGGACTGGGGCAAGGGCAATACGGTGGGCGGCTCGACCTACAAAATCCTGATGGATGGCGTGAAGGAGCGGCAACAAAAGCATCATGGCGGCAATGCCATCTTGGGTATTGGAAACAGACAGTATCGCGAACGCTTCAAAAAATTAGTGGAGGACCGCGGTATCACCGTGATCTACGAGCACCGCCTGGGTAACGTCCAAGTCGGAGACAACATCATCGATTCGCCAACACGGCAGAAACCGATTTCCATGGGTGAAGAAATCGCTCCGAAGGGTAATGCATCATCTATCCAGTCCATTGGACTCGATTACGCCCCATTCGACAAAACCGGCTGCCCTATCCCCGAACCCAAGAAGCGGAATGCAATTACGGTCTCTGCGAAAGTATTCATCGATTGTTCATACGAGGGCGACGTACTCGCAATGAGTGGGGCCAGTTACACCTGGGGGCGGGAGGCACGTGGGCATTACGACGAATCACTGGCCGGGGTGCGGCCCAATCTGTGGGTCCACGACATCGATCCCTATGTCGAGCACGGCAATCCTGAGAGTGGATTGCTTCCCTTTATCCAAGATCGCAGGATTGGCGAATTGGGAAGCGCCGACGACTTAACGATGGGCTACTGCTTCCGATACGAGTTCGACGGGAGCGGCAATGGCATTCCCATTCCCGAGCCAACGAACTACGATCCAGCTGAATTTGAAGTCTATCGTCGAGCCATCCGCGATGGTGTCGACATTTTCTCGAACCGAAAGATGGGAAAAACACTCGGCAAGATCACCACGAACAAAAAAGGGCCGTTTGTCGGCGGTGGCCAACTGAATCGCAACCTGATGGCATCCACGGTTCACGGATGCAACGATGAATATCCCAACGGTGACTGGGCCACCCGGTCGAAGATCTGGAAATTCCATCAGGAATTTCTGATCAACTCGTTTCACTTCGCCAAAACGGATCCTTCAACTCCCCAACGCATGAAGGAACGTGCGAAGAAGGTGACATTCAGGAAGGGCGTGTTCGATGAAACCGGTGGTTGGCCTCACCAATTGTACATTCGTCAGGCCCGTCGAATGGTTTCATCCTACGTCCTTTCCCAAAAGGACCTCGAGGGCAGAACCGATCCTCCTCACGCGGTCGGCCTCGCTGCCTATGGTGTCGACGATTTCCCGTACACTGTGGTTGCGGAGGATGGCAAAATCGCGGTGCAAGGCGGGGAGTTTTCCATCGTTTACCTCGACCAGGGAAAATACAACGGCAGCTACAAGATTCCCTACGAAGCCATCGTGCCTAAGAAGGGAGAATGCGACAACCTGATCGTGCCCGTATGCGTCTCGGCCAGCCATATCGCATTCACGTCTCTACGCATGGAACCCGTTTGGATGGTCCTCGGCGAATCCGCGGGCGTCGCCGCCGCCATGGCAGTCGATGCCGATATTCCTGTGCAAGAGGTTCCTTACAGAAAACTGCGGCAGAAGCTGGATGATCTGGATCAAACCCTAGATCGAATCCCCGGATCGACTAAGGATCAGACAAAGCAGCGCGGTGAGACGGTAAGTTGGAAGTCTCACGACCAATGGAACCAGCAAAAAAAAGGTTGGGAGTGGCTGTTCCCTGTTATCGACACTGACTCTAACGGTCAAATCTCAGCTGAAGAGTACAAGGCCTTCCAGAGATTTAAATCGGAGCATGATGATTGGGAAGCGAACCTTAAAAAGAAAGGGGCGCGGGCTCCAATTGGGCTTCGAACAACCGATAAACCCAACATCCTTTGGTTTGTGGTCGACGACATGTCGGCCAACTTTTCTTGCTATGGCGAGAAGACAATCCAGACGCCAC
The DNA here is from genome assembly GCA_011523945.1 of Mariniblastus sp. Lineage (GTDB taxonomy): Bacteria > Planctomycetota > Planctomycetia > Pirellulales > Pirellulaceae > Mariniblastus. The sequence goes on along the minus strand of WTFU01000103.1, from coordinate 1,003 downwards.
ACGTTGATGCCCTCGCGAAGGAAGGAATCCGTTTCACACGTGCTTACGCGACCTCGCCGGTTTGCTCGACCTTCCGCTCGGCACTGATTACCGGAATGTACCAAACCTCAATCGGTGCCCATCACCACCGAAGCGGACGACGAGATCATCGCATTCTCCTACCCGATGGGGTTCATCCAATCCCAACGCTGTTCCAAGAGGCTGGCTACTTTACCTGCATTGGCAGCGGCCTGCCCGGTGTCGATCACCGGAGCCTACCCGTACCGGCCAAGCACGCGAAACGCCTTGGCAAAACCGATTACAACTTCCACTGGGAGCCTTCCATGTACAACGGCCACGACTGGGCTGGCCGAGCAAAAGACCAACCGTTTTTCATGCAGGTGCAGCTACACGGGGGCAAACTGCGTGGGGCTACCGAGGCGAGCTACGCCAAACTGGATGAGCAGGTCAAACTGGCGTTAGGCGACTCAACAGTACCTGAGCGTGTTCAACTCCCGCCCTATTACCCACGCGACCCAGTTCTGCTTAAGGACTGGTCGACCTATCTCGATACAGTGCGCCTGACCGATCTACATGTCGGCAGGGTGGTAGAGCGTCTCAAGAAAGAGAACCTCCTTGAAAACACGCTGATCATTTTCTTTACGGACCATGGCATCAGCCATGCGCGTGGCAAGCAATTTCTCTATGACGAGGGGACACACATTCCATTGATCATCCGCGGGCCGGGCATTGCTGCAAAACAGACGCGAGCAGAATTAGTAGAGCACATCGACATTGCGGCTTTGTCGCTTGCCGCGGCCGGCATTGATCTCCCCAACAGAATACAAGGACGGAATGTGCTGGCACACCAACACAAACCCAAACAGGCTGTGTACGCCGCCCGTGACCGCTGCGGCGAAGCGGTCGACCGCATCCGCTCGGTGCGCACCAACAAATACCTCTACATCCGCAACTTCTACCCCGGCCGACCGCACCTTATGCCAAGCACTTATAAAGATGGAAA